>NZ_CDRVEU010000002.1:0-704163 GCF_977070315.1 Plantibacter cousiniae (nom. nud.) | reverse complement strand
ACCGGAAAAGCTGACAACCGTCGTCCCGGACATTTTGTAGGGAGACATGGGGATTCCTCGCCGGGGTGGCGTGAGTCGTTGAAGTGGGCTATTGGTGGTGAAATATGTGAAGTTGTAGTGTGTGCGGTATATTCACTCGTTTTTTCTAATATTCTCCTAATAAGGATGCATGCTATGACCGTATGGGATCAGCTGGAAAAGTCGAGGGACATGCTCAAGTTCTGTGATGGGCGAGTAAAAACCGCAGCTATTAACGCGGTCAACCATATTGCTATGGCTCGGCGGATAGTAGAAATAGATCCGCAGATGGCATGCTTTCGTGCAATCTGCGCCGAGGAAGAAGCCGCTACAAGCCTGCTGACATCACTGAGAGACCAATGCTACCCTTTGAGTGATCAATACCACATTTGGTCGCATGAGAACAAAGCTGGGGTTGCGGTATTTATCAAGGCAGTAGTGCGCTGGTTTAATAGCGAATTCATATTCGAAAAGCTCGCCTTAGATAAGCCGAGGATGGTTATGACTGATGAGCCTGGCCGTCCTGCGATTGAGCTTATCTTTCCTTTAAAAGGTATGGAACATTGTCTCCGCCCGCGTCCTCCTCTAGATATCAGGACCAGCGGGAAAATGACTATGAAGGATGTGATCGGTGAGCATTTAAGAAAACAACTCAAGAAAGAGTTTTCGGCAGAAGTGAAAGCTGTCATCAAAGCAAGAGCGAACGAACGTAACCTGTTGCTTTATGCTTCTGATGACGGATTGCCTGGTTGTTTTCCGGATGTCAACGCTTATTTGTCGAACCAGGCTGCTATTGTCAATGCTCTGATCACTGCGGTAGGTCTCATTGATCCTTGGAGGAAGCCTGACTACGCTTTTTCTGGTCTTGTTGAGGCAGCCCTTGAAGAGTATGTAGATATAATGAGGTCCGGTCGAAAAGCAAAGTGAGGGTGGCGGGCTTAGAAATCACTTTCGTTTTTTTGATTACGTTTAGCTATTTTTAACGCCGCTTTGTAACTGGCCTTGGCTTCCTTCTTGTCCGGGCACCACTCACCGGCTACCTCAACTGGCTCGCAAAGCAGCAAGTACTCGGAGCTGTGAAACCGGTTCCGGTTTATGTTGCGCCTGTAGCGAACCATGCGGTATTCGCGCTTGCCGCGTTCGCCGCGCTCTTGATACCGAGGCATCCTGATGCCCAAGAAGTGGGCAAAGCTGTCGTAGCACTCGCTCTCATCCAGGTAGGCGTCAAAATTCGTGCGCTTAGGTGCAGGTGGAGCAGACGGCATTTCGGCAATGGCGAATCGTTCGCCCTCTTTGGTCGCGAAATAGAGAATTTCGCTCTGATCGCAGAACGCCGGGGGCTTGCGACTTCCCATCAGCCCCAGCGTCACCAGAGCTTCCAAATCTGTCATGTCGCTGTGGCCTGGCCCGGCAAGGAAACGGTTTCGATACACGGTTCGGCTATCGCGACATTCAGGCCGCAGGCCCAGCGTGTGCCAGAGCAGGCCTACCTGCGCTTCGGTGGGCTTGTTGTCCATGGCGTTTCTCCATGCATGCGCCGCCCTCGGTGTCCGGTGGTGGCAAATAGGTTGGGGGTAAGCTATAGATGATGACCGGCATGGAGCCGGATCAAAGGATGGTTAGAGATGAGTGCAGAACATAGAAAACTGATAGGCATCCCAGATGGACACGGCCTCAAACATACTGGCTCCAAGTCAGAGCAACGCAAAGGGCGCGACACAGATATCGATTTCTACGATGAAACGGATGCAGAGGGAAATGTTATCGCCCAGTACGAGGTTCGCGACAGCATGTCGATCTATCCGCCGCAAGGAACGACGCTGAGTTTCAGGAAGCTTTAAGTGGGCGAAACTACCTCGTCGCCCGGATCTTTCTGAATCATCAGCATGCTCTTGCGGTGAAACTCCAGCGCCACGATTTTCGACACTGTGATTTCGTGGCGCGGAACCTCAAGCATCGGCAGCGCGCCGACCGGTCCGAGGTTGTGCAGGTGGTGAATCATCAGGGTCAGAGCCTCGCCCTGCTCCTCGATTCCAGCCCAGGCCATCAGCTCACTCAGCGCCTGCTTCGTGCCGGGCCGCACCCTGAGCCGCAATTCCTCTTCCCCGGCCTTCTGCCGCTTGAGCGCCGTCCTCTCGTTCCGCTGTTTCTGGGTCAGGGCCATTTATCAGCTCCGTGTAGCCGCTGGGCGGCAAGTGAATGTGTTGCTGGCGTCTGCCGTGGCGGACTCGGCTTTGCAGGCGATTCATGCTGCCTTAACCTGATGCCAGGCACCGGCCGCATAGAACAGCTTCGCGGCCTGAGCCTCGTCGAGCGAAACCTCGGCGGGGATCGCAATCCAGCCAGAGGCCACCAAGTGGTTCTGGTTACAGGTGCCGCGCAGCTCCAGGTAGTAATGCTCGATGGCATCGGTGAGTCGATCGACCTTGTGCAGGCCCTCGGGCGATATCTCAACGGACTTCACGTACTCAGCACCGCGCTCGTCTCGACACATGGCGCTGATGTAGATCGTCCATCGGTATGAGAAGTCGAAGAGGGCGTTCGCAATGGCCAGGGTGCGGATCTGCTTGTGGCTCTTCCAGTTCACCATGACCTGCAAACCACTGGGGTCTACGTTAACCACGGCGACATGATTAGTGCTGAGCAGGGCGCGGCAACTGCGTTCGGCGCGGACAAAGCAGTTGTTTTGCTTGCGGCGCTTCATAGCTCGGCCGCCATTTTGCGCAGTGTGTTCCTTTCGCGGCGACTCATGGCAGGGGGCTTGCGGTTCAGCACCGTGGCAGGGTCGATCCAGTCCCTGCGCTTTGGCGGCGGCTCTGGCTTGAACACGCCCACCTGCTGAATCTTGCCGTCTTTGCGCTCGAACTCGGCGATGGCCGCAGCCAAGCGCGCGGATTCGACGCTGTTGCGCTGGATGGCGCTCAGTTCGGTAGTCATCATGCTGCCACCTGCGTGATGGTTACTCCGTCCATTTGGAAATCAGCGCCTTGAGTGTGGACAAGGTCGTCCAGCGCGCCCCAGTTCACTGTGAGGACCGATATCGGTGCCCGGCCTTCGTAGACGGCTTTCACCAGCGCATGAAGGTCGGTGACGTTCGCTTCGAGCTTTGTAGGCTTGGGCGGCACCTTGGCGGATGGGGCGACGGCGGACATTCTCGGAGCTGGTTGTTCTACCGGTTTGGGAGCCACAGCGGCTTGCGGCGCAAGCGCGCTGGCTTTCGCTTTTTCAGCTTCAGCGACTCGCTCTGTTTCGGCCGCAGTCGCAAGCTTCGCTGATTCTTCAGCACGAATACGTTCACGCTGCGCCAGCTCTTTCGCTTCCTCGGCCTGCTTGTGCTCGTTCATCCGCACCTTGATGAGGGCCACCAGGTCGTCATTGTTCTTGAGCACGATCTGCTGAGCATCGTTGAACAGAAACGGATGATCCACTGCGAGCGAGCGCAAGCTTTCCAGGTTGGCGCGGATACCGTCGCCGATCTGGCTGGCCTCGATCTTGGCCCGGGCTAGTTCAGAGTCGGCGGCGTCACGCAGACTGGCGATATTTTTCTTGCCTTTGATCGCGCCTGCGAAGTCTGCAGGGATGGCCGCCTCGAGGGTAAGCCGGTGTGCGCGCTCAAGCCTGTCAGTTCCGCCGCATGGCCACTTGGCAAAGAAGATGTCGTTTCCGTTCCATTGCTGCTGGATCTGCAAAACGCACTGGCAGCACTCCGTCAGCTGTGCTGCCGCGTCGGTCTTGCTGATGTACTGATGATCGACGCCGAGATGCGCGCGCTCGTCGATATAGGCTTTAGGCCACGGGATGTCGGTGTCGCGGTGCCTGTTGGCCTGCGCATGGGTGAACAGCTCTGCCTTGTCCAGGTTGGTCGTATAACCGCCGCCCAGCGCCCAGAACGTCAGGCCGTCGCCAACGTGGCTTCGACTGTCCTGCAGGTAGAACTGGCTCATGGCAATCTCCATGCATGCGCCGCCCTCCGTGAACGGTGGTGGCAAATAGGTTGGGGGTGAGCTATAGATGATGACCGGCATGGAGCCGGATCATAGGGGTGTCAGATGAGTTTCAGTGAAAAGCCGCAAAACGATTTGGAACAGTTACTTGCTTATGGTGGGGGTATTGAGATATCGGCTTCTAACAGGACGCCTAACCAACTTAATTCCCTTGCCGCCTACGCGGAAGTGGGCGGCGGACAGCTTTGCATCACTGATTCATCAGGGCTGAGCAATGATATTCTTTATGAAATTGCAGCTTTTGGAAAAGGACATGTTTTGTTCAAAGACTGATAACTGTGAACAGAGGCGAATAGTTTTTTTCTTGTGAAATCTATTCGACTCACCTTCGGTGAATTCTTTTTGGCGGAAAGTCGATCGCGTAGTCTGCGATCAGCCTTTCCATTAGCGTGCTGCTGATCCCGATCAGGTCTTTTGCGGCCTTACGCGAAAGACCGCGATCCCTCGCTTCCTTGATCCGCAACACGTTCATGGCGTCCGTTATCGGGTTGATGCGTTCAGCCTGAACGAGCTTGAGGCTTGGTGATGGGTCGAAAGGCTTGTAATCGAAGCGGCCCTCTGTCGCGAACTTCCTGAGCATGTGCCTGCTCATGCCAGTGCGCCGCCCCACATCGGTGATGGTCATCGTCATGGCTAGCTCTTTCGCAATCGCTGCCTGCTCCTTGAGCAAACGCTCACGCTCGTCAGGAGGAGGTAGAATCGGCATAGCGTCTTGGATTGCTTGCCGGGTCCTACGGTGTGGAGCTGGGGGGCTGCTGGCGTGCTCATGCGGCCGTATCGCTTCGGCTCGGGCGTTAAAGGAAAGCCTTGCTTGGTTTCGATCACGCCACCTCGCTTGAGGAATTCGGCTACCTCGGCCTCGAGCAGCGCGGAACGCTCTTTGTTGCGCTGAATCGTGCTCAGCTCTGGACTGATCATCAGCTGGCACCGTACAGCGCGAACAGCGCTATGCCGGTGGCGATGGCAGCAGTCCAGCGCAGCATGTGAGTGGCGAACGACCGCTGACGTACAGGCTGGGCTTCCAATTGATCAGCGGCCTTGCAAGCCGCGCTGTGGCCGCGATGCACGCCGCATACAGTACCGGTCGAGCGCTCGACGATGCCGAACTCGTTATTACCGTTCGGCACGACCGTGAAGCGCGGCAGGGCTGCCGGGTTCTTGCGGCCGACCTTGTCGTAAAACTCGGCAGTGGAAAGGTTGCAGCGCTGGCGCAGGCCTTCGAGGATTGCACGACGCTGGCTGATTGTTTGATGCATGGGAGGCTCCTTGACCGCATTGGTCAGATGACAGGCGCGGGTGACAAAACCCAGCCGTGAGACTGGCCTGGCACCTGCCGATGCGGTCGTTTGATTTAGGGGGGAGGGTGATGCAGGGGGCCGATTTAACGGTTTGAACTCATCCGCATCGGAGATTGATCGGAACACCAGGGCGCTACCCCTGCTTGATTCCCGCCGCGTTTCAGGTATTGGCCGACAGATTCGGCTCAGGACTTTTCCGGGGCTTTGCGATCCTAGCGCTGCAGCCCGCTTGGGCACGCTCCGATCAATCTCCGATGCGGCCTGGTCTGCGTTTAAGCGTTCCAGGCGATCGGGAAGGTCTCCAACCTTCAGACGGGGACTCTGATTATTTACATTGCCGTAGTCCCGTGAAGCGGCAATTTCTGTCTGGCTTTCGCCATGTTCCTTGGTGCAGCTATCAGCAGATCGCCGCCACTGGCCGAATCTTGTCCGAGCCCTTACGGCTGATCTTCTGTTCGTACCAGCGCGGCACCACTCATGATTTAGTCCGGTCAAACTCTGGGCTTTTTGTTGGATGTGGTGCCCATGTGTGGCATTGTGATTGCTCAAATCGCGGAGCAAGACGATGACGAAATTTTCAGAAATCGCCAACGCATATCGAAAGTCCTTGGAAGATGATGACCAGGATCTTAAAAGCTTACGTGGTACCGCTTTGACTTTGCGCAAAGAGTTTGCGAAGTACCTCGGTTTGTCCGAAAGCAATTCCAATCTAATCGATGAACAGAATCAGCCCGCTATTGCGATTGGTGTGCTCGATGGGCAAGGCAGATTTAAAAGTGTCACGCGCACGGCTTTTCCTCGAGTATCCAGTTCACAAATCCAATTTGTCATTCGTCTAAACTTCGACCCAGACTCTATTGGTCTTGAGCAGGGCATCCTCTTGTTTCAGCTCCATATGGAGCGATCAGAAACGGGTGTTACAGTTTTTCTCGACGATGAAACATCTTTCGACGTCGGTATTTATGATATGCATCCTTTGTTTGATGAAATGTTCAATCGAGCGATCGCTAAGGCCCGTAGTGCAAAGAGGTAATGGCCTTTTGGTGAGTTTATTCACGGCATAACTTTCATCGTTAGCCCCAGCGATTGCTGGGGTTTTTTGTTTTGTAGATCCCGAAAGGGTTGAGACCGGATGCGCACCATGCCTGACAAACCAGATACGTGGGCCAGGATCGTGGCGGCCATTTCAAACCCACTGTGGCAGGGCATGATTATGGCCATCGTCGTCTCTCTACTTCGCATCCTCTATGACGCCAAAGAAACCAGCAAACGCCGGATCTTCTTTGAAGCGTTGATCTGCGGTGCCCTCAGTTTGGTTGCTTCAAGCTTGATAGAGTGGATGACATGGCCGCCCAGTCTGTCTGTTGCCGCTGGTGGAACCATCGGCTTTCTCGGCGTTACGGCCATACGCGAGTTGGTGACCCGATTCATTGGCCGCAAGGTGGATTCCGTATGAAGGCTATTGCCGCTGCAATCATCATCGGCCTTGTTGCTCTGCTGCTCGTTAGTATCCAGCAGTATCGCGTCATCGCGCTGGAAGGGCAGGTAACGCTGCAAACGAAGTCCGCCAAGGATGCAACCGAAGCCAACACCGAAAGCCAGAAGACAATCACCACGCTCCAGGCTGAGGCCAAGCGTAATGCCAACTACCTGGCCGATCTACAGCAGCGCCTCAAGGCCAGCGAAGACAAGGCTCGACAGGCGAGGAAAGACTTTGAAGACCTCAAGCGTAAGAGCCCGGCTGTTCGTAAGTGGGCTGATCAGCCTTTGCCTGACGGTCTGCGCGGCAAGCCCGCGACCAGTGGTGGTAAAGACATGAGTGCCAAGGATGCTAATACAGTCTTGGCGCCTGACCTAATTCAACTCGATTAGGTCAGGCTACATGATTTTTTAGTCAAGCTTAAAGTGTAAACTTTCTCACCATGCCGTCGAGGTCGACGGCCAAACCTGACATTTTCTTACTTGCGCTCATTATGTGGTGTGTACCTTTTTCAGTTTCGCCAGATAGGTCTCGAATGCTTATTAAGTTGCGGTCCACCTCCCTTGCTACATAGGCCTGTTCTTCTGAGGCTGTAGCAATTTGCATGTTGCGCTCCTCAATAAGTTGTACAGCGTCCATAATTTCTTGTAATGCTTTACCCGCTTCCTGAGCTATGTTGTACGTAGCATGTGCCTGAGATGTACTTGTTTGCATCGAGCTCACAGCACCCTTAGTACCTTCTTGGATAGCAATGATCATGCTTTCGATTTTTTTAGTCGATTCCTGCGTGCGTTGGGCTAGCGCACGAACCTCATCAGCTACAACAGCAAAGCCTCTGCCTTGCTCTCCAGCTCGTGCTGCCTCAATGGCAGCGTTCAATGCAAGCAGGTTGGTTTGACCGGCGATCGCTTGAATTACGCTGACGACCTCAGCAATATTCTGGGCCTGGTCCGCAAGATCTTGTACTTGTTCTGAGGTAATTTCCACCTGAGAAGTGAGTTGCTTCATAGCGTCCAGTGTCTGAGTCACCTTACTATTTCCAAGTTTTGCCGCGTGACTCGATTCGCGTGCCGACTCAGATGTGGATGTTGCATTCCGTGCCACCTCTTCAACGGCAGCGCTCATCTGGGTAACGGCCGTGGCTGCTTGATCGATTTGGCCGTTTTGCTGTTCTTGAGTTAAACCAGCTTTGTCGGTGACTGTTTGCATCTGCGTGGCTGACGATGTCAGTTCAGCAGAAGAATTCACGATACCCTGAATCGTCTGCCTAAGATTTTCTTGCATTTGTTTGAGGGCTTGCATCAAACCGGCGGCTTCATCTTTTCCAGACACGTTGATGGAGCGATTCAATTCACCTCTAGCTATGGCCTCAGCGACACCCAGGCAATCTCCTATGGGGCTAGACATGCTTTTTGTAAGTCTCCAAGCAAGTAAAACTGTGATCAAAAGGGAAATGATGACTATAAAAAACATGACTTTAAGGCTGTGCTCATATACGACAGCAGAGTGCTCGCCAGATTCTTTCACTCCTTCGGAATTTACATCGCGCAGGGCTGTAAGTTTAATCTGGTAGTTTTTGGCGTTATCTGCTTGAGGACCATTGGCGTACTCAATAGCAGCATCCCGATCTGCTCGAGCGAGTCCAACCAAATGGTCTAACCCGTCAAGGTATTGCTTCATCAGTGTGGACGCTTCTTCAAATCGTGCTTTTTCTTGTTCTCCAGAAATTAAATATCTTCTGTAGTAATCTGTTAGCGTATTGAGTTCATCACGATTTCTTTTTATTGCCTCTGCTGTGGTGTCGAACACTTCGGAGTCTGTCGACGCAAGTAAGCGGATACCTTCCAGTCGAGTATGAAGCAATGCTATCTGAATATCGTCAGCCTTTTGAATACTAGGTAACCAGTCGTTCTCGAGGGTCTGTTGAGTCGATCTAAGGTCGCGTATTTGCTCGAAGGCGAAGGCGCCCAGCAGCAGTACGAAAACCGTAATAATAGAAAAGGCAATAGCTGCCCTGGGAGCTATGCGAAAGGATCTAAAGTTCATGAAGTCATCCCTGTGTAATGTACTGTGAGTTGGGCTTTACGAATGTATCTGCCAGATGGGCTTAAACTTGAGCGGCAATCCATGACAAACACCTTTAAAGGTCGCAGCCTTTGCGGCGCCCTTTGTACCATCGGATTGCTCGGGGGCTGAAGGGCCGTTTTTTTAGCCACAAAAGACCGTTGATACGCTCAGAGCCAACAGAAAGACTGATTTTGCCTGGACTCCTCAGCCTCTGCCTAACGGCCTGCGCGGCAACTCCGCAGCCAGTGGCGATTAAGAAGACATCTGTAAGACTGGAAGCGCCGGAAATGGTCCCGTGTGAGCGGGTAAGTGAAAGCGACGACGAGCTAGCCCTGAATGGCGATCTTTGGGCGTTGAAAAATCGTGTCATCAACCTGCTGGATACCTGTGCTGACCAGGTGGATGCGCAGATACAACGTAGCAAATCAAAGTGATATTTCAAGGAAGCAAACGCTTAAAAAATCGAACGTCTATTCGAGTTTACCAAGCATAATACGGGCTGCGAATTTTCGGCCAAATTAGCGTTCAGAATGGATAGCTCATATAAACGGGTCATGCATTCGTGCTGCGCAACTAATGAGTCATTAAGTTTTTCCAAAAGCTCAACAACTACCGGGTCTTCTGAAGCGTATATAGCCTTCAGCTTTAGGACTGTGTCCGAGAGTATTTGATGGTTATTAATTATTTGGTCCAAGTCGGGCATGGCTCCTCCTGAGCTATCTTGCCAAGCTTCAAAATCTTACATCGGCACAGACTTTCTCGGCTTGAGCGGTTGTCAAGGAATCCCGCCGAACGGTATCAATCTGACCGCAAACAGGTTTCTTGCGGGGTTTGGTGGCGAGATGCATTGGGTGTGCCTTTCGGCGTTAGTAGTTCAAGAAGTGGAGCAAGGTGGCATATGAACGAGCACAGCAACTCATTGCTAAGCCAGATACAAAAGCTGACACCGAGCAAGGGCGATCTACTGGTGATCTACCCAGAGAACCCTATGACAGTCCTTCAGCACGAACGAGTGACCAAGAGCCTTGAGCCATTTGCTCAGCGGATTGGGTGCAACTTGCTGGTAAGTCAACCTGGCATTCAGGTGGCTCTGCAGCCGAACGGTGCTGCGATCCTTGAAGAGATGCGCAAGCAGACAGAACTGCTTCGGCTGATGACAGAGCAACAGACGCTTCTGATCGACGCACTGAGTGAAGAAGAGCCAGAAGACCCTGATGCACCGCCCCAGACTTACCTGGACGGTACACCATGCCGTTGAGGCCGCAGAAACCATGCAATGCCCAGGGCTGCAACACATTGACCCGCAACCCTCGGTACTGTGACGCGCATAAGGATGTAGGCAAGCAGTTCGAAGTGAATCCGCGGGAGAAGCAACGCGAGACCAGCAGCCAGCGCGGCTACAGCTACAAGTGGCAACAGGCGCGCAAGGGCTTCTTGGCTAAGCATCCGCTCTGCGTAGAGTGCGAGCGCGTTGGACGTGTCACAGCGTCGACAGACGTTGATCACATCGTTCCTCACAAGGGTGACATGGACCTGTTCTGGGATCGATCCAACTGGCAGGCCATGTGTCACCCATGCCACAGCACGAAGACGGCGACAGAGGACGGCGGCTGGGGTAACACCCAGGCAGCCCGGCCTCGCTGACCGAAAAGAGAACGATTCTCGTCGAATTTCACGGAAATGCACCGATATGGTGCGCGCACCAGTCTGGTGCGGTGGGGGAGGGTCAAAAGTCTGGTCCCTTTCGCTTCTAGACCGCGCCCTCAGTCGTTTTTTTACACCCGCGAAATTAAAAATTCTGGAGTTGCGCGATGGGAGGTACCGCCACGGTCGCCGGCCGTGGTCGCAAACCCAAGCCGACCGCCAAGAAAGCACTAGCCGGAAATCCCGGCAAACGCGCGCTGAATAAGGCCGAGCCCGCTTTTTCGAAGATCACAAATGTTGATCCGCCCGAATGGCTCAGCGACCGCGCTTCGCAGATGTGGACGATGATTGTTCCCGAGCTTCTGCGCGAAAATGTGGTCGCGATAACTGATTTACACAACGTCGAAGCGTTCTGCGTTGCATACGACAACTGGCGGATGGCGCAGGAGTCAGTCCAGGCACACGGCATCGTGGTTACTGGTGCCACCGGCGGACCGATGAAAAACCCGGCACTGACCGCCGCGAACGAAACGATGCGGCAAATGGTGACGTTCGGGGCGATGCTCGGCCTTGACCCGGCCAACCGCACACGTCTTATCGGAGGAAACAAGGAAAAAGAGACCAACGAATTCGAAGAACTATTGAGATCCTGAATGGCCAAGTCCGCCCACCCCAACGTTGATAAAGCGATGGTTTGGGGTAGGTCTCTGCTACGTGGAAAGGTGCCAGCTTGTCGGTACATCCATCAGGCAGTGCAGCGCCATTTCGATGACATGGCGGCCAGCCGCAAGCGCGGGTTCAGGTTCAAGTTCGATCCGGCGAAGGCTGAGAAAAAGCTCAAGCTGATCCAGCTGCTGCCACATACCAAGGGCGAATGGGCTTTCAAGCGTCAACGGATCACGCTCGAGGGGTGGCAGCTGTTTGGGCTGGCGGTAACGTTTGGTTGGGTCAAAAAGAAGGGGGGGCACCGCAGGTTCCGTGAAAGCTACTGGGAAGTGCCGCGCAAAAATGGCAAATCAGTCGTAGCCGGTGGCGTAGGCATCGGCATGTTCGTTGCTGATGATGAGTACGGCGCCGAAGTTTATTCCGGAGCGACTACCGAGAAGCAGGCATGGGAAGTGTTCAGGCCCGCGAAGCTGATGGTGACGAAGTCGCCCAAGCTGATTAAGGCGGCGGGCATCGAGGTCAATGCCTCGAACATGAACATCCCGTCCGACTTCAGCAGGTTCGAACCGCTTATCGGCAACCCGGGCGACGGTGCGTCACCCAGCTGCGCCATTGTCGATGAATACCACGAACACCCAACGTCTGCTCAGTACGACACGATGCTCACCGGCATGGGGGCAAGGCGTCAGCCGCTGATGTTCATCATCACCACGGCCGGCGCTGACATCGAGGGGCCTTGTTACGACAAGCGCCGCCAGGTGATCGAAATGCTTGCCGGCACGGTACCCGACGACGAGCTGTTCGGCTGGATCTGGACGCTTGATGAGGGCGACGACTGGACCGATCCCAAGATGCTGGCCAAGGCCAATCCGAACCACGGCGTATCCGTGTTTCAGGAGTACCTGGAAAGCCAGTTGGCCCGAGCGATCCGCTCGGCTCGGTTCACCAACACCTTCAAAACGAAGCACCTCAACCTTTGGGTGAGCGCCAAGTCTGGCTTCTTCAACATGCAGGACTGGAAGGCCTGCGAGGACACCTCCCTTACGCTTGATCAATTCGAGGGGCAAGAGTGGATCGCCGGTTTCGACCTTGCGCGAAAGCTGGACATGAACTCGAGGGCGCGCCTGTTTTGGAAGGTGATCGACGGAAAGACTCACTACTACAGCGTGGCTCCCAAGTTTTGGGTGCCATACGACACCGCTTATGACAGCGACAACAAGCGGATGTCCGAGCGCTTCCAGGCCTGGCTGAACTCGAAACACCTTGAGGTCACCGATGGTGCCGAAATCGATTACCGCGAAATCCTCGAAGACACCAAAGAGGCAAACAAACACGCACCGCTGCGCGAGTCGCCGATTGACCCACACGGTGCTACTGGGTTGAGCCATGACCTCGACGACGAGGGTTTCAACCCGGTCACCATCACCCAGAACTACACCAACATGTCCGACGCCATGAAAGAGCTGGAAGCGGCTATCACCGCTGGAAGGTTCCACCATGACGGCAATCCGATCATGACCTGGTGTATCGGCAACGTGATCGGCAAAAACATGCCCGGTAACGACGACGTAGTACGGCCCATCAAACAGGGCGATGACAACAAGATCGATGGCGCTGTTGCACTGATCATGTCGGTCGGGCGGGCGATGCTGCAAGTCGTTGCCGGCGACGGCGGCGTGGACCGATTCATGGATTCAATCCGGGACCCAATATTCGAATGAATACAGCATCAATCATTTACCTGCTGACTGCAGTGCTGGGCTTTGCCCTTGCAGTGGCAGGCGTTTACGTACTGCTTGGCGTGGGTTGGGCGCTTCTTGCCGCCGCTTCGTCATGCTTCGTCGCGGCAGCATTCATCCGAAGAGGGCTGACCAGTGGCTAAGTCCCTCCTGTCCGTACTGAGCAGCGCGGTGTCTGCGCCGCAGACGTCGATCATTGACTGGGTCGGTCGGTCGTTATCCGGTGGCGCCGGCGGGATCTGGGCCCAAACGGTCGGCAGCACGTCCACTACCGGCAAGACCATCACCGTCAACAAGGCGATGCGCTTGGCGGCCTGCTGGTCCTGCGTCCGGCTGATCTCCGAGACGATCGCCACGCTGCCCTTGGGCCTGTACATGCGCCAGGCCGACGGCGGCCGCAAGGTGGCCAGCGACAACGATCTGCACTGGATCATCAACACCAACCCCAACAGCCGAATGACCGCCGTGCAGTTCTGGGAGGCGGTGGTCGCCTCGATGCTGCTGCGAGGCAATGCCTTCGTCGAGATCGTCCGCATCGGCGGCCGGATTGTGGCACTGGAGTTCCTGCTGCCCAACCGCATGGACCTGGACGTCGCCGACAATGGCGAAATCCTCTACCGGTACCGCGAGAAGAACGGTCAGCTGCGCGACATCGCGGGCAGCGACATGATGCACATCCCGGCGTTCTCGCTGGACGGTCAGATCGGCCTGTCGCCTATCGCCTACGGCGCCGACGTCTTTGGCGCGGCGATGTCGGCAGAAGACGTGGCCGGCTCCACCTTCAAGAACGGCATGCACCAGACGGTCGCCTTCGAGGTGAACAAGACCCTCTCGCCGAAGCAGCGTGATGATTTCCGGGACTACGTCCAGCGCATCAGCGGCGCCATGAACGCCGGCAAGTCGCCGGTGCTGGAGGAGGGCGTCAGCGCGAAAGTCATCGGCATCAACCCGGTCGACGCCCAGCTGCTGGAGTCTCGCGAGTACAGCGCCGAGGAGATCTGCCGCTTCTACATGGTCGATCCGACCATGGTGGGCTACAGCGACAAGGCGTCGAACTGGGGCACGGGCCTGGAGCAGAAGCTGCTGCGCTTTCTGACTTTCACACTGCGCAGCTACATGCGCCGGATCGAGGAGGGCATCAACCGTAACCTGCTCACGCCAGCCCAGCGCCGCCAGATCTACTCGGAGTTCTCCATCGAAGGCCTGCTGCGTGCTGACAGCGCCGCCCGCGCGACGCTGTATTCGGGGATGGTGCAAAACGGCATCTACACCCGAGACGAATGCCGCATGAAAGAGAACCTGCCCAAAATGGGCGGAAATGCCGGTGTGCTAACTGTGCAAACCAACCTTTCGCCGATCGACAAACTGGGTCAGGGCGATGACGGGCAAGCCGCAAGGGCAGCTCTACAGAACTGGCTGGATCAGCCGGCAAACTCGAAGGAATAAATCATGCAACCAAAATCCAAGGCTGGCAGTTTTAACTGCGAGCTGAGCCCGCGCGCGCTCGACAGATGGAATCCGGCCATCAAAGCGGCCGTGGAGTCCACCAGCGATACCATCACCATCTACGGCGTTATTGGCCAGGACTGGTACCTACGACATCAAAGGCCCGGCTTTGCCCGATCCCGATTCAGGACTGGAATATCTCACCATCTTGGTGGCCAAGGGGGTCAACGATGGCTGACTCAGTGGATTTCCAGCTCGAGGGAATTGACTCTCTCGTTGGAAAGCTCGAATCGATCACTCAGGACATGAAGCGTAAGGGCGGACGGTCGGCGCTGCGTAAGGCTGCCCAGCTGGTGGCCAACAAGATGAAAGAAGGCGCGCAGCGGATAGACGACCCTGAAACAGGCCGATCCATCGCTGACAACGTCGCGCTTCGCTGGAACGGGAAATTGTTCAAGTCGAGCGGGGACCTGGGTTTCCGGGTTGGTGTTCTGCAAGGCGCTGTCCTCAAGAAGGGCGGCGACAAATCTGCGAACGCTGCGACGCCTCATTGGCGCTTGATCGAATTCGGTACTTCCAAAATGCGGGCGGATCCATTCGCGCGAAAAGCCTTGGCCGACAACATAGCCGAGGCAACCAACACATTCATCACTGAATACGAGAAGGCCATTGACCGCGCGATTAAAAAAGCGGCAAAGGCCTCAGGGGGGGCGTGATGTCATATGCACCCATACGCCGCGCTTCGGTAGCAGGGCGTTGACCGGGCAGGCGCTGGCCGATGCGATCGCTTACAAGGACTGGGTGTTGAACTATGTCAGCCAGTTCGTGCCGGTCGTGAACATCTGGGACGGCTTCACCGAAGCGATGACAGTCGAGGGCCTGCATCCCAACATCCTGGGCGCCGAGTTCATCAGTTCGCGGGTGGTGCCGATCATCACCGCCAACTTCGAATTCCCCGGCATCCCGCTGCCCACTGACGCTGGCGACATTTACTCGGCCATCCGCCCGTTCGGCTGCCTCAATGCCAACCCTCTACTGGCGGGCACTGGCGGCGCGCTACCGGCGGGCGTGAACGCTGTGGCCGGGTCAGTGCTGGCGGACGGCTACAAAGCCGTTGGCTCTGGCCTGACCGGTATCACCACGCGGTGGTACAAGGAGCCTGCCGCCTATGGAGAGGCGCAGTGCATCGAGCTGCATGGCAACATGGCGGCGGCGGGCGGCTACATCTACATGCAACCCACGGCCAACGTGGTACAGACCAACCTGGCGGCCGGCGACGTTATCGAAATGGTGTCGGCGGTGGAGATCATGGGTTCGTCGCGCGGCATTCTGGCTTGGGAGGCTGAGTTGACCATCACCAGGACGGTCAATGGCGCATCGTCAACGTCCTACTACCGATCGATGGACAAGTACCAAGAGCCGTTCACCATGCCTGCCATGTTCTCCGGAGAGCTGGAAACGCAGCGCGGCACGATCGACCTGAATGAAACCGTGATCACCTCACGCATGGGTCTGTACCTGGCTGCAGGCGTGCCGCAGGACTCGACGGTCAAGGCCGCGCAGTTTGGGATACGCAAGGTGTGAAGGGTGGCATCTACTCTGCCTGATACGCACTACAGTTATCAAAACGTATTTCAGCTCGTGCTGTCGTGCCATCGTTGAATAGGATCAAGGCTTTATCTTGCGTCCAGCCATATGGTGCAAATACGCTATCAGCATCTGCAAGTCAGCATCCGGCAATACCGCTTCCGAAAACGCGGGCATCTTCGCCTGAGGCCACTGACGCAAATCCTGAGGGTTTCGAATGTAGAGCTTGAGTAAATCCATTCCCAAATATTCGGTCGGGTTGTAGGGAATGTTTAGATCCGGCCCAAACTGCGCATCGCCCGCCCCGTTCAATCGATGACAAGCCAAACAGTTTTTCTGAAATAGCGCGAACCCTTTATTGACCGGGTCATCAGTCTTGAGCACAGGGTCTGGTAACAGAGCGGGGAAACGCTCGGCAACCGAAGTCATGCTCTTAATGCTGGCCACTTGAAACGGCCATTGCTCTGGGCTGATATTTCCAACCTGAGGGTCTGTCCATACTAGGTAGAAAGGCCCTGCACTAGGTTTGCCAGCGGCCAGCGGTGGCCATGGATGGGCAGGATCTTCAATCGCCAACCAAGCCCGTGCGCCTTTGTCGTTGAGTAATGGCGCCGCGGCCAGCTCTGCGGCAAACCCGTCCAGAGCGACTGCCTGCAGGTGGTCACTGGGCTTGATGCCTGTCAGTAGCACACTCAAGGGCACGGCGTAATAAGTCATGTCCTTCTTGTAGGCCACATCACTTTTAACTGTAATGACTTGCAGTTGAGGATGGGTTAGTAAATCTTCTGTTTGCCAAGTGCGACTGATCTGCCCCAACTGCATGTCCAGTTGAGCCGCGGAAAGCTGCCCGCTCAGCAACAGAGCACCGAATAGAATAAGTGCTTTCAAGGATCTCTCCCTTACCATCAACGGCGGTAAGTCTGTCACAGCCAAACGGACGTGAATAGCTGGCTGACTCAGGATGGCTATTTTTTATGGGATCAATAGACATCCGCTGTCGGCTTCCTGAGCCGTGATCGCCTGTCGGAGGGGGGGGCGTTCTACTATTTTTTCGGCGCGCTTCGCTGGCTGTTGAGCGACTGTGGCAGCTTATTCGCGCACTGCGGGTCTTCGGTAAAGCCTCGTCCATCGCAGTGTGTGCAATCGTCACGCACTGCGAATCCATCCAGGCAGTGAAGGCATCTGATAAATATCGAGTAGCTATGACGCTCCCATAGCGAAACGTAAGCCTTGAAGTCGCCTTGGTCGAGAGCTATCGCTGAGGCGTCGACGAGCGCTCGATATTGATCCTCATCGCTCAGGCGTTGATAGCTCACGCCGTTGATCTGCCTGGATTGCTCAACCAGCGTCAGCGTCTGCCCGGTTTCGGTATAGATGTAGCGACCCTCGAGCACGCCGTACTTCTTGTAGTCCCTCATGATGAGGTCGTTTTTCTCATCGAGAAAAGCGAAGTGGGCGGCGTGATAGGGCGACTGGTCGGCCTCATGAAGCACGTATCGGGAGTTCAGCAGGCTTCCAACACAATGCCGCCCTTGTTGTAGGCCAGATAGTCCGACGCCTGATGCCGCCATTCGTGGTTGCCTTCCTCGGTGAAGTGGCAGAAAGCAGCGCTGGCCAGCTCGAAGAGCTCAAAGCGCTCCAGTGGATCGACCAGCCCGCCAGCCTGCATGTCTTCGGCCATGCGTGCCAGAAACCGGTAGGTGACTGCAGGGTTTGTCCATTGCCTCCTGTCGTTGAGCCGCTTGTGCCATTCGGCCAAGGCTTCTGAGCTATTGCTCTCGTTCATGGAGGTGATTCTCAATTGCTGTATGGATATACAGTGGTTGAGTGTTTCGGATTTGGGGAGTGGTGTTTGTCGGCAGGACGCCGGGGGAGGCGGGGAAGGTCGCGTTTTGCTCTGACTGAGCCTGGAGTTTGACGCGCAAAACTCAGGCTGTAGGCCTTGTGTTTACGTGTGCGAAACCACAAAAAAGGCCGATTTTTGCTGCAGCTTTTAGGGTGTTTTTTATTTACAATTCAAAGACTTATAGTTGTATGGTCCCCAGCATGGGGTGCTAGGGGTCGAGTGTTCGAATCACTCCGTCCCGACCATATTTTTCAATGACTTAGCTCGGTTCGGAAGCGGCCGGGCTTTGTCATTTATGCGATTTACCGTTTTTGGTTGCCAATTAGTTGCCAATTGAGATTGACTGCACAATAGTTCAGGACTGGCGGGCATAGCATCTAGGGTGGTGCATCATGGATAAGAAGCACCTGTCTGAGCGGGATATTTGCACCAAGTTCATAACCCCAGCCATCCAGCAGGCAGGTTGGCAGCAGCATCAGTTTCGTGAAGAGGTTAATCTCACTGACGGCCGAGTTATGGTGCGTGGAAAGCTTGCTGTGCGCATCAAGAATCCCGAAGCTAAAGGTGGTCCGAAGCGCGCCGACTTCGTGCTATATGCCCGTCCAGATTTGCCGATCGCTGTACTTGAGGCCAAACAGGCTAAGTTTTCCGTTGGGCATGGCATGCAGCAGGCATTGTCGTATTCAGAAATGCTGGACGCTCCTTTTGCTATTAGCAGTAATGGCGATTCAGGGCAGTAAAATCGGAGATTCTCAGTGGCGAGCGATGAGGTCTATGCGGAACTGACAAGATTACTAAACGCAGCCTCCATCAGATATCAAGGATCCGAGCACTAGTCCCGTTTCAAAACTATCTCATGGATCAATAGGTGAGGCTGTCAGGCCCTAGTCAATCATATTTTTCTGCTAATCTGACGCCCCCACTTTTCTTGAATTGGCATGACTTGTTCCCGCCGCTGAGGCTCAGTTTGAGAGGCCTATTGGAGCTTCGCGATTCGGTTCGGCTACTATCGAGCAGATCAATTTATGTATGGATGCACTGATGCTCAATGATTCCGATACCTTGGGAAGTGCTTTCAAGCGTGCGTTTTACCGGGTCGACGGTATAACCATGTATGCGTGTTGGGCGATATGGGTGGGGGTGCTGATTTGGGACCTGCTTGGTTCGGAAGGCTCGGGGATCCACACGGTTGTCCTGATTCTGATAGGCCTTTTAAATCCTTTCCTGTTTCTGCTGCTTGGCCTTTGGCGTTTACCCGGTCTGCTGACGGCATTGATTATCATCGGCATCAATATCAAGTTTTTATTCGCTTGGCTTTGAACCTTAAGACCTATGTAAAACGCGGTATTGGGGGCTGAAACCTTCTCGCGCTGCTTGCTTGCACATAAAACGCCTGTCGCTTTTTATAAGAGGCACAGCCCCGTGCCAGCGTCCTCATCCAGCCACTCGGAATAGCCAATAGCTGTTACCTAAAAGCCGTGGCGACGTTCCCCTGCACCAACGCTTTGCGCGTGTGCCTGCGACGCGAGCTCCGACTAAGGTGCACACCACCTCCAAAAAAACAATTTGACATATGTTATTTGTGATCACATATTTGCTCCATAAGAAAGCCAATATGAGTCACTCCCATGACAGATCGTCCCATCCTCCTGCCCGCCATGCGGCAGGTCTCTCGCGATACCCTCCAGGACCAAGTCTACCGGCAGATCCGTGAAGCACTGATGAGCGGGCGCTTTCAGCCGGGTCAAAAGCTGACGATCCGTGGTCTTGCCGAGGCGCTGGGTTCCAGTCCGATGCCGGTGCGCGAGGCGTTGAATCGTCTTAGCGCCGAGAACGCCTTCGAAGTCACCGAAACCGCCCGGCTGCGCGTGCCCATGATGACCCCGGAGCGGCTGCGCGAGATTCGCGATGCGCGGGTTGCGCTGGAGGGGCTGTTGGCCGAGAAAGCCGTGGTTCTGATCAACGACGCCGATCTTGCCGACATCAGCCAGCTCTGCGGGCAGATGCAGACGGCTGCTGACAGCGTTGATGTCGCGCTCTATCTGTGGACCAACTTTGCCTTTCACCGGCGCATTTATGCGGTCGCCAAGGCTGAGTTGATCGTTGCGGCAGTGGAGAATTTCTGGCTGCACATCGGTCCGTGTTTCGCGCTGGTTGCGCCTGACAAGGCGCATCTTCAGCGTTCGATGGAAGCACACAACCGTATCGTCGAGGCGCTGGCGGCGCGTGATGGGGCGGCCGCTCGTGCAGCGGTCACCGACGACATCATGCAGGCTGCCGACTCTCTGACACGCCTGATCGCAAAGAGCGACCGCTCCAGGTCGCGGGTCTCGGGAGTGAAAAAAGCATGAGTGTTCTCAATCGGCTGGTTCCCTACACAGGGCTGCGCGTCCTGATTTCCGGTGGTGCCGCCGGGATCGGTGAGGTGTTGGCGGCGGCTTATATGGAAGCCGGGGCAAAGGTACATGTGTGTGATGTCAGCGAGGCGGCCATTTCAGCATTCCTTGATCGCCATCCAGGCAGCGTTGCCACGCGCGCAGACGTTGCTGATCCGGTGCAGATCGAAGCGGTGTTCAGGGTGCAGCGTGAACAGTTCGGCGGTCTTGATGTGCTGATCAATAACGCCGGAATCGCTGGCCCTACGGCAGGCATTGATGCCATTAGTGAAGAGGAGTGGCAGCGCACCATTGATATCAATCTCACTGGGCAGTACCGCTTCGCTCATCACGCGGTGCCGTTGCTCAAGGACTCACCCAACGCTCACCTGATCCATATCGCCTCGGTCGCTGGTCGCCTGGGCTATGCCTGGCGCACCCCGTATGCCGCGACCAAGTGGGCGATTGTCGGGCTGATGAAGTCGCTGGCGTCCGAATTGGGTGAAAGTGATATCCGCGTCAATGCCTTGCTGCCGGGTATCGTCGAAGGTCCGCGCATGGATGGGGTGATTCGGGCCCGTGCACAGCAGATGAACGTGCCGGAGGAGGAGATGCGCGAGGAGTACCTGAAAAAGATTTCGCTCAAGCGCATGGTCACCGCCGAGGATGTTGCTGCGATGGCGCTCTTTCTGTGTTCGCCCGCCGCCCGCAACGTCACGGGTCAGGCCATCAGTGTGGATGGCAACGTCGAGTACCTCTGAGGATTCGGCCCGATAGCAACGATGACCGGACATCTTCCGAGTCATGTTCCACATCAGACTTCTCGCCAACAACAAGAATGGAGAATGCTCATGCCCAAGAAACGTCCGGTCATCATCACCTGCGCAGTGACGGGTGCGATCCACACGCCGTCGATGTCGCCTCATTTGCCGATCACGCCGCAGGAAATAGCCGATGCAGCCATCGGTGCCGCCGAGGCCGGAGCCTCGATCGTTCATTTGCACGCCCGCGACCCACATGACGGAAGGCCCAGTCAGGATGTCGATCTGTTTCGGCAGTTCCTGCCGCAGATCAAGGCCAAGAGCGACGTGGTGATCAATATCACCACGGGCGGTGCCCCGACCATGGGCGTGGAAGAGCGCCTGCAGCCGGTGGCGCAGCTCAAGCCGGAACTGGCCTCGTTGAACATGGGGTCAATGAACTTCGGGCTGTACGAAATGCTCGATCGCTACAGCGAATTCAAGCACGACTGGGAGCGTCCTTATCTGGCCGACAGCGACGACCGGATTTTCCGCAACACCTTCCGCGATATCGCGCACATCCTCAATACCTGCGCCGAAAACCGCACACGCTTTGAAATTGAATGCTACGACATCGGTCATCTGTATACCGCAGCGCACTTCCTGCAGCGCGGGTTGCTCAAGGCACCGATTTTCATACAGTCGGTATTCGGTTTGCGTGGCGGTATCGGCGGGCATCCTGAAGACCTGGCGCATATGCGCCGTACGGCTGATCGCCTGTTTGGCGATGCCTATCAGTGGTCGATCCTGGGGGCCGGTCGCAATCAGATTCCGCTGGGCACCATGGGCCTGTCGATGGGCAGCCATGTGCGGGTCGGTCTGGAGGATTCGTTGTGGGATGGACCGGGCAAACTGGCGGCGTCCAATGCCGATCAGGTCAAGCGTATCCGCACAGTGATCGAAGCGCTGGGCGGGCAGGTGGCAACGCCGGACCAAGCCCGTGAAATGCTTGATTTGAAGGGGCAGGACAAGGTTAATTTCTAGCGGCCGCAAAATGTGTCATCTCAATAACAACAAGACAGAGGTGAAAAATGCGTATCGAAATCGTTGTCGACGTTAAGACCACGCTGGGCGAAGGCCCGGTCTGGGATGTCGAGCAACAGCGCCTGTACTGGATCGACAGCTTCGACGGCCGCGTTCTGCGCTGCACCGACGACGGGCGCGAACTGCGCGCCTGGGATGTCGGTCAGAAAATCGGCTCCATGGCCTTGCGCAAGCACGGCGATGCGGCGCTCGT
The DNA here is from genome assembly GCF_977070315.1 of Plantibacter cousiniae (nom. nud.). Lineage (NCBI taxonomy): Bacteria > Bacillati > Actinomycetota > Actinomycetes > Micrococcales > Microbacteriaceae > Plantibacter > Plantibacter cousiniae (nom. nud.). Next base: position 681,956 of record NZ_CDRVEU010000002.1, on the reverse strand, counting down.
GGCGTTGCAGACGGGTATCTACAACCTTGACTTGCCGAGCGGTGATCTCGAGCTGATCGTCGACCCCGAACCGGGGCTGCCGAACAATCGACTCAATGATGGCAAGGTCGATCGGCAGGGCCGGTTCATCGTGGGCTCGATGGACACGCAGGAGGATCAGGCCAGCGCCAAGCTGTATCGCCTCGATCCGGACCTTAGCCTGCACACCCTGGATGAAGGCATCATCGTGTCGAACGGTCCTTGCTGGAGTCCGGGCGGGGAAACCTTTTATTTCGCCGACACCTGGTCAGGGGAGATCTGGACCTACGATTACGACAACGCCAGCGGCGCAGTCGCCGACAGACGTACGTTTGCCAAGGTCGACACCTCAGGCGGAGGGGCGGCGGATGGCTGCACCGTGGATGCCGAAGGCTGTCTGTGGCAAGCGCTGGTGTATGCCGGAAAACTGGTGCGCTATACCCCCGACGGGCAGGTGGATCGCATCATCGACATGCCGGTGAAAAAAGTGACCAGTCTGACCTTCGGCGGCCCGAATCTGGACACATTGTTTGTCACCTCCATGGCCAAGCCGCCATTGCCGCGCTTTCCGGAAGATGGCCAGCAGCGCGGTGCCCTGTTCGCCATCACCGGACTGGGTGTGAAAGGCATCGCCGAGCGGCGCTTTGCCAGTTAACCCGTCGACAGACTGAACCTGAACGTTAAGGACGACTGGACCCTTTCTCGCAGGGGCGTGTGCGGCACGCCTGGAGATTTCCCATGCCAAATAACAAGAACGCATCGCTGGGCAAGATTCATCGTTTTTCGTGGGTGTCGTTGCTGGTCTGCTGGATGATCTGGATTCTGAATGCCTACGATCGCGAGATCGTCTTGCGTCTGGGCCCAACGATTTCCAAGCATTTCGACCTGTCTGCGGACCAGTGGGGGACGGTAGCTACGGTGGTCATGCTGGCGCTGGCCGTTCTCGATATACCCGGCTCCATCTGGAGTGATCGTTACGGCGGGGGCTGGAAACGGGCGCGCTTTCAGGTGCCGTTGGTACTGGGTTACACCGCGCTGTCGTTTTTGTCGGGCTTCAAGGCATTGAGTGGCAGCCTCGCCAGTTTCATTGCCTTGCGGGTCGGGGTGAACCTGGGCGCTGGCTGGGGCGAACCGGTCGGCGTCAGCAACACTGCCGAGTGGTGGCCTGTTGAACGCCGTGGTTTTGCCTTGGGCGCGCACCATACCGGTTACCCCATCGGCGCGATGCTCAGCGGCATTGTCGCCAGTTTCGTGATCAGCACCTACGGTGAGGAAAACTGGCGTTATGTGTTCTTCTTCGCCTTCGTGGTTGCGTTGCCACTGATGATCTTCTGGGCACGCTACTCCACGGCCGAGCGTATCACTCAACTGTACGTGGACATCGCTGCCAAAGGCATGACCCCGCCGGACAGCACGCCATCGACCAATGTAAAAGGCCAGGTCTGGAAGTCGGTAAAAGCGACGCTGAGTAACCGCAATATCGCCCTGACTGCCGGTAACACCCTGCTCACGCAGGTGGTGTACATGGGCGTCAATATTGTTCTGCCGGCCTACCTGTACAACATCCTCAACCTGTCGCTGGCCGAGTCGGCGGGGATGAGCGTCGTGTTCACGTTGACCGGCATTCTCGGGCAACTGATCTGGCCTTCGCTGTCGGACATCATCGGCCGGCGCATCACCTTGATCATCTGTGGCATATGGATGGCGCTCAGTGTCGGGGCCTTTTACTTCGCCAACACCATCCTGATCGTCATCGCCGTGCAGTTGCTTTTCGGCCTGGTAGCCAATGCCGTCTGGCCCATCTACTACGCAGTCGCTTCCGACTCTGCACAACCTTCGGCAACCTCTACAGCCAACGGGATCATCACCACGGCGATGTTCATCGGCGGCGGTATTGCCCCGGTGCTGATGGGGACGCTGATTTCCATGGGCGGCGGCTGGACCAGCCTCAGCGGTTATACCGTGTGCTTTTTCGTGATGGCCGGTTGCGCGTTGGGCGGGGCGTTTTTGCAACTGTTTTCACACCGTCCGGAATTGCTGACAGCGCAGCGGAGCGTGTAAGGGTGACAAGGAAGGTCACTTGGTTTTGATCTTTCAGAACGGGAAGTCACTCTGTAATGACGCGCTGTATCTGCACAGATGCGTCGGCCTGCGGGGACCAGAAAGAGAACGTCAGTTCTCAACATCTGTCCCCGTATCAGCCAAAAAGTGCCACTTTCAAGAGCGTCAGCATGCGTTTGCCGGACCATACAGCCAATGGGAGTGGAAGAATAAAGTATTACTTTTTCCTGGCATTACTTGTTGTGCAGCGACATCTGAGCTGTCGCGATCAGTACATGCCTTTACTATCAGAGGCAAAAAATTGACGTCATAAAAACTGGACCGTCAAGTTTTTTGAGTCGTACAGTGAATGAAATGCCAAGTGTAATAAAAATTTTTTAACCTTTAATATCAACAGGTTGGGTGGAATTAGAGCCTTTATTCAGGTTCGATGAAATGACGGTCTCTAAAGTTACTGAGCTGGCGGGCGACATGAGTAATATCTCAATGACATCAATCATAAAAGTTGGTTCAGCCTATTTTTACGAGCGATAACGCCCACCATGCAAGCCACGGAACGGCTATGTTCAGGATCGACATCATGTTCAGCAAACTCAGCAAACTCAGCATCTCGCAAAAGCTTTACTTCAGCTTTGCCGCGATCATCGTATTTATCGCCGTCCTTGTCGCGAGTGCTTACAGAGGCTTCGAGCAGGTCGAGGAAGCCACCAACAGCAATGTCCATACGTACCAGGTGCTGAGCGAAGCTCAACTTGCCCTTGAACAGCTGATCAATATCGAAACTGGCATGCGCGGCTTTGTCATTGCCTCGAAGGATGCGTTTCTGGAGCCATTGGTGGCGGGGGAAAAGCGCTTCATCGAAGAGCTCGATTCGCTCAAGCGCCTGACAGCCGACAATGCGGAGCAGCAGCGCCGCCTGGCTGCACTGGGTGAAACCCAGAAGCGCTGGCTTGACGAGGATATCAATCCGATCATCGCCCTGCGCCGCGATCTGACAGCACGCAATGCGGCTGATGATGAACTGGATGCACGCATCACCTCGGGGGCTGACAAAGCCAAAATGGACAGCATGCGCGCTCTGCTGGCTGAGATCAGCGGCACCGAGCAGAAGTTGCTGCTTCAACGCAGCCAGGAAATGGCGGATGCCAAGCGGCTTGCGATCATGATCCTGATGTGCGGTGGCCTGGCAGCTGCCGTTCTGGCGATGATACTGGCCGCGGCACTGGGACGCAGCACCACGGCGCGCCTGCAACTGGCCATTGATGCCGCAACAGCAATTGCCAATGGCAAGCTGGATACCGTGATCGACACCAGCAGCCACGATGAACTGCCGAAAGCTTTTGATCGTATGCAGAATCGTCTGCGCGAGATGATTCAACAGATCAGCCAGGCCGCCAATCAACTGGTCGTTGCCGTACAACAGATTTCCGGTGCGTCCGAGCAACTGTCCGGTGCGATCCAGGAACAGTCGACGTCCGCCTCGGCGATGGCGGCCACGATCGAAGAGTTGACCGTCAGCATCCATCACGTTTCCGAAAACGCCGACGAGGCGCATGAACTCGCCAGCCGTTCGGGGCAGCAGTCGAAAGATGGTGCGCAGGTCATCGAAAACACCTTGTCCAGCATGAATGGCATCGCCCGGACCGTGCAGCTGTCTTCTACTCAGGTCGCAGGCCTGGGTCAGCACTCCGAGCACATTTCATCGATCGTCAGCGTGATTCAGGGCATTGCCGACCAGACCAACCTGCTGGCTCTCAACGCTGCCATCGAGGCTGCTCGGGCCGGTGAGCAAGGCCGTGGCTTCGCAGTGGTTGCTGACGAGGTACGCCTGCTGGCGCAGAACACTGGCAAATCCACCAAGGAAATCGCCGGGATGATCGAGAAAATTCAGGCGGGCGTGCGGGAAACCGTCGAGAGCATGCGTAGCGGCGTTCAGGAAGTGAACGAAGGCGTCGAAATGGCGGGCACCGCCGGTCAGGCGATCATCGAGATTCGCGACAGTTCGGGCAAGGTTCTGCAGGTGGTCGACCAGATATCCTTCGCACTGCGTGAGCAAACCGCAGCGAGCCAGGATGTCGCGCGTAACGTCGAGCGTTCTGCGCAAATGGCTGAACAGAACAACATGTCGGTTCAGGAACTGCTCAAGACCAGCGGCGGCCTGAAGACCCTCGCCACCAGCCTGCAGACGGAAGTGGGCAAGTTTCGGCTTTAAGGTCTGAGGACTGCTCGTAAACACGCTTAGGCTGCTGAAAACCCCGGGATTAGTCGATGGTTAATCCCGGTTTTTTTATGATTGCTCATAGTCGGTGTCCGCCGGGCCTTTATGCGGTGCTGCTTGCTCAGTAATACCCAAGCCTGCGCAAGGCGTCGACCACCTGCATGACGGGACCAAGCCGTGCTTGAATGTTCAGGTATTCTTCGGAAAAGCCCCAGGAACCATCCGGCTTTTTAACCAGGTATTGTGCTTCCCAGTCTCGACCCCGATGAAAAACGTCCGGAATGGCGCGTGCCAGGCTGGTCAGGTCTGCTTGATTAAAACCGGTTTCCAGCAGGATCCTAGTGCGACGCAGTGCATCTTCATAATGGGGCGTTTGTGCAAGTCCCATACGTATTGAGAAGGGGACCAGGTTAGCAAGGCCGCGTTCGAGCTGCCGCAATTGCTGGATGCGCTCTGCTGTCGTGTAGAAATGTTGATTCATTTCTCTGCATGATGCTCGCGCTGGAAAGGCTGAAGAGTAGTGAGCCCTTTGTCCGTTAGCCAGGTTTCGTAATGGGCTTGGTAAGCTACCCATCTGACAGCGAATAGGCTAGAGAACTATCTTATGAGTGATACACACCTGAACCATTTTCCCTTTCTGGTTCTGCGGATGCTGGTCTTGTGAGTGCCGATAATCTGGACGGGTTATGGGAGCTGGTTCGCCCACCGTCATTCTTCCAAACGCTCTGTGCCTGTGAGGCTGACTGGGACCGAGTGCTTGATGCCAGGGATGATGAATTTTTTGATCAGTTATGGACCCTGCATCATGTCGCCTTGCAGGCAACACCTTTAGCTCGTGATATGACTGAGTCGATCAACCTGCTCAGAGAGCATGTATTCAAAGAGGTCTTATCAATCTCGCGAAATGCCAATCTTGCCGGCTATGTCTCCGATGACTTTGGCTTGATCGCTCATCACCTGGCGATCCAGGCTCCCACCATCATGGGTGACCGGATTACTTGACCTATACGTTCGTGGCAATTTCCCCCATCAGCCCTGAGACGCCCTGAGCCCTCAATTATTCATCGCTGATCAATACGTACATCGGATAGTCCTATGAAAAATCAGGCAAATATAGAGACATTCACTGCTGGGGCGGTCATCTTTGATCCGGCTGTATTGTGCCGGTTTGCCGCAGCGTACTGCCCGGAAGTTGGCGATCTGTTTGCGTTTTTTATCGAAGAGAGTGAAGTGGGGCGGCTGGCCGTACAAGCTGGTGTGGTCTTGCCGATGTATGAAATTCCTGAAGCGCACTATCTGTTTCGCTTGAGTGAAAAGAGCGACGATTTGCCAATCGAGCTTCCCGGAGCGGTTATTCAGCACAACGGTATTCCATTGAGAATCGAATCGGGTGTGTTGGTGGTTGCAGATCTGTATGCGCTGATGGACTGGGATCCTGCATTCTTCCTGAATTTCAAAGATCAGCGTGCTCTTGGGCTCGGCAACGCCGACTACCTTGAAGTCTCATCAGGACTTTATTCAATGGGCTTCACAGGCTTGGTGGAAGCGAATGGCGATTGCACCCGCTTGGTTTATGAACTGTCTCTCGACTCCGTCGAAACTTTGCCTGTCCTGCATGAGTCAGCATGTTTTGGTGAGTGGGATTTCGCCATAAAACATAGTTAGTGGCTGCAACCGCGCGATGATCCGGCCTGACCGTCCCCACGCTGTCCGCTTGAATTTCACAAGGAAGACACGCCGATGAACGAAAGTGAACAGTATGTTACTGACAGCATCAAAATCTGGGTCTGGTCCGGGTTTTACAGTGCGCAAGAGATGGATGAGATGATCGAAGACATCATTGACGACGATTGCGACGTCGCGGTGCTGAAAGCCTTTATTGCGCAGGAGCTGAAGCAAAAGCTCGAAGCCGAACGCCTCTGGCCGAAGATCACCGATTGTGATCGACTGGACGTTGTTTTTTACCATCTGCATGAAGCGGGGATCTGTGCGCTGTCCAACGCGGGTTACACGATGTCGGATGGATACTCGGAGGTTGCCCAGGCTGATCATGACGCGCCAGACGGTCATTATCATGGCTACTGTTTCTATCACGGGCAAGATGTCGAGCGTGTGGTTGAAGGCGGCGAGCTGATGATCGCTTTCGGTTCGCTAGATGATGATCCCTTGAAAGGCGTCGGCGTTGGTCAAAAGGTGTGCGGAGCGTTGAGAACTGCCGGCTTTCAGGTGACCTGGAATGAAACTGACGAGCAGCGCATCGAAATTCATGCAATGAAATGGCAGCGCAGGTTGTCTCAGGGCTGATGCCTTTTTACGTCAATGCTGAGCCAGAATACTGTCCAGCAGACCCGGGAACCGGCTCTCAAGCACCTGTTTGCGTAGCGAGTTCATGTGCGTGGTGCCCACGTTGCGCGTCTGTACAAGCCCGGCATCGCGCAGCACGCGGAAATGATGGGACATGCTCGATTTAGGGCGTCCGCCGTCCAGTTCGCCGCAGGTGGCTTCTGCGACGCCGGCCAGGCAGCGCACGATTCCCATGCGAACGGGATCACTCAAGGCATAGAGTAAGCGTTCGAGTGTGAGGTCTTCAGGATCGGGGTGTTGGAAGGTTCGCATGGAGGGGATGATATCAAGGCTTCCGTTTATTGCCATAGTTCGATTACCATCGAACAACTGAAATCAAAAGTCATCTGGCCTACGGGAGCTTTCCAATGTCTGCATTGTTCGAACCCTTCAAACTGAAAGACGTTACGCTGCGCAACCGAATTGCCATTCCTCCGATGTGCCAGTACTCGGCAACCGAAGGTGTCATCAACGACTGGCACCACGTGCACCTGGCCAGCATGGCACGTGGCGGTGCTGGTCTGTTGGTGGTCGAAGCTACCGCCGTTGCGCCGGAAGGACGTATCACTCCCGGTTGCACCGGTATCTGGAACGATGAACAGGCACAGGCATTCGTACCTGTCGTCAAAGCCATCAAGGCCGCAGGTTGCGTGCCGGGTATTCAGATTGCCCACGCGGGTCGCAAGGCCAGTGCCAATCGTCCATGGGAAGGTGATGACCATATCGCTGCTTCCGATTCGCGTGGCTGGGACACTATCGCTCCGTCCGCCATTGCGTTCGGTGCCAACCTGCCGAAAGTCCCGCGCGCCATGACCCTGGACGACATCGCGCGTGTTCGCCAGAACTTCGTCGATGCTGCGCGTCGCGCCCGCGATGCCGGCTTTGAATGGATCGAGCTGCATTTTGCCCACGGCTACCTGGGGCAGAGCTTCTTCTCCGAGCACTCCAACCAACGCACCGATGCGTACGGCGGCAGCTTCGATAACCGCAGCCGTTTCCTGCTGGAAACCCTGGTCGCAGTACGTGAAGTCTGGCCTGAGAACCTGCCGCTCACCGCACGTTTTGGCGTGATCGAATACGACGGTCGCGACGAGCAGACGCTTGCCGAGCCAATCGAACTGGCGCGCCGCTTCAAGGCTGGCGGGCTGGATCTGTTGAGCGTCAGCGTCGGTTTCAGCACGCCGGACGCCAACATTCCGTGGGGGCCTGCGTTCATGGGACCGATCGCCGAGCGTGTGCGTCGTGAAGCGGATATTGCAGTGACCAGCGCCTGGGGCTTCGGCGAGCCGAAGCTGGCTGAAGAGGCGGTCAAGTCAGGCCAGCTCGATCTGGTCTCGATTGGCCGTGCGCATCTGGCCGATCCTCATTGGGCCTATTTCGCGGCGAAAGAACTGGGCGTTGAAAAGTCGGCCTGGACCTTGCCGGCGCCTTACGCTCACTGGCTTGAACGTTATCGCTGAGTACGCCTGATCTGAAAGGATGCGTTCCTTGGTGACACCTACAGTGTAGGCATCTTCTCTTCAGGTGAAGTGGTGGAAGGCATTTGCCAACCACCACCCAGCGCTTTGAAGACGGCGACCGCCGCCTGTGCGGATTCGACCTGTGCCTGCGCCTTGGCGTCAGCGACCTGCAGCATTTTCTCGTCAGCGCGCAGAACCTCGATCAAACTGGCAGCACCTTTGCTGTAGCTTGCGAATGAGGATTGCCGGGCTGAAGCAAGTGCAGTTTCTCCTTTACCCAGCATTGCAGCTTGAGTTTCGCGGCTGGTCAACGAAGAAAAAGCGTTTTCAACGTCCTCAGTGGCGCGCAAAACTGACTGTCGATAAGCCGCCAGAGCTTCTGCCTCTTGTCCTTTGGCTTGTCTGATCCGGGCGTTCACCCGGCCGAAATCAAAAAGCCTCCAGCGAAGCCCCAAAATACCTGCTGACTGACTGGCACCATCGGTAAACAGGTTGCCGCTCGACACGGCTGTGGCGCTGCCCAGCAGTGCGCTGAGTGAGAGTTTGGGGTAATACTCGCTGATCGCCACGCCGATACGTGCGTTGGAAGCGGCGAGGCGCCGCTCGGCCACGATCAGATCAGGTCTGCGACGGAGAAGATCGGCTGGCGTTCCTGTCGACGTAAGTTCGGGTGCGTGTGGGATTCGACCTGTTTCAGCCAGAGAGCTCCGGTGAGTGCCAGGCGGCACGCCCAACATCACATCTAGCGCGTTCATCGCCGCGTCGAGACCTGTTTGCAGAATAGGCACTGTTGCCTGCACCTGTAAAAGCTCCGCTTCGATCTGACGAGCTTCATATTCCGGGGACAGACCACGCTCATGAAGGAGCTGGACTTTTTCCAGCAGGTCCTGCCGGGTTTTAACCTGTCGGTTCGCGATTGCCAGTCTGGCTTGCAGACCACGGACGGTGATGTAGGTATCAGCGGTCTGGGCTGCCACAGCCAGCCTGGCAGCCGCAACACCTGCCTGCGAAGCTTGATATTCAGCCAGTGCAGCCTGTCGGCTGCGTCTCAAACCGCCAAAAACGTCCAGCTCCCAGCTTGCCGTCAGATTGGCTTCATAGGAATTGCCATAACGATCGTAGCCACCGGGTTGGGCAAACAGCACAGAACGAAACAGTGCCGGGTCCAGCACGTCCAGGTCCAGATGGATCGCCAGGTGTCTTGCACCGGTTTCCTCAAGCCACTGCAGCACCGGTTCGCTGGAGTGCGCCAGCGCCTGTGCATCGGCGCTGCGCAGCCCGAGACGCTTGATGAATGCGCTTTCGACCTCAAGCATTTCCTGCAGGCCCGCGTACATCACATTGGCCGGCTTGATCGGGCGTTTCACGGCATCGACGAAATCCTTGTCACCTTCGCCCAGCAGATTGCCCATGACCATCGCGTGCGCATGCTGGAAGTCTCTGGGTGTCATGACGTCCGGGTGAGCGTCGACCCACAGCACGGCAAGGTCACCGTCATAACGTTCGTTCAGGTATCGGTGTCGCCGAACACCGAGTCGAAGGCTGTAGACAGTACGTCCAGCAGTGATGCATTGAGTCGCTCGCTCAGCGGGTCCGATAAGCCTTCTGTGTTCCAGGCTTCATTCAACAAGGTTGCGGCAACACGGCCCAGCGTCGAACGGCCATCGAGCGTGCGGCACACCAGTCGTTCGGCAGCGGGCATGTGTTGCAGCAACAATTTGCGGGGCACCGCCAGCACAATCTGATCGTCACCTTCGGGGTAACTGCATGCGTAAGGCTGTGCGCTATCGTAAAGGACGATATCGCCAGCGCCTTGCCGGGACTCTCTGTCGTTCTGCACGACGATAGCGACGGAACACAAAGAGAGCGTGAGGAGGAAGTGATCGCTCTCCCTGTCTTGCTGCAACCGCCGGTAATGGAGGGGGGAAGACTGGATACGGGTGAAGGTAACGCTACTCTGATCCCTGACATTCAGCCTGCCGTCAAACGGCGCTTCGGTCAGCGGCTGGCTGGTGACCAAGCCATACGTCGAGCTCACAACCTCCTGCCAGGCGTCGAAACGATCCTCGGGCCGTAGTGGTTCGGCTGGGAAAATCATGGCCATGGCTGCCTCTGCGACGAGCGTCTTTTTACGAAGTGATCGGCGGCAAGGTTATCAGACGTTGATCCAGAGCAAGACCCCTGTGCCGGCAGTGTTTCAAGGTGGTGAAAATAGTTTATAGACCTGTGATCCAGCCGATATATCCCTACGTATGCAGCGCTCTGCTTACCCAAGCCTTCTAGAACAGGAGTTCCATGGACCCGCGCCTTGCTGGGCTTTCTTTCTTGCTCACCCTGGGATGGACGGGGGCCGTGATTCTCGTCATCTGGTTTTACGCCTGATGACGCAACGGTTTTCAGCAGGAGACGGAAGTGGTTTACGAAGCGGTCCTTGCCGGTGATCGGTAGGGCCAGGAAGTGTGTGCGTTGATAGTGGCTAAATAGTGGTCTGGCAGCGCTAAAGCTAATCTGACTGAAGCCGATGTTTATGTAACGGCCCCTTGCCGAATGACTTCGATAGTTCTACCTGGCTTTGACGGCCTTGAAGTTTGCGCTATGGAAGGCATTGAAAAAGACGATTAACCGGCTTGACCGGCAGCCTCCATAGTCCGCACATCGGTGTGTCTGACAGGGCTCGCAGAGACCGGGGCTTTATAACAATACTTCCACAGATGCTTACTCGCAGAGTACTTCCACATGTCGACCACAATTGAAAGCACCTACAGGGAACGGGCCGGGCTGGAACTTGATCTTCACTCGCTGTTGACGGCCATTGACCGTTCCCAGGCGATGATCGAGTTCGATCTTGAAGGCAATATCCTGCGGGCCAATACCAATTTTCTGGATTGCGTCGGTTATCGGCTGGATGAGGTCCAGGGTCGGCATCACCGTATGTTCTGCACGCCGGAATATGCGTCCAGCGTCGAATACGCGACGTTTTGGGAAAAACTGGGCAAGGGCGCTTTCGACGAAGGGCAGTACAAGCGCCTGGGCAAGAACGGGCGCGAGATCTGGTTGCAGGCCACTTATAACCCGGTGTTTGACGAGCAAGGCAATCCGTTCAAGGTGGTGAAGTTCGCCACGGACGTGACTGCGCAGCGCAAGTCCAATTCCGAGTACGAAGGCAAGGTTGCGGCCATCGATCGCTCGCAGGGTGTCATCGAATTCGACCTTAACGGTCGCGTGCTCACCGCCAACGAAAACTTTCTCAAGGTCCTGGGTTATCGTCTGGACGAGATTCAGGGTCAGCACCATCGCATGTTCTGCGAAGACGACTACCTGAACAGTCCGGCCTATCGTGCCTTTTGGGCCAAGCTCGAACGTGGCGAGTATGACTCCGGCGAATACAAGCGCATCGGCAAGAACGGTCGCGAGTTGTGGATCAGCGCCACTTACAACCCGATATTCGACCCGGATGGTCGTCCTTACAAGGTCGTGAAGTTCGCCAACGATGTGACCGAGAGCCGCATTCGTCAGGCTGAGTCCGCGGGCAAGGTGACAGCCATCGAACGTTCTCAGGCGGTGATCGAATTCGATCTGACGGGCAAGGTGCTGCATGCCAACCGCAATTTTCTGGCGGTATTTGGCTACGAGCTCGATGAAATCGTCGGCGAGCACCACCGCATGTTCTGCTCCGAGGAATTTGTCAGCAGCCTGCAGTATCGTGAGCTCTGGGAGAAGCTGGGGCGCGGCGAGTACGACGCCAACGAATACAAGCGCAAGCGCAAGGACGGTAAGGAGATCTGGATTCAGGCCACCTACAACCCGATTTTCGATGCGCAGGGCAAACCCTACAAGATCGTCAAATTCGCGCTCGACGTGACAGATGCCAAGGAAACCAGCGTCGAGGACCAGGGCAAGGTGAATGCCATCGACCGCGCCCAGGCCGTCATCGAATTCGACATGGCCGGCAACATCATCACCGCCAATGCCAACTTCCTCAAAGCGCTGGGTTATGGCCTTCAGGAAATCAAAGGCAAGCACCACCGTATCTTTTGTGAGGAAGAATACGTGCGCGGCACCGAGTACCGTGAATTCTGGCACGGGCTGGGGCAGGGCGAGTTCTACTCCGGGCGCTTCATGCGCGTCAGCAAATATGGGCAGAAAATCTGGATTCAGGCGACGTACAGCCCGATTTTCGACCACGACGGCTTGCCGTTCAAAGTGGTGAAATTCGCCACTGACATTACCCGTCAGGTCGAGATGGAACAGGCGATAGAGGCCAAGACCCGCGCCATGGGCGAGTCGGTGAAAGCACTGATGAATGCCATTTCCTATGTGGCACAGAGTACCGAGACGGCCACCGATCTGGCCAGAATGACGCGTGAGCAGGCCAGCACCGGTTCGCAGACGTTGGTCAAGGCCTCCGACGCGATGGACATGATTGCCAAGTCCGCCGAGGGTATTCAGGACATTATTCAGGTGATCAGCGAGATCGCCAGTCAGACCAACATGCTCGCCTTCAACGCGGCTATCGAAGCGGCCAGGGCCGGTGAACATGGCCTGGGCTTTTCGGTAGTCGCCGACGAGGTGCGCAAGCTGGCCGAGAAGTCTTCGCGTGCGACCAAGGAAATCAACAAGCTGATTCTGGAAACGGTCAGCCGGATCGAGTCGGGCAACGAGATTTCGCGCAGTGCCGGCGAAGCTTTCGAACACATCGTGGAAGGCGTGATGCAGACCACTCAGGCGATTGACGGGATCAACACGGCGACAGAGAAGCAACGTCTGTCGGCGCAGGAAGTCGAGACACTGATCGTCGAGCTGCATAAAGCCAACCTGACCGGCTACACCCAGACTCTGGACAAGGTATCCATCGGACAACCTGCATGAGCAGCCTGAATGCCTATGGCGTCGTGCAGATCAACGGTGTGTATCTGGCGGTGGTTGCCGATGCGTTGATGGAGGCCGTGCACTGGCCTGCTGATCTGCATCCCCATCCATTGACACGGGGAGCGCTGCGTGGGGTGTTTACCTTGCGTGGCAAACCGGTGCCATTGGTCGACCTGCGGGCTCAATTGGCGGAGGGCGGCGATATGTCTTCGCCGACGCCACTGGTGGCGATTCTCAAGTACGGCGGTGGCTACCTCGGGCTGGCGATTGACGCTGTGTGCGACATTCTCAAGGCCCGTGATTCTCAGTTCAGTCCACTGGGGCCAGCGGGCAGCGGTGTCGGCTTGCTGCCCTCTCTGCTGCTCGGCGCCGAAGAGTCGCGGATGATCTACAAGCTTGACCTCGACTTCATGAGTGGTTTGCCAGGCGTGATGTTCGCTGCCGATCCGAACGCGCAAGTGCTCAAGGACGAGGCACTGGCCGCCAAGGGCCGCTTGCTGCATTACCTGGTGTTTGAGTGCGACGGCCGCAACTTCTGTATCGATGCGAGCGTTGTGACCGAGTTGGTGGACGATCCCGAGATCACGGCGTCGGATTTTGCCAGTGACTGCTGCTTCGGCGTCACCTCGGTGCGTGGCACCAAGGTCCCGGCGCTCAACCTGTCCGAAGTGCTTGGCCTGGACCACCAGCGTCAGACGTCCAAGCCGCAGTTGCTGCTGTTGACTGCGCCGGACGGGCGGGTGTGCGGGTTTGGCTACGACCGCATGGTCGCCATTCAGCGTCAGGATCCGGACAGCCTGTTGGCGGCACCGCATTATGGCCTGCCGCACCCAGAGCTGCTGGCCGGGGTCATGAACCTGGAAGAGGGGCAGCAGGCCTTGTTGCTCGATCATCCGATGCTGTTGCAGCGCCCGGAAGTCAAAAGCTACACCCAGGTTTACCAGCACGACGTCAAACCTGCCCAGGCCTCGCACGATGTGACCAAGGCCATGCTGCGCCACGCCTGCCTGCTGTTCGATGCGCCGACCCGCTTCGTGGCACCGTTGAGCCAGATCGTGGAGATCATGAGCATGCCGCAGCAATTGATCGGCCTGTCGCAGCCGGAAACGCATTTGCTGGGACAGTTCAATCTGCGCGGCGAACAGGTGCCGCTGATCTGCCTGAGCAGTCTGCTGGGCGAAGGCGCACAGGTCCAGGGCGAAGCGTCGCGTGTATTGATCGTGCGTGGCGAGCGGCTGTGCTTCGGTTTTGCAGTGAACCGCGTCGATGCGATCGACGCGTTCAATCAGTTCGATCCGGCCATGCTGGAACAAGGCTGGCAAGCCAGTACTGGCAAGGGCATTTCGGTCAATGACCGGGTCCGCTCGCTGGTCAGCGTCGGCAGTCAGGAGCGCAGTTGGCGTGCGACCCTGCTTGATCTGCAGGGCCTGGCCCGACAGTTGGAATGCAACGTTGATCAGCGCCGTACTGTGCAATCAGTCTGAACCGAATGCTCCGCGCGTGGCCTTATTTGAGTGTTCACCAGCGGAGTCAACGACCATGACTGACAAGAAAGACGAGAAAAAACCGGAACCGCAAAGCGACGTGCCCGCGCACTCGACGCCCGAAGAAAAGGAACGCCTGAAAGACTTCAACAAGGACGGCATCCCGCCTGGGGTTTGCTGACCGCTGTTGAATGCTTTTCTTAAACGCCCGGCCCACACAGGCCGGGCGTTTTCGTGTCAGGCCTTTGTGCTTCAATCGCCGCCTTTGGCGAAGTCCAGTAGCCCGGCACCCTCCATCCGGTAGCGAACCCATTCACTTTGCGGCGCAGCGCCGATCGCTTCGTAGAACTTGATGGCTGGCTCGTTCCAGTCCAGCACGCTCCACTCCAGGCGACCACAATCGTTGGCTACCGCTTCGCGAGCGATATGTCGAAGCAGTGCGCGTCCGGCGCCGATGCTGCGCTTCTCAGGAGTGATGTACAGGTCTTCCAGATACACGCCGTTGCGTCCCAGCCAGGTCGAGTAACTGTAGAAATAAACGGCATAGCCAATGGGCTGGCCGTCATGCAGGCACATCAGCGCCCTGGCCGGTGCGTTGTCGGCGAACAGGCTGCGTTGAATGTCGTTGGTACTGGCCTTGACCTCATGCCCTGCGCGTTCATAGATGGCAAGTTCGGTAATGAACGTCAGAATCTGACTGGCATCAGAGGCAGTGGCTGGACGGATTTCGAGGGACACGGAGGGCAATCCTTGGCTAATGGGCGCAGCATGATAGCCGCACTCGCCAGGCGCTCGATAGTCAGGCGTCACGCAGCAGGTCGTTGGCGTTGAGCAACTGATAGGCGATCTGTGGACGTGCTTCCAGGGCGCGGCGGATGGCGGCAGGTATCGATTGACGCGTCTTGCGACACAGCCCGACCTTTTCCTCGACGACAATGCTGATGCCGCGCATGGTGCGCACTTCATTGAAGCCCGGCGCGACGTCGACACGCACGCCCAGTTGCTGGAAAATCTTGCGCTGCATGTGCTCCAGATCTTCCAGACTTTCGATACGCTCCAGGCGATCCAGCAGGGTTTTTTCTGCGTCGCGGGACAGCAGCAGAATCCGCAGGTCTGCACCTTCCGCATCCAGCAGCTCTCGCTTGCAGTCGCAAGCGCCGGGCGGACAGGGGTTACGGATTTTCAGAGGGGCGTTCATGGGCGCAGCATAACGACTGACAAGGGCGTCTGACCATACCTCCGTGCGTGTCCGCAGCGCACGTAAAAATCCGTCCACTGCGATATTCGCGCCGCCTCGCCGAGGCGTTACAGGTGCCGGATCAATTCGGCCATTTCATCTCGCCCTTGATGACTTTTGCACTCATCTCCAGCGAAGCCGGTTCGGCCAGTTGCGGCCAGGCTTTGTGCATGGCGTCGATCAGGGTGGTGGAATCCTTGGCTTTGGCGGCCTGTTCTTCGAAGGACTTCAGGTAGTCGGCGGTGAATGTCACAGCCTGGGTGCCTGACGGAATCTTGCCCAGGTAATGACCCGGAATTACGGTGGCCGGTTTCAGCGCCTCGATGCCTTTGAGTGTCGCGAGCCAGTCCTGACGCGATTTCGGGCTTTGCGTGTCAGCGACCCAGACATGGATGCCGCTGGAGACCACGACACCGCCAACCACTGCCTTGAGGGAGGGAATCCATACGTAACTGCGCTCGGGTGCCGGGCCGTTAAGGCCTTTGATCTGCAATGTTTGGCCTTCAAGCGTCAGGTGGTCGTCCTTGAGCTCTTCCGGCACAACCAGGCTGGTTGGCGCATTGTCCTTGAGAATCGGGCCCCAGTAGGCGAGTTTGCCCTGCATCGAAGCCTTGATCGCCTTCACGGTAGGCGCGCTGGCGACGATCTTCGCTTCGGGGAACGCGGCTTTGATGACGTCCAGACCGAAGTAGTAGTCCGGGTCGCTGTGGCTGATGTAGACGGTGGTGAGTTGCTTGCCGCTGGCCTTGATCTTTTGCACCAGGGCCTCGGCGTCGTTGCGCTGGAACTGCGCATCGATGAGCACCGCGTCATGCTTGCCGGTGATCAGTTCGGATGAAACCGGGAAGACGGCTTTTTCAGCCGGGTTGTATACCTCGATCGCCAAGGGAGCGGCGGCCTGGGCTGCGAGAGGGAACAGAGTGGCGAAGGACAGGGCAAGCAGGGATTTGCGCGGCATGGGATACGACCTTTGTTTGGACAGGGCTGAGGTCGTTATCTTAGGTTGCCTCAAGTGAAACAAAAGCCTCAGTATTGGCAACTATTGATTGCTTATATCGGACGAATTGTGGATAGGATCATAGCTGCACGGGTATTCATTGCCATCAACGAGAGGGGCAGCCTCATCGCCGCCGCCGAGGCGCTGGATATGTCTAGGGCCATGGTCACGCGTTATCTGGCGCAGATGGAGCGCTGGGCCGGAGCGCGACTGCTGCACCGGACCACGCGCAAGCTCGGCTTGACCGGCCCAGGGCAAGTGACCTTGTTGCGGTGTCAGCAACTGGTCGAGCTGGCCGACGCGGTGCCACTGGCAGCCGATACGCAAGTCGACGAGCCACGCGGCATGCTGCGTATCGCCTGTTCGCAGTCACTGGCCCAGGCCGTTCTGGCACCCGCGGTGACGGCTTACCTGCAACGCTATCCCGACACCTCGGCAGACCTGCTTATCGGCAACGAGGCCGTGGATCTGGTCAGCGAGCGAATCGATCTGGCGATCCGCATCACCAATCAGTTGGACCCCAATGTCATTGCCCGTCCGCTGGGGCAGTGCGCTTCGGTGGTGTGTGCTTCTCCAGCCTATCTCGCCGTGCACGGCACACCGTCCAGGCCGCAGGAACTGTCTGCTCACAACTGCCTGACATATTCGTACTTCGGCAAAAGCCTGTGGGAGTTTACCCGCCAGCAGATGCCGCTCAGTGTGCCGGTCGGCGGCAACCTCAGTGCCAACGATTCAGTGGTGCTGCTGGAGGCCGCAGTGGCTGGCGCCGGTGTCAGCCTGCAACCGGTGCATTCGGCGGCGCCGCTGATGGCGAGCGGCAAGCTGATCGCCCTGATGCCGGAGTACCAGCCACGGGCTTTGGGGATACACGCGATCTACACCTCAAGGCACCATCAGTCGGCAACGCTGCGCACTTTTCTGGATTTTCTGACTGAATGGTTTGAGAGGGGTGGAGATTAGATCTCCTGCTGTGGACAGGACTCAGAGCGTCCAGAACACGCGGAGCATGGGCACGATAGGGAGACACAGACGCCCATCGTTCCTCACGCTCCGCATAGGCAGGATCAGGTCTTGAACTTGCGCACCAGGCCGTCCAGCTCGCTTGACAGGATCTCCAGGCTTCTGGAATCCGCGCGGGCCGAGTCCGAGAGTTCGGCGATCAACTGGGCGTCGCCATGGATCTGGCTGATGTGCCGGTTGATGTCTTCGGCCACCTGATGCTGCTCCTCGGCAGCGGTTGCGATCTGGGTGTTCATGTCGCGAATCACATCCACTGACTCACGAATCTGCCCGAAGCTGCTGCGTGCCTGCCCGATCTTGGTCACCGATTGCTGCGATACGTCGAGGCTGGCATGCATCTGTTGCGCCACCGAGGCAGTGCGTTTGGCCAGGTTGCCCAGCAGGCTGTCGATTTCTGCGGTCGAGTCCGAGGTGCGTTTGGCCAGTGCGCGGACTTCGTCGGCTACGACGGCGAAGCCGCGGCCCTGTTCGCCTGCACGTGCTGCTTCGATGGCCGCGTTGAGGGCCAGCAGGTTGGTCTGCTCGGCGATCGAACGGATGGTATTGAGGATCGACTGAATGCCTGCGCTGTCCTTTTCCAGTTGCGTCATGTCCTTGGCCGAGCGGGTGAGTTCTTCGCTGAGCTGGTCGACGCTGCGCACCGCATCATCGATCTGCCGCTGACCTTCACGCGCCTGTTGCTGGCCGCTGTCTGCCGAGTCTGCGGCCTGGCTGCAGGAACGGGCGACTTCATTGGAGGTGGCGACCATTTCATGAAACGCCGTGGAGACCATGTCCACCGCTTCGCGCTGCCGGCCAGCAGCTTCGGCCATGTCGTTGGAGACACGTGTCGAGCTGTGTGAGGCTTCGAGAATCTTCCCGGCCGCCTGACCGATGTGCTGAATCAGGCTGCGGATCGCGGTCAGGAACTTGTTGAACCAGCCAGCCAACTGCGCAGTTTCATCCTTGCCGCGCACGGCGAGGTTCTGGGTCAGGTCGCCTTCGCCGCCTGCAATACCTTCCAGGCCGCTGGACACGCTGTGAATCGGGCGCACGATGACCCGGGCAAAACTGGCCCCGACAATCGCAAAGACCACCGCCAGCACCACCGCGATGATGCCGATCAACCAGGTCAGGCGGGTGGCCGAGGCCATCACTTCGTCCTGTTTGATCAGGCCGATGAAGTTCCAGCCCAGTTGCTCGGACGAGTACACATTGGCCATGTAACGCTCGCCGTTGAGTGTCACCTCGACCAGACCACTGGCGGTTTTCGCCAAATCGCTGAAGCCGTCGCCCAGTTCTCCCAGTTTCTTGAAGTTATGCTCGGGCTGTTTGGGATCGACCAGCACGGTGCCGTTCTTTTCCATCAGCATCAGATAGCCGCTTTCGCCGAGCTTGATCTGCTTGACGATGTTGGTCAGTTGCTTGAGCGATACGTCGATATTGACCACGCCACCAGGGTTGCCCAGTTTATTGGGAATCGCCCGGATGGTACTGACCAGTACCGCGTCGTCGTTGGCCCAGTAATAGGCGTCGCTGCGCACGGTCTTGCCGGCATTGGCCATCGCCGTCTTGTACCACGGCCGCACACGCGGGTCGTAGTTGCTCATTTTCGGGTCTTCCGGCGTCATGATGTAGCTGCCGTTGATCAGACCATAAGAAACGTAGGAGTAGGCCGGGTGAGCCTTGGCGATATTGGCGAACAGCTCGGTCGCGTGCCTGTCATTCTCGGACTGCGGGGGAGGCGTGGCGCCCATGTAGTTGCGGAAATCATCGCTCGCCCCGGCGATCAGCGGGTGCGCCGCGATGTAATTGACGTTCTGCGTAATGCCGTCGAAAAACAGCTGCATGGCATTGTCGACCTGGCGAATCTCACGTGCGCTACCGTCCACGAAATCACTGGTCGCCTTGTCGCGCAGGTTCACGACCACGATGGCGGCGACGACTAATATGGGCAAGCACGCAATGACTGCGAACGCCCACGTCAATTTCTGTTTGATATTCATTTGAGCTCCGGGGGGCGTGTTACTGCCGCAAGTGTCGGGTGCTGCATGGATGCAGTCTGCGACCCGAGGCATTGAGCTGAGGGTCGCTCTTATGGTCTACCAAGAGGTCAACGACTTTTTGCCAGCATTCTTTAGGCGGCTTGACGGTAACAGACACTTGTTGTCGTTCATGAGCACGAAACGGCCTTTATTCACCGAAGCAGTAACCCGTTGTTCATGAGAGGCGCCCCCCAAACTCGGTCATGGCATCCAGCATCGCGTCCTTGAAGTAAGCCAGTGAAGCCCGATCGAAGAGGATCTGGAAACAGGGTTCAGCCTGCGCGCCGAGGTTGATGACGATCACATTGATGCGCGCTGCCGAGGTCTGCGCCACCGAACCTGTCGCAAACACTTCGGGGCGCAGATCCACGCCACACAGTTTGGCCATCACCTCGGCGATGCACGCGCCACTCAGTTGCAGCCAGGCATGGCTGTCTTCGCGAGGCAGCAGGTAATTGGCGCTGTGGTCGAGCTCCCAGCGAGCTTCTTCATCGGCGATGCGCTGCCCGTCATCGTGCGGGCTGCCCAGCAGCAGGTATTCGGTCTGTGAAAGGCGCGCGACGTGGCTGCCGTCCGCCTGTGTGACAGCGCGGTTCGGTGCCTCGGGCAGGTTGAAGCCGCTTGCCGTCAGGTAGTCAGCGCTTTGCGTACCGCGAAATCCCACGCGTGGCCGATCGGTCAGGTCTTGCAGCGTGCACAAGGCGCGCGCGTTGGCGCCGAGAGGACTGTTCTGGAGAAGGCTGGTCATGGGTTAGAGCTCCTGGCGCTGGTTTTCAGGGTCGAAGAAGGGCAGTTTCACGACGGTTGCCTGAACCACCACGCCATCTTCGACGCGGATCGGAATCTGCTGGCCGGGTGTGCTCTGGTCGAACACGGCATAGGCCATGCCGATGATCATGCCCAGGGTCGAGGAGTACTCGCAGGACGTCACGTTGCCACTGATGTCCGGGCCCTTGAGCACCAGATGCCCCTCGAGCGGCAGCGGGCTGGCCTTGGGCAGGGTGAAGCCAACCAGTTTGCGCTTTTGCGGCTGGGCTTCGAGGATGTCCACCGAGCGGCGGCCGACGAAGAAAGGTTTGCTCCGGCTGACGGCCCAACCCATGTCGATTTCGGCCGGATGGGTCATGCCGTCGGTGTCCTGACTGATGATGACGTGGCCTTTTTCCAGACGTAACAGACGTTGCGTCTCGACGCCGAACGGACGCATGTCGAAGACCTTGCCAGCCTCGACAAGTGCATCCCAGAGCCTGAGCGCGTGACGAGCGGGGACGTGGATCTCGTAGCCCAGTTCGCCGACGAAACCGACCCGTAGCAGCCGCGCCTTGATACCGGCAACAGTGCCCAGGCGCACGCCAAGATAAGGGAAACCTTCGGCAGACAGATCAAGGTCGGTACAGACCTGCTCCAGCACCTTGCGTGAATCCGGACCCGCCACGTTGACCGCGGCAATGGCCGCCGTGACGTTGGTGATGTCCACGTTCAGACGCCACTGGGCATTCCACTTGAGCATCTGCTGATAAATGCGATCCACGCCGCTGGTGGTGGCGGTAACGTAGAAATGCTGTTCGGCAAAGCGCGCGCAAACGCCGTCGTCGATGACCACACCTTGTTCGTTGGTCATCAGCGCATAACGTGAACGCCCGACCGGCTGTTTCAGAAAGGCGAAGGTATACATGCGGTTGAGCAGCTCGGCGGCATCGGGGCCGCGCACGTCCAGACCGCCGAGTGTCGACACGTCGATGATGCCGACCTTGTTACGCACGTGCAGCGCTTCCTGCTGCATGCAGGCATCGCGTTGCGAGGCTTTGCCATAGAACGCCGGACGCTGCCAGATCCCGGCCGGCATCATCTTCGCACCGGCCTGCACATGACGCTGGTGCATGGGCGTCTGCCGATACGGATCGAAGGCACGGCCCGCAACGTGTGCCAGTTTTTCTGCCTCGAAGGGCGGTCGGGCTGTGGTCACGCCGGTTTCACTGATACTGCGCTGTGTCGAAGCGGCCACCAGTCGCGCGGTCGGCAGTGCCGAATGACGACCCTGAGACGGGCCCATGCCTACCGTGGAATAGCGTTTTACCAACTGGATGTCGCGATAGCCGATGCGCGTGGCATTGACGATATCGCGTACCTGAAGGTCTTCGTCGAAATCGACAAAATCCTTGCCGTCAGGGTGCGGGAAGATCGGCCAGGCGAAGTTGACCTGCGCTTCGCTGCGCAGCGGAGCAGGGCTTTCAGCCGATGTCAGGCCCAGTGCCGTGACCACGCCGGCGGCAGCATGCGCCGCATCGGCCAGCACGTTGTCCAGCGCGTGGTAACCGTTGACCGAGCCTGCAATGCCAAGATTCTTCGGCAGGCTGCTGATGGCGAATTCGGCCTGCTGATCGTCATAGGCCAGCTTGCCGCCGGCCTGACACAACAACTGGTAGACCGGCATGTAGCCGCCGGACATGCACAGCAGGTCGCAGTCGACACGCGAGCCGCTGCTCGCCACCTGACCCTGGCCAGTGATTTTGCGCAGCTCGGCACCGCTCACATGGCGCATGCCTTTCTCATGCAGCGCTTCATAGACCGTTGTGTTCATGTGGCAGACGATGCCGCGCTTCTCCAGCGCAAGCCGCAGCGTCCGGTCCGACGGGCTGCTGCGCATGTCGGCCACTGCGACCACATCGACGCCCTGATCGTGCAAGTCCAGTGCGGCGAGGTAACCGTCATCGTTGCCGGTCAGCACTCCCGCGCGTTTGCCGGGCTTGACGGCGTACAACTTGATCAGGCGCTGTACGGCGCTGGTCAGCATGACGCCGGGGAGGTCGTTGTTACGGAAAATCACCGGCTGATCGAACGAGCCGCTGCATACCAGACAGTGTGTGGCGCGCACCTTGTACAAACGCTTGCCCTGAATCACCGGCAGGTAATTGTCGGTGAACCATGCGTTGCAGGTCGCTTGCTTGAGCACCTGGATATTGTCATGTGCTTCTACCGCAGCGACCAGTTCACGCCGCAGCTGTTCGGCACGCAGGCCGTCGACATCGAAGCGGGCATAGGCCAGCGAACCGCCTAGAATGGGCTGCTGTTCGATCAGCAACACCTTGGCGCCTGCATTGGCGGCGCTCAGTGCTGCCTGCAAGCCGGCAGGTCCCGCGCCGATCACCGCCAGATCCGTGAACAGGTAGGCCTTGTCGTAGTACTCGGGCTGGAACGCCAGGTCCAGCACGCCAAGGCCGGCCTTCTTGCGAATGATCGGCTCCCAGACTTTCCACATGCCCTTGGGCTTGTAGAACGAGCGGTAATAGAAACCCACCGGCATGAACTTCGAGAACTTGCCCAGGTACGCGTCCCGGTCGTTGTCCAGCGAGCCGTTGAAGTTCTGGCCGGTGGCCTGCAAGCCTTCCTGCAGGGCAACGGTGTCGGCCATTACGTTGGGCTCGTGAGGCAACTGGATCAGGCTGTTGGCGTCCTGCCCGGCCATGGTCAGGGGGCCGCGCGGGCGGTGGTACTTGAACGACCGCGAAAGCAGAAAGCGACCGTTGGCCAGCAGAGCACTGGCGATACTGTCGCCCTGCAGGCCCTGATAGGTTTTGCCATCGAAGCTGAACGTGAGCGGCCGGGTGCGATCGATCAGCAGGCCCATGGGCGCGGGCAGGCGGGCGGGGGTGGTCATCCTGCGATCTCCTTTGAGGCGAGGGGGGCGAAGTCGATACGTGCGGTAAACAGGTCGCGTGGGTCGAAGGTGCGGATGATCTCGTCGCTGCCGGTGTGGCGCTCGGCCAGGAACCAGTAGCTGGAGGGGTTGTGCATCCACCACTCGCACACCACGCCCAGTGTGTCTTCACTGTTGAACACGTAATCGGCCCACTCGCTGTCGCTGCAGGTTTGCGGGTCGGGCATGTGTTTGAATTCCCCGCCGTAGGTGAACTCGCTGATGTTGCGCGGCCCGTTGAGCGGGCAGGTCATGATTTTCATGTGTCGCTCTCCGTCAGTGGCTGGCCGCTGTTGCGCCCATTTCGTTGACTTGCTGGAAGGTTGAGAAGCGTTCGAGCGCGAATGGCCTGATCAACTCGGGCACCTTGCCGCCGCTGGCAACCAGTTCTGCCATGGTCTTGCCGCAGATCGGCGTGGCCTTGAAGCCCCAGGTGCCCCAGCCCGCATCGAGGTAGTAGTTCCTGACGGGGGAAAGGCCCATGATCGGGCTGTAGTCCGGGGTCATGTCGGTGATCCCGGCCCATTGGCGCATTAGTTTGGCGTTGGCCAGAAACGGAAACATCTCGATGGCGTGGGCCAGCAGGCTTTCCTTGAGGTCCAGCGTCGAGCGGCTGTTGAACAACGGGTACGGATCAGAACCGCCGCCAAACACCACTTCGCCACGGCTGGTCTGCTGCACATAGCAGTGCAGGGCGGACGAACTCACCAGCGGGTCGAGAAAGGGTTTGAAAGGTTGAGTGACCATCGCCTGCAGCGGGAAGGTCTGGATCGGCGAGCGAATCCCGGCCTTCTTCATCATCTGCGAACTCATGCCCGCCACCGCCTGTACGGCGCAGCCGCACTGGAGGGTGCCGCGATTGGTCTTCACCGCAGTGATGGTACCGTTCTCGATCACCAGTTCCTGCACTTCGGTCAGTTGATGATCTCCACACCGCGCTTGGCCGCCTGCTTGGCGTAGCCCCAGGCAACCGCGTCATGCCGGGCGGTGCCGCCGTCGATGTGCCACAGGCCGGCGAGCACCGGCAGATGACCGGGGTCCAGATTGAGGCTCGGCACCAGTTCGCGGATCTGCTGGCGGTCGATCATCTCGGTGCGGCCGCCGAAATGCTTGTTGACCTCGGCGCGCTGGCGGAACGAACGGACCGTGGCATCGGTATGCGCGAGGGTCAGTTGGCCGCGCTCGGAGTACATAATGTTGAAGTCGAACTCGTTGGACAGGCCCTGAAACATCTTCACCGACTCGGCATAGAACTTCACACCTTCGCTGGTCAGGTAATTGGAGCGGATCACCGCCGTGTTGCGCGCCGTGTTGCCGCCGCCCAGGTAACCTTTTTCCAGCACGGCGATATTGGTGATGCCGTGGTATTTCGACAGGTAGTAGGCGGTGGCCAGGCCATGCCCGCCGCCGCCGATGATCACCACGTCGTAGGAGGACTTCAGTTCCTTCGGCGCAGGCAGATCTACCTCGACCGGGTACTCCGAACTGAGCCCGTATTTCAACAGGTTGAAAGGCATACGGCCTCCGATTGGCTGCGTTGCGCGTGGGCCTGCTGCCGGGCAGCAGTCACGGTGTTTTTCATCAGAAAAGCGATGGTCATCGGTCCGACCCCGCCGGGAACGGGCGTGATCGCAGAGGCGACTTCGATGGCGCTGTCGAAGTCCACATCGCCCACCAGGCGGCTACGGCCGTGGTCGTCGATGCGGTTGATACCGACATCGATCACCACCGCGCCGCGCTTGAGCCAGCTGGCATCTATCAGGCGCGGGCGGCCAACCGCTGCCACGACGATGTCGGCCAACTGACACAAGGCCCTGGCATCATTACTGCGCGAATGCACCACCGTCACCGAGCAGTGCGCTTGCAGCAGCAGGGCGGCCATGGGTTTGCCGACGATGTTGGAACGACCGATTACCACCGCATGCTTGCCGCTCAGATCGCCGCAGGTTTCTTCGAGCAAGTGCAGGCAGCCGCTGGGGGTGCAGGGCGTCAATACGTTGCGCCCCTGGCTCAGACCACCGACGTTTTCACTGTGAAAGCCGTCTACGTCCTTGCCCGGATCGATAGCCTGCAGGACGCGGTTTTCTTCTATGTGAGCGGGTAAGGGCAGTTGCAGGAGAATGCCGTGTACCGTGTTGTCGGCATTCAAATCGGCAATCAGCGCCAGTAAGCGGGCCTGGCTGCTGTCGGCCGGCAGGCGGTGTTCCAGCGAGCGAATGCCGGCTTCCTCGGCACGCAGGATCTTGTTGCGTACGTAAACCTCACTGGCCGCGTCATTACCGACCAGAATGACCGCCAGTGCCGGTTCGATGCCTTCGACCTTCAAGGTGTTCACATCGTGTCTGACCTGTTGCAGAACGCGAGCGGCGGCGGCCTTGCCGTCGATGATGTGTGCGCTCATCGGAACACCACCGTTCGATCCGTGTTGAGAAACACGCGGTGCTCCAGGTGATATTTGACGGCCCGCGACAGCGCGATGGTTTCGTTATTGCGTCCCGCCGCGACCAGGTCGGCAGGCAGGTAGACGTGATCGACGCGCTGCACTTCCTGCTCGATGATCGGACCTTCGTCCAGGTCACTGGTGACGTAGTGCGCGGTGGCACCGATCAGCTTCACACCGCGCTCGTAAGCCTGATGGTAGGGCTTGGCGCCTTTGAACCCCGGCAGAAACGAATGATGGATATTGATCGCCCGGCCAGCCAGTTGCTGGCACAGGTCGTCGGAGAGAATCTGCATGTAGCGCGCCAGTACTACTAGCTCGGTGCCGGTTTCATCGACCACCTTCATCAGTGCGGCTTCCTGCGCGGCCTTGGTTTCTCGGGTCACGGGCAGGTAGATGAAGCGAATCCCCTCACGTTCGGCCATCGGTCGCAGGTCAAGATGATTGGACACGATGGCGGTGATGGTCATGTCCATTTCGCCCTTGTGGTAGCGGTACAGCAGGTCGGTCAGGCAGTGATCGAACTTGCTGACCATCAGCAGCACACGCATCGGCCGGCGCGTGTCGTGTAGCTCCCACTGCATGGCAAAGTCGTTGGCAACGGCGTCGAAGCCGGCTTTCAACTGCTGGATGTCGCCCTCATGACCATCGTTGAAGCGAAACACTGCACGCATGAAAAAAGTGCCGCTGTACTCATCGTCGAACTGGGCCATTTCACCGATGTAGCAGCTGTTGCCAGCCAGGTAGGAAGTCACCGCCGCGACAATCCCGGAGGTCGCCGGGCAGCTGATCTTCAGGATGAAATGGTTCTTCTCGTGTTGCATGGCGTGTCCTCTGAAGGGTAGCGGCAGTTTGGCGCAGGGCGAAAAAGGTCAGGTGCAGAGGTTTTTCGTTGATGAATAAAATTCTCTACAGGAATTTAATATTCTTGAAGGCTGTTTTATAGGCGAAAGGAAATCCAGCGTCCAGAGGTTTCTGGAAACTTTGTTTACTAAAGGGAATATTGCAGGTTTCTTGTGGGGGGGCGGGGTCGCCGGATTTCACTGTAGTGGCAAGCTGCTATTCCGGCGGAGCGTTGCGCCCGCTGGAAATATTCACGGCCCGGTCAATGCGTGACGCCTATTTCATCCCGATCAGGCCCTTGGCCTGGCTACGGCTATCGGAGTCCATATTATTGGACGACATCGCGTTATTCAGCGCGCTCATGGCTTGGGACAACGCGGATTGCATGCTCCTGATGGTGGACGTCAAAAGCTCTCTCTGCCGTTTCTTCTCATCTTCCGACAGGGTCTTGTCGTTCAGCAGTTCCATCAATTCCTGGTTCTTTTCAGCGATCTTATCCTGAAGCTTGCGGATGTTTTTCAAGACTTCCTTGACGTCCTCAGGCAGGCCGGACCGATCGATGTCCGCGTTCCTTTCACTTTCGAGTTTTTCCTGACCTTCCTTCGAGATCTGAACCTTAACAGCGGCAGGTGTAACACTGGATACTGCGGAGCTTTCTGTCACCGAAGCTGGCGTTGAGCTCACGACTTGAATATTCATGATCGGAGGGGTGTCGAAAGGTGCGATTTTCATTGAGGTTCCGGTCCCGGAGGATTTGTGGAGTCTTGTTTAGTACGCCTATCGGCCCGCAACAGCGGGCCTTTAGATTGATGTATCTATTTTGTACAAAATTGTATATTCGCGCACGCATTCCATGGTCAGGCTCTTGGGTTGAACCTGACTGCCTGACCAAGGCTTCGACGATGTTTGCTGTGACTTGACCGAACTCGGCCACTCATTGAAGCCGCAGCTGGAAATGCTGTCCGCATGGGCAAGCATTAACAGGCAGGCAATCGAGCAGGCACGCGCAAATTGCGATCAGCAAGGTTCTCCGGCAACGTCGGCCGAAGATACCTTGCGTGGCTGAGTAGAAGTTATTTGCTACTGCGCGTCATCAGTCGTGATGCGCTTCACCAACAAACGTCAGCGAGGTAAACAAGCCGCGTTCAGCGATGTCGGCGTTGTCCTTGACCGGCAGCGTGACTTCGGCGGCGATGATATTCAGCCCCTCGTTACGCACGATGACGCTGGCCAGACCTTGTGCATCGGTTTCGGCGCTGACGACGTCCGGTGCGCTGCGGTAATCGCCGATCAGCTTGATACCGGCGGCGGGTTTGCCGTCGATCAGTACGCGCACCGGCAGTGGTTTGCCTGCGCCGACTTTCAAAGGGTCGGTCTGCGGCACGATCACGAAATTCAACTTGTTGAACGCTGGCAGGTGCGCGCCTTCGGCGTAAATAGCCACGCTGTATTTGAAGGTGTGGATGGAGTCGGTGCCGTTGGGCACTTTGCTGCGACCTTCATTGACCCATCGCTTCTCGGCGTCGCGCGTCCACATGCCGTTATCCAGCGCAACGCTCATGACCGCAGGCGGCTTGAGCGGCACCAGACGCGCGTGGTCTTCAAGGCGTTGTACCGTCACCGGGATCATTTTGCCCTGCAGGTCGTAGGCCCACGCCCCGCTGACTTTCTGCGCCTTGAAAGCGTTGTCTTCGGCGCCATGACCGTAGACCACTTCGATATTGCCGCGACGCTGTTCGGTCCACAGACCGTGCGCATTGACGTGGCTGGCGAACAAAGCGCCGAGCAGGCCCAAGGCCAGGAAAGGTTTGTTTGAAAGCATGATGCGTCCTTGTTGTTGGGAGCGGGGTGTATTGAATCGAATTGTTATGAGCGTCAGAGGCTGAGGGTCAGGCTCACCGTAACGTTGCGCGGTTCGCCAGGCGCGACCCAGTAATTGCTGTAGGAGCGCTCGTAGTATTTTTCATCGAAAATGTTGTTCAGGTTCAGACCCACCGTGACGTTCTCGCTGGCTTTGTAATGCGCCAGCAGGTCTACGGTCTGGTAGGCCGGCAACTCGAAGTCAGCGCCCGACTGCCCCGAGCGGTCGCCGACGTAGGTATACGCCGCGCCCACGTCCGAGCCGCGCAACGCGCCTTCCTGGAACTCATAGACGCCCAGCAGGCTGCCGCTGTGTTTGGCGACACCGAGGATCCGACTGCCGGAGGGGATGCTCTGGTCGCCCTTGGTCACTTCGGCATCAATGTAGGCGAAGGCACCGATGACCCGAATGGCTTCGCTGACCTGCCCGGTCAATTGCAGATCCAAGCCCTGGCTGCGAGCCTTGCCCACCGCACGATTGGTGTCGGTGCCCGGATCCAGCGCGAGAACGTTTTCTTTTTCGATATGAAAGGCGGAGAGGGTCGTGCTCAGGCGATCGTCGAACAGTTCGCTCTTGATCCCGACTTCGTAGCCGACGCCTTCTTCCGGGTCGAAGGTTTTGCCGGCGGCATCCAGGCCATTGTTGGGCTTGAATGAGGTGGAGGCGTTGGCGAACAGGCCGACCTGCGGTGTAAGTTGATAAAGCAGCCCGGCGCGCTGAGTGAAGGCGTCCTGGCGCTGCCCGGAGGTGGCGTTGGTGGTGAAGTCATCGACCTGCTGATCGAAGTGCTCGTAGCGTGCCCCGATCATGCCGCGCAGCTTGTCGGTAAAGACAATCTGGTCCTGCAGGTTCAGCGCGCGGCTTTCGACATGCTCGTAAAAATCAGTACCGGAGCGTGCGCCGGCGGGTTTCGGTTGGCCGTAGACCGGGTTGTAGATGTCGATGGCGTAGGGGCTGCCGGCGATGGTCGTGACGCGCTCGTTCTTGCGATAGTTCTCGTACTCGGTGCCGATCAGCACTTCGTGCTCGACTCCCATACCATCGAGACGACCGCGTAATTCCAACTGGGTGATGCTGTCATGCCAGTTGTTGTCGCGCTCCCGATAACGGCGATTGACCGTGTGCCCGTCGGCATTCAACGGGCGCGCCTCGCTGGCAAAACCCGACATCTCGCCCTGTTTGTAATGGCTGGCCAGACGCAGTGACCAGATATCGTTGAGCTGGTGGTCCAACGCGAACTGGACCATGTTGTTGTCGTTATCGATGTCATCGTCCGGCTCACCGAGGAAGGTCGAGCGCGACACGCCGTTCCAGGTGTTGTTGGGGGCGACCACGCCCCGGTCGAAAGTCGATGTGTGGCGCACGAATTCGGTTTCCACCAGCAGACGGGTGTCTGGGTTCAGTTGCCAACTGAAGGACGGGGCGACAAACACCCGTTTGCTTTCTACATGGTCACGAAAGCTGTTGTTGTCTTCGACGGCCAGATTGACCCGCGAGAGCAGATTGCCTTCTTCATCCAGCGGGGTGTTGACGTCCAGCGCGGTGCGATAGCGATCCCAACTGCCTGCGCTGGTCTGCAAGGTGGTAAAGGCTTCACGCTGGGGTTTCTTGGTGACGATATTGACCGTGCCGCCCGGATCGCCACGCCCGTACAGGCTGGCGGCGGGGCCTTTCAGCACTTCGATACGCTCGATATTTGCGGCATCCGGCGTGGCAGGGTAGCCGCGGTTGGCGCTGAAGCCGTCCTTGTAAAATTCGGAAGTGGTAAAGCCCCGGATGCTGTACTCGTAAAGCGTCAGACCGCCGAAGTTGTTCTGCTTCGACACGCCGCCGGCAAAATCCAGCGCACGCTCGACGCTGTTGCTGCCAAGGTCCTTGAGCACCGAGGCAGGTACCACGCTGATCGACTGCGGGATATCCGCGATGGCGGTATCGGTTTTAGTGGCCGTGGCCGAGCGGGTAGCGCGATAGCCCTGGACCGGGCTGGTCGCCGTCTCGTACTGATAGTCGGACGTGACGTTGACGCTTTCCAGTTCTATGGTCTGCGGGCTTTCCTCCGCGTAACCCGTATTGCCCAAAACGCCGATTGCCAAGCCTGCCAGAGACGCGATTCTACGAGACGACATGTGAGACTTCCTGATGGTAATAGATACAATATAACATCTCCGTTGAGAATTATTGTTGTTTGTTGCTGGGGATGTAACATCGGGCTGATCAGTAGGGGGGCGATCCTTGCAACTCAGCGCTCAGGTGGGGGACTACGTCGTACAACTTCGCTGGGCCTTGAAAATGTAATATGCGTCAACCCGGCTATTGAGGTCGGCGAACCTCTCGCCTGTGATTCCTGTGTGCTCTGGAGAGCCAATGACGTTTCCAATACTCGCCGCTGCCCAATTCTGCTCTGCACGGGGAGCTATCGAGCACAACCTCTCCGGGCACCTGGCGTTCATGCAACGGGCAGCTGAACAGGGCGCCACTTACCTGCTGTTTCCAGAGTTGTCACTCACAGGCTACGAACCGGATCTGGCTAGCGAACTCGCCCTGCTTGCCGACGATGTGCGTCTGGCGCCGCTCGCGGCACTGGCGGTGAAGTTGCGATTGACGACCACCCTTGGCGTGCCGCTCAAGGGGCCGGACGATAGCGTCCTGATTGGCGCATTGACCTTCACCGCTGCGGGCGATGTCATCGCCTATGCCAAGCAATACCTGCATCCCGGTGAAGACGTGGTGTTTAGCGCAGGCAATGCGGACTGCTATCTGCCACTTGGTCAGCAGCGGATCGGTCTGTGCGTGTGTGCAGACTTTGCCCACGCCGAGCATGCGCGCCGCCTGGCGCAAGGCGGAGCCTGGGTGTACGCAGCCAGTGTGCTGATCTCGCCGGGAGGCTATGAATACGACGCCGGACTGCTTTCGGGGCATGCCCGCCGCCACTCACTGCCGGTGTTGATGGCCAATCATGGAGGGCCGACTGGCGGCTGGCAGTCGGCGGGGCGCAGTGGTCTGTGGGACGAGGAAGGGCGTTGGGTCGGCGGGATGGAAGGTGAAGGAGGTGGTCTGGTAGTCGCGACCCGCCAGCGCGAGGGCTGGCAGGTCAGGGCGTTTACGCTGGAGTAAGACGTTTCACGCGCCCACGGTAGTGTCCGGCTTGAGCCCGGGTTCGTTATGCGAGCGCGAAAGGGTCTCTGGCACGGCCAGCCACAACAGGCAGAACGCTACCGCTGCCACACCGGCAAGGGTCAGAAATGCCGCGCTGTAACCTGCCGCATGCACGACAAAACCCGCCAGGCTATTGCTCAGCGCTGCACCCAGCCCGAACAGCGTGGACAGCGCACCCAGACTCACGTTGAAACGCCCGCTGCCTTGAGTGAGGTCCTTGACCATCAATGGGAACAGGGCACCGAACAGGCCCGCACCGATGCCGTCGAGCATCTGCACCGCTACCAGCCAATAGGGATCATCGGAGAGGGTGTAAAGCACACCGCGAATCGGCAAGAACAGAAAACCGGCCAGCAGCAGCGGCTTGCGCCCCCAGACATCCGCTTTCATACCTACCAGCAGCGCGGCTGGCACCATCACCAGTTGGGCCGCGACGATGCACGCTGAAGTGAGCGGTGTCGCCATTTGCATGTTGATCTGTGACAGCTTCTGACTCACCAGCGGCAGCATCGCTGCGTTGGCCAGATGGAACAGCGCGCAGCAGATACCGAACATCAGCAGCGGCTTGTTGCTCAACAGTGCAGAAAGCCCCGACGGCTGATGACCACTGACGTCGTGACTGGCGTCGAAGCCCCGAGCCACGTCGTGATCGATGGCGTCTGCGGAAACGAAGCTGACCGCGACAATACTCGCCAGCGCCATCGCGGCCATCAGGTAAAACACCGCAATAGGGCCGAATAGATAGGCGAAGCCGCCAGCCAGAAGGGCTGCGCAGGCGTTACCAGCGTGGTTGAACGTTTCGTTGCGTCCGGTACGGCGGGTAAACGCTTTTGGCCCGGTGATGCCCAGCGAAATGGCCGCGATGGCCGGTGCAAATACCGAGGCCGCAATGCTGCTCAACGCCTGGGTCAGGGCGACAATGGAAAAGGACGAGGTAAACGGCAGAATCACGCAACTCAGCGTCACCAACAAGGCCGCCACACCAATCATGGCGCGCTTGTAGGGCGTACGGTCGATCAGCGCCCCGGCAGGTGTCTGGGTCAGCAGCCCGGCAATGCCGGCGATGGTCATCACCACAGCGATGCTGGCCGGGTCCCATTTGTGCACCGCCAGCAGGTAGATCGCCAGATACGGGCCCAGGCCATCGCGCACATCGGCAAGGAAGAAATTCAGGCTGTCCAGTGAAAGCGTGTTGCGGCGATCTGCATGACTGACCAAGAGTGAAGTTCCTGTAATTCGTCCGACTCCAGGCAACCGAGTCACGGGTAATACTGACCCGGGCCGTTTTAAAGAAGTTTCCACACCGAAGATGAAATTTAGGCTTCAAATGCTCTTTTTCTGCAGGCTTTTCAGTCGCTGGGTCGCGCGTTGCACGGCAGCCATTTTTTCTGGCCGCTTCATGCGCTTCCACTTGCGGATATCGTCCTTGGTACGCCCGCAGCTCACACACAGATCACCGCTGAGCTGGCATACGGAAATGCACGGGTTTTCTATGTCCTTGGCCATGCTCAACCTCGTCTGGCGTATTTGCGTTTGATGCGCTGCTGCCAGTCGCCCGCGTTCTCGCGCAGGCACTGCTCTTCGCAGTCGACATGCACATGAGCCGCTGGATTCGACAGGCTGACCTGTGCATCGTCAAGTGCCTCTACCGTAAGACCGATCATCCGCTCGCCCAACCCGCGCTCCAGTGCAGCGTTCTTGTCAGCCAGCGTGTCAAACACCCACACCACCCGCAGGCTGGCCGGGAACGCCGCGTAATCGACTTCATGAGTCAGCCAGCAAAAACCGGGCATTTCGGCCTTGGCGGTCTCGCAGGCGTGCGTCAGTGCGCTCACCAGACGCCGATCTGTCTGGGCCTGTTCGCGTTTGCAGGATGGCATGGGGGACCTTGGAGTGTAGAGAGAAAGATGGTCACGATACCTGATTGCTGGTTTTGCTTACAGTTTGAGGCAATCAAGAACGTGAAAGCTGTGCTTCGAGTTGGCCTGCAAATCAGGTTAAGCACATAATTATAAGGTCTTGTTTATTTTTAAATGTTTCAGTATGACTTATCCTTCATGGTCTTCAGATAAAGACGATAGCGTTAACATGTGCCGTTCGGGCATCCTTGTGTGCCTTGACTTATTGCTTGTCGAGCTGACGACGTTTTAATATCGGCTAAGGAGTATTCAGTGATGGTTTTTCATAAAGGTGTGTTTGGCGCATTATTTGTAGGTATCAACACTTGATATGCTAATGGCGCTGTTAATGATTCAGTGTTGAGTTGCAAGCTCTGCGAGAATTTCTCTTGAATTCTCTTGGGTGAGTTATAGGAAAAAGTTTTCAGCCTAAAAAATCAGTTACTATAAGTCTTTTGTTAAATGTACACAGGGAGTGGTGCTATGGCGTTTGATACTTATATGCAGATCGAAGGTATTCCTGGCGAATCTCTTGACGCTGTATTTAAAGATTGGATAGAGCTTTCGGATTTTGATGTTGGTGCAAGCCAGTCAGCGTCGGCGACGACAACAAGCGCTGGCGGGGCAAGCAGCGGGCGAGCCAGTATGAGCGATTTCTTTTTCCGTAAAGCTGTTGATAAATCTACCCCCAAGCTCCATGAGGCTTGCTGCAGTGGTAAGCATTTCAAAGAGGTCACTATCGCTGTAAATCGTGCAGGTACGGAAAAAATAAAATATCTAGAGATAAAGCTTGAAGAGGTAATAATTTCTTCGGTATCTCTGAATGGTAATGGCTCGATTGAAAGTGGTTTTCCAACTGAAACAGTGCGTCTTAATTATGGGCGCATAAAAATGCTCTATACCCAGCAGAAGCGATCCGATGGTCAAGGCGGCGGACAAGTAGCGGGTGGTTGGGATGGTATAAAAAGTAGAGTCTACGCCTAGTTTTGCCAAAGAAGGGTGTTACATGTCGGAAAATACCAATAATCCTAATGTTGCATATTGCAGCTTTTCATTAAATAGTGAATCCGTGAGCACCTTACGTTGTGGCCAAGCTAGCTATGAAGCGTTCTCGGGTATGGGGGCTCCATTTGTTAACAATCCTCAATATCAGTCTGTTCAGGGGAAAGGTGCAATTCCAACTGGGCGATATTTTATTGTTGATCGGCAAAGTGGGGGCAGGTTCGGTTGGGTTAGAGAGCCGTTACAAGACTTTTTGGCTGGCACAGACAGAGGAGAGTGGTTTGGTCTCTACAGAGATGACGGGGAAGTTGATGATCAGACAACTGTTGATAATATACGGCGTGGCGCGTTTAGGCTCCACCCCGTCGGGCCGCGTGGTGTAAGCGAAGGCTGCGTTACTCTTAACTCTCAGATTGGTTTCGATGAGCTTAAGAAGTATCTTCGCAGCCAGAGGGGGGCGGTTATTGACGGAACAAATCTCAAGTACTATGGGATAATAGATGTGGTCGATGCTGGCGATAAGAATTCCAAATGAAGAAGATAATAAAACTCATCGTAATGGGTATTTTGGTTTTGCTACTGGCTACGCTGCTCACTAAGTGGGTTGTCGCTTTAGGCTTTATTGGCTGGCTTCTTGGAACTGAAACAGGCCTCGATATGTATGCTTCAGCAGTGAGTGCGCTAGGCATAATCGGTGGCGAGGATGGAGAGTTCCTGATTCTTGCCTTAATGGTATTCGTAATGCTGGTTCCATCGGCGTTTCTTGTATGCGCTGCAGCTAAAAGGCTTCATACGTTCAGAGCAGAACGGCAGTCAGCAGCTAATAAGAGAGCTGGCAGATAATACGCAGTGCTGCCGTGATCTCACACGGCCATCATTCAAGCTATGCAGCGTTATCTTGTAGGATGACGTTCGGCCGCAAGGCCGGCGCCATTCCAAAAATAACAAGGAGACGCATGATGGATTTCTCAACCTCAAGCCCCGCTCTGGAGCCAAGCCGTCGGAGCTTTCTGAAAAAATCGCTGGCCGTTTCAGCAACCGTTGCCGCCATCGGCGCATTGCCGCGTTTTTCCAGCGCTCAGCCGCTGACCCAGCGCTATCCCGACCCGTTGGTCCGTGTGCTGGATGACAGCTTTACCGACATACGAATATTCAATGCGAGCGTCGAGAAGCTGGCCAGCGGCATGCGCTGGGCCGAAGGGCCGGTGTGGATCGGAGACGGTCGCTACTTGCTGGTCAGCGATATCGCCAACAATCGCATCATGCGCTGGGACGAGGTAACGGGTGAGCTGTCGGTGTACCGCGAGCACTCGAACTTTTCCAATGGCATGTGCCGCGACCGTCAGGGTCGGTTGCTGGTTTGTGAGGGGTCGAGCACCACCACCGAAGGGCGGCGGGTGACGCGTACCGAGTACAACGGGCGTATCACCGTGCTGGCCGACAGCTTCGAGGGCAAACCTTTCAATTCGCCCAACGACATCGCCTGCAAACGTGATGGTTCTATCTGGTTCACCGACCCTACCTTTCAGGCCGAAAGCAATTATGAAGGTCAAAAGGTCAAGCAGGAGCAACCCTTCGGCGTCTATCGCATAGACCCCTCGAACGGCAAGGTCTCCAGGGTTATCGATGATCTGGCCGGTCCGAATGGTCTGTGCTTTTCGCCGGACGAGAAAACCTTGTATGTGGTCGAAGGGCGGGCCAAACCCAATGGCCTTATCTGGGCTATAGCGGTCAAGGAAGATGGCACGCTGGGCGAACGGCGCAAGCACATCGAAGGTCTGGACTACGCGGCCATCGACGGCATCAAGTGCGACGAAAGCGGCAATCTGTGGTGCGGCTGGGGCGGCAATGGTGACCCCAAGGCGGACATGGAGAAACTCGACGGCGTGCGCGTGTTCAACCCTCAAGGCAAGGCCATCGGCCACATCAGCCTGCCCGAACGCTGCGCCAACATCTGCTTCGGCGGGCGAGAGGGTAATCGGCTGTTCATGGCCAGCAGCCATTCGCTTTATTCGGTGTTCGTCAACGCGCGCGGTGCCACGTTTGCCTGACGGCGTGTGACCCGATGACGGCGAATGGCATGACGCGTCGTCAATCGGGTCGAACCCCTCGGGCTGTGCCCGGTCTGTTCCTGTAATCACTTTCAGGGATAGTTAATTATGTCGGCGCAACGCGGCCTTGTTCTACTTGCACGGGGCTGTTATGCCGCCCGTGGTGTTGTTTATCTGATTATCGGTCTGTTCGCGGTACTGGCGGCGCAAGGCTCCTCGCAGCCTGCCGACAGCCACAGCAGTCTTGAAGCGCTGTTGAGCCAGCCATTCGGCGGTGTTCTGGTCGGGGTAGTGATCGTCGGCCTGCTGGCATTTGCGGCATGGCGTATCTTGCAGGCTACCCGGGACGTTGATCATCATGGCCGCGAATTCAAAGGGCTGGTGATTCGCGGTGGTCTGTTGGTGGGCGGCTTTACGTACGGCGCACTGGCGTTCTTCGCCCTTGGCCTGCTGGTCAGTGGGCTGAAGAGCTCCGGTGGCTCATCGGACGGTGGTCAGGCCAAGGACCTGCTGGCAGCCATTCTGTCCTGGGATCACTCCAATCTGCTGGTCTACGTGGTCGCCCTGGTGCCCCTGGGGTTGGGCATTGTGCACATCATCAAGGGCTACAAGGCTTCCTTCGAGAAGTATTTCGAGGCCGACGAGGACGTCATGAAGTACGTGCGTCCGGTATCGCGCTTCGGCTTGATCGCCCGGGGCGTGGCATTCATCGAAATTGCCGTGTTACTGGCGGTAAGCGGTTCCAGTTATCAGGCCATGCACCCGCCGGGCATGAAGGACGCGCTCAACGGTTTGCAGGATTTGCCCGCAGGTGGCCTGGTATTGCTGATTGTGGCGCTCGGGCTGATTGCGTTTTCGGTGTACAGCTTCGCGCAGGCGGCCTGGCGCCGGATCAATATGGACGTGCCTGACGCGCCGGAAGCCGTGGCGCGTCATTTCCGCTGATCACCATATTTGATAGAGGACTGTTTGACGTCTCAGGTCAGGCAGTCCTTTTTAGTGGCTCCTGCCAGTAAAAAAACGTGACCTACTTCTCAAGTCGCCCTTGGCGCAGCCGACATTCTCTTTAGCGCTCCGATCATTTTCCGGACTGACGTTCTCGACGCGGGCCCGGATCAGATTCAGCGCAATAAAAATAAAGAGGATAGCCATGACCATTCTTCAGCGAGTGATCGGTGGATTTGCTGTGCTGGTAGTACTGCTGCTTGCCATGGCAGGTATCAGCTATCAAAGCACCCATTCCATAAGCGATCGGATCAGCGTCATCACAGGGCAGTCCGCACCCTTGAGCAGGGCGGCGAGCGAGCTTTACGTGCATGTGCTGCGCGCCAATCAGGCACTGCTCGGGATCCTGGTCAGCAATGATCCCAGACAGATCGACGATGGCAAACAGCCCTTCAACGACAGCATGGCTCGGTTCAATCAGCTGCTGGACAGCACGCCTGCCTATATTGGCGATCGTTCCGAACTGCGCGACAACCTGAACCAGCAGCGCCAACTGAGTGCTGCCTATGCCGAGCAGGCGCAGACGCTGATTGCCAGCCATCGACAGCACGTTCTGCAGACAATTCAGAGCCGAGTGTTGCAGGGCTACAGCAACAGTCAGGGCGCGCAACTGACCGGTTATCTTCGTGACTACATTGCCCGCGAGCGCAACGCCGGTTCCGCCGAAACTGTGGCAGCGGGGGAAAAGCTTTTACTGGAAGTCGGCAAATCCTACGAAGGTCTGGCTGCCCATGCCGCCACACCGAATATTCAGGCCTTGCAGCGCGTGCTCAACCTGCAGGATGAGGTGATAAGCACCCGCACACGGGAGCTCATCGCAGCCGACCCGCGTGCTGGCCGGATTGCCGGCGTGATGGTCAACCGCCTGCTTAATGATCTGACCGGCAGCGACGGCGTTTATCAGGCCTACAGGCAGGAAGCGGCGCTCGCCGAGCAGGTCGACAAACAGCGCCAGGCAGCGGAAACCCGTCTTCAGGCAACGCTGGACAAGATTGGCGAGTTCGGCAATCAGTCACTGGCGGTGGCCAATGAGGCCAAGGCCGGGGCGGATTCGACCATTGCCACCAGCCTTAGCCTGTTGCTGATCGCCTGCCTGCTGGCCGTCATGGCGGCAGCGATCATCGGCACATGGGTCGCCTTCAGCCTGCGTCGCCCTCTGGCGGCGTTTCGCGAGGTTTTGAAGACTCTCACCGGTGGCGACATGCGGGTACGTTTCGACGTTAGCCGTCGCGATGAGTTTGGTGAGTTGGGTGGTTATCTCAATGAATTCACCCAGTCGTTGCAACAGACGTTTCGTCAGTTGATCGGGTCGGCCGATACCCTGGCGCTGACCGCCAGCCAGAACGCGCAGATCAGTGAGCAGACGACCCGCGTGGTCGACCAGCAAAAGGATCGGCTCAACTCTGCCGCGTCAGCCATGAATGAAATGGAAAGCACGGTCGAGGAAGTGGCCCGTCGGGCTCAGGACACACGCGGCGCGGTGGACAGCACCAGTGAGCTGACCGGAAAGGTGCAAAAGCGTGTGGCTGAAACCATCGTCAACATTCGCCAGCAGGCTGAACAGGTCAACAAGGCGTCTGCGGTGACCGACGAATTGCAGAAATACGGGCAGAACATCGACGGTATCGTCGACGCCATTCGCACCATTGCCGAACAGACCAACCTGCTGGCGCTCAACGCAGCCATCGAAGCGGCGCGGGCTGGCGAGCAGGGCAGGGGCTTTGCGGTGGTGGCCGATGAGGTGCGCTCGCTGGCCAGTCGCACACAGACCTCCACCAGCGAGATCCAGGAAATGATCGGCCAGATGCAGAGCAAGATCCATTCGGCGGTAGAGGTGATGAACGAAAGCCAGATCCAGTCCGACCATTGCGTAACACTGGCCTCCGGCGCTGATCAATTGCTGGTGGAAATGGGCGAGGCGGTGGATACGATTCGCGACATGAACATTCAGATCGCTGCGGCCACCGAGCAGCAAAGCGCAACGGTGCAGGAGACCAGTCGCATGGTCACGCACATCAACGATTCTGCCCAGCAGGCCGCCGACGGTGCCGAGCAATCGGCAATCAGCAGTCAGGATCTGTCGAAAATGGCCAGGGATCAGCGCGAGCTGCTCCATCATTTCAGCGTTTAACGCCCCGGGAGTCAGAACATGAAACAGTGGTTATCGATTTCCCTGAGTGCGAGCCTGCTGTTCGCTGGCCTGGCGCAGGCAGCAACGCCGCTGATCGGTGTAGGCATGGCCAAATACAACGACAATTTCCAGACCATCCTGCGCCACGGCGTGGAGAAACAGGTAGCCCTGCTGGACGCCGACATTTTCATGGAAAACGGCCAGGACGACGTGGAGCTGCAGATGCGGCAGTTTCGCAATCTGGTGAACTCGAAAGTCGATGCCATCGTGGTCGCGATGGTGAGTGGCAAAAGTGCGCCGGAAATGATGCGTCTGGCCAATGAAGCCAAGGTTCCTCTAGTATTCGTCAACCGTAATCCGGAACCTGCCAAATGGCCTGCGCTGACGGCGTTCGTCGGCTCTGACGAACTGGAGTCCGGCACCCTGCAGATGGAAGAGCTGGCCCGCCGCGCCAATTACAAGGGCAATGTGGTGATTCTGGTCGGCGACCCGAGCAACAAATCATCGGTCATGCGCACCGAGGACGTGGAGAAGGTGGTCGCCAAGTACCCGGACATGAGGGTCGTGCAGAAGAAAATCGGCAACTGGGAGCGCAGTCAGGCTGCGACCATCGTGATTGAATGGGTCAAGCAGGGCGTGGACTTCTCCATCGTCGCCGCCAACAATGACGAAATGGCCATTGGGGCAATCATGGGGCTGGAAAAAACCGGCAAAAAGGCGGGTGATTATCTGGTGGGCGGGATCGATGGCACCCCGGACGGTTTGAAGCTGATGGCCGAAGGCAAGATGGCGGTGAGCGTGTTCCAGGATGCGCTCGGGCAGGCCAACGGCGCAGTGGATGCCGCGATGCGCATGGCGCGCGGCGAAACCCTGGCGTCCCCGGTCATCTGGGTGCCGTTCAAGCTTATTACTCCGGAAAACCGTCAGCAGTTCGAGTAGTGTGCAGGTTACAAACGTGTGGCGCTGTGCGTCACACGTTTGTGTCCTTGCTGCACACTCGGGATCGAACGTGGAGTAGGCCGCGCTTACCGGCAAGTCAGACCCGAATATCCTGTGGTCCGCGGATCTGGGCTTCGATGCGTGTGCCGGTCAGGCGCTCTTCGTTGGAGAAGCCGTCGTAGCTGGACAGATCGCCAAAACGGATACCGGTGAGTTGCTCGATCTGCGCCACGCTGCGTTGCCAGGTTTTGAGCGGGCCGAACATGATGTCCAGCTTACCCAGCTCGCGGGTCTGGTCGATCATATAGGCGCTGGCCGAAGGCTTGCCGTCATCGCCGAGAAACGCCACGACTTTCCAGAATGCCGAAGGGATTTTGACATTGCGGTAGCTGCGGTCGTCGTCGCGCAGCACGGGGCCGGTAAACACCGTTACCCGTGACTTCCAGCGTCGTGTGTTGTCGAGAATGTAGTCCTCCAGCTCCAGCCAGGTCTTCTGATTGAACGCACCCATCTGCGGCGAGCAGTTGGTGAAGTGGAAGGTATCGCTGTTGGCAACTTCGGCTTCCTTGCCCCAGTTAGGGTCCTGACGCCGAACCAGATGGCCGCGATCCAGCAGGTTGTCGGCGTACACACTTTCGCCAATCTGCGCCTCGGCGGGCAGGCGACCGTCAAATGCCCAGGAATCCTTGCTGCGTTTGACCTCTACGCTGTTGGCACCATCAATGTTGACGCCGACATACAGCGCCAGACGCCGACTGCGCGACATGGTGATGGAAAAGTGCGTGTAATCGAGGCGATTACCGGTGTTCTTTAACGGGTAGACATCAGGCGCAAGTTCTTCGTCGGTGGTCGGCCAGGGCACGATGAAATCACCAAGGAAGTTCTCGGCGTAGCCGGTGCGTTTTTTCAAGTCGCTTGCCGGTGTAGTGCGTGGTGCGGCCAACGCCTGAGGTTCCAGCAGCGTGGTAGTCGACGTCAGCGGTTTGAGGTCGGCAAGGCGGGGCCGGTAGGCGAGATCGATGGCGAACTTCTTGTCAGGCACGGTGCTGGCTCCTGTGTGTGGATTGAATGTCCTCAGTTCACCATAGACGCGTTACAGAGCGGCGTCAGGCCTGACGTTCAACGTGATCGTCTGCGGATTCGGCAATATCCGTTAAATAAGCTTAAGTATCTGGCAACGTGCGTCGATAAGCTCTTGAATAAGAGCAATCCGCAGCTCACGTTATTTCATTGACCGGAGGGGCTACAGGATGTCGATAAAACTACGTCTGTTCTTGCTGATAGGCACCAGTGTGCTGACCGTCATGATCATCAGCCTGGTCAACTACCTGGGTAATACGCGCATGGAGGCGGCGATGCTCGACAGTGAAGTCAGCATGGCTGCACTGGGCAATCACCTCGAAGCCGACATGATGCACGATGCGCTGCGCGCCGATGTGCTGTCAGCGATGCTGTTCGGCCTGGGCAAGAGCAACAGTATGCGCGACGAAGTGCAGGCATCCCTCAAAGAGCATGCCGCGCTGTTTCGCAAGGTCGTGGGCGATAACCTGCAATTGCCGCTCACTGATGCCATCAAGGCAGAGCTGAGCAGGATAAAGCCAAGCCTCGACGCTTATATCAGCGCAGGCGAGCGAATTGTCGGGCTGGCCATCGACAGCCCGGACCGCGCGCAGCAAGAGCTGGGTACTTTTTCCAGTGCCTTCACGCAGTTGGAGGGGCAGATGTCGAGCTTGAGTGACCTGATCGAGGACAACGCCAAAGCCAGCGGCGAACGCACCCGTCA
Organism: Plantibacter cousiniae (nom. nud.); assembly: GCF_977070315.1. Lineage (NCBI taxonomy): Bacteria > Bacillati > Actinomycetota > Actinomycetes > Micrococcales > Microbacteriaceae > Plantibacter > Plantibacter cousiniae (nom. nud.). The sequence continues at coordinate 639,419 of NZ_CDRVEU010000002.1, read as the reverse complement.
GACCACTCTTAGTGCCAATGTCACCTTGTTAGTCGTGCTTTCGATCAGTATTTTGCTGCTGCTGGTGCAGGGGCATTGGGTGACGCGCAGCATCATGATCCCGCTCGCGTCCGCCAGCCGTATTGCCGACAGTATTGCCCATGGCAACCTGCGCGAACCCATCGCCGAGTCAAGTGGCCGTGACGAAGCCAGCATGCTGATTCGCAGCCTGGCGATCATGCAGCGTGACCTGCGCAGCATGATCGAAGTGGTGCGCAGCAATGCCAATGACGTCAGTGGCATGAGCCGTCAGCTCAGCAGTGGTTGCCATGAGGTGGCCGACAGCAGCCGGCAACAGAGTTCAGCAGCCGGCACCATGTCGGCGGCGACCAGCGAGATGACCGCAAGCATTGAAGAAATCACCCGACATGCGGGGCAGGCGCTGGATATGGCCAGTCAGGCAGAATCCCTGGCCAAGAACGGCGGTAAGGTGATCCATCAGGTGGTCAGTGACATGGACAGCATTGCCCGTTCGGCACAGCAGTCGGCTCAGGTGATCCGCACGCTGGACAAGGATTCGGAAGGCATCTTCAATATTATTCAGGTCATCAAGGGCATTGCCGACCAGACCAACCTGTTGGCGCTCAACGCGGCCATCGAAGCTGCCCGCGCTGGCGAGCAGGGCCGTGGTTTTGCCGTGGTGGCCGACGAGGTGCGCAGCCTGGCAGGGCGCACCAGTGCTTCCACTCAGGAAATAACCACCATGGTTGCGCGCATTCAGCAGAGCACCCGCGAGGCGGTTACCAGCATGGAAGCCGGTGTGGCCCAGGTCGACAAGGGCATGGCGGTCACCGCTGAAGTGGAGCGTGCGATCAGCGATATCCTGGATGCCACATTGAGCACCACGCAGTTGGTCAATGACATCACCCGTACCATTGGCGAGCAGAGCCTGGCCAGCAACGAAATCGCCCATCAGGTAGAAATGATTGCCAGCATGTCCGAGGGCAATAGCCGTGTCATCGGCCAGACAGCCAGTACCACTGATGAACTGTCGTTGATGGCCGGGCAGCTTTCACAATCGGTTGATCGCTTTCAACTGTGATATCAAATTGCCCAGCTCTGCAGTACTCTGCGGCGCGAAAAGCGCCGCGAGCTGTGTGGTCGAAGTTTTTCCGCCTCCGCTGAAGGCGAACGCATTAAAGCTTTGGTCGCGACAGACGTTAACCATCGCACAAGAATCACCCTTGTACCCAGGAGCAGGAAAATGCAGACGTTAAAGGCTTTGTACGAGTCAGTTGAAAAGCAGTTTTTCAACACGCTGACCAAGAAGCTATCAAGCCTTTTCCTGCTGGTCGTGGTCAGCGCCTTGCTGTATTGGGTGGCGCTGAACATTCGTTCCGACATCATGCTGCAATTGCGCGGCACGCAAACGGACCCTGCCGCGCTGGGCGTGATCCAGAGTCAGCTCGATCTGCTGAGCAACGCAATTCTGCTGAGCACCCTGTTCACGCTGGTCATGGTCAGCTTCATGGTGTGGTATTTCCGCCACCTGATCGTGCGTCCGGTGATGTCCATGACTCGCGCGCTCGAAGAGGTCGCCAGTGGCGAAGGTGATCTATCAAGGGATCTGCCGCTGCTCACCCATGATGAAATTCGCGGGCTGGCCAGTACCTGCAATCTCTTTCTGGCCAAACAGCGCGAGATCATCAGCAGCATTCAGGGGCTGACTGTGCAGATCGCCGTCGAGTCGGCGCGTTCGCTGAAGAACATCAGTGACTCCAGCGACAGCGCGACCGATCAGGCACGCTTCGCCAGAGAAGTGATGGACCAGAGCAATATGGCAGTGGGCAGCATCGAGGATGTTTCGCAGCAGACCCAGGGTATTTCCAGCACCACTGCGCAGAATCTGAGCATGGCACGCGACTCTTACGCCGAACTGCTTGAGGTGACCGGCAATATCAGCCAGATATCCACCAGTCTCAACGAGTTCGGTGGGCTGGTCTCCGGCCTGAATGAGCGTTCATCAAGCATCAAGTCGATTGTCGGGCTGATTCAGCAGATTTCTTCGCAAACCAACCTGCTGGCGCTCAATGCGGCCATCGAAGCGGCGCGTGCGGGGGAGAGTGGTCGAGGTTTTGCGGTGGTGGCCGACGAGGTGCGCACGCTGGCGCAAAACGTCAGCAAAGCCACTGACGACATCTCGCGCAACATCGACGCGATGCTTCAGGAAGTCAGTTCCACACACGAACAGACCATCCAGATCAGCCACAGCGCCCGTGAAACCCAACTGGTGGTGGAGCGCGCATCCGGCCATTTCGAGAGCATGATCGGCGATTTCGAGTCGACCAACGACAAGCTCGCCGACATCGCTGCACACATTCAGCAGTTCGCCTCTACCAACACGGGGATCAATGAACGGGTAACGCGGATCTATTCCGATAGCCAGGCCATCGATCAGCGCATGCAGCACTCCGCAACGGCTACTCGGGATCTGTCCAGTGTGGCTGAGCAAGTGCAGGCGCTGCTGGGGCGTTTCGTGCTTGGGCATGGCGAACTGGATGCAGCGATCACTCGCGCCAGTCAGTGCCGTGACATTCTGCAAGTACGCCTGGCCGAGCTGCACAAACAGGGCGTCAATCTGTTCGATCAGAGTTACAAGCTGATTCCGGGCACAGACCCCAAACAATACACCACCGGTTACACCGAGCGTTTTGCGCAAGTCTGCCAGGAAGAATGCGACAAGCTGACCAAGGGCACACGCGGCGGCAAGGTCACCTTCATCGTCGACAGCAAAGGCTATTGCCCGGTCAACAACAGTTGGGTATCGCAAAAGCCTACCGGCAACCGCGAAGTCGATCTGCCGGTGTGCCGCAACAAACGCATGTTCTCCGACCCGATTGGTCTGCGCGCCGCAGGCAACAAGCAGCGTTTTCTGTTGCAGACTTATTTGCGCGATACCGGAGAGATCATGACCGAAATCGATGTGCCGTTCTTTTTCGAGGGGCGCCACTGGGGCAACTTGCGGATGGGCTTCGACGCAGCGCTGCTGTTGGGCAAGTGACCTAAGATGCCAGGGCCTGCGCCATGCGCAGGCTGATGGCGTTTTTCAGCCCAGAAGGTGTTGGGAGATGTACCTGGATATCTGAACGATTGAGGTCTTGCCGGTGAATTCGAATTTTACCTTGCCGACCGCCGAGAAGTAGATTTCCAGTTCAGAGTCCAGGTCGAACGTACCCGATGTCTCGACCGACCACGCCACGATGTTCTTGTACGGCAAGGAGGTGAAGTCCTTCTTGCTGCCTGTCAGCCCCTGGACGTTGACCGCAATGATGCGTTTGCTCGTGAACACTACGCCATCACGCATGGACTTGTAGGCATCGATAACCTCTTCGCCGTCGAGCAGCAGGTCCTTGACCCGGTCCGCGTATTCGTCATTCTGTTTGAGTTTGAAGAAGCCCTTGTTGTTGAAGTCGATCATCTGTCTATCCTTGAATATCTGTTCGGGGGGGGGTACGCGACGTGCGCAGCCGGGTGTCCGAAGCCGCCGCAGAATAACATCGCTCAACCTGTCTCATGTATTTGCGACATGGATATTCAGGCTGGCCGTCCCCCAAACGACTGAACGTTTGCGCCAATAAAAGCTCCATTTTCAAGCGGCGCTGATTTCCAGAACGCCACCGGAGGTGTGACTTTGAACATTCAAGACCTGACCAAACATGTAAAGGATCAAACGGTTCGTGAACTCGATCTGATCTCCATGGAAGGCGGTTCCTACGTGCTGCACGCAAAGCTCGAGGGCAAGTCTGTGCCAGTGGAAGATTCGAGCGGAAAAACCCTGCACGTTGCTTCGGTGGAAGAGGCGCGCAAGGTGCTGTCTTCGGTCTCTGACGTAAAACTGTTCATGACCCAGGCCGTGGCGCATGACGAAATGGTCGGTCTGGACGATGTCCAGGCACAAACTTCGCGGCACGAGATACCCTTGCGCTCGAGTCTGTGATGTCGATCAGGCGTTGTTGCGCCTGATCGCAACGCACTTGATTTCGAGCAGCAACCCGGGGTGCGCCAGTTCGGCAACGCCGATGCAGGTCCAGGCGCACTGGCCACGCGGGAATATGCGGTTTTTTACTTCACGAAAGACCGCCATGTGTTCGCTCATGGCGACATGGTAAGTCGTCATGTCGACTATATCCTCGAAGGTGCAACCGCCCTCGGCGAGCACCGTGCGCAGATTCTCCCAGCAGGCGATGAACTGCGCCTCCGGGTTGAGGATGACTTCCATATCCCGCGTACGCCCCACCTGGCCCGCGCAGTACAGGGTATCCCCAACCCTGACCGCAGGTGCATAGCCTGCACGGTCCATGATCGACTGCATGGTGGACGGAATGATGAGCTCTCGGTCTGACATGTTGTAACACCTGTTCGTAACGCTTGAATGTGCAATGGCTGATCTGGTTATCGCTGTTCCGGCCTACGCCTTGGCGGCCGGTCTGGCAGCGCGCCGCGGCTTTTTCGCCGCAGTATCCGTCGTGGCGGTGGAGGTCTTGGCGGGCCGTTTAGTGGTCTTGCGTTTTTTCTTCCAGGGCGGTGTAACGCCTGCCGGGCTGGCTGGTCCGCTGATACTCATACGCATGCCGACGCAACGGCTGACCTGTTTGCTCATCCACGCCGCCTGTTTGGCGACGAACTCTTCAAGGCTCATTTCGCCGCTCTGGACCATGTCCAGCGCCTGTTCCCAGATGGCGGTGGTGCCCGGATCGGCGATGGCACGGGGCACGGCGTCGATCAGGCTGAAGGCTGCCGGTGCTGCGCACAGCGACTTGCCTTGCTTGGTCAGGTAGCCACGGTCCAGCAGGCCTTGAATGATCCCGGCGCGGGTGGCTTCGGTGCCAATGCCGGTGGTGTCCTTGAGCTTCTGTTTGAGCAGCGGGTCTTCCACCAGTCTGGCGACGTTCTTCATTGCCTTGATCAGGTCTCCCTCGGTGAACGGCTTGGGCGGCTGGGTCCAGAGGTCCTTGAGGATGACCTCGGCGACCGCACACTCGCAGCCCTGAAACAATGCCGGCAACGGCTGCGGGGCAGGCGCTTCGCGACCCTTGACCGGGGCCAGCGCTTCGGGCATCGCACGCTTCCAGCCTGGCTCGACAATCTGTTTGCCCACCGCACGCAGCGCGTGGCCTGCACAGTCGAAGTCAGCCTGGGTGCGATCGAATTCGTGGTTGGGCAGAAACTGCGCGAGGTAACGCGCCCTGATCAGGGTATACACCGCTCGCGGTTTGCCGGTCAGACGTTCTACGCCGCGCACCGCCGCGGTGGGAATGATGCCGTGGTGGGCTGTCACTTTGCTGTCATTCCAGGCCCGTGATCGACGTTGTGGGTCGAGGTGCGGCGACAGGCCTGCCAGCGCAGGGTCGGCCTTGCACAGCGCCGCGATAATGCCTGCGGCCTCACCATGCTGACTGTTCGGCAGGTACCCGCAATCGCTGCGCGGATAGGTGATGACCTTGTGGGTTTCATACAGGGACTGGGCGATGTCGAGGGTTTCCTGCGCGCCGAGCCCGAGCTTCTTCGAACAGATTTCCTGCAGGGTGCCCAGGTCAAACGGCAAAGGCGCCGCTTCGCGAATGCGCTCGGTGCGCAGCTTGACCAGTCGTGCGCTGGCCGCGCCGCGCATGTCGTGCGCAGCCTTTTGCGCAAGCGCCTGGTTCAGGCAACGGTCCTGGTCGTCGCAGGCATCCGATGGTGCGCGCCACTGGGCGATGAACGCCTGATTGTCATGCAGCAGCCTGACGTCGATAGCCCAGTAGGGCGCCGGGACGAAGTTGGCGATGCTGCGATCACGGTCTACCACCAGTCGCAGGGTCGGGGTTTGTACCCGACCTACTGGCAACACGCCCTGATAACCGGATTGTCGACCCAGCAGTGTAAACAGGCGACTCATGTTCATGCCGATCAGCCAGTCGGCGCGTGATCGACCCAGCGCCGAGTGATACAGGCTGAACGTATCGGCACCGGGCTTGAGCGCCGCCAGCGCCTTGCGGATCGAGGCGTCATCCAGTGCCGACAGCCACAAACGCTGAATCGGCCCGCGATAGCGACAGTGCTCGATCAGTTCGCGGGCGATCATTTCGCCCTCACGGTCGGCGTCGGTGGCGATCACCAGTTCCCGGGCTTCACCCAGCAGCCGCTTGACTGCCTTGAACTGGCTGGCGGTTCTGGGCTTGACCAGCATTTTCCATTTTTCCGGCACGATGGGCAGGTCTTCCAGTACCCAGCGTTTGTAACGTGCATCGTAGGCGTCGGGCGGGGCGGTTTCCAGCAGGTGGCCGATGCACCAGGTGACCGTCGCATTGGCACCCACCCAGCAGCCGTCGCCACGCCGGGTTGCGCCGAGCGCAGCCGCAATGTCTTTGGCCTGGGAAGGTTTTTCGCAGAGAAACAGCCGCATGACTACCGTCGTCGATTACCGGTGCAAGGGCTGCAAGGATGAACGTTGAATGCGTAGCGGGCAAGGTTTATCTGTATGGATATACAGATAAACGCGCTATACGGCCTCAAAAATGGACCGCCTGACGCCATGCCCGCATACGCTGGTCAGCCTGGAGAATTGCTTTTGGTTCAGTTCAGTAATTCGGAGAACGCCTTGTCTGCTTCCAGCACCGCCGGCAACCCGGCAAACAGCGCGTCCAGATCGATGCCTTCCATCAGCGGACCGCCTGACGCCTGCTGCGCCTGAGGTGTCGCGCCGCCGTGGGCCTCCAGCGCATCCGAAATGGTAATGGCCTGGGCGACGATCCTCGGCAGCGATGCGTCAGCCGGTGCCCTCATCGGCGTTGCCTGATAGGCGATAGCCTGTTGAATAACCTTGGGCAAATGCCAGCGACTGGCCAGCTCTGCACCGACTTCCGGGTAGCTGAAACCCAGTTGCAGGGTTTCGCTGGCCGCACGTCCTGGCGTCCCGGCTTTGGCGGCGTTGTTCAGGCGTTCGGCAACATCGGGCGCGCCGGTCTGGATCAGCAACTCACCGATGTTATGCATCACCCCGCAGGTAAAGGCTATTTCAGGATCGGCGCCCGTCTGTTTCGCCAGCATCCGGCAGATTCCTGCTACCTGAAAGCTTTTCAGCCAGAACCCCTTGAGATCAAAACTCGGCCCGGCCTTGAATGCACCGGTCACTGCCGAGGCCATCACCAGCGTACGCAGCGTATTGAAACCCAGGCGCATGGCCGCGTCTTCGATACTCGAGGATTCCCTTGAGCCGCGAAAGCGCGCCGAGTTGGCCAGACGCAATACCTTGGCCGCAATCACCGGGTCTTTCTCTATATTGCGCGCAATGCTTTCCAGGTTCGAAGAAGGATTGTCAAATTGCAGCATCAGATCCTGAGCCACTTTGGGAATACTCGGGAGGCTATGCAAACCGTCAAAAAGTTGCTCGATACTTGGCATGGCGAGACCATCCTGTGCAGGGCGGGGGATGATTTCAACCATAGCCAGTTTTTCCTGTTCTGCACGCTTGAGTGTCGATTGTGGGAAGGGCGTCTCGACCTGCGACGAAAAAAATAATCAAGGACTCGTGGATCGCGCCGATATGGCGATACAAGCGTCTCTGTAAGGTTTCGATACTCGGACCTGCCTGGTGATTGACGCCGTGGCAGACGTATCGGCTCCGGTTGCTGAACGGCCTGTGGGTTGTAATGTGAAATAGACGGCACTGTTGTGAAGTTTGATTGGCGATCCAGAGATCGTCCTTATTGGTTTTTTGCCGTGGAAGTAACCGCTATGAAAAGTCTGGGTTTCAGCAAAAAGATTCTTCTCGCCGCTGCATTGATTGTGGTCGTGGCGTTCAGTGTATTCATTGTCGTCAATGACTATCGACAGCGTCAGTCGCTCAAATCCAGCGTCAAGTCCGAGTTGCAACAACTGGGTACGCTCACCACGCAGAACATTCAAACCTGGCTGGAAAGCCGCATGCAATTGCTGCAATCGATGTCGCAGCAAATCGCCGCGGATGGCAAGGAACTGCCCCAGTTGCAACGCGCCATCGGCCTGCCTGCCTACAGTGACAGTTTTCAGCTGAGCTACTTTGGCAACACCGATGGCGTGATGTTCTCGGTGCCGTCGGCCAATCGCCCATCTGACTACGATCCGCGTGCGCGTGGCTGGTACAAGGCGGCACAGAATGCCCCCGGCACCATTGTGACCGAACCCTACATCGCGGCATCTTCCGGCAAGCTGGTCATGACCATGGCCACACCGGTCAAGTTCCAGAATCAGTTCGTGGGCGTGGCCGGTGCCGATATCGCTCTGGACAACGTCACCAAGATCATCAACTCGCTGAACTTCGATGGCCATGGTTATGCGTTTCTGGTCAGCGCCGACGGCAAGATTCTGGTGCACCCGGACAGCAAGCTGGTGCTCAAGAACATCAGTGAAGCCTACCCGACCAATACGCCGAAAATTGCTGCCGGGGTGAGTGAAATCGACTCCGGTAAAAAGCCCGAGATCATTTCCTTCACGCCCGTTCAAGGTGTCTCGACGGCCAACTGGTACGTGGCACTGGTACTGGAGCAGGATTCCGCCTACGCCATGTTGACCGAGTTCCGTACCTCGGCCATCACTGCGATGGTGGTTGTGGTGATGGTGATCATCCTGTTACTGGGCCTGTTGATCCGGGTGTTGATGCAACCCCTGCATCAGATGGGCCGCGCGATGCGTGATATCGCCGATGGCGAGGGCGATCTGACCAAGCGTCTGGCCATCACTTCGCAGGATGAATTCGGCGCACTGGCCGAGTCGTTCAACCATTTTGTTGAACGTATCCATACCTCGATCCGCGAAGTGGCTTCGACTGCCGCGCAATTGGGCGAGGTTGCCACCCGGGTGGTCAAGGTCTCCAACGCGTCGATGGGCAACTCCGACCAGCAGGCCAATCGCACTGAAAGCGTGGCAGCGGCGATCAACGAATTGGGTGCCGCTGCCCAGGAAATTGCCCAGAATGCGGCGCGCACCTCGCAGCAGTCGAGCGATGCGAGCGGCCTGGCCAGCGACGGTCAGAACGTTGTGCAGCAGACTATCAAGGCGATGAACGAGCTGTCCGGCAAGATCAGCGAGTCGTGCGTGAACATCGAAAGCCTGAATGGCAAGACCGCCAACATCGGGCAGATTCTTGAAGTGATCACCAGCATTTCCCAGCAGACCAACCTGCTGGCGCTCAACGCCGCCATCGAAGCGGCGCGTGCCGGTGAAGCAGGGCGCGGGTTTGCGGTAGTGGCCGACGAGGTGCGCAACCTGGCGCACCGCACTCAGGATTCTGCCCAGCAAGTACAGACCATGATCGAAGAGCTGCAGGTCGGCGCTCGCGAAGCAGTGACCAACATGACCGAGAGCCAGCGTCAGAGCGAGGACAGCGTCGGCATCGCCAATCTGGCCGGCGAGCGTCTGAGCAGCGTGACCCGCCGCATCGAAGAGATCAACGGCATGAACCAGTCGGTCGCGGCGGCAACTGAAGAGCAGACCTCGGTGGTCGAGTCGATCAATGTCGACATCACTCACATCAACACCCTCAACCAGCTGGGCGTCGACAACCTGCGCCAGACCCTGGATGCCTGCAACTCGCTGGAAGAGCAGGCTGCGCGTCTGCAGCAGCTGGTGGGCAGCTTCAGGATCTGATCCGCTGCGTTTGCGCCGCTCCGCAGTACCGGGAGCGGCTGCCTGGGCTTCTTTCAGTCCCAATGCTTCAGCGTGGCAATGCAGCGGATGAGGGTCCCACCGCTGTCCGTTGCCACACGATGGGTGACAAACTGTTATCACTTGGTCACTCGCGGTTCATGACTCTGCAACAACACAGGTTCAGTTTGGTTGACAACCAAATGCGACCTGTCCCGGGTCGTGCACAGACCGAGAAGCCTCATGAACGAAGCCATTCATGTACAAGGCCTGAACAAGACCTTTTCCCACAAAAGCGCTCTCATTGATCTCGCGTTGTCTATACAACCTGGTGAGATGGTCGCGCTGATTGGCGCTTCCGGTTCGGGCAAGTCAACGCTGCTTCGGCATCTCGCCGGTCTGGCGTGCTGTGATCGCAGCAATGGCGGTCAGGTTCAGGTATTGGGCCGCGAGGTTCAGTCCTCCGGCCGCCTCAACAGCCAGGTGCGACGTCTGCGCGCCGATATCGGTTATATCTTCCAGCAATTCAATCTGGTCAATCGCCTCAGCGTGCTGGACAACGTCCTGCTCGGTTGTCTGGGGCGCATGCCACGCTGGCGCGGCAGTCTGGCGCTGTTCAACAACGAGGAAAAACAGCGTGCAATGGCCGCGCTGGAAAGGGTCGGGCTGGCGGACCTTGCCGCGCAACGGGCTTCGACCCTGTCCGGCGGACAGCAGCAGCGGGTAGCGATTGCCCGCGCCTTGACCCAGCGCGCCGAAGTGATCCTCGCCGATGAACCGATTGCCTCACTGGACCCGGAATCGGCCCGCCGCGTTATGGAAATCCTCGCCGACATCAACCGCCGCGACGGCAAGACGGTCGTGGTGACCCTGCATCAGGTCGATTATGCCGTGCGCTATTGCCCGCGTGCGGTGGCGCTCAAATCCGGGCGTATTCATTTTGATGGTCTGGCGCAGGAGCTCAGCAAACAGTTCCTCAACGACCTCTACGGTGCAGACGCGGACGCGAGTCTGATGATCACCGAACGAAGCCGGCGCGTGCGGCAAAAAGCCAGCCTGACGCTGGCCAAGGTCTGACGTCCTTTCAACATCCCCCACCTGACATTTTCCGGAGAGCCTGCATGTTCAAGCGTATCGGTCGTCTTCTCGCCTCTGCCGCCTTGCTGACTGCCTGCGCGTTGGGCACCGTCCAGGCCGCAGAAGAAAAAGCCATCAATTTCGGCATCATGTCCACCGAGTCTTCGCAAAACCTGAAAAGTATCTGGCAGCCGGTCCTCGATGACATGAGCCGCAAGACCGGTCTCAAGGTCAATGCCACCTTCGCTTCGGACTACGCCGGCCTTATTCAGGGCATGCGCTTCAACAAGGTGGACGTGGCCTGGCTGGGCAACAAGGCGGCGATGGAAGCGGTGGACCGCTCCAACGGCGAGATCTTTGCCCAGACCTCCGCCGCCAACGGTGACGCGGGTTACTGGAGCCTGCTGATCGTGCGCAAGGACAGCCCGATCAATAGCGTCGAAGACATGCTCAAGAATGCCAAGAGCCTGACCTTCGGCAACGGCGACCCGAACTCCACCTCGGGCTATCTGGTGCCAGGTTATTACGTGTTTGCGAAAAACCACGTCGATGCGTCCACTGCCTTCAAGCGCACCTTGAACTCCAGTCATGAAGTCAACGCCCTGAGTGTTGCCAAGGGGCAGCTGGACGTTGCGACCTTCAATACCGAAAGCTGGGATCGCCTGGCTGTGACCCAACCCGACAAGGTCGAGCAACTCAAGGTGATCTGGAAATCGCCGCTGATCCCGGCCGACCCGATTGTCTGGAGCAAGGCGCTGTCGGACCAGGACAAGGCAAAGATTCGTGAGTTCTTCACCAGTTATGGCAATACCGATGAAGAGAAAACCGTCCTGAAGAACATGCAGATGGGCAAGTTTCTCAAGTCCAGCGATGACCAATTGCTGCCCATCCGCCAGCTCGAGCTGTTCAAGCAGCGCACCGAAGTGGCTGCCAGCACCACGCTGGACGCCCAGGAGAAAACTGCCCGTCTCAAGGATATCGATGCCAGCCTGAGCAAGTTGCAGGAGCGTATCACTGAGCTGAACCAGAAAACCGCAGGCAGCTCCGCAGGTTGAGCCAGCCGTTCACGATCAGGAGTTCGTCATGACCACTCACGTTGCCTACGCCCAGGTTGCAGGCAAACCCAACTGGTCCCGTTATCTGGGCTGGGGCCTGTTGCTCGCTGCACTGGCCTGGGCCTGGCAGGGCGCAGAAATGAACCCGATGGCACTGGTTCGCGACTCGTCGAACATGGCCACATTCGCCGCCGATTTCTTCCCTCCGGACTTCCGTGAGTGGCGCAGCTACCTCAAGGAAATGCTGGTGACTATCCAGATCGCCCTGTGGGGCACGGCGCTGGCGATTGTCTGCTCGATACCGTTGGGCATCCTGTGCGCCGAGAACATCACGCCGTGGTGGATTCATCTGCCGCTGCGGCGCTGCATGGACGCTTTTCGTTCGATCAACGAGATGGTGTTCGCGATGCTGTTTGTGGTCGCCGTCGGGCTGGGGCCGTTCGCCGGGGTGCTGGCACTGTGGATCAGCACCACCGGGGTCCTCGCCAAACTGTTCGCCGAAGCTGTCGAAGCCATAGAGCCCGGACCGGTCGAAGGGGTGCGCGCCACCGGTGCCAGCGCCTTGCAGGAAGTCATCTACGGGGTCATTCCGCAGGTCATGCCGCTGTGGATCTCCTATGCTCTATACCGGTTCGAATCCAATGTGCGCTCGGCAACCGTGGTCGGGATGGTCGGCGCAGGGGGCATCGGGGTTATCCTCTGGGAAAACATTCGCGCCTTTGCGTTCGTCCAGACCAGCGCCGTGCTGCTGGTGATCATCGTTGTGGTAAGCGTCATCGACATCATGTCGCAGCGCCTGCGCAAGCAATTCATCTGACAGAAGAGGGGTGTTCAATGAACACTTTTTTTAACCATGCAGTTGTCTAGACAAGCTGAGCCGATGTACCTGGAACTGGCCGAGACGCTGCGTGACGAGCTGGCCACGTACCTGCCTGGCGATTACCTGCCCGCCGAGTTTCAGCTGGCCGAACGCTTCAGCGTCAACCGCCACACGATTCGCCGTGCTGTCGACGAACTGGTCCGCGAGGGCAGTGTGCTGCGCCGGCAGGGCAAGGGCACTCAGGTACTGGAACGCCCGTTGATCTACCCGATGCAGGCCGAAAGCGCCTATAGCAAGTCGCTGTCGGCGCAGGGCATCGGGGTCGAGGCCGTGCTGCTGGTGCGCCGCGAATGCCTCGCCAGCCAGGAAGATGCGCTGCATCTGGGGCTGGCCGAGCATGCGCCACTGATTGAACTGCAGACCTTGCGCAAGCTGGACGGGCAGGCCGTGAGTCTGATCTGCCATCGCTACAGCGCCCGTTACAGCGAGTTGCTGGCTGAGTATCAGTGCGGCTCGGTGCGCCAGTACCTGGCCGAGCGCGAGTTGCCGTTGAGCCGTGCACAGAGCCTGATCGGTGCGCGCTTGCCGTCCCGCGGAGAGGCGGGGTTGCTGCTGATGCCCCGACACATGCCTGCGCTGACGGTATTGACGGTTTCGTGTGACCGGTCGGGGCGGCCCGTAGAGCTTTCACGCTCGGTCAGCCGTTCAGACCGCTTCCAGTACCAAGTGGCATTCAACCCGATTGCCGACAGCCAGATGGCTGGCCACCCAACGACGGACTGACCCCGAGGTGTTCCATGCAAGCATCCCCTGAAACAGCCGCACGTCAGCACTGGATGGGCGTCTTGGCACGTGCCCATGTCGATGAGCCGAGTCGCGAGCGATTGCAGCGTCACGAAGCGGCGTTGCGCGACACCGATTACCAGATGATCCGCGCTCCGGAAATCGGCATGACCCTGGTGCGGGGCCGTATGGGCGGCACCGGTTCAGCTTTCAACCTCGGCGAAATGAGTGTGACGCGCTGTGTGGTGCGTCTGGCCGATGGTCGCACCGGCTACAGCTATCTGGCCGGACGCGACAAGCGTCACGCCGAACTGGCGGCTCTGGCCGACGCGCATTTGCAGGGCGCGCAGCAGGCCTGGTGGCTGTCCGAACTGATCGAGCCGCTGGCGCGTGCGCAAGCCGAGCGTCGGGCGCGCAAGGACGCGGAGGCCGCTGCCACCAAAGTCGAATTCTTTACCCTGGTCCGAGGAGAAGACTGATGAATGCCGTCCTTTTGCAACCTGCCTTCACCGATCCTGTACTGGATGCCCAACGCAGTTTTCGCGTCGCCCTCAAGGCGTTGTCCGGGCCGGGCGTGATTCAGACCCTGCCCACCGCGCACCAACCGCCGGCCTTGCAGGGCCTGGACAGTGCAACCCATGCCCTGTGCCTGGCGTTGCTGGACCTGGACACGCCAGTGTGGCTGGCGCCGGCATTCGATACCCCGGCGATTCGCGCAAACATTGCCTTTCATTGCGGCAGCCCGATTGTCACTGACCGGCACGCGGCCCGCTTCGCGTTGCTCGATGCATCGACTGCTCTGCAACTGCACGATTTCGATACCGGCAATGATCGCTACCCGGATCAATCCTGCACCTTGCTGATCCAGCTGCCTGACCTGGAAGGCGGGCGGATGCTTGCCTGGAGCGGTCCCGGCATCAAGCGACACCATTCGGTGGCGTTGCCGCTGGATGAAGGTTTCTGGGCTGCACGTGAAGCACGTAATGTCTTCCCTTGCGGGCTGGATGTGTTCTTTGTCTCTGGCAATCGACTGCTCGGCTTGCCACGCAGCACCCGTGTGCAGGAGTGTGCCTGATGTACGTCGCGGTCAAGGGTGGCGAACAGGCCATCGATAACGCTCACCGTCTGCTGGCCAGCAGGCGTCGTGGCGACACCGGCATTGCCGAACTCGACGTCGAGCAGGTCCGCCAGCAACTGCCGCTGGCGGTCGCGCGGGTCATGAGCGAGGGTTCGCTGTACGACCCGCAACTGGCTGCGCTGGCGATCAAGCAATCGGCGGGCGATCTGATCGAAGCGATCTTCCTGCTGCGTGCCTATCGCACCACGCTGACGCGCTTCTGCGCCAGCCTGCCCATCGACACCTCGAACATGCAGCTCAACCGTCGCCTGTCGGCCACGTTCAAGGACGTCCCCGGCGGTCAATTGCTGGGGCCGACCTTCGACTACACCCACCGCCTGCTGGATTTCACCTTGCTGGCCGAAGGCGAGCACCCGGGCCCGGAAGTTACCCCGCACGCCACCCTTGAGTCCTGTCCGCGAGTGCTCGGGTTGCTGGCCAAGGAAGGGCTTATGAAGCCCGAAGTCGACGACGGTGAGCGCGTGGCGGACATCACCCGCGAACCGCTGGAGTATCCGTCCAGTCGTGCCCAGCGCTTGCAGGCGCTGGCGCGTGGCGATGAGGGGTTCCTGCTGGCGCTGGGTTATTCGACCCAGCGCGGTTATGGCCGCAATCACCCGTTCGCCGGGGAAATCCGCATCGGCGAGGTGGAAGTCTGGATCGAACCTGAAGAACTGGGCTTCCCGATTGCGATTGGCGACATCGAAGTCACCGAATGC
Organism: Plantibacter cousiniae (nom. nud.); assembly: GCF_977070315.1. Taxonomy (NCBI): domain Bacteria; kingdom Bacillati; phylum Actinomycetota; class Actinomycetes; order Micrococcales; family Microbacteriaceae; genus Plantibacter; species Plantibacter cousiniae (nom. nud.). Next base: position 624,206 of record NZ_CDRVEU010000002.1, on the reverse strand, counting down.
GAGATGGTCAATCAGTTCGTCGGCTCGGCCAGCGAACCCGCGCAGTTTACCCGGGGTTACGGCCTTGCCTTCGGCAACGCGGAGCGCAAGGCGATGGGCATGGCGCTGGTGGACCGCTCGCTGCGCGCCGAGGAATTCAACGAAGAAGTCCGCTCACCGGCCCAGCAGGAAGAGTTCGTCCTGGCGCATTGCGACAACGTCGAAGCGGCGGGTTTCGTCTCGCACCTCAAGCTGCCGCATTACGTCGATTTCCAGTCCGAACTGGAGTTGATCCGCAAGCTGCGCAAGTCTGCACCGAAACCGGGGAGCGACCAATGAGTAATGCACCGATGAACACCGCACAGCAAAGGCCTGCACGGGATGAGGCCTACAACTTCGCTTATCTGGACGAGCAGACCAAACGTATGATTCGTCGCGCCTTGCTTAAGGCGGTGGCGATCCCCGGTTATCAGGTGCCGTTTGGCGGGCGCGAAATGCCGCTGCCGTATGGCTGGGGCACTGGCGGGATGCAGCTGACCGCTGCGATCCTGGGCGCTGATGATGTGCTCAAGGTCATCGATCAGGGCGCTGACGACACCACCAACGCTGTCTCGATCAGGCGTTTCTTTGCCCGCACGGCCGGCATCGCTACCACCGAGCGCACGCCTGAGGCGACCGTCATCCAGACCCGTCACCGGATCCCGGAAACGCCGCTGCAGGCCGATCAGATCATGGTCTATCAGGTGCCGATTCCCGAGCCGCTGCGTTTCATCGAGCCCTCGGAAACCGAGACCCGGACCATGCACGCGCTGGATGATTATGGCGTTATGCACGTCAAACTCTACGAGGACATCGCCACCTTCGGCCATATCGCCACCAGTTACGCCTACCCGGTGATGGTCGATGAACGCTACGTGATGGACCCGTCGCCGATTCCTAAATTCGATAACCCCAAGCTGCACATGAGCCCGGCATTGATGCTCTTCGGTGCGGGGCGCGAAAAGCGTCTGTACGCCGTGCCGCCGTATACGCAGGTAGTAAGCCTGGACTTTGAAGATCACCCGTTCGAGGTGCAGCGCTGGGAGCAGTGCTGTGCGATCTGCGGCAGTCATGATTCCTTTCTCGACGAGCTGATTCTCGACGATGCCGGGACGCAGAGCTTTGTCTGCTCCGACACCGATTACTGCGCCCAGCGCGTCAAACAGCAGGAGAACGACCGATGATCAGTGCACGTTCATTGGGCGCGGCGGGCGGGCGCCTTCCTGAGGCGGTGCAGCCGCTGCTCAAGGTACGCGGCCTGACTCGCCTGTACGGTGTGCAGAAAGGCTGTCAGGACGTCAGTTTTGATCTGTACCCCGGCGAAGTGCTGGGCATCGTTGGCGAGTCCGGCTCGGGGAAATCCACGTTGCTCTCGCTGTTGAGCGGACGTTGCCCGCCGGACCGCGGCAGCATCGACTATCGCAGCAAGGCGGGCGACTGGTTCGACCTGTACAGCGCCAGTGAGGCGCAGCGGCGCACCTTGCTGCGCACCGAGTGGGGTTTTGTCGAACAGAACCCGCGCGATGGCCTGCGCATGGGCGTGTCGGCCGGCGCCAATATCGGCGAGCGTCTGATGGCGCAGGGGGTACGTAATTATCAGCAGTTGCGGGGTGCCGCGCTGGACTGGCTGACCCAGGTGGAGATCGATCCGCAGCGCATCGACGACCTGCCGCGGACCTTTTCCGGCGGCATGCAGCAGCGCCTGCAAATCGCCCGCAATCTGGTCTCCAGCCCCAGACTGGTGTTCATGGACGAACCCACCGGCGGGCTCGACGTGTCGGTGCAGGCCCGCTTGCTCGATTTGTTGCGCGGTCTGGTGCGGGAGCTGGATCTGGCCGTGGTCATCGTTACCCACGATCTGGCGGTCGCGCGGTTGCTCGCCGACCGGTTGATGGTCATGCGTCGCTCGGAAGTGGTCGAAAGCGGCCTGACTGACCAGATTCTCGATGACCCGCAACACCCGTATTCGCAACTGTTGGTGTCCTCGGTATTGCAGCCATGAGTCGCACTGTCCGAACAGCCTGTACAGAAGAGGTGAGCCCGATGACAACCTTGATCGAGGTCCGTGACCTGTCGAAAACCTTCACCCTGCATCAGCACAACGGCGTGGTCCTCAATGTGCTGCGCGGCCTGAATTTCTCGGTGCGCGCCGGCGAATGCCTGGTGCTCAGCGGGCAATCCGGCGCGGGCAAGAGCACGCTGCTGCGCACCCTGTATGGCAACTACCTGCCTGCCGCCGGCAGCATTCGCGTGCAGCATGAAGGCGAGTGGACCGAGCTGGTCGGCGCAACCCCGCGCCAGGTGCTTGAGGTGCGGCGCAAAACGCTCGGCTACGTTAGCCAGTTCCTGCGCGTGATTCCGCGTGTGTCCAGCCTGGACGTGGTCATGGAACCGGCTCTGGCGCGCGGCTGGTCCCGTGAGCAGGCGCAGGAGCGCGCGCAACTGCTGCTGGGGCGGCTGAATATTCCGCAGCGCCTGTGGCCGTTGGCGCCCAGCACGTTTTCCGGTGGCGAACAGCAGCGCATAAACATTGCGCGCGCGTTCATGGTGCCGTGGCCGGTGCTGCTCCTCGACGAACCGACTGCGTCATTGGACGACGCCAATCGCCGGGTGGTGCTGGAACTGGTCGACGAGGCCAAACAGGCCGGTGCCGCCCTGATCGGTATCTTCCATGACCGCGACGCCCGTGACGCTGTCGCCAATCGTCAACTCGACATGACCCCGGTGGACCTTACCGCCAAGGAGTTGCTGCAATGCTGAATGAACAGGTTTTCAGTAACGCCCGCGTGGTGACGGCCGAGCAGGTATTCACCGGCACTGTGGTGGTCCGTGACGGCCTGATTGCCGAGGTCGAGAGTGGATGCAGCCAGTTGAGTCAGGCCCAGGACATGCAGGGCGATTACCTGCTGCCGGGGCTGGTGGAATTGCACACCGACAACCTGGAAAAGCACCTGTCGCCGCGTCCGGGTGTCGACTGGCCGTCGATGTCGGCGGTGATCAGCCACGATGCGCAAATCGTCGCGGCGGGCATCACCACGGTGTTCGACGCGCTGTCGATCGGCGACATCAACCCCAAAGGCAAGCGCATGCAGCAATTGCCCGCCATGCTACAGGCGATTGCCGACGCCAATGCGGCAGGCCTGACTCGCGCCGAGCACGTGTTGCACCTGCGCTGCGAGGTCAGTCACCCGGACACCTTGAGCGTGTTTCGCGATCTGGTGGACCAGCCACTGGTGCAACTGGTCTCGGTGATGGACCACGCGCCCGGCCAGCGTCAGTTTGCCCTGGAGTCCAAGTACCGTGAGTACTACATGGGCAAGTACCACATGAACAATGAGGAAATGGACCGTTTCATCGTTGAACAGGTGGCCAACTCCAACGAGTACGCCGACCGTTACCGGCGTGCGATTGTCGAACTGTGCCTGGCGCGCGGCCTGTCGATTGCCAGTCACGACGATGCAACCATGGCGCATGTCGAGGAGTCGGCAGGTTTCGGCATGAGCATCGCCGAGTTCCCGACCACGCTCGAAGCGGCCCGTGGCTGTCGGCAACTGGGCATGAGCGTGTTGATGGGCGCACCGAACATCGTGCGCGGCGGCTCGCACTCCGGTAACGTGGCGGCAGCATCGCTGGCCCGTGACGGGTTGCTGGATATTCTGTCCAGCGATTACTACCCGGCCAGCCTGTTGCAGTCTGCATTCATGCTCGCCGCTCAGGACAACGCATGTGACCTGCCGCAGGCGATCAACATGGTCAGCCGTACGCCGGCCGTGGCTGCCGGGTTGGCGGATCGTGGTGAAATACGTGTGGGGCTGCGCGCTGATCTGATCCAGGCGCGTGATCATGCCGGCCTGCCGGTTATCGACAGGGTCTGGCGACAAGGCAAGAGGGTGTTTTGATGGTTGGCAGGTTGATCTATCTCATCGGGCCGTCCGGATCAGGCAAGGACAGCCTGCTGGACGCGGCCCGGGATACCCTGGCGCAACGTGATTGCCGGGTCGTTCGGCGGGTGATCACCCGTTCCGCCGAAGCGGTGGGCGAGGCAGCCCAGGCGGTGACCGTCGAGCAGTTCGAGCAGATGCGCGAGCGAGGCGCGTTCGCCTTGAGCTGGCAGGCCAATGGTCTTCACTACGGCATTCCCGTCGAGATCGATCAGTGGCTGCTGGAAGGCCATGACGTCCTTATCAACGGCTCCAGGGCGCATCTGCAAAAGGCGCAGGCGCGCTATCCCACGCTGCTGGCGGTGTTGCTGACCGTCAATCAGGAGGTGTTACGCAAGCGCCTGCTGGCGCGCAACCGGGAAAGCCTCGCGGAAATCGAGGAGCGCCTTGCGCGCAACTCGCGCTTTGCCGGAGATTTGCTGGCGAGCAATCCGCAGGTTTTCCCGCTGGATAATTCCGCTGATCTGCAACACACCGTTGCCACGCTGCTCGGCTTGCTCGACAAGCGTCACGCATGCGCCTGACCCTGTTGGGCACCGGTGACGCCCGACAGGTGCCGGTCTACGGTTGTCAGTGCGTGGCGTGTGCTGCCGCGCGGGCCGACCATGATCTGCGCCGCTTGCCGTGCAGCGCGCTGATCGAGTGCGCCGACCAACGCTGGTTGATCGACAGCGGCCTGACCGACCTCACCGAGCGTTTCCCACCGCGCAGCCTGAGCGGGATTCTGCAGACGCACTATCACGCCGACCATGCGCAGGGGCTGTTGCACCTGCGCTGGGGCCAGGGGCTGGTGATTCCGGTCCACGGCCCGGCGGATCCGGAAGGCCTGGCCGACCTCTACAAACACCCCGGTATTCTGGATTTCAGCCAGCCATTCGCGGCTTTCGAGCGCCGTGCACTGGGTGCGTTGCAGGTCACAGCGCTGCCACTGGCGCACTCAAAACCTACGTTCGGTTACCTGTTCGAAGGCGACGGGCAACGTTTTGCCTACCTGACCGACACCGTCGGCTTGCCTGACGACACCCGCGAGTATCTGCAACGTGGACCGCTGGACCTGCTGGTACTCGACTGCTCGATGCCTCCACAGCCTCAGCCGCCGCGTAATCACAACGACTTGACGTTGGCGCTGCAAACCATCGAGTGTCTGCGACCGGGCAGGGCGGTGCTGACGCATGTCGGCCATACGCTGGATGCGTGGTTGATGGGGCAAGCGAGGCAACTGCCTGATCAAGTGTTCGTCGGTCAGGACAGGATGATCCTGTAAGACGCTGGCGCGAAAATTCTGTTCGCTGATCGCCCGCAATACATCGCGCCAGACGCCCCGCGGCTTTGCCCGGTCCTGTCAGTAACCTGAGTCTGCCTGATGTCGCTCGGCCATGACTTTATCCATGCCTGGCAGGCTGCGACAATTTGTCTTAATGAACCGTTTAGTACATTCTGCGCACCTGTGAAAATCCGACAGGTTTGAAAAATGACAAATGCGCAAAATACAGGGGCAGCCGGCAGGTTCCTGCTGCCTGGACTGGGTGGGTTGATCGCCTTGATCGGACTCGGGCTGGCAGGTGGCGGTGGCTATCTGGTAGCGCTTGGCGGCAGTTGGTTCTTCCTGCTGATGGGCCTGGCGATGCTGGTCAGTGGTGCACTGATTGCCGCCCGCAAGCCCAAAGGTGCGTTACTGTATGGCATTGCCCTGATACTGACCGCCATCTGGGCTGTCTGGGATGCAGGACTGCATTACTGGCCGCTGGTTTCCCGAGTATTGACCTTCGCCGTTATCGGCCTGGTGGTGGCACTGATCTATCCGACACTGGTTCGCGCCTCGGGTGCTCAGGCAGGCCGCGGTGCCTATGGCCTCGCCGGTCTGTTGGCCATTGGTGTTGTAGCGACCATCGGTTATATGTTCGTCCCGAGCCATGTGGTCAGCGCCGCCAGCATGCCTGATGTGATTCCGGTGGCTCCGGGCTCCGAGCAGAAGAACTGGGCGCACTGGGGCAATACCCCGGCAGGCAATCGCTTTGCCGCTTTGGATCAGATCAACAAAAGCAACGTCGACAAGCTGCAGGTTGCCTGGACCTTTCATACCGGCGACATCCCGCAAAGTACCGGGGCCGGCGCAGAGGACCAGAACACCCCGCTGCAAATCGGCGACACGGTTTACACCTGCACCGCTTACGGCAAGGTCTTCGCACTCGATGCAGATACCGGCACACAGCGCTGGAAGTTCGATCCTCAGGGCAGTGCGCCCAACTGGCAACGTTGCCGAGGCTTGGGCTACTTCGCGGCACCTGTAGCCGAAGCAGCGACAGCCAATGCACCAGCACCATCAGGCGCATGCGTCGCGCGCGTGTTCCTGCCGACTGGCGACGCGCGTCTGATCGCACTCGACGCCAAGACGGGCGAGACCTGCAAGGACTTCGGCAGTCAAGGCGTGGTTGATCTGAAAACCGACATGGGCGAAGTCAAGGAGGGCTACTACCAGCAAACCTCGACGCCATTGGTGGCGGGCAATGTAGTGGTTGTCGGTGGTCGTGTTGCCGACAACTTCTCTACCGGTGAGCCACCGGGCGTAGTACGCGCCTACGACGTGCACACGGGTGAGTTGGTCTGGGCGTGGGATCCGGGTAATCCGAATACCACCAAACGTCCGCCCGCAGGCGAAACCTATACCCGTGGCACGCCTAACGTCTGGTCGGCCATGTCCTACGATGACAAGCTTGGCCTGATCTACCTGCCGACCGGTAACGCAACACCCGACTTCTTCGGCGGGACGCGTACCGAGCAGGATGACAAGTGGTCCTCGTCAGTCGTGGCGGTGGACGTCAAGACCGGTCAGGTGCGCTGGAGCTTCCAGATGACTCACCACGATCTGTGGGACTTCGACATTCCGGCGCAGCCGTTGCTGTATGACATCCCGGACGGCAAGGGCGGTACCCAGCCGGCACTGGCACAAGTCACCAAGCAGGGCGAGATCTTCCTGCTCAACCGCGAAACCGGCGTGCCGATCTCGCGGGTCGAGGAGCGCGCTGTGCCGCAAGGTAACGTGCCGGGAGAACGCTATTCGCCCACCCAGCCGTTCTCGGTGGACATGCCGTCGATCGGCAACCAGACCTTGAAAGAGTCGGACATGTGGGGCGCCACGGCATTCGACCAGTTGATGTGCCGGATCGCCTTCAAAGGCATGCGTCACGAGGGTGTCTACACGCCACCGGGGCTCGACCCGGCGTTGCAGTTCCCCGGTTCGCTGGGTGGCATGAACTGGGGCAGTGTCTCGGTTGACCCCACCAACAGCTACATGTTCGTCAATGACATGCGCCTGGGCCTGGCCAACTACATGATCCCGCGCGACAAGATCGCCGCCGGTGCCAGCGGTATCGAAATGGGCGTTGTGCCACAGACCGGCACTCCTTTCGGGGCCATGCGTCAGCGTTTCCTGTCTGCCGTCGGCATCCCCTGCCAGGCACCGCCGTTCGGCACCATGTCGGCGATTGACCTGAAAACCAAGAAACTGATGTGGCAGGTTCCGGTCGGCACCGTGAAGGACACAGGCCCGATGGGCATTCGCATGGGCCTGCCGATTCCGATTGGCATGCCGACGCTGGGCGCTTCGTTGTCCACCCAGTCGGGCTTGCTGTTCTTCGCCGGTACTCAGGACTTCTACCTGCGTGCCTTCGACAGCGGCAACGGCAATGAAATCTGGAAGGCCCGTCTGCCAGTCGGCAGCCAGTCCGGCCCGATGACCTATGTGTCGCCCAAGACCGGCAGGCAGTACATCCTGCTCACCGCAGGCGGCGCCCGCCAATCGCCGGATCGTGGCGATTACGTGATTGCCTACGCGTTACCCAAGTAACGCATGTCACCTCTGAGGGGCAGATGCTGCCCCTCAGCCTTGTTTATCTTGCTGCGCCGCTTTCACATCGCACCAATCTCCGGCTTGCCCGTTCTCGATCCGCCGTAAACCGGCGGATGCGTGACGATGTGAGTCAGGTCGACCGCCGAGGCCAGCAGTTTCTGTAGGTCCGGGCGTGGGCGAGACAAGCGTGGGTCATTCGCCGTCGCCTGTTCAAGCGCTTCGGCGCAGGCGAGCAGTTTTGCGTCGCCGCGGAACCTGCCGATCACCTGCAGCCCGAACGGCATGCCGTTGTGGTCGGTGCCGCAGGGCAGGGACAGCGCCGGGTTGGTGGTCAGGGTAATGGTGTAGCACAGCGCCAGCCAGCGATAGTAATTGTCCAGAGGCACGCCGTTGACTTCGCGCAGGTACAGCTCGCTCCAGGGGAAGGGCGAGACTGGCGTGGTGGGCGCGAGGATCAGGTCGTAGTGCTCGAATTGTTTTTGGAAGCCGCGAAAGATCCGGCTTTGCTCGCCATGCGCCTTGACGCAGTCCTGCAGTGACATCGCGGCACCCATGTCGAAATTGGCGCGGGTGTTGGGCCCCAGTGCATCAGGATCGCGGTCGTGAGCGTCCTGCAGCCCGGCGACGAACGCTTCGGCGCGCAGGACGTCGAAGGTGCGATGGGCGCTGGTCAGGTTCAGGTCGATGGCTTCGCAGGACTTGAACAGCGATTTCAGGGCGCTGATCTTTTTTCGAAAGACGGCACGGATCCTGTCATCCACAGCACACGCGCCGAAGTCCTCGCTGTAGCCGACGCGCAGCTGGCTTAGGTCGACGGTGCGTGGTGCAAACGCGTCATCGGCAATGGCATAACTCAACGGATCGGACTGCCCCAGCCCGGCGCTGGCGCGCAGTTGCAGCAGGGTATCGGCAACGTTGCGACCCATCGGGCCTACCACTGAAATCGGTGTCCAGCCAAGCTTCTTGCGTTCGCTCGGTACCAGCCCTGGTGAGGTACGCAGGCCGACGATACCGCACAGCGCCGCGGGAATGCGCAGCGAACCGCCGGTGTCCGAGCCGCTGCACAACGGCACCATGTCGACGGCCAGTGCGGCGGCGGATCCACCCGAGGAACCGCCTGCGTTCAGTTCAGGATTGAACGGGTTACCGGTCGCGCCCCACACCACATTGCGGGTATTGGCGCCTGCGCCCAGTTCCGGAACATTGGTTTTGCCGACCACGATTGCCCCGGCAGCACGCAGGCGTGCGACGAACAGGTTGTCCTGCGCGGGAATGTTGTCGCGAAACAGTTGCGAGCCGTAGGTGGTGAGTACCCCGGCGGTTTCTTCCAGGTCCTTGATGCCGATTGGCAGGCCATGCAGCAGCCCCAGTGGCTTGCCCTGCAGGACGGCATGTTCGGCCAGCATTGCCTCGTCGCGGGCGCGCTCGAAACAGGTCGCGGCAAAGGCATTGAGCTTCGGGTTCAGACTTTCAATCCGCTCGATACAGGCGTCCAGCAATTCCACCGGAGAGAGCTGTTTGTTGCCGATCAGCGCACGCAGTTCGGTGGCGGATTTACCGAGCAGCTCGGACGAATTTTGCATGGAGTGTTCTCCCGAATGTCATCGTTCCGCACGCTGCGCGTGGGAATGCATTTCGTGACGCTCTGCATCACACATTTGCGTCGCGCCTCTTTTTCCAGATTGGGCGCACGTGGGCAGTCTCTTCAAACATCCCCCAACGCCAGTATCGTCCCGACCAGCGCCTGGCCTCTAGGCACCAGGGTGTTCAGTTCCAGGTACTCGCGGTCGGTGTGAACCTTGCCGCCCACCGGGCCGAGGCCGCACAGGGTCGGGATCCCCAGGCTGGCGGTGAAGCCAGAGTCGGCGCAGCCCCCGGTGAATTCGCCTTCCACGCTGAACCCCAGTTCCTGCGCAAGACCTTGATAAATACCCAGCAGTTCAGTGCTGTGCCGGGCTTCCATCGGCAGGAAGGTCGTGGCTTCCAGCAGTCTGGCTGACGTGCCGGGCAGTTCCTCTTCGGCGACGATCGCTTGCACGGCTGCAAGTATTTCCTCCCATTGCCGAAGCTCCACAAAACGTACATCGAGCTTCGCCGTGGCGCTGGGCGCTACCGTATTGCTGGAGGTGCCGCCAGAGATCAGCCCGACATTGGTGGTGATGCCCGCTGCGTAATCAGTCAGCGCATGCAACTTGATTACCTTGTGCGCCAGCGCCTGAATGGCACTGGCGCCGTCGGCATGATTGACCCCGGAATGCGCCGCACGGCCGCTGACTTCGATAATCAGCGTGGCACCGCCTTTGCGCGCGCTGACCACATTGCCACTGGCGCGTCCCGGTTCGGGGTTAAGCACCGCGCGCGCCTGGCGGGCGTAGTGTTCGATGTGAGTGCGAGCGCTGGCGGAGCCGATTTCCTCGTCGCCGGTATACAGAATCTGCACCGGGAACGGCAGCGGGCCTGCGCGCTTCAAGGCCTTCAGCGCAAAGCAGTTGAGCACTAGTCCGCCTTTCATATCTGCCACGCCAGGGCCGTAGGCCAACTCACTGTCTTTTGTGTAGCCGCGTGTTGTGGTTGTGCCCTTGGGAAATACCGTGTCGCGATGACCCAGCAACAACACTGGTTTGCCGGGGCCACCGGGCAATTCAGCCAGCAGCACATCGCCGAAACCCTCAACCGGGATACGTTCGACGCTGATCCCGTCGGCCTGCAATTGCGCGGCGAGCAGTTCGCCGACCGCATCCACTCCGGCCTTGTCGTAACTGTTGGAATCGGTATCGACCAGGCGCTGCAACAGCGCTTCCATCGCCTCATATTGCTCGGCCAGCCACGCGGTGGCGTGCAGTTGTGCCTCATTCATTCACTCAGCTCCTGTGCCCGCTGCTCCCGGGTCAGTCGTGCGCCGTCCGTGCCCAGGTCCCAGAACAGTCCGGCCATGATTTGCAGGCTCTCCTTGACCACCGGAGCCAGCAAGTGCTCGTCAGGTGCATGCTGCGAGCACGCCGGGTATGAGTGTGGCACCCAGACCGTCGGCAGGCCCAGCACTTCAGCGAATACGTCATTGGGCAGCGAACCGCCCAGATTGGGCAGCAGCGCGGGTTTCTTACCCGTGGTGGCGGCCAGCGAATCCAGCGCCCAGCCGACCCACGGGCTGTCCGGTGACAGGCGCGTGGCGTGCATCACGTCCATGCGCGTCTGTCTGACCTCGACACGATCGAAGCCATGGGCATCCAAGTGCGCGCGCACCGCGGGGATGAACGCGTTGTAATCACTGTCGACCACAAAGCGAATGTGACACAACGCGTGAGCCTTGCCGGGAATGGCGTGTACCGGGGCGTCCGGGTTGCCGGTCTTGAAGGCGAGCACGTCGAGGGTGTTCCAGCCGAAGACTTTTTCGCTGAGCGACAGCGCCGGGTTGCCCCAGTCGGCGTCGATGTCCGGATCGCCAGGGCCGCCGCCGACCTCGATATCCGCCAATGCGGCCTTCACCGCGTCGGGGATGGCCTTGGGCATGAGCCCCGCGACTTTCACCCGGCCATGCTCATCGACCATGCTCGCGATGGCATTGGCCAGAATGATCCCCGGGTTGGCCAGCAGACCGCCCCAATTGCCGGAATGGTGCGCGCCTTCGCGCAGGTTCACCGTCAGCTCGAAGTTGAACACCCCGCGCGAGCCGAGAAACAGGGTAGGGCGTGCCGCTGCGAGGCGCGGGCCATCGGAGGCGATGAAGATGTCGGCGGCGAGTTCTTCTGCGTGCGCCTGGCAGAACGCGCTCAGGCCGGGGGAGCCATCTTCCTCGCCCATTTCCAGAAGCAGTTTGACGTTGAAACCCAGCTTGCCGTCGCGCGCCTTGAGGGTCTGCTCCAGTGCCGTCAGGTTGATCAGGTGCTGGCCCTTGTTGTCGGCGGTGCCACGTCCGTACCAGCGCTCGCCACGTTCGATCACCTGCCACGGCGACAGGCCTGTCTGCCACTGCGCGTCATAGCCGCGAACCACGTCACCGTGGCCGTAACTAAGCAGCGTTGGCAGTTCAGGGGCTTCGATGCGCGTGGCGATCATCAGCGGGCCGCGTCCGGCGACCGGGTTGTCATGCACGGTAACGCTGAAACCCAGACGCTCGACATGCGGGGTGATGAACTCATGAAGATAACGATACAGCTCGGGCAGGCTTTCGGCCTCCTGGCTCTGGGTCGGGTAGGCAACGCTTTTGCCGAGCAGGGCGAAAAACGCGCCGTTGTCGAACTGTTCAGTGACGTTTTCGATGGCGTGCGAACGGCTACTCATGAGGGCATCTGCTCCAGAGGTTTTGAGGTGTCGTGCAGGTGGCAGCGAACGGTTCCGCCTTCGATGCGGCCAATGGCCGGGGCTTTTTCCTTGCACTGGGGCATGCAGGCCGGGCAGCGCGGATGAAAGGCGCAGCCGGACGGCGGCGACATGGGATTGGGAAAGGCCCCGTGCAAACCCAGATCGGGAATACCCAAGTGCGGGTCCGGGGTCAGCACCGAGTCCAGCAACGCCTGGGTGTAGGGATGGCCAGGCCGGGCGAACAATGATTCGCGGCTGCGCTCTTCGACGATGCGCCCCAGGTACATGACCGCCACGCGGTCGGCCAGATGTTCGATGACGGCCAGGTTATGGCTGATCAGCAGGTAAGTCAGGCCGAATTCCTGTTTGAGGTCCTGCAACAGATTGAGAATCTGTGCCTGCACTGAAACGTCCAGCGCCGAAGTCGGCTCGTCGCAGATCAATACATCCGGTCGCATCACCAGCGCCCGGGCAATCGCCACACGCTGGCGCTGGCCACCGGAAAGCTGGCTCGGGTAACTGTCGATCACGCGCTTGGGCAAGCCGACCACGTCCATCATCGCTTCGGCGCGCTGGCGACGTTCGGCCGGGGTGCCGATGCCATGCACGATCAGCGGCAGCGTGACGATCTCGCGCAGGGTCTTGCGCGGGTTGAGTGACGAGTAGGGGTCCTGAAAGATCGGCTGAATGCGCCGCGCCATCTCCTTGCGGTCGGTGCCGGCGAGGTGCTTGCCGTTGACCAGTACGTCGCCACTGCTGGGCGCAAGCAGCCCCAGCAGCATCTTCGCCAGGGTACTTTTACCGCAGCCCGATTCGCCGACCAGCCCGAGTGTTTCGCCACGCATCAGACGCAGCGACACGCCATCGACGGCTTTGAGCGTGGCATTGGGTTTGAAAAAGCCACGGCTGATGCTGAATTCGCGGCGTATATCGCACAGCTCCAGCGCGATGTCTTTCTTGACGCTGGCAGTCGGGACCTGTTTCACGGCGGTATTCATGACGGTACGCCCTCACGGTGAAACACAGGTTCGGCACCCGCTGCGGCAAACAGGCAGCGAGTCATATGGTTGTGGCTATTGATCGGCGGGACGTCGTCGGCACAGGCGGGGATCGCTTGCGGGCAGCGATTGCGAAATGCGCAGCCGTGTTGTTCGCCGACCAGGCTGGGCACCAGCCCCGGAATCGACCCCAGCGGCTGACCCGGTTGAGTGCGTCCGGGGATCGGTATGCTCGCCAGCAAGCCCCGGGTATAGGGGTGTTGCGGGTTCTCGAACAACTCGATGGCCGGGGCGGTTTCGACGATCTGTCCGGCATACATCACCGCAACCCGGTCGGCGATACGTGCCACCAGCCCCAGGTCGTGGGTGATGAAGATCACGGCCAGACCCAGCTCCTTCTGAATGTCGCGGATCAGGCGCAGGATCTGTGCCTGAATGGTCACGTCCAGCGCAGTGGTCGGTTCGTCGGCGATGATCACGTCCGGTTCGCACATCAGGGCCATGGCGATGATTACCCGCTGGCGCAGGCCGCCCGACAGTTGATGCGGGTACTGACGCAGGCGCTCGCCCGCATTGCTGATGCCGACTTTCTCAAGCATCTGCGCGGCGCGCTGCAGGGCCTCCTTGCGGGATACCTTGCGGTGTCGGGTAAGCACTTCGCTGAGCTGATCGCCGATGCTGTAGGCCGGGTTCAGCGAGGTCATGGGCTCCTGAAAGATCATCGCCAGGCGGTTGCCGCGCAGGTCGCACATCTGCCGCTCGCTCTGGGTCAGCATGTCGATGCCGTCCAGGCTCAGTGTCGTTGCGGTACGCCGGGCCTTGCGCGGCAGCAGGTCCATGAGTGCCAGCGAAGTCAGGGATTTGCCGCAGCCGGACTCGCCGACGATGCACAGCATTTCGCCGCGCTCGACCTGAAAGTCCAGGCCGCGCACTGCGTGGAGCGTGTCTTGGCCGAGAGGAATCTCGACACGCAGGTTTTCAACATGCAACAGCGCCATGTGCGTATCTCCTCTGTCAGTTGCGCCCGTCGGGCAGGATCAGGTCGCGCAGGCCGTCACCGACCAGATTGATGCCCAGCACCAGCACCATCAGGGCGACGCCGGGAATGGCGATGACCCAAGGGGAAAAGAACATGTACGGTTTGCCCTCGGCGATCATCAGCCCCCATGAAGGAATGGGCGGCTGCACGCCGACCCCGAGAAACGACAGTGCCGACTCGAGGAGGATCGCGTGAGCCATTTCCAGGGTAGCGACAACGATCAGCGCGCCGACCAGATTGGGCAGGATTTCGCTGGCCAGAATGCGCAGCGTCGAGCAGCCCAGGGCCTGGGCCGAGGCGACGTATTCAGCGTCGCGAATCTGCTGCACGGCAGCGCGCACCACCACGGCAAAGCGGTCCCAGAGCAGGCAGCCAAGCAGCACGATCACCACTTTCAGCGAGCCACCGATCAGCGACGCGGAGGCCAGCGCGATCATCACCACCGGCATCGCCAGGCGGGTGGTGATCAGGTAGCTGATCACCGCGTCGGTCTTGCCGCCGAAGTATCCGGCCAGCAGGCCCATGATGGTGCCGATAACGCCGGAAATCAGCGCCGCCGAGAAGCCGATGAACAGTGAGATGCGTGCGCCGTAGAGCAGTCGCGACAGGTAATCGCGGCCCAGTTTGTCGGTGCCCAGCACGTAGTCCCAGGTGCCGTTGGCCATCCAGACAGGCGGTTTCATGCGCAGCATCACGTCCTGCGCATAAGGGTCGTAGGGGGCCAGCCAGGGCGCGAACAGGGCGCCGAGCAGGATAATCAGCAGCAATACTGCGCCGATGGCGAAGCCGCGATGCGCGAAGCTGCTGCGTAATGTGCGCCAGACGCTGCGCGCCGGAGGCTGGTAATCGTTGATCAGCAGCGGCGATGAAGTGGTTGTGCTCATGGGGCCTCCTATTTCACGCGGATGCGCGGGTCGAGCAGTGCGTTGAGCACGTCGGCCAGCAGGGTGAGGACGATGTAGATCACCGCGATCAACAGCACGACCGCCTGCACCACCGGAAAGTCGTCACGGGCAATCGCGTCCCAGGCCAACTGGCCAATGCCCTGCAGCGAGAAAACCGTCTCGATGACCACCGAGCCGCCGAGCATGAAACCGAATTCCACCGCGGCGAGGGCCACCACCGGAATCAGCGCATTGCGCAGCGCATGCTTGAACAGCACGGTGGCGGGGCGCAGGCCCTTGGCCCGCGCGGTGCGGATGTAATCGGAGTTGAGCACGTCGAGCATGCCCGCACGGGTCAGGCGCATAATCGCGGGCGTGGCGTAGTAACCGAGGGCGATGGCCGGCATCACGAAGTGCGCCCAAGTCGAATTGCCCGACACCGGCAGCCATTTCAGGGTGACCGAAAACACCACGATCAACATCAGCGCGAACCAGAAACTGGGCATGGCCTGACCCAGTACCGCGATGCTCAGTGCCAGGCGATCGATCCACGTGTCACGTTTCACGGCGGCCAGCACACCCAGCGGGATGGCGATCAGCAGCGCAATACTCAGGGCCATTGCGCCCAGCCCGAGGGTGATCGACAGGCGCGAGGCGATCAGGTTGTAAACCGACTCCTGGAAGAAGAACGAGTCGCCCAGATCAAGACGCACCACGTCGGCCAGCCATTCGAAATACTGCGTAACCAACGGCTTGTTGAGGCCGTACTGCACCCGGATCTGTTCGATCTGCTCGCTGGTGGCTTCCGGCCCGCCGATGGCAGTGGCCAGATCGCCGGACAGGTGCAGCAGGGAAAAGCTGATCACCGACACGGTAATCGCTACGCACAGGGCAATGCCCAGGCGGCGCAAGAGAAATCCGAACATGGCAAGTGACCTTGTGTTCAGGGAATGACGGGGTGGCTGACCCAACTGCAAGGCGCGTCATGCGCCTCACAGCCAGGCTGCCGACGGTCTTGGTCAGGCGCTTACTTCCAGCTCGACAGCACGAAGCGCGGCAACTCGTCCGGGTAAGGCTTGAAGTTCAGGTCCGAGACATAGGCGTAGTTCATCGAGTAGTTGAACAACGGCGCCCAGTAGGCCTGCTCGCTGATGCGTTGCAACGCCTTGCGGTAGTTGTCCTTGCGCACCTGCGGGTCCAGCGCGTTGTCGGCGGTCTGCAGCCAGCCCTGGACTTGCGGGTCCTTGATGTTGTCGTCGGGATTGCCCTTGAACCAGGTGCCGGCCGACGCCGAGGTATCGAGGATCGAGAACGAGCCCCACGCCTGGAACGACATCGGTACCTTGCCGCCACGCTGCTGATCACGCAGAGCAGCGTACTTCAGGTAACGCAGCTTGGCGTTGATGCCCACGGCGCGCAGGTTGCCGATGATGGCCTCCACGTAATCGCGGTCACGGTAGGCGAAGATTTCGGTTTCAAAGCCGTTCGGGTAGCCGGCTTCGGCGAGCAGCGCCTTGGCCTTTGCCGGGTCGTAGTTGTAGACCGTGGCTGCGCTGGTGTCGCAACCGAACTGGCCAGGGTAGCAGGCGACCTGCAACGGCTTGCTCTCGCCGCCGACCAGTTGCGAGGCCAGCCCGTCACGGTTGATCGCGTGGTTGATCGCCTGGCGCACCTTCAGGTGTTTCATCGGCGAATCGGCGCTGGAGGTGCCGCGCGCATCCAGAATCAGAAAACCTATACGCATGGTCGCGCCGCTGGTGACCACCAGATTGGGCATGGCCTTGAGGTTTTCCGCCTGATCCGGCGCAACCCGCCAGGTCCAGTCGACGCCGCCGGTCATCAGCTCGGCCAGACGCGTTTCGGCATCGGCGATCACCCGGAAGTTGATGTGACCGATCTTCGGTTGACCCTGTGGGCTGTCCTTGAAGTAGTCCGGGTTCTTGTCCATTTTCACGCCTTCGCCGGTGGCGATGGCCGTCACCTTGTAAGGCCCGGTGCCGATCGGTTTACGGCTGAAGCCTGCCAGCCCGACTTCTTCGAAGTATTTTTTCGGGAACATCGGTACGGCGTTGGAGAGGTATTCCAGCGCAGGCGGGAAAGGCTTTTTCAGGTGCAGACGAACGCTGTAGTCGCCCAGCTTTTCGGCGCTCTTGATCCAGTCGACATTTTGTACCGTGACCACCTTGGACTCTGGAGACACCACATAATTGAGGGTGAACACCACGTCATCTGCGGTGAACGGGTCGCCGTTGTGAAACTTCACGCCCTGGCGCAGCTGGAAATCGATGGTCGTATCGTCGACCTGTTTCCAGCTGGTGGCGAGCATCGGCTGGTATTCGCCATTGTCCGGGTTGCGGTAGACCAGGTTGTCCCAGATCAGGCGACCGAGGATCACGCCTTCGCGCAAATCGTTGTGATAGGGGCTGATGTTTTCCGGTTCGCTGTCGGAGGCGTAGACCAGTGTGTCGTCGGCCTTGCCGGCCAGGACGGAGAAACTGCTGAACAGGCTCAATAGCGCGATGCTGCGAGCGAAACCCTTGATTCCCATGCCGTCGTCTCCAAAAGGCAAAGTGGATGTATCAAAGGGCAGTGGGTCGCAAATGCGAGAAGAGGGGGAAACAACGAGGCCGCAGTGTTCTTTTGATTGGGTTCTTTTGGTGAGTTGCGCCTCGACATGACTCTAGGCAAAGCGTATCAATGCCACAAGCACAATATTTCGAACCTTTCATTGCTGAAAAGGCAACGCAGGAGCAGTCATGCAACTCTACGGCGTACAGTCCACGGCCTTGCGCTACTTCCTCGAAGTGGCGCGGTGCGGATCGATCAGCGAAGCCTCGATCCGCCTCAATGTCGCGTCTTCGGCGGTCAGTCGACAGATCAGCAAACTGGAGCGGGAGCTGGACGCAGTGCTCTTTGAGCGCCAGGCGCGCGGCATGATGCTCAGCGAGGCGGGCGTTCGCCTGGCGGCCTACGCGCGCAAATCACAGCTTGAGGCCGAGCAGGTAGTGCTGGAAATCACCGAGCTGCAAGGCTTGCAGCGTGGGCATGTGCGCATCGCATGCTCGGAGGGCTTTGCCCTGGATTTTCTGCCGCAGTGCATTGCGCGTTTTCGGCGGCAGTATCAGGGTATCCATTTCTCGATGGAGGTCTGTGCTCCGGCGCAGGCCACCGAGCGGGTGCGCTCGGGCGACGCTGACCTGTGCCTGACCTTCAGCCTGACGCCGCAGAACGAGATCAAGGTCGAGCACATCCACAGCGGCGCGATCTGCGCGGTGGTCAGTCATAACCATCCGCTGGCCGCACGCAAGGAGGTTACGCTGGCTGAACTGCAGCCTTACGCCATCGCCCTGACCAATACCGACACGACCTTGCGCCAGTTGTTTGATATCTGCTGCGGCGTGCAGGGCCTGCTGTTCGACCCGGTGCTGACCAGCAACTACATCGGCGCCTTGCTGCGGTTTGTTCGGGAGGAGGGCGGAATCAGCCTGTCCAGCGAAATGACCCTGGATAAACGCGCCCATGAGAAACAGCTCAAATCGCTGCCGATCAGCGACGATGGCATGAAGGCACGGCGTATCGAGTTGCAAAGCATGGCCGGGCGCAACCTGCCCGCAGCAGTCGCTGCCTTCCGGGATTTTCTGATCGAGGAGCTGGCAAAGACCTGAGCCGCTGGCGGTGTTACGTGGGCGCGGTGCGGGGTGAGTAACGTTTGGGTGATGAAGTTAACGATCATGATGTTATAGTGTAACGAATTTATGGCCGTGCACTGTACGGCTGTGAACCGCCAACATCAGGCTTCGCCCGCGTGGTGAAGTTCGCCAACGAGACGAACGACGCACATGAACAAACCTCTCCCGGATGTTGCCCTGACGGAAATTTCCCCGGCGCTGGTTTCACTCGACTGGGTCGGCATGCAAGGTGTGGAAGTGCCGATCAGACTGGCTGAAGCGGGCATCCGTCATCCTGTTCACGCGCATGTCGATCTGCAGGTCGATCTGGCCGACCCGAGCGTCAAGGGTATCCACATGTCGCGACTCTATCGGCTGCTCGACGGCTACGCCGAGCATCAGATCGTCAGCCCCTATACGTTGTCGGCCTTGCTGGAAGCCATGGTCGAGAGCCACCTCGATTGCCACTCCAGTCATGCCCGACTGACGCTGAGCTTCAATCTGCTGTGCCGCCGCCCGGCGTTGATTACCGAAGGGCTCAGCGGCTGGAAATCCTACCCCGTGAAGCTCGATGCCACCTGGCATGCCGGTCGGCTGTGCCTCGACAGTTCGGTGGATATCACCTACTCCTCCACCTGCCCGTGCTCGGCTGCATTGTCTCGCCAATTGCTGGAAGAGGCATTCGCAGCGCGCTTCGGCAGGCAGTCGTTTGTCGATCCGATGCAGGTCGCGAGCTGGCTGCGCGAGAACGCATCGTTTGCCACGCCGCACAGCCAGCGCAGCGTTGCGACGGTGCAGGTGCGGGTGGCGGACCAGGCGACCGAGCTGGGCCTGATGACGCTGATCGATCTTGTCGAACAGGCGTTGGGCACCCCGGTGCAAACCGCGGTCAAGCGTGCCGATGAGCAGGCCTTCGCGCGGCTCAACGGCCAGAACCTGATGTACGTCGAAGACGCTGCGCGCAAGGTCCAGCAAGCACTTGAAGGCCGCTATGCAGCTTCCAGCGTCAGTGTCCGCCACTTCGAAAGCCTGCATCCGCACGATGCCGCTGCCCAGACTTCCAACTACCTGTCCTGAGGTTTCATTCCGTGATCCGTAAAAATCCTTCCGGCCATCTGCCGGTCATTGCCGAGTCCGCCTACATCGATCAAACCGCGATCATCTGCGGCAAGGTGATCATCAAGGACAACGTATTTGTCGGCCCCTACGCCGTGATCCGCGCCGATGAAGTCGATGCCACCGGGGACATGGAGCCGATCGTCATCGGGGCCAATTCCAACATTCAGGACGGCGTGGTAATCCATTCGAAATCAGGTGCTGCTGTCACCATCGGCGAGTTCACCTCGATTGCCCACCGCTCCATCGTGCACGGACCTTGCATGGTCGGAGATCGCGTGTTCATCGGTTTCAATAGCGTGTTGTTCAATTGCCAGGTCGGCAACGGCAGCGTGGTCAGGCACAACTCGGTGGTCGACGGTCGCGATTTGCCGGAGCACTTTTACGTGCCGTCCACCACCCGGATCGGGCCGGGTACTGACCTTTCGCAATTTCCACCGGTGAGCATTTCGGCTTCGGAATTTTCCGAAGATGTGGCGCACACCAACATTGATCTGGTGCGCGGCTACAAGGCGCTTCAGAACGAGTTCTGACCCAGGACACCCTTGACTCATTGCACTTCCGCCCACGGATCTGGATCTTTCATGACAACACCTGTTCACTCAACCCGGGCACCCGCATCACGGCTGCGCTCGATCGATGCTCTGCGCGGGCTGATCATTCTTTTCATGTTGCTGGACCATGTCCGCGAAACGTTCTTCATGCACCACCAGGTCATCGACCCGATGGACGTCACGACCACCGCGCCGGAGCTGTTTTTCAGCCGGACGCTGGCGCATTTGTGTGCGCCACTGTTCGTCCTGCTGACCGGGCTTTCGGCGTTTCTCTACGGCGAGAAACATCAGGGCAAAAGCGACGTTTCGGCGTTCCTGCTCAAGCGCGGACTGTTTCTGATTGCGCTGGAATTCACGCTGGTGAGCTTTGCCTGGACCTTCCAGTTCCCGCCAACCATCATCTACCTGCAAGTGATCTGGGCCATCGGCCTGAGCATGGTCGCGCTGTCGTTGATGGTGTTTCTGCCGCGCTGGGCGCTGGTGGTCATCGGTGTGGTGATCATTGCCGGGCATAACCTGCTGGACACGGTGCATTTCGGTGTCGAGTCGGCCATGCACGTGCCGTGGGCGGTCCTGCACGACCGTGGCTGGATCGAGGCTTCCGATAACCTGCGCTTGCGCACGTCTTATCCGTTGTTGCCGTGGATCGGCATCATCGCACTGGGCTACGCCGCAGGCCCCTGGTTCTCAAGCAGCTACGACGCGGCGAAACGCCGTGCGAATCTGTGGAAGTGTGGGGCAGGGGCACTGCTGGGCTTCGTGGTCCTGCGCCTGATCAACGGCTACGGTGAAAAACCGTGGAGCGTCGGCGACAGCGGCATACAGACGGTCATGAGCTTCTTCAACATCACCAAATACCCGCCCTCGCTGCTGTTCATCTGCCTGACGCTGGGGATTGGTCTGCTGATACTCATCGCCTTCGAACGCAGTCAGGAGAAAAGCGGGTTGAGGCCGCTGGTGGTGCTCGGTTCGGCGCCGATGTTTTTCTATCTGCTGCACCTTTACGTGCTGAAAGTCCTGTACCTGATTGCCTTGGCGATCTGGGGCACCAATCAGGGCACGTACTTCGGTTTCGACCACATGTGGGGAGTCTGGCTGACCTCGGTGGTACTGGCCGTTCTGGTGTTCCCGGCGGTGCGCTGGTTCGCCGCGCTCAAGGCCCGTCGTCGGGATATCAGCTGGCTGAAATACTTCTAGTCCCCGCAACAGCGGTACGCCTGCTGGCATACCGCGTCTCGCCTGGCGTCAATCTCCGTGCGCCCCGTAATTCATGATCGACAGCAGTTTGATCGGCACCTGCACCAGTTGCTCGGGGCCATGGGGGATGTCGCCGTCGAAGGTCAGGCTGTCACCGGCCTGCATCGGATACAACTGGTTGCCGTGGCGGTAGATCAGCTCGCCTTCCAGCAGGTGCAGAAACTCCGTACCTGGGTGTGAAAAGGTCGGAAACTCTTCGCTGGCATCGTCCATCGTCACCATGTACGCCTCGAAACTCTTCTTCGGCCCACGGGTATGGTTGAGCAGGTGATAGGTGTGGCCTTTCTCGGTGCCGCGCCTCACCACTTCGAGTCCTTCATCGGCCTTCACCAGCAAGGCACTGCTGCCTTGCTGGTCGTACTGGCTGAACAGTTTGGACATGGGCATGCCCAGCACGTCGCACAGGCGGCTGAGGTTGTCGAGGCTGGTCGAGACCTGCGCGTTCTCGATCTTGCTCAGCATGCCCTGGCTGATGCCGGCGATGCGCGCCACGTCGGCGAGCTTCAGTTCCTGAGCCTGGCGCTGACGCTTGATCTGAATGCCCAGGTACTGCTCGAGCTTCAATTTCGGATGAGGGTCGGTCGGCATATTCATCGGCTTTGCACAGTTTCCGTTCAATAATTTTTATTTCGCACTGGGAATGTGCGTTTTGAAGCAGCCTTGGTCTGGCCGAGTCGCAGATTATTCCCAGAGGGAAAACGAGTTTCCCATACAAACAGCCGAATTACCCCTCCCGAGTCACTTCGTTTAACTGGCATACCAAACTGGCAAGCGCCTTGCATTCCTAAAGGGAAATTAACTTTCCTGTTCGGAATATATCCCGAGAGGCAGTGAACAGCGGTCCTTCCCTGAAACGTTTTGCTTTTGCCAGGAGACACGTCCCATGTTGCCACCCGAAACACAGCGTCTGATCGAACAGCACGGCATCAAGTACGTACTGGCTCAGTTCGTCGACATTCATGGTTCGGCCAAGACCAAATCCGTTCCTGTGACAGGTCTGGAAATGGTTGCAGAGGACGGCGCCGGTTTTGCCGGTTTCGCGATCTGCGGCATGGGCATGGAGCCTCACGGGCCAGACTTCATGGCCAAGGGCGATCTGTCGTCGCTGACACCCGTGCCGTGGCAGCCGGGCTATGGACGTGTGGTGTGCATCGGCCATGTGGATGGCAAACCCTGGCCCTATGACAGCCGCTACGTGCTGCAGCGGCAGGTCGAACGCCTCAGTCAGCGTGGCTGGACCCTCAATACCGGCCTGAAGCCCGAGTTCAGCCTGTTCAAGCGCGATGTCACCGGCAGCCTGCAGATGGTCGATGCCAGCGATAACCTCGACAAGCCCTGCTACGACTATAAGGGGCTGTCGCGCTCTCGCGAGTTTCTTGAGCGCTTGACCGAGGCACTGCAGCCGGTGGGTTTCGACATCTATCAGATCGATCATGAAGATGCCAACGGCCAGTTCGAGATCAATTACACCTACAGCGAGGCCATGGAGTCGGCTGACCGTTTCACCTTCTTCCGCATGGCCGCCGGAGAGATCGCCAATGATATGGGCATGATCTGCTCGTTCATGCCCAAGCCCGACCCTAAGCGTGCCGGCAATGGCATGCACTTTCACCTGTCGATCGCCAGTGCCAGCAACAAGAACCTGTTCCACGATGCCAGTGACCCGAGTGGCATGGGGTTGTCGAAGCTGGCCTATCACTTCGCTGCGGGCTTGCTGGCTCATGGGCCTGCGCTGTGTGCCTTTGCCGCGCCCACGGTCAACTCCTACAAACGCCTGGTGGTCGGCAACTCACTTTCGGGCGCCACCTGGGCCCCGGCTTTCATTGCCTTTGGTGCCAACAACCGCTCGGCGATGGTACGCGTGCCCTATGGCCGCCTGGAGTTTCGTCTGCCCGACGCCGGGTGCAATCCGTATCTGGTCAGTGCCGCAATCATTGCCGCAGGGCTGGACGGCATCGTCCGGCAACTGGAGATCGATCACGTCTGCAACGAGAACCTCTACACATTGAGCCTCGAAGAGATTGCCGCACGGGGCATCAAGACCCTGCCGCAGTCGCTCAACGAAGCCTGCGATGCATTGCAGGCCGATCCGTTGTTTGGCGAAGTGCTGGGCAGCGAGATTGTCGATGAATTCATCCGCCTCAAGCGCATGGAGTGGGTGGAATACAGCCGCCACGTGAGCGATTGGGAAGTGAAGCGCTATATCGAGTTTTTCTAGCTGCACGTTTCAGGCTTCAGGCTGCAAGAAGAAGCTGGATTGCGGCGAATTTGATTTTTCTGTCTATGCGGTTGGCTTGCAGCGTGAAGCTTGCCGCTCCCGAACAAGGTGAGGCTTATGTGCGGAATCGTTGGTTTGTATCTGAAAAACCCGGCGCTGGAGTCGCAACTCGGCAAGTTGTTCGAGCCGATGCTCGAAGCCATGACCGACCGCGGACCGGACAGTGCCGGGTTCGCCATCTATGGCGATGAAGTGGCGCAGGGCTGGGTCAAGCTGACCTTGCAGGCCACCACCGAACAGTATGATTTCACGGCGTTGATCGCGGCGCTGCAAGACAGGTTGAGCGCGCCTCTGGACTGGTTTCAGAACGCCAGCGCCGTGGTCTTGAAGATTCAGGCCGAAGAAGCCCCGGTGCGTGCCGCGCTGGCGGAACTGGCACCGAGCGTGCGCATCATGAGTGCCGGGCAGAGCATCGAGATCCTCAAGGGCATGGGCCTGCCGCGGGAGATTTCCGAACGCTTCGGTCTGGCGTCCATGAAAGGCAGTCACATCATCGGCCACACGCGCATGGCCACCGAAAGCGCCGTGACCATGGAGGGCAGTCATCCATTTTCCACGGGCTCCGACCTATGCCTGGTGCACAACGGCTCGTTGTCCAATCACTATCGTCTGCGCCAGAACCTGCGCCGCGAAGGCATTCACTTCGAGACCGACAACGACACCGAAGTGGCGGCGGGGTATCTGGCCTGGCGTCTGCAACAGGGCGACAGCCTGAAACAGGCGCTCGACAAGTCGCTCGAAGACCTTGATGGCTTCTTTACCTTCGCCATCGGCACACGCAATGGCTTTGCGGTGATTCGCGACCCGATCGCCTGCAAACCGGCGATCCTTGCCGAAACCGATGACTACGTCGCCATGGCTTCGGAATATCAGGCGCTGTCCAGCCTGCCGGGGATCGAAAACGCCAGGGTCTGGGAACCGGTCCCGGCCACCATGTACATCTGGGAACGCGAGCCAGCCGAGGGAGCACGTCCATGAAAACCGTCGATCTTTCCAGCGCCACCGTGCGTGATCTCAATCAGGCCCTGCACGACCAGGTCAAGGAATTGCAGGACCGCGAATGGCTGGTCACGCATCCCGATGGCGCACACAACCTGGCGGTCGGCGTCAACGAAGCCATCTCCATCGATATCCAGGGCCACGCGGGTTACTACTGCGCGGGGATGAACCAGAAAGCGTCGATCACCGTGCACGGCAACGTCGGCGTCGGCTGCGCGGAAAACATGATGTCCGGCGCTGTGCGGGTCAAGGGCAGCGCCTCGCAGGCGGCCGGTGCGACGGCACATGGCGGCTTGCTGGTGATTGAAGGCGATGCCGGAGCGCGTTGCGGTATTTCCATGAAAGGCATCGACATTGTGGTCGGCGGCAGCATCGGCCACATGAGCTGCTTCATGGGCCAGGCCGGTCGGCTGGTGGTCTGTGGCGACGCCGGTGATGCGCTGGGCGACTCGTTGTATGAAACGCGGATCTACGTCAAAGGCAAGGTCGAGTCACTGGGCTCTGACTGCATCGCCAAGGAGATGCGTGAAGAGCATCTGCAGGAGCTGCAGGAGTTGCTCAATCGCGCTGGCTTTAACGAGAAGGCAGCGGATTTCAAACGCTACGGCTCGGCCCGTCAGCTTTACAACTTCAAAGTCGATAACGCCTCCGCGTACTGATTCAGGAGCATTACCATGAGCGATCCCATCAGCCACAAACCTGCTCCAGTCCTGCGCGAATCGGCCACCTTCGATCGCCTGACCATTCAGGAAATCCAGCGCGCTGCGGAAACCGGCATCTACGACATTCGCGGTGGCGGCACCAAGCGCAAGCTGCCGCACTTCGACGACCTGTTGCTGCTCGGCGCCAGCGTGTCGCGCTACCCGCTGGAAGGCTACCGCGAGAAGTGCGGGACCGACGTGGTGCTCGGCAATCGTTTTGCCAAGAAGCCGTTGTACCTGAAAATTCCGGTAACCATTGCAGGCATGAGCTTCGGCGCGTTGTCGGCCAACGCCAAGGAAGCACTGGGCCGTGGCGCAACCATCGCGGGAACCAGCACCACCACCGGCGACGGCGGCATGACCCCGGAAGAGCGTGGCCAGTCGCAGCATCTGGTCTATCAGTACCTGCCATCGCGTTATGGCATGAACCCGGACGATCTGCGCAAGGCCGACGCCATCGAGATCGTGCTGGGGCAGGGCGCCAAACCGGGCGGCGGTGGCATGTTGCTGGGCATGAAAGTCACCGAGCGTGTGGCCGGCATGCGTACCTTACCGGTCGGCGTCGATCAGCGCTCGGCATGCCGTCACCCGGACTGGACCGGCCCGGACGATCTGGCGATCAAGATTGCCGAGATTCGCGAGATCACCGACTGGGAAAAGCCGATCTACGTGAAGATCGGTGCCAGTCGTCCCTGCTACGACGTGAAACTGGCCGTGAAAGCCGGCGCCGACGTGATCGTGCTCGACGGCATGCAGGGCGGTACGGCAGCGACTCAGGAAGTGTTCATCGAACACGTCGGCATCCCGATTCTGCCTGCCATCCCGCAAGCCGTGCAGGCGCTGCAGGAGATGGGCATGCATCGCAAGGTGCAGTTGATCGTCTCCGGCGGCATCCGCAACGGCGCCGACGTGGCCAAGGCCATGGCGCTGGGTGCCGACGCAGTGGCGATCGGCACGGCGGCGCTGATAGCGCTGGGCGACAACCATCCGCGGCTCGACGAAGAACTGAGAAAGATCGGCTCGGCAGCGGGTTACTACGACGACTGGCAGAACGGCCGCGACCCGGCGGGCATCACCACCCAGGACCCGGAACTGTCCAAACGTCTCGACCCGGTCGAAGGCGGTCGGCGTCTGGCCAACTACCTGCGCGTACTCGTCCTCGAAGCCCAGACCATGGCCCGCGCGTGCGGTAAATCACACCTGCACAACCTCGACCCGGAAGATCTGGTGGCACTGACCGTCGAATCAGCCGCCATGGCCCGAGTGCCCCTGGCCGGGACATCGTGGATTCCGGGGTCTGGCTCTGGGTACTGACGCCATAACGGGCTTTTCGACCGCGATGGCACCGACTGACGCCATAACGTGCTTTTCGATCACGATGGCACCGACTGACGCCATAACGTGCTTTTCGATCACGATGGCACAGACGACGCAGAGTGCGACGTAAGTGACGGCTGAGTCCTGGCGCTGATCCGGGGGTAGCCTGGCATGACGCCGGGCTAGCCGCACCGGGCCCAGGCTGTGTAAAAACGACTGCGCTTGGCAATACTGCGTTAAAAACAGGCGAAAAATGCTCATTTAGAACACCCAGAGTCGGTCGCGACCCCGGCCGTTTTCGCCTGTTTTTGCCTTGTCTTGCCTTCGCTCGTGACGTTTTTACACACCTTGGGCCATGGATGGCCCGTTGCGGCGCCCCCCGGATCAGTGACAGGGAAGGAACCCGACGAAGTCGGGCCGGAAACAGGAGCGAAGGGATTTGCCTACTTCGGCCCCATCAAAGTAGGTCGCCGAGGGGCGAAAAGGTGACTCAAGTCGAGCCTGAATCTCACTGAGTCGCAGAACTGTGTGACGCGGAGCGTCACGAAATGCATTACCACGCGGAGCGTGGCAACGAGAACCTTGGTGGTTAAGCCCCGCTTTCGGGCTCATCGGACTTATATATAACGCCATTCGCGCAACGAGAACTTGACCCACAAGAGGCCGAAGAGCCTCGCCTGTCCCAATGAACCTCTTTGCTGCCAGACACTTTCCATTCATTTGCGGGAGCTTTGAACATGGTCAATCGTCTACACGGCAAATCCCTTACAGCTTTACTCGCGCTCGGCGCCTTTGCTCCGATTGCGCAGGCAGCTGACGCCCCCGTACTGAACACCGGCAGCACGGCCTGGATGGTCACCGCAGCCGTGCTGGTGCTGTTCATGTGCCTTCCGGGGCTGGCACTGTTTTACGGTGGGCTGGTACGGGCCAAGAACATGCTCTCGCTGTTCACCCAGTGTTTCGGCATTGCCGGAGTGGTAGGCGTGCTATGGGTCATCTATGGCTACAGCATGGTGGTGGACACCAGCAACATGGTCGAAGGGCAAGTGAGTTTCAATAGTTTCGTGGGCGGTCTGAGTCGTGCGTTTCTGGCCGGCATGACGCCCGACAGCCTGGTCGGCGACATCCCTGAAGGGGTATTCGTGACCTTTCAGATGACCTTTGCGATCATCACTCCGGCGCTGATTGCCGGGGCCTTCGCCGAACGCATGAAGTTCTCTGCGGCGTTGCTGTTCATGGCTCTGTGGTTCACCCTGGTGTATGCGCCTGTCGCGCATATGGTCTGGGGTGGCGCAGGCGCCTTGATGCACAACTGGGGCGTGCTGGACTTCGCCGGCGGCACCGCAGTGCACATCAACGCCGGTGTCGCCGCACTGGCGGCATGCCTGGTACTGGGCAAGCGCAAGGGTTATCAGAACGCCCCGATGCCGGCGCACAACCTTAGCCTGACCATGGCCGGCGCGGCGATGCTCTGGGTCGGCTGGTTCGGTTTCAACATCGGTTCCGGTGGCGGCCTGAACGGCACCTCCGGCATCGTCATGCTCAACACGCAAGTGGGGGCGTGCGCCGGGATACTCGGCTGGATGTTCACCGAGTGGTTCAAGGTCGGCAAGCCCAGCGCCCTGGGTCTGGCAAGCGGCGCATTGGCGGGCCTGGTCGGCATCACCCCGGCGTGTGCCTACGTCGGAGTCGGCGGAGCACTGGCCATCGGCGTGCTGTGCGGAGTGTTCTGCTACCTGAGCGTGACTGTGCTGAAGAAACGCCTGGGCTATGACGACAGCCTCGA
The DNA here is from genome assembly GCF_977070315.1 of Plantibacter cousiniae (nom. nud.). NCBI lineage: Bacteria > Bacillati > Actinomycetota > Actinomycetes > Micrococcales > Microbacteriaceae > Plantibacter > Plantibacter cousiniae (nom. nud.). The sequence continues at coordinate 595,498 of NZ_CDRVEU010000002.1, read as the reverse complement.
CGTCTTCGGCCTGCACGGCATCGGCGGCATGATCGGTGCACTACTGACCGGCGTGTTCTGCGTGCCCTCACTGGGCGGTCTGGTGCCCGATGTCAGCATGGGCGCCCAAGTGATTGCCCAGATCAAAGGCGTGCTGTTCACCACGGTCTACTGCTTCGCGGTCAGCTGGATCATCCTCAAGGCCGTGCAGGCACTGATCGGCCTGCGCGCGCATGAGTCAGTGGAGGAAATGGGCCTGGATCTGGCTGAGCATAACGAGCGGGCCTACAACCATTGAGAAGGCTGTCGGATCAGTGTCAGGGCAAGGGAACCCGACGAAGTCGGGCCGGAAACGGAGCTGCGTGTTTTGCCTGCTTTGGCCCATCAAAGCAGGTCGCCGAGGGGAGAAAAGGTGACCTGAGTCGACCACCAATCCACCTGACAAAGAAAGACCGCTGTGTGACGCAGAGCGTCACGAACTGCATGCCAACGCGGAGCATTGGCACGATAAGCAGTTGGATTTGCGCATAACGTTGAGCGCAGAGCGTGGGGACGATAATCAATACAGCCTGGAGACCGCGCGCTCAGCTCAACGAAACACCGGCACCACGTGCTTGATGAACAGCTCAAGCGACTTTTTCTTCTCGGCGTGCGGCAGGCTGTTGTCGCACCAGAAGCTGAACTCGTCGACACCTAACTCTTGATAATGACGAATGCGCGGAATGATCTCCTCAGGAGTACCGATCATGGTGTTCTTGCGGATATTCTCCAGCTCGAATTCCGGACGTTCCTTGAACTTCTCTTCCGGGCTGGGGGCCAGAAAACCGTTGACCGGCGTCTGTTTATTGCCGAACCATGCGTCGAAAGTGCGGTAGAACTTCGCGATGGCAGTGGCGCCCACTTTCCAGCCTTCAGGATCGTCTGCGGCATGCACATGCGTGTGGCGCAGTACCATCAATTGCGGGCGGGGCACGTCGGGATTGTTGGCCAGCGCGGCTGCGAACTTGTTCTTCAGGTCGACAACTTCTTCGTCACCCTTCATCAACGGGGTGACCATCACGTTACAGCCGTTCTGCACGGCGAAATTGTGCGAGTCAGGGTCGCGCGCAGCGATCCACATCGGCGGCGTGTTGATCGGCTTGGGCACGGAAGTCGAGGTCGGGAATTTCCAGATATCGCCGTCGTGGGCGTAGTCACCCTGCCACAGCGCACGTACCACCGGGACCATTTCACGCAACGCCTTGCCGCCTTCGGAGGCCGGCATGCCACCGGCCATGCGGTCGAACTCCACTTGATAGGCGCCGCGTGCCAGGCCGACTTCCATACGCCCGTTACTGATCACATCCAGCAGCGCGCATTCACCCGCGACCCGCAATGGGTGCCAGAACGGCGCAATGATGGTGCCGGCGCCCAGATGAATCTGTGTGGTCCTGGCCGCCAGATACGCCAGCAACGGCATCGGGCTTGGCGAGATGGTGTATTCCATCGCGTGGTGTTCGCCTATCCAGACTGTGCTGAAGCCGCCTTGCTCGGCCATCAGCGTCAGCTCGGTCAGGTCCTCGAACAGCTGGCGATGACTGACACTTTCATCCCAGCGCTCCATGTGCACGAACAACGAAAACTTCATGACACTTACCCCGCTTAAATCCTGGCGCCTGCACCGGCGTGATGAGTTATTGTTGTCTGATGGTATACCGTAATACTTTCGGTGCAAGTGTTTTTTGCGGTGCTGCTCCCTGCTGTAAAACCCAACGGCAGAAACGAAAAAAGCGCCTCATGGGAGGCGCTTTCGGATGTCGCATATTCAGCCGGAGCAGGATTGATCAGGTCAGAATCAACTGCAGGCCTCGGATTCGATGTAGTCGGCCGTGGAGTCGCGAATCACCGGTCCCATGCCACTCACGGCCTTTGCCTGTTCCATGATTTCCAGCGTGGAACCGGTGCCGACCAGGTTCACCGTGTGGTTGGCGCAATTATAGACCCGCTTGAAGTAGATCACCCCGAGCATGCCTTCACGCCGGGTGATCACCACGCGTTCCTTTGCGCTGCCGCTTTTCTCTATCAGTGCGTGCTGGCCGGTTGGATCATGAGGTATGGATATGCTTTTGCCTTCGGCATGCGCCGAAAGGGCAGGGATCATCAGGGCCAGAAAACAGGCATGCAATTTCATCGGTGCTCCTGCAGATGAATGCGGTTTCATTGGATCCAAAATTTACTCCAGCCATGCGATTCTGGATAGCAGGGCCAGCTGCCTTTCGTCGGCTTGCTTTCAGCGAATCACGTCCTGCGCATGGTCAGGAAATCCGCAAAGCTGTTGCTCCGCCAACAGCAGTTCCACACCCTGGCTTGACACGGACAGTTGGCGCTGCAAGTCAGCTGTCGCAACGCTTTGATATGCCAGTGTTTTATTGAATGGCACGGTTGCTGCTCTGTGGATGTGCAGGCCCTTGTGCTTAATGCGCTCGGGAAGCTTGCAGCCAGAGGAGTACCGATATGAGCCAATCGTCCATAAAATTTTCGTACTGGGTACCCAACGTCAGCGGTGGGCTGGTAGTCAGCAAGATCGAACAGCGCACCAGCTGGACCATCGACTACAACCGCAAGCTGGCGCAGATCGCCGAGCAGTCCGGTTTCGACTACGCGCTGACGCAAATTCGCTTTACCGCCGGTTATGGCGCCGAATTCCAGCATGAATCCGTAGCCTTCAGCCATGCGCTACTCGCGGCCACCGAGAAGCTCAAGGTCATTGCCGCGATATTGCCCGGGCCATGGACCCCGTCGGTGGCCGCCAAGCAACTGGCGACCATCGATCAGCTCACCGCCGGGCGCGTGGCGGTCAATATTGTCAGCGGCTGGTTCAAGGGCGAGTTTCAGGCTATCGGAGAGCCCTGGCTGGAGCATGATGAACGTTATCGCCGCTCCGAGGAGTTCATCCGCGCCCTCAAAGGGATCTGGACCACCGACAACTTCACCTTCAAGGGGGATTTCTATCGCTTCCATGATTACACCCTCAAGCCCAAGCCGATCCAGCGTCCTCACCCGGAAATCTTTCAGGGCGGCAGCTCGCGGGCCGCACGTGATATGGCGGCGCGGGTGTCGGACTGGTATTTCACCAACGGCAATACCGTCGAAGGCATCAAGGCCCAGGTCGATGACATCCGAGCCAAGGCTGCCGCGAACGGGCATTCGGTGAAGATCGGTGTGAATGCTTTCATCATTGCCAGGGATACCGAAGAAGAGGCGCGTGCCGTGCTGGCCGAAATCGTCGACAAGGCAGATCCGGAAGCCGTCAACGCCTTTGGTGATGCTGCGAAGCAGGCTGGCAAGGCCAGTCCGGAAGGCGAGGGCAACTGGGCCAAATCCACCTTTCAGGATCTGGTGCAGTACAACGATGGCTTCAAGACCAACCTGATTGGCACACCGCGGCAGATTGCCGAGCGCATCGTCGAACTCAAGTCCGTTGGCGTAGACCTGGTGCTTTCAGCGTTCCTGCATTTCCAGGAAGAAGTCGCCTATTTCGGCCAGCACGTATTGCCTCTGGTACGCGAACTGGAAGCCGCTGTACAACGCAAGCCTGTCGCCGAGACGGCTTGACCCCCGCCAATAACGACAACCCGCCATGCCCTTGTAAGCCGGCCGCGTTTACAGCCCTCCATAAAATCAGGCGCCACTGTGATCCAGTGTGCGCCTGCTTTCGTATGTTCATCCCCGATCAACCCATAGACAGCTGTACGTGGCATTATGATGCCACTCACTGGCATGCTTTTATCGATGCCAGGCCTTCCAGGTATGGCCGAGCACTTGCCGACAATGGCAGTTAGTAGCGAAAGGATTGTCGATGGCCCCTGAGCAATCAGGTCCGGTTTTCAGAAAAACCAGATGCACTGGTTCTCACCTGTTGTGGAGGCAAGTTTTGAAACGCGACCTTCGGCTTGCGTCATGGCTGATCTTCGTAGTGTGCGCCTGCGTGGTGATGTTGATGGCCTGGCAAGCATGGACCGCACGCCGCAACACCCTGGAAAACATCCAGACCAGCACGATCAATCTGGCTGGAGCGCTAAGCACCTACACGGATGGTATTTTCAAGCAAAGCGAGCTGATGCTGATCGGCCTGACGGAGCGTGTCGAAAAGGACGGCGTCGGGCCTGAACAGATCGAGCGTCTCAGGTGGGTCATTGCGCGTGAAATGGGCGCGCTGCCGCAGATCGATACCGTGTCGCTGTACAACGCCGACGGGATTTGCATCTTCTCGAGCAATCCCAGGGTTATCGGCATCAACAGCGCGCAGCGCGAGTTCTTTCAGCACCACCTGAAGATGCCTGACAAAGCCCCTTACATCGGTCCGACGATTCGCAGCCGTGCCTCCGGCGAATGGGTCATATCGGTCAGCAGACGCATCAATAATCCCGACGCGAGTTTTGCCGGGCTGATGGTCGCCACCATCGGTGTCGACCACCTGTTGAAGTTCTATTCGGACATCAAGGTCGGGCAAACCGGCATTATCAGTCTGACGTCGACCGCCGGGCAGTTGCGGGTGCGCTATCCCCATCTGGAGCAGGAGATCGGTCGCGATCTGTCATCGACGCCCATTTTCAGGTCGGAACGCGGCCGAGTGTCAGGTACCGCCCAGTTCGTTTCCAGGATTGACGGTGTTGCGCGTTTTTATGCGTTCAAACGCAGTGATGTCTACCCGATCGTCACCGTGGTTGCGCTGGGTCAGAAAGAAGCCATGCTCGACTGGCTGGGCCAGACCAAACAGTCCATTCTGGTCATGCTGGTGCTGCTCGGACTGGTGATCGGACTCGGCGTTCGTCTGATTGGGCACATTCACAGCCGCATACGCGCAGAAGACCAGTTGCTCGATTCACAGGCAGCCCTGATCCAGCTCAACCAGCACCTGGAGTTGATTGCCTCCGAAGACAAGCTGACCGGGCTGGCCAATCGCAGACGTTTCGATCAGTTTCTGGAAGTCGAATTCAAGCGCGCCAGACGCGAGCGCAGCCTGCTGTCGCTGATTTTGATCGATGCCGATCATTTCAAACGCTACAACGATCATTACGGCCACCTGGCCGGTGACGAATGCCTGATTGCGCTGGCCCGAGTGGTTGAGCAGTTCATTCGTCGTCCCAGCGACGTTGCCGCCCGTTATGGCGGTGAAGAGATCGCCGTGGTGTTGCCCGGTACTGACGAGTCGAACGCTCGCCAGGTGGCCGAGAACATCCTGCAGGCCATCCGTGACGAGCAGATCGAGCATCCCGCCAGCCCGTTTGGCATCGTGACGATCAGCCTCGGTGTCGCGACATTCGTCGGCACCGATCGCCAACTCGATCAGCGTGGCCTGATTGAGCTTGCCGACCGCGCGTTGTATGCCGCCAAGTCGCAGGGTCGCAACCGGGTGAATGTGGCGTCGGAAATCGCGACCGGCACATTACCGGCCTGGACCCGCGTCAAGTCCTCTACGGACGCGCAAGCCGACACGGAGCCAAGGTCGGGCCAGCGGGATTGATACCCGCTGGCCGCTTGCTGCCTATCGCTTCTCCGTCAGTTGCTGATCGTCGGCAATCTGTTGCGCATGCGGTTTGCGGCGCAGCACGGTCAACACCCAGAAAAAGAATATAGGCACCAGAACCACGCCCAGCAGCGTCGCGCTGAGCATGCCGCCGATGACGCCAGTGCCGATGGCGCGCTGGCTTGCAGCGCCTGCGCCGGTGGCCAGGGTCAGCGGCACTACGCCAAGGATGAAGGCCAGCGAAGTCATGACAATCGGCCGAAAGCGCAGCCGTGCAGCCTGAAGTGCCGCGTCGCGCAGGGAATGGCCCTGATCCCAGAGTTCCTTGGCGAACTCGACGATGAGAATCGCGTTTTTCGCGGCCAGCCCGATGATGGTGATCAGGCCGACTTTGAAATACACATCATTGGGCATGCCGACGGCCGTCACGGCCAGCACGGAGCCCAGCGCGCCGACGGGAACGATCAGCATCACCACCAGCGGGATTGCCCAGCTCTCATACAACGCGACCAGCAGCAGGAACACCACCAGCAGCGCCAGGCCGAACAGTCCGATCGCCTGGCCGCTGGCGACTCTTTCCTGATAGGAGAGGCCAGTCCATTCGTAACCGATGCCTTGTGGCAGCCCGGAAACGATCCGTTCAATTTCCGCCATGGCCTCACCGGTACTGACGCCCGGTGCTGCATCACCGGAAATCCTGAATGCGGGGTAGCCGTTGTAGCGGGCGATCTGCACCGGGCCTTGTTCCCAGTGCGTCGAAACGAAGGCGCCCAGCGGCACCAGCGTGCCGCTGCTATTGGGTACGTAGAGCTTGAGCACGCTTTCCGGGGTCATTCGCGAACTTTGTTCGGCCTGCACGACCACGCGCTGTTGACGTCCGGCATTGGCGAAGTCGCTGATCACCGAGGAACCGAAGGCGGTGGACAGCGCATTGCTGATCGATTCGAAACTCACGCCCAGCGCCCGGGCCTTTTCGCGGTCGATGTTCAGGCGCAATTGCGGCGCTTCGGCCAGACCTTCCATCATCGCGTAGAGAATCTTCGGGTTGCCGTTGGCCTCGCCGAGCAGCTTGTCGCGTGCCGCCAGCAGGGCTTCGCGGCCCAGGCCTGCACGGTCCTGCAGGCGCAGCGAGAAGCCGCCCGAGGTGCCCAGGCCGTCGATAGGCGGTGGCGTCACCGCCATCACCGTGCCGTCGCCGAGCCCTGCAAAATGCCGGTTGAATGCCGCCGCTTCCTCAGCCGCCGACTGGCCCTTGCCGCGCTCCGACCAGTCCTTCAGGGTCGGGAACGCAAGACCGGCGTTTTCACCCATGCCCGAGAAGCTGAACCCCAGCAGCATGGTCACCGCACCCGTGGCTTCGCGGGACAGCATGTAGTTCTCGAGCAATTGCGCGGTGAGGTCGGTACGCGACCGGGTGGCGCCGGGAGGCAGTTGCACGTCGATGATCAGATAGCCCTGATCTTCAACGGGCACAAAGGACTCCGGCAGGCGCAGGTAGAAAAAGCCCAGCAGACCGACGATACCGAGGTACAGCAGCATGTAGCGGCCGGCGCGCTTGATCATGCTTGAGCTGACGCGCTCGTAACGGTCGGTGAACGTGCCGAACAGGCGATTGAAACCACCGAAGAAACCACGCTTTTCATGATGCCCGGCCGGGATCGGCTTGAGCAGCGTGGCACACAGCGCCGGGGTGAACGTCAGGGCCAGGAAACATGAAAACAGAATCGACACGGCCAGCGACAGCGAGAACTGCTGGTAGATGACCCCGACCGAGCCGCCCATGAACGCCAGTGGCAGAAACACAGCGGCCAGGACCAGCGTGATGCCGAAAATCGCCCCGGAAACCTGCTGCATCGCCTTGACCGTTGCGGCGGCGGGAGAGAGGCCTTCTTCAGCCATGATCCGCTCGACGTTTTCCACGACCACAATGGCGTCGTCGACCAGAATACCGATGGCCAGCACCATGCCGAACATGGTCATCATGTTCACCGAGAAGCCCATCAGGTACATGATCGCCAGCGTTCCCGCCAGACACACCGGGACCACGATGGTCGGTATCAGCGTGTAACGGATGTTCTGCAGAAACAGGAACATCACCAGAAACACCAGGATCATGGCTTCGATGAGGGTGTAGATCACCTTGTCGATGGCCACGTCGACGAAGCGCGAGGTGTCGTACGGTATCGAAAACCCGACGCCTTCCGGGAAATTGACCGACAGCTCAGTGAGCCGCTGCTCGACGGCTCTGGCCGTCTGGATCGCGTTGGCGCCCGGCGACAGCTGTACGGCACCGGCGACGGCACGTTGCCCGTTCAGGCGTGATTCGAAGCTGTAATCCTGGCTGCCGACCGCTACACGCGCCACATTGGACAGGTGCACCGCAGAGCCGTCTTCGTTGGCACGCAGAACGATGCGCCCGAACTCTTCCGGGTTGTCCAAAGTGCCCTTTACCGCCAGGGTGGCCGTCAATTCCTGCAGTGACGAGGCCGGGCTGCTGCCGAAGCTGCCTGCCGGAACCTGCACGTTCTGCGCCCGAATCGCGGCATTCACGTCGTCGATGGACAACCCGAAGCCCACCAGCTTCTGCGGATCGATCCATACCCGCATCGCGGCTTCGGCAGCGAAGAATTGCAGCCTGCCGACACCGTTCACCCGGCTGATTTCGTTATTGACGTTGCGTGCCGCGTAGTCGGCCAGCGCGACGGTATCCTTGTTGGCCGCGCCGTCCTTGTAGTTCAGGGTGTAGATCAACAGAAAACCGGAGCTGGCCTGTTCGACCTGCAGGCCCTGGCTGAGGACCGTCTGCGGCAAGCGTGCTTCGGCTTTCTTGATACGGTTCTGGACTTCGACCTGAGCCAGGTCCGGGTTGGTGCCCGGCACGAACGTGACGTTGATTTCCGCGCTGCCGGTCGAGTTGCTGGTCGACTCGTAATACAGCATCCCTTTGGCGCCGTTCAGTTCGTCCTCGATAACGCTGGTCACCGAATCGACCAGCACCTTCGCGGATGCACCGGGGTAGGTGGCGGTGATGGTGATCTGCGGTGGCGCCACGTCCGGGTACTGCGCCACAGGCAGGGACGGCAGAGCCATCAACCCGGCGAGCAGGATGAACAGGGCAAGTACCCAGGCGAAGTTGGGGCGCTTGATAAAGAAGAGAGACATTGACAGTGATCCTCGGTCGCGCTGAAGGCGGCTTTATTGCGCCTTGGCCTGCGGTTGGGCGGATGGCGATTTGCGCGCGACCTTGTCGCCGGCGCTGAGCCCGGTCATATTGCCGATAATGACCTGTTCGTCTGCCTTCAGGCCTTCGGTGATCTGCCAGCGCGAATCCTGCATCGCCCCGGTTTTGACCGGACGCGCTTCGACCGTGCCGTCCTGGGTAATCACCAGCACGCGTGCCGCACCGTCGCCGGAGCGCTGAACGGCGCGCTGCGGGACAAGAATGGCGTTGCTGTCGACGCGCTGCGGTGTGCGCACCCGCACATACATACCGGGCAGCAGCACGCCCTTGGGATTGGCAAAGCGGGCGCGCAACGACACTTGGCCGGTGGTCCGGTCTACTGCGACATCGGTAAACAGCAGGGTGCCGGTGCTCGTGTAATCGGTGCCGTCGACACTCAGTGATAACGCGTCTTCGCCGCCCTTGGGCAAGCGGCCTTCCTGTATCGCGGCGCGCATCTGCAAGGCCTCGGCAGCCGGCTGGGTAAAGTCGGCGTAGACCGGGTCGAGTTGTTGAATGGTTGCCAGCAGCGTGGTTTCGCCCTGACCGACCAGCGCGCCCTCGGTCACCATCGCGCGGCCGATGCGGCCTGAAATCGGCGCCTTGACGGTGGCATAGCCCAGGTTCAGCCTGGCCGTTTCGACATCAGCCTGAGCCGACTTTTTAGCGGCGATTGCGTTTTGCAGTGCAGAGCGGGCGGTGTCGAAAGTCTGGCGGCTGACCGCTTCAATTTCCACCAGCGACTCGTAACGTTTGACCGTGGCCTGAGTCTCGAACAGCGTGGCTTCAGTGCGGGCCAGATCTCCCTGCGCCTTGGACAGCGCAGCCTTGAACGGCGCCGGATCGATCTGGAACAGCACTGCGCCGGCTTTCACATCGGCGCCTTCCTCGAAGTTGCGGCTCAGCACGATGCCGGCCACCCGCGCGCGAACCTGCGCCACACGCACCGGTTCGATACGGCCGGGCAGTTCGTCAACGACCGTGAACGATTCGGCGTTGACGGTAATGGCTTCCACCTCTTTGGGCGCTTTCGATGCCGCGTGATCCTGCTGCTGTTTCTGCTCGCACCCGACCAGACCCAACGCTGCCAGCAGGGCTACTGCAGGCATCACACGCCAATCGCTGAAACTACTCATCGTTCACCCGGCCGCAGCCCATCAGATGCTAAAGCCGCGAATGATCCACTCTGAAAGATGGTGAGTCAATATTGACTCACATGAGCCTTTAGTGACTAATTGTGTATGTGCTTTGAGAACCCGGTAAGGTTTCTGCACAATGCGCCGCCTGCCACTTATACGAGTTGAATACGTACCCAATGGAATTACCTGCTGCTGACGACAAATTTCTGAAGGCCCTGGCCGTTGCGCTGGTCGACCACTCCAACGGTACGCTCAAGGATATTGCTCAGGCGGCCGGCGTCAGCAAGGCGACGCTCAACCGCTTTTGCGGCACTCGCGCCAACCTCGTGGAATTGCTGCTCAATCATGCCTCGGACCTGATGAATCAGATGGTCGCCGACGCCGATCTGCAGACTGCTCCGCCGCTGGAAGCGCTTCAGCGGCTGGTCGACAATCATCTCATGCATCGCGAAATGCTGGTTTTTCTGGTGTTTCAGTGGCGTCCGGATTCGCTCGACGAAAGCAGCGGAGGGCGCCGCTGGTTGCCTTACTCCGACGCCCTTGACGCATTTTTCCTGCGTGGTCAGCGTGAAGGCCTGTTCCGGATTGACGTCGGTGCCGCCGTCCTGACCGAAATGTTCGCTGCGCTGCTCTCCGGGATGGTCGACGCCGAACGCCGTGGCCGTGTGGCACGCGCCGGTATGGGCGCGTTGGTGACCCAGTTCTTCCTGCACGGAGCGGCGGCACGATAGGCAGGTCTGTGCAGACGTCAGAAATCGTAGGCAATCTTGCTGTACCAGAAGCCACCGCCCGGATAGAACGGTGAGTTGCCGTACAGGTTGAGTCCAACGGCGGAGGGGATCGCGTTTTTGTCCGGGCGCACATCGAAGATATTGGTGCCGCCAACACTGAGGGTGATGTTGTCGTAGAGGGTGTAGGACACATCCAGGTCAGTGATCCACTTGGCACCGAAACTGCGGTCGCCGCTTTCCAGTTGCTGGAGCGTCTTGACCTTGCCATAACGAGTGGTTTGCAGGTTCACGCCCAAATCCCCCAGCGTCCATTTGCCTCCCAGCACCCATTTGGTTTTCGGTTGCGCATCAGTCAGATCGCCTTCGCGGGCCCGGCCGACCCAGGTCAGGCTGCCACCGGGGTTACTGCCCAGCTCCTGCAGGGCTGCCGGTGCATCCTTGACGTCGGTGATGACGGTCTTGTTGTAATTGAACCCGGCGCTCCAGCGCACATCACCCCATGCGCCGTACTGACTGGAGTGGTCGATAACGATATCCAGGCCGCGCGTGCGCGTGTCGAAGGCATTGGCGTAATACGAGGTCCAGGTGCTGGTGTCCACGCCCTGTGCGGCAAGAATCGGTGCAAGTGCCGGCCCGTACAGGCTTTCGGTTCGGGCGATGCGATCGGCAATCTCGATCCAGTAGGCGTCCGCTGTCAGGCTGGTGCGAGGTGCCGGTTGCCAGGTCACGCCAAACCCCAGGTTGCGCGATTTTTCCGGGTCCAGGCTGGTTGCGCCAAGCGCCTGGGCCAGCTCCGAGTTGACCGGCGCAATGCGCGTCACGGCGGGAATAATGGTGCCGTCTGGCGCAGCACCGACCCTGTTGTCGGAGATGCTGTAGCCGATCTGGGTCAGTGAAGGTGCACGAAAGCCGGTGCCGACGGTGCCGCGCACGGCGAAGGTGTCAGTGAATTCGTAGCGCGAGTTGAGCTTGGCGCTGACCGTGTTGCCCGAGTCATCATCGAAGTGCTCGGCGCGCAGGGCCAGATCGACGAACAGCGGTTCTATCGGGGTGATACCGAAATCGACGTAGGCTGCGTAGTTGTTGCGTTGCAGGCTGGTCGTATCCTGCGGCGAGATGACCGCTGCGGCCTGGGCGGCAATCGACGCCAGTTGCCCGGCCAGCGGGTTGGCCTGACCGTTGGGCAGGGTGGCCGGAAAACGATAGCCGCCGACCTGATAGGCCTGCGCGTCACCGGAAAAAGTCTGGAAACGCTCCCAGCGATGTTCAAGGCCTGCAGAAACTTGCAGCGGTACGCCAAACAGTCCGTCGAATGCGCGGGTAATGTCGATATTATTGACCCACTGTTCGAATCGATAGGTCGCCAGATCATCGAATGAAGTCGGGGAGGCCGGGCCCAGCGACGGGTTGATGGTCCTATCGCTGTACTGATGATTGTTATTGCGCCCGTACGTGGTGCTCAGGTCCCAGTTCCAGCCCAGTGCTTCACCCTTGCCGCCAATCAGATACTGGTAGTCGGTGTCGTCCAGATTGTTCAACGGGTAATAGCCATCGGCAAACAACTCGGGAATGTTGGCGTTGCCGTTGGGGTAGCGGAAGTAGTTGTTGATGATGGCGTCACGCTGCCCATAGGTGCCGTAGGAGTACAGTGTGGTCTGATCATCCAGCGGCAGTTCGGCGTTGTAGGCCAGGTTGAACGCCTTGATCTGCGGATCCCCGTTCTTGACCCCGACCCGGTCCCAGCTCGCCTCTCGAGAGTCGCCGGGAAAGTAAGCGTTATTAGTGGCTTTTTCGTTCCAGCTGGCATCGCCACGCTTGCGGGCATCGGCCGAAAGATGCAGAAAGCCGCCGTCACCCAGTTCGAAGCCGGTGTCCCCTTCGAATTTGGTCACTTCGCCTTCGCCGCTGTACAGCTTGCCGTAAGTCACCCCCAGATGACCGCCCTCGGCGCCGGACTTCAGAATCACGTTGATCACCCCGGCAATCGCGTCCGAGCCGTATTGCGCGGCGGCGCTGTCCTTGAGGACCTCGATACGCTCCACCGCACTGATGGGGATCATGTCGATGTCCACCGAGTTTGCGCCGCTGCTGTCGGTCGAGCCGTTGGCAGGCAGAGCACTGTTGTGACGGCGTTTGCCGTTGACCAGCACCAGCGTGTAAGCCGGTGCCAGACTGCGGTTGGACAGGGGGCGGATGGTCGAGTTATAGCCTGCGACGTTGGTGCCGTAATTGAAGGAGGGCAGCAGTTTGGCGATGGCTTCGGTCAGGTCGGCGCGACCGGTTTTCAGTAACTGATCGCTGGTCACGATATCAATCGGGGCCGGGCTTTCAGTCACCGTGCGCTGAGCGCCGCGAATGCCGGTGGAAATTACCGTAACCTTTTCCAGACGTGCCTCCTCGTCGGTCGCTTCATCGGCAGCCTGAGCCGGATTCATCAGACCGAGGCCGACAAGCGCAATGCTTTTGATCAACGGGTTGTGCAGGGCAAGACGAGGGGCATTAGCGAATAAGGCCATAGCGAAGTGATCCTTGGATGCTGAAAAATCCTGGGCACCTCCACACGGCAAGGGTCGGTTTGCTGGCGAATATAGAGTTATGAAACAGACCTGTGAAAGGCCTTTTGGCTATATGCTAATTATTAATTTATGGAATTATATTTTAAATATTGATGCGTTACTTGCATTTAATGCTTTGCGTGTCGACCGCTGCAAGGGAGGCTGTTGGAAAGGTTGCAACGCCTGTGCTGTTTTGTCGCACGACGTATGGCAGCCCATGAGCGCGACGTTTGCGCGTCTGCTCATGGCTTGATACAGGATTGGCGGTATTCCCCATTGTCCTTGAGTGGTAAATTCGCCGCCTTTGAATTTGTCTGAACCCACGCGCCTTATCCTCAGGGGACGCAAGACATGACGCAACATCTGACACGCCGCGAGGTGGTCACTGGCCTCTCATTGCTGAGCCTTGGCCTGTTGACCGGCTGCGGCAGCTCCAATGCGTTGCCGTTCAAGCATGGCAAGGACATGAGCAACGAGATTGTCGGCCGCAACTTCCGGCTCAAGGATTCGCAAGGCAACGTCAAGACCCTGTCCAGCTTTCGCGGCCTGATGCCGATGATCTTCTTCGGTTTCACCCAGTGCCCGGCCATCTGCCCCACGGCGCTGGCGCGGGCTGCTCAAATCAGGAAGCTGATGGGCGAGGAGGGCAAGACGCTGCAGGTGGTGTTCATTACCCTGGACCCGGAGCGCGACACGCCCGAAGTGATTGACGCCTATGTGAAGGCCTTCGATCCGACGTTCGTCGCACTGTCCGGCACGCTTGAAGAAACGGCGGCAACGGCGAAGGAGTTCGGCGTATTCTTCGAGAAGGTCCCACTGGGTGACACCTACACGATCTCGCACACCGCGACCAGTTACGTCTACGACACCCGCGGTGTATTGCGCCTGGGGTTGTCGCACCGGCTGTCCGCTCAACAATGCACTGAAGATCTGCTCACTTTGATGGAAGTATGCTGATGACCGTTTTGATTCGTAACGTCGCAAAGCCGCTGCTGCTGAGCCTTTCGCTGTTGGGCCTGAGCGCTCAGGCCCTGGCCGAAACACACGTCGATGATGCCTGGGTTCGCGCCACCGTGCCGGGCCAGTCCGCCACGGGTGCGTTCATGCGTATCACCTCGGACACGGACAGCAAGCTGGTCGACGTTGCTTCACCTGTTGCGAAAACCGTGCAGATCCATGAGATGAACATGAAAGGCGACGTGATGAGCATGCAGCGCGTCAACTCGGTCGACCTGCCGGCCGGCAAACCGGTGATGCTCGATTCCGACGGCTACCACGTGATGTTCATGGGCCTGGCTGCCCAGGTCAAAGAAGGCGATCAGGTGCCTCTGACCCTGACCGTAGAAGACGCCAAGGGCGCGAAGCAATCGATCCAGGTCACTGCAGTCGCCAAGTCACTGACCAGCGACGAGCACAGCAGCCACGGCGATCACAGCGGCCATTGAGGCTTGCAGCATCGGACGCGGGGCACTCATCGTTATAAACCGGCCTTGTGGGAGCGAGCTTGCTCGCGAAGAGGCCGGCACAGCCCCCCAGCAAACAGGGTGCTCGATGCACCGGCAAGAGAGTGATCTACATGACGCCTATCGTTCCTCACGCTCCAGCGTGGGAATGCCTTTCGTGACGCTCCGCGTCACAACTCTGTGCCTCACTGCACGTTCAAAAGCGAACGCGGAACGTCCGCCTCCTATATGCATTTAGGATCTAACAGGCGAACCAAATATTCTTTTCAGGAACAAGCTTCTTTCGGCGATGATTGCCTCGCCATATCGGCCTGAGGAAGGTGACTGATACCAACAGAACCTGGATTTTTATCATGAAAATGCAGGAGTGTATCAATGGGCAATGTCCAGACCGCAGCCAGTGCACATGACGTGCCTTGGCGCCAGACGCCGAGTGGCGACCTGGTCGATCTGGGGCGTCCTTTCCGTGCGCCACTGGCGTTATCGCGGCTGCAACGCACCCCCAAGCCCATTCTCGGGCGGCGCGAAGCCATTTTGCTCGGTGCGCTGGCGCTGGTATTTCATGGCGCAGTCATCTACTGGCTGAGCCAGAACCCGACGCCGACACTGCCAGTGGTGCCACCTGAAATTCCGCCGATGACCATCGAGTTTTCCCAGCCTGCGCCACCGGTTGTGGAAACACCGCCGCCACCGCCCGAGCCTGTCGTGCAGCCGGTGGTCGAACCGCCGCCTCCGGTCGAGGACGAACTGGCCGTCAAGCCACCACCGCCAAAACCGATTCCCAAGCCCAAGCCACAACCGTCCAAACCGGTGGTCAAGCCGGTCGTGAAACCAGTAGCCAAGCCGGTTGAGCAGCCACCCGCGCCTCCGGTGCCTGCAGCTCCTGTCGCTGCGCCTGCGCCACCCGCTCCGCCGGCACCAAAGCCGGTAACCCCGGCCTCGGCCAGCGCGGGCTACCTGCGCAACCCGGCCCCGGAATACCCATCGCTGGCCATGCGTCGCGGTTGGGAAGGCACTGTGCTGTTGCGCGTACATGTATTGGCCAGCGGCAAGCCCGGCGAGATTCAGATACAGAAGAGCAGTGGTCGCGACCAGCTTGACGATGCCGCGCTGGCGGCGGTGAAACGCTGGAGTTTCGTTCCGGCCAGGCAGGGCGATGTAGCCCAGGATGGCTGGGTCAGCGTGCCCATTGATTTCAGGATCAAATAAGGATTCAAGATCAAATAACGTTTCAAGACCAAACCCGGCTATTCGATTGACCTGGCGAGCTACCTGAACCAAAGGCGCATCGCGACACACTCCATGCCTTGTTCAGACTTTGTTCAGAGAGAGCTGCGCCATGAACCTGATTGCTTCGCCTTTTGAATCCATCGAACACGCGGTCATCTGGCTGCTGGTCATTTTTTCCGTCGCTACCTGGGGCCTGGCCCTGCTCAAGGGCGTGCAGTTTTCGCGCCTTAAGTCTCAGGATCGCAAGTTCCACAAACAGTTCTGGGCCGCATCGAGCCTGGATTCCGCCGCTCAACTGGCCCAGGAGCAACCGGGCGCTGCCGCTCGGGTCGCCCTGGCCGGTTACGCCGCCATTCAGGTGCCGGATGGCGCGCAGGCCAATGACCTCAGTCAGTCCATCAACCATCAGGACCGCCTTGAGCGCGCCTTGCGTCAGCAGATCGTCCGCGAGCGGCGCTCGCTGGAAACCGGTCTGGCCATCCTCGCCAGCATCGGCAGCACTTCGCCTTTCATCGGTTTGTTCGGTACGGTCTGGGGCATCATGTCAGCCCTCAAGGGCATCAGTGCGGCCGGTTCGGCAAGCCTGGAAACGGTAGCCGGGCCGATCGGCGCGGCGCTGGTGGCAACCGGCGTCGGCATTGCCGTCGCAGTGCCTGCAGTGCTGGTCTACAACTACTTTCTGCGACGCCTGAAACTGACCGCTGCCGATCTGGATGACTTCGCCCATGACTTCTACAGCCTGGCGCAGAAGAGCGCCTTCCGTGTGCTGCTGCATCCGGTATTGAAGTCGGGCACTGCGGGCGCGCACGTCGGGCAGAACGTGAAGGAGGCCTCCTGAGATGGCTTTTTCCACACAAGACACCGATGAAGTGCTGAGCGAGATCAATGTCACGCCGCTGGTAGACGTGATGCTGGTGCTGCTGGTGGTGTTCATCGTCACCGCGCCGCTGTTGACCAACTCAATCCCGATCAACCTGCCCAAGACCGACTCGGTCGCGCCGGTGGAGCAGAAAGACCCATTGGTGGTGAGTATCGACGGGCAGGGCAAGCTGTTCATCAACAAGGACGAAATCCAGCCGGACTTGCTGGAAACCAACCTGAAGGCGGCCAAGGAAAAGGCGCCTGACGTACGCGTGCAATTGCAGGCGGACAATGGCGTCAACTACGGGGAAGTCGCGCGCGCCATGGCCTCCATCGAGCGTGCCGGGATTACCAAATTGTCGGTGATCACTGCCAGGTAACAGATTTATACCACCTACAGCTTCAACGGTTTTGGGCCGCATCCTCAGGCAGGTACGGCCTTTTTTTGTCTGCATCGCAGGCATTTTTCAGTACTTACACAAATGCAGATGCTTATTCGTTATTGATATTTAAATATTTAAATCAGGTTCATTAAGCTATAACGCATCGGGCCACCGGAACATCAATCAGACACCGTAATGATCGCCACCGTCCGCCGCACGGATCGCTCGTTGTAACCAGGGCAGAGTTTCTGGATCAGGGATTTTCAAGGGGTAGTGGTATGGGGTATTTCAAACGCAGTGTAGTGGCCTCGGCGATTTTTTCAGCCAATTTGCTGAGCGTCACGGGCATCAGTGCAAGTGCATTCGGCGCAGAAGCGACAGATGAGCAAAACACTCAGGGCGCGTCCACCCTGGGTACAGTGATCGTCACCGGCACCCGTGCGCAGGAGCGTACCGCCAGCGCCTCTCTTTCGCCCATCGATGTGATATCCGGTGACAGCCTGCGCAGTTCCGGCTCCAGCGAACTGGGTACCGTGCTGGCACGTTTGATCCCTTCGATCAATTTCCCCCGGCCGAGCCTGGTGGACGGTGCGGAGCTGACGCGTCCGGCGCAACTGCGCGGCCTGTCGCCGGATCAAGTGCTGGTGCTGGTCAATGGCAAGCGCCGCCACACATCTGCTTTCGTCAATCTGGGCGGGGCGGTCGGACGTGGTTCGGCACCTGCCGACCTGAATGCCATTCCGCTGTCGGCCATCGACCATATCGAAGTCCTGCGCGACGGTGCGTCGGCACGTTACGGGTCCGACGCCATCGCCGGGGTGATCAACATCATTCTCAAGAGCGCGGACCATGGCGGGTCGATTTCCAGCCAGTACGGCCAATACAAGAAGGGCGACGGTATCCAGCGTCAGGTGTCGGGCAATACCGGTTTTGCCTTGGGCGACAATGGCGCGTTCAACCTTTCCGGTGAAGGGGTCAACAACGACTACACCAACCGCGCCGGTGACGACTTTCGAGCGTCCAGTATCGGGTCCACCACTTACGGTCAGCAGGTGTTCCGCCAGGGTGAGCCGCAGACGCATGAGGGCAAGCTGCAGTACAACGCTGAATACAGCTTCAATGACGCGGCGGAGTTCTACAGTTTCGGGGGCTACAGCAAGCGGCGTGGCGAAACCGCCGCGTTCTATCGGCCGAGCAATGCTTCAAATAACATTGCGGCGATTTATCCCAACGGCTATCTGCCGCTGATCAACGGCACGCTCGAAGACACCTCGCTGGTCGCTGGCCTGCGGGGAGAGCTGGCGTATGACTGGCACTACGACGTGTCCGCCAACTATGGCAAAAACGCTTATGAGCTGCGCACCAAAACCATCAACACCTCATTGGGACTGAACACGCCGCGTTCCTTCTACAACGGCACGCTGACCAATGATCAGAAGCAACTGAGCCTCGACCTTTCCAGAGAATTCAATGCAGCGTGGTTGCCTTATCCGGTATCGGTTGCGTTTGGCGCGGAATACCTGCGTCAGGGCTATCAGATCGAGGCAGGGCAGGCGGAGTCGTATTTCCAGACCGGCAGTTCCGGGCTGGGCGGTTTCCGCTCGGCGGATGCAGGCAGTTACTCGCGGCATAACTTCGCACAGTACCTGGACCTGGAAACCAATCTGACCGAAAAGCTCGGTGTGTCGGCTGCCGTCCGCCACGAGGACTACAGCGATTTCGGGTCCAATGTCAGCGGTTCGCTGTCAGCGCGCTACGATTTCACTCCGCAGGTGGCCTTGCGAGGCAGCGTATCGACAGGCTTCCGCGCGCCTTCGCTGGCGCAACAGAACTTTACCTTCACGTCGTCGCAACTGATTGGCAACACCATCCAGGAAGCGGGCACGTTTCCGGCCGGCAGTAACGTTGCACAACTGTTGGGTGCCGAAGACCTCAAGCCGGAAAAGTCCCGCAACTACAGCCTGGGCCTGGTACTCCAGCCGCTGGACAGCCTGACCGTGACTGCCGACGTCTACCGCATCGACATTCAGGACCGTATCTCGCTGTCCTCCAATCTGGTGCTCAATAACACCGCCATCAATTACCTGCGCAGTAATGGCGTAGGCGATATCAACTACACCAGTGCCCGCTATTTCACCAACGCCACGGACACCAGCACCGATGGCGTCGATCTGGTCGCCAATTACCGCTACCAGTTCGACAACGGTGTGCGCTGGAACAGCACGGTGGGTTACAACTACAACCACACCAAAGTCACCGACGTGAAGGCCAACCCGGCGATTCTCGATCAGTTGGGAGTGAATCTGGTGCGGGTAGATCGCAGGGAGCGCATCGGTTTGCTGGGTGACACCACGCCACAACACAAACTGACACTGGGCAATGACCTGACGCTCGGCAACTGGGCGCTGCACTCCAACCTGGTCCGCTACGGCGAGTTCACCAGCTATCAGGCCGACAAGGTCAACGACCAGACCTTCAGCGCCGCCTGGCTGCTGGACCTGGCGGTCGACTACAAACTCAAGAGCTGGGTCTTCACCCTGGGCGGCGACAACGTCACCGACAAATACCCGGAAAAGCTCAACGACTTCTCCTCCAGCGGCGGCAACCTGGCCTACAGCACATTCTCTCCCTACGGGTACAGCGGCGCTTATTACTACGGCAAGGTGACGTATAACTGGTAGCGCGATTTGCCGCTGACTGTCGTTCCAATACGTTGCGTTTGCATAAAGCTCGTGATGCTGCAACACGACGCTATGCCTTGCTCCTGGGCACTGCACATAAACGAAAGCGCTTTTCAACCACGATGGCACTGACGACGCAGAGTGCGACGTCAGCGTCAGGGCGAAGGAACCCGACGAAGTCGGGCCGGAAACGGAGCCAGGGGCTTTGGTCACTTTGGCCCCATCAAAGTGACTCACCGAGGGGCGAAAAGCTGACCTGAGTCGAACCCCAATCTACCTGACATCAAAAAACCACTGTGTGACGCGACTGATACGGAGCAGAAATCTTGCGGTATTGGACATGCGATGCTCCATGGGGGGGGGCAAATGCTGGAGCATATCGCTATATAAAAATTTATTTAAATACCCTTTAGGAACATTAATAGACCCTCGTGGACACAGGCAAACCCGGTAGCAGGACAGGCTTTAATATTCTCATTTTTTATAATTAGCTTAGAAGTAAATGTGATTTTTAATTGAATCCCCATGCGCCTAGTCTTGCTGATCAGTCAGCAGTCATCCAGGAGCAATACCATGAGCAACGTCAGCGCTTTGCCAGCCCACTCAGGTACGACGCCGTCGGGTAGCGGCAGCGTGCGCGACAGAGTGTCGCCGGAGGAATGGGAAGTCCGGGTCAAGCTGGCGGCGGCCTATCGGCTGGCGGCGCTCAAGCGCTGGACCGATCATATCTATACGCATTTCTCGGCACGCGTGCCGGGCCCCGACGAGCACTTTCTGATCAACGCGTTCGGGCTGCTGTTCGATGAAATCACCGCGTCCAACCTGGTCAAGGTCGATATTGACGGGACTATTGTCGATGACCCCACCGGGCTGGGTATCAACTACGCCGGTTACGTGATACACAGCGCCATTCATGCTGCACGCCACGACCTGCAAGCGGTGCTGCACACCCACACCCGTGACGGTATAGCCGTGTCGGCCCAAAAGGACGGGCTGCTGCCTATCTCTCAGCACTCGATTGCCTTCTCCGGCCGGGTGGCTTACCACGGCTATGAAGGCATTGCGCTGGACTTGAGTGAACGCGAACGGCTGGTTGCCGACCTGGGTGACAAAAGCGTGATGATCCTGCGCAACCATGGGTTGCTGACCGGCGGGGTGAGTGTCGAGCATGCGTTCCAGCAGCTTCATGCCCTCGAGTACGCCTGCAATATTCAGATTGCAGCGCAGTCGGCGGGTAACGCCGAACTGGTGTTCCCGCCGCGCGAGGTCATTGCCAGGGTGGAGCAGCAGGCAAAGGCCATCAAGGACGGGCATGCGCCGGGTGTCCCACGGCACTGGAATGCCCTGATTCGCGAGCTGGAGCGTAACGACACCGACTACAAGACCTGAGCCTGCAACGCAGTGATGCGAGGCGCTTGAGGTTGGTGTAGTGTGCGCAGCCAAAACAAGGGGCGCACACATGCAAGACCTGCTGAACGAAATCCTCGATGAAGTAAGACCTTTGCTTGGACAGGGCAAGGTAGCCGATTACATCCCGGCACTGGGCGAGGTCCGGCCAGATCAGCTGGGCATCGCGGTGTACGGCAACGATGGTCAGGTGTTCAGCGCCGGTGACGCCGAAACAGCGTTTTCGATACAGAGCATTTCCAAGGTGTTCAGCCTGGTACAAGCCATCGGTCACTCGGGCGAGGAGATCTGGCAGCGCCTCGGGCACGAGCCTTCCGGCCAGCCGTTCAACTCGCTGGTGCAACTGGAATTCGAGCAGGGCAGGCCGCGCAACCCGTTCATCAATGCCGGTGCGCTGGTAATCTGCGACATCAACCAGGCGCGGTTTGCAGCACCGTCACTGTCAATGCGCGACTTCGTTCGACGCCTGTGCGGCAATCGGGCGATCACCTCCGACTCCAAAGTCGCTGACTCCGAATACCAGCACCGTTCGCGCAATGCTGCGGCGGCCTATCTGATGAAATCCTTCGATAATTTTCACGGCGATGTGGAAGACGTGCTGCGCAGCTACTTTCATCATTGTGCGCTGAGCATGAACTGCATCGACCTGGCCAAGGCGTTCGGGTTTCTGGCCCATCAGGGCTTTTGCGCTCACAGCGGCGAGCAGGTCCTTACGGCGCGACAGGCCACCCAGGTCAACTCGATCATGGCCACCAGCGGCCTGTACGACGAAGCCGGCAATTTCGCCTATCGCGTAGGCCTGCCGGGCAAGAGCGGGGTAGGCGGTGGTATCGTTGCGATCGTGCCCGAGCGTGCTTCGGTCTGTGTATGGTCCCCGGAGTTGAACGCAGCGGGCAATTCCCTTGTCGGTATGGCTGCGCTGGAGAAACTCAGCGCGCGGGTCGACTGGTCGGTCTTTTGAGATAAAAAGCCTTCTGAAGTGAACAGCGCGTCGAAGCGCGAACCAGACAGGAGTCATGGATTGAATCGAAGGCTATGCAAATCGCTCCTGCTGAGCGTCGGGCTGCTGGTGTTGGCAGGCTGTGGCACGCAGCGCGTCCAGGAACCCGAACTGACGCCTGAACAGGCGCGTGCGCAGATCGTGCGTCTGATGCCTGCCAATGTGACGGATCGCCAGGCGTGGGCTACGGATATTCATGCCGCGTTTGCTGCGCAGAAGATCCCGCTGACCACCGAAAACCTGTGTTCGGTGATGGCCGTTACCGAGCAGGAGTCGACCTTTCAGGTCGATCCAGCGGTGCCGGACATGGGCCGCATCGCCCGCGCCGAAATCAACCGCCGCGCGGCGCGGCTGCACATTCCCAATGCGCTGATCGCCACCGCATTGCGCGTGCGCTCGCCGGACGGCAAGACTTACGGCAAACGCCTCGATTCTGCGCGCACCGAGAAAGACCTCAGCGCGATCTTCGATGATTTCATCGGCATGGTGCCGCTGGGGCAGACGTTGTTCGGCAACTTCAATCCGGTCAAGACCGGCGGGCCGATGCAGGTCAGCATCGCCTTTGCCGAGAAACACGCCGAGGATTACCCCTACACGGTCGATGTTTCGATTCGTCGCGAAGTCTTCACCCGCCGTGGCGGCATGTACTTCGGTATCGCCCACCTGCTGGGCTACCCGGTCAACTACACCCAGTCGCTGTACCGCTTTGCCGACTTCAATGCCGGCTGGTACGCAAGCCGCAATGCTGCCTTGCAGAATGCCGTGAGTCGGGCGACCGGCATCGAGCTGGCGCTGGATGGCGATCTGATCCGCTTTGATTCCACCTCGCCGGGCTCCACCGAGCTTGCGGTGCGCACCCTTGGCGATCGACTGGGCATGAACAAGTCGCAGATATGGAGCCAGCTCAAGCAGGGCGACACGCTGGAATTCGAGGACACCGACCTGTACAGCAAGGTCTTCGCACTGGCGGACAGGGCAGCTGGCAAACCGTTGCCCAGAGCGATCCTGCCCGGCATCACCCTGAAAAGCCCGAAAATCACCCGTAACCTCACTACCGCCTGGTTTGCCGAGCGCGTCGACGACCGACGCGAGCGTTGCGTACAGCGCGCACCGAAGTGAGTTTGAATCAACGTGACAGGAGTTTCATCGTCATCGCATCCCGCTTGCCCTCGAAAAACGTATCCAGCACTTTCTGAAACACAGGTCGCTCAGGCGCTGCGATGCTGAACAGGGTCATGCTCGAATGCAGTTTCATGTCATCAGGCGAACTGAAGATCTGTCGTGCCGAACGTTCTACCTGAGGAGCAATGATGCCGGCGCACTGTTCCAGACGCGGGCCCAATACAGGATGTTGCAGGTAAGCCCGGGCCTCGTCGAGATCGGTGATTGCGTAGTGTCGCGCTGTGTCGCTGCGCCCCAGCCCCTGGATCTGCGGGAACACGAACCACATCCAGTGAGAGCGTTTCTGCCCGGCTTCGAGTTCTGTCAATACCTGCTGGAACAGCGGTTGCTGGGCATCGACAAAGCGTTGCAGGTTGTAAGCATCTTTCATGATGAGTTTCCTGTTTTTCAACGAACCTGTGGTCGTATGATGGCCGCCCGACATGGGGGTTCGACCTGTCTGAAGAGTTTTTAAGCGTATGCCGGTTTTCAAGCGTTTCATTTCGTTCATGCACCAGGCCTTGCGCGCGATGCATCTGGTCTGGACCACTTCCCGAGCGCTGTCCATCGGCCTGATCGTCGCCACGCTGATCGCCGGCTTGCTGCCGGCGCTGGCCGCCTGGTTAGGCCAGCGCATCGTCGATGCGGTGGTCGCTGCCATGCAGTTGCACGCCAGCGCAGGCGAAGCACCGTTGTGGCCCGTGTTGCGCTATGTGTTGTTCGAAGCCGGTGTGCTGGCTTTGCTCGCGGCAGCACAGCGCGGGCTTTCCGTGCAGCAGGCGTTGCTGCGCGTGCTGCTGGGGCAGAAGGTCAATACCCTGATTCTGGAGAAGGCCCAGACCCTGTCGCTGTCGCAGTTCGAAGACTCGGAGTTTTACGACAAGCTGGTGCGCGTCCGGCGTGAAGCCTCGACACGGCCGCTGGCACTGGTGACCAAATCCCTGGGATTGCTGCAAAACCTCATTTCGCTGATCAGCTTTGCCGTACTGCTGGTGCATTTCTCGCCCTGGGCGTTGCTGATTCTGGTGCTCGGCGCATTGCCGGTGTTCTTTGCCGAGGCGCATTTTTCCGGCGACGCGTTCCGCCTGTTTACCCGGCGTGCTCCGGAAACCCGTCGGCAGAACTACATCGAAACACTGCTCTCCCACGAGGGCTACATCAAAGAGGTCAAGCTGTTCGGCTTCGCGCCGCTGCTGCTCAAGCGTTACCGCGACACCTTCGAGCGTCTGTATGCCGAAGACCGGCGCCTGACGGTGCGCCGTGATGGTTGGGGCTTCCTGCTCGGCTTGCTTGGCACGGCTGCGTTTTACCTGGCCTACGCCTGGGTGGTGGTCGATGCGGTGCACGGGCGGATCACCCTGGGGCAGATGACCATGTACCTGGTGCTGTTCAAGCAGGGGCAGGCCGCAGTAAGCAGCAGTCTCAGCGCCATCAGTGGTTTATACGAGGACGGGCTGTATCTGGCCGACCTGTATGTCTACCTCGGTCAGCCGGTTACGCCGTCTGCCGGCAGCCTGACCGTGGGCGCGCAGCCCGGTGATGGCATGCGCTTCGAGAACGTCAGTTTCACTTATCCGGGGACCAGCCGTCCGGCACTGGAAAACATCGATCTGCACCTGGCGCCGGGGCGCAGCGTCGCCCTGGTGGGCGAGAACGGCTCGGGAAAAACCACCCTGATCAAGCTGCTGACGCGTCTTTACCAACCTGATCAAGGCCGCATTCTGCTGGACGGCAGCGACCTGCAGGAGTGGGATGAAGACGCCTTGCGCTCGCGCATCGGCGTGATTTTTCAGGACTTCATTCGCTATCAGTTTCTGGTCGGCGAGAACCTCGGCGTTGGCGACACTCAGGCCTTCCATGATGAAGGCCGTTGGCGCGAAGCGGCGGCGCAGGGCATGGCCGCGCAGTTCATCGAACAGCTCGACAAAGGCTACGCCACACAATTGGGTCGCTGGTTTGCGGGAGGCCAGGAGCTGTCCGGCGGGCAATGGCAGAAAATCGCGTTGTCACGCGCTTACATGCGCCGCGACGCCGATATCCTGATTCTCGACGAGCCGACTGCCGCGCTGGACGCAGGCGCAGAAGCGGCAGTATTCGAGCATTTTCGCGAGTACGCCAGAGGGCGCATGACGCTACTCATATCGCATCGGTTTTCCAGCGTGCGCAACGCCGAACACATTGTAGTGCTGGAGCACGGGCGGGTGCTGGAACGCGGTGATCATGACAGCCTGATCGCCACCGCAGGGCGCTACGCCGCGCTGTTCGATCTGCAGGCGCAGGGTTATCGCTAGGTGAAACCGGATAAAAAGTGTTGCAGTGAATGACCAGTCGGCGTTTTATGGGAGCCCTGTTTCAGGCTGTATCTTTTTGAATCAAACGGAGACATCGATGCAATTTCGTAAATTGGGCAAAACCGATCTGTCGGTCAGCGCGATCTGTCTGGGCACCATGACCTGGGGCGAGCAGAACACCCAGGATGAAGCATTCGAACAGATTCGTATGGCCAAGGATGCCAAGGTCAATTTCCTCGACACCGCAGAAATGTACCCGGTGCCGCCGCGTGGCGAGACCTATACCAAGACCGAAAGCATCATCGGCGAGTACTTCAAGAAGTACGGCGACCGCAACGACTGGGTACTGGCCAGCAAGGTCGCCGGTCCAGGTCGTATGGATCATATCCGCGATGGCAATCCGCGCCTTGACCGCAAGAACATCACTGCGGCGCTGGAAGCCAGCCTCAAGCGCCTTAATACCGATTACCTGGACCTATACCAGCTGCACTGGCCGGATCGCAAGACCAACTTCTTCGGCGTACTCGGTTACACCCACGACCCGGATGATCAGGCCGTCGAAATCGAAGAGACTCTGTCGGTACTGGGCGATCTGGTCAAGGCGGGCAAGATTCGCCACTTCGGCCTCTCCAATGAAACGCCATGGGGCACTCAGCGTTTTCTGCACCTTGCCGAAACCCTCGATCTGCCACGTGCCGTCTCGATCCAGAACCCCTACAACCTGCTTAACCGCACGTTTGAAGTCGGTCTGGCGGAAATCGCCATTCGCGAACAGATCGGCCTGCTGGCGTACTCGCCACTGGCGTTCGGCGTGCTGGCGGGCAAGTACCTGGATGGCGCACGTCCGGCCGATGGCCGTCTGACCCTGTTCGAGCGTTTTCAGCGCTACAACAATCCGCAGGCCGTCACGGCTACAGCCAGGTACGTCGCGCTGGCCCGCGAGCATGGTCTGGATCCTTCGCAGATGGCGCTGGCCTACGTGACCAGTCGGCCGTTCGTGACCAGCAACATCATTGGCGCTACGAAACTCGATCAACTGAAGATCAATCTGGAGAGCATCGACGTCACGCTGTCCGATGAAGTCATCGCCGGTATCGAGGCCATTCACACCTCGCAGCCAAACCCCGCGCCATAACCTGCACTGAACTTAATTTCAGCCTCGCCAGTCAGCACTAATACGCTTACTCCGAGGCTGAAATTGATGCACATCTCACTCAAGCAACAAGTCGCAATCGTTACCGGCGCCAGTTCCGGTCTGGGCGCAGGTGCCGCGCGCGCGCTGGCAGAGGCCGGTGCCGCCGTCGTGATCAACTACAACTCCAAGCCTGAACCTGCCGAGAAGCTGGCCGAAGAGATTCGCGCGGCCGGGGGCAAGGCGCTGGCTGTGGGTGCCGACGTTTCGAAAGAAGAAGACGTCGAGCGGCTGTTTGCGCAGACCATCGAACATTTCGGCGCTGTGGATATTCTGGTCGCCAATTCCGGCTTGCAGAAGGACGCGTCGATCGTCGATATGACGCTGGAAGACTGGAATACCGTCATTAACGTTAACCTGACCGGGCAGTTTCTCTGCGCCCGCGCTGCATTGCGCCAGTTCATCAAGCAGGGCATGCGCCCCGGTGTGTCGCGGGCGATGGGCAAGATCATTCACATGAGTTCAGTGCACCAGTTGATTCCATGGGCCGGGCACGTCAATTACGCAGCGTCCAAGGGCGGCGTCGACCTGTTGATGCGCAGCATCGCTCAGGAAGTCGGCGAGCTGAAAATTCGCGTCAACAGTGTTGCCCCAGGTGCCATCCGTACGCCGATCAATGCCGATGCACGCAAGGGCGACGCCGAGAAGGAAATGCTCAAGCTGATCCCTTATGGTCGTATCGGCGAGCCGGAAGATGTCGCCAATGCCGTGCTCTGGCTGGCTTCCGATGCCTCGGATTATGTGCATGGCACCACCCTGTTCATCGACGGGGGCATGACCCTCTATCCGGAGTTCCGAGGCAATGGCTGATTTTTCCGCAGAGGCGCAAAACCGTATCGAGGATCACGGCATCATCGGCGACATGCGCAGTGCTGCCCTGATCGCCGACACAGGCAGTATCGATTTCTGTTGCTGGCCGGACTTCGACAGCCCGTCGATTTTCACCGCGCTGCTGGACACGCCCGACGCCGGGATCTTTCAGCTGGCGCCCGATCTGCCTGACGCCAGGCGGCTGCAAATCTACCTGCCGGACACCAACGTCCTGCAAACCCGCTGGATTTCCGAGGACGCGGTGGTGGAAGTCACCGACCTGATGCCGATCGGCGAGGACAAGGACGATCTGCCGCGCATCGTGCGCCGCGTTCAGGTGCGCTTTGGCGAAGCCACGCTGCGCATGCGCTGCCGAGTGCGCATGGATTACAGCCGCGCCGACACCACCGCGCGGGTCGAGGGTGAGGACATCTGTTTCGAAGCCGCCGGGCAACCGGGCATGCGCCTGTCGGCGGCGACGCCGTTGCGTCTCGAGCAGCACGACGCCGTGGCCGAATTTCATATGCACAAGGGCCAGACCATCGAGTTCATCCTTGGCGGAATTGACGATCCGAACGTTGCTGCGGGCAAATGCTCGCGTTATTTCGATGACACCTTGAAGTTCTGGCGGCGCTGGTCAGGGCAATCGCAATACACCGGGCGCTGGCGTGAAATGGTCACTCGTTCGGCGTTGGCGCTCAAGCTGCTGACCTCGCGCAAGCATGGCGGTATTGTCGCGGCCGCGACGTTCGGGCTGCCGGAGACCGAGGGCGGCGAACGTAACTGGGATTACCGTTACACCTGGATACGTGACGCGTCGTTCACCGTGTATGCGTTCATGCGCCTGGGGTACACCGATGAAGCCAATGCCTTCATGAGCTGGGTGCGTGGGCGACTGGATGACTGCTGCGAACAGACCGAGAAACTCGGCATTCTCTATGCGCTGGATGGCCACGCCGAGCTGCCGGAAGATAATCTCGATCACTTGTCCGGCTACGGCGGTGCGCAGCCGGTACGCATCGGCAACGAAGCGTACAAGCAGGTTCAGCTGGATATCTACGGTGAGCTGATGGATGCCGTGTACCTGGCCAACAAGTACGGCGACGCCATCTCGCACGACGGTTGGCAACATGTGGTGCGTCAGGTCGACTATGTGTGCGAGCACTGGAACGACAGGGACGTGGGCATCTGGGAAATGCGCGGCGGCGATCAGCACTTCCTGCACTCCCGGCTTATGTGCTGGGTAGCGCTGGACCGGGCACTGCGTCTGGCCTTCAAGCGTTCACTGTCGGGGCCGTTCGAGCGTTGGACCAAGGTGCGCGAGGAGATCCACAACGATATCTGGGAGAACTTCTGGAACGACGACCTGGGGCACTTCGTGCAGCACAAGGGCAGTCGCAATCTGGACGCCTCGATGTTGCTGATGCCGTTGGTGCGCTTCGTCGGTGCCAATGATCCCAAATGGCTTGCGACGCTGGATGCCATTGAGGCCGCGCTGGTGCGTGACGGAATGGTGTTCCGTTACCGCAACGACGACGATCATGATGATGGCCTGGCAGGTGAGGAGGGCGCCTTCGTGGCTTGCTCGTTCTGGTACGTCGAATGTCTGGCTCGCGCCGGTCGGGTCGAACAGGCGCACTTGGAGTTCGAGCAGTTGCTGCGTTACGCCAATCCGTTGGGCTTGTACGCCGAAGAGTTCGACGCGCATGCTCATCATCTGGGCAATACGCCACAGGCCTTGAGCCATCTGGCGTTGATCAGTGCGGCCAGTTTTCTGGACCGCAAACTGGGCGGCGGGCAGGCGCTTTGGCAGCCCTGAAAAGGTACAGAAACGCATCAATCACAAGCGGCTCCACGTTGTCGCAATGAATAATGCCACCGGCTGTTCTTTCGGCCGGTGGTTTTGAAACGATGGCCGATATTGACTACTTGAATCATGAGCTAAACGCTATCAACCCATCAGCCGCGCCGGGGGCGTTATACCATTCGGTTGTCTGAAACTTTCTACGCTGCGACAAGTATTGATTCATGGTTCAATCAAGTAACCGGATCGCGCAGTACAACTTCAAAGTTATCAGCCATGCGCGGCGCGAAGGGCCGGTAGTTAAGCAGTGATTCTGTCTGCCGAAGGCCGCTCCTGGATTCGTTGGACCCCCGCGAGCTTCGGCAGCGTCATCTGGATACTCTGCAGGCCTTCGCCAACCTCGCGGCGGCGACGGTGATGGCGGGTTGGCGCCCCGTGAACTCATCTGCCAGCGTGCCGCTCACCAGCGTGTGCGGCAGGAGATCGGACTGGTCGACAACTGGCCGGCGCGCCGTTACCCACTGCAACGTCCGTGCTTCAGGGGATCCTGAAAGCGCCGGTGTGTGGAGATCAAGCGCGAGTTATGTGCCGACAGGGCCAATCCCAAACGACTCGCCAGGCGGTTGGGATCCACAGATATAGCCAAAAGAAGAGTTCATTGGTCGCAGACATCAAAAAAATAATGAATTTCTTCGCCACGAATAGAGTCACCTATACTTCAAGTCACTGCTGAAAAAGGATCAGACTTTCAATGGCACTTCCAAAGCATTACCGCATTGATTATCTGCTGAATGGTTCGTTCAAGAGCTTTTATATACGAACCGAGAATATGGATAACGCTGAAGCATGGCACCACGCAAGTGTCGATGCAGGTCTCGCACGCATACCGAAATATCGACTGGAGAAGGTCGCTCGGGTATCGAAACCCTATGCCGAGCACTTTGGTGTCACCAACGTTGAGTGGGCTCAGGCCTGAACCCACTCAACCCTGCACCCTGTCACCGGTGAGCGATCTGCTCCAGCGCAAGATTGCGTGTGCGTGGCCCGAATCGGCCGATGGTGACGATCACGATCAACATGCTGCCGACGATGAAGGCCAGCACGCCCGGCGTGCCGAAGTGGTCTAGAAATATCCCGATCAGCAGGCTGCTGAACACCGTTGACAGTCGGCTGAACGAGTAGCAGAAGCCTACCGCGCGGGCGCGGATGTTGGTCGGGAACAGCTCACCCTGATACGAGTGGTAGCTGAAGCTCAGCCATGCGTTGCAGAACGTGATCATGATCCCGCAGAAAATCAGTCCTGCCGCGCTGGTCTGAAAGGCGAACAGGCTGCCAAAAATCATCGCCCCCAACGCCGAACCGACGATTTGCCATTTGTTTTCGAAGCGGTTGGCAAATTTCACGAACAGCAGCGGCCCCAGCGGATAAGCCAGCGTGATCACGAACGCATACCCCAGGCTGTGAGTAACGCTCAGGCCCTGACCCGAGAGCAGGGCAGGCAGCCAGTTGCCGAAGCCAAAGAAGCCGATGGCCTGGAACACATGAAACACAATCAGCATCAGCGCGCGGCGCCGATAGGGTGGCTGCCACATGTCGGCAAATCGGCCGTTGCCTGACAGCGCTACGTTTTCCGGTTCAGGCTCATCCAGTGGTTTGCCGTGGTCCTTGATGCAGCGTGCCTCAATGCCGTCCATGATTCGCTCGGCTTCATCGAAGCGTGCCTTCTGCGCCAGCCAGCGCGGCGATTCCGGCAGCGCCGAGCGCAGCCACCAGACAAACAGGGCGAAGACTGCACTGCTGATCACTACCCAACGCCAGCCGGAAAAACCGAAAGGGTCCTGGGGCACCAGCCACCACGACATCAGCGCAACGCTGGGGACTGACAAAAACTGAATGAAGAAGGCAAAGGCGAATGCCGAACTGCGGATGCGCTTGGGCACCAGTTCCGACAGGTAAGTGTCGATGGTGACCAGCTCGACCCCCAGGCCGATACCCACGACGAAGCGCATGCCTATCACGCCCAGTGCAGAGGTTTGCAGGCCCATGATTACGGTGGCCACGCTGTACCAGATCAGCGCGAAGGTAAAGATCGCACGGCGTCCGTAACGATCGGCAATCGGGCTGACAAGGCTGGCACCGAAGAACAGCCCCAGAAAGGTCGCCGAGGCGAAGGCCGCCTGATCGGAGAAACCAAACAAACCCTGGCTTCCTGTGGCGAAGATCCCGTCGCGGATCAGGCCGGGACTGATGTAAGCGGTCTGGAACAGGTCGTAAAGCTCGAAAAAACCGGCGAGAGACAGCAGGGCGACCAGTCGCCAGATAGTCGCGACCGCAGGCAGTCGGTCAATGCGCGCCGAGATATACGCTGCCCGCAACGGCTCGTTCGCGGCTGCCTCGGCATGAGGTAATGAGGTCATGGATGGCCATCCTGAGTTCTTGTTAAGGCCTGAATACTACTCCTTACAATTTGTAATCATTGGTCTTTTAATGCGGTTATCGAGCTCTAAAAGATGAAAAATTGTTCACCGGATCAATTTTTCGATTTTTTATATCGGATCCATTAAAGCGATGGAATTACGTGGAAATGAGAACGGCGCAGTGATGACCTAGTCAGGCAGAGAGGCAGGCGAAAAACAGCAGGCATGACGCCAGCAATGATGTATCAACATGTGTCGTAAAACCTTAGGATGATGCCTTAACTTTCTGCATTCCGGGTTCCCGTGACGTACAAACTGCCCACTACTGCCACCGCTCCTTTCTGCCCCTCGGCGACTACCGACAGTGTGGCCATTCCGCCGAACGCGTCCTTGCTGCGCAAGATGATGCTGTTCGTCGGGCCTGGCCTGCTGGTTTCCATCGGCTACATGGACCCTGGCAACTGGGCGACGGCCATCGAGGCCGGGTCGCGCTTCGGCTACTCACTGCTGTTCGTGGTGGTGCTGGCCAGCCTCTCGGGAATGGTCTTGCAAAACCTCTGTTCGCGGTTGGGCATCGCTACCGGCCGTGATCTGGCGCAGCTGTCGGCCGCCCGCTACAGCCGTAAGGTCGCCAAGGGCCAGTGGCTGCTGGCGGAGTTGTCGATCATCGCCACCGATCTGGCGGAAGTGCTGGGGGCAGCGTTGGCGTTTCATCTGTTGCTCGGCGTCTCCATCACCACCGGTGTGGCGCTGACCGCCTTCGATACGCTGATCGTGTTGGCCTTGCAGGGTGCCAATTTTCGCCGTCTGGAGGCCATTGTGCTGGGGCTGATTGCAACCATCGCCAGTTGCTTCGCCGTCGAGCTGTTTCTGATCAAGCCGTTCTGGCCGGACGTCGTCGCGGGTCTGAAGCCGAGTTGGGATGTATTGAGCAGCCAGGAGCCGCTGTACATCGCCATCGGCATTCTGGGCGCCACCGTCATGCCGCATAACCTTTACCTGCATTCGTCTGTGGTGCAGACGCGGGTCAACGGTTCGGACCAGGCCAGCAAGGCCAGCGCCATTCGCTATGCGCGCCTCGACACCATCGGTTCGCTGAGCCTGGCACTGCTGATCAATGCGGCGATTCTGATCCTCGCTGCTGCCGCTTTTCACAAGACCGGGCATACCGAGGTGGTCGAGATTCAGGACGCCTATCACCTGCTCGATCCGCTGGTAGGTGGCGCGATCGCCAGCGTGCTGTTCGGTATCGCGCTGCTGGCGGCAGGGCAAAGCTCGACATTTACCGGCACGATTGCCGGGCAAGTGGTGCTCGAAGGTTTTCTGCAGGCAAAGATTCCGTGCTGGCAGCGGCGCTTGATCACGCGGGCGCTGGCACTGATTCCGGCGCTGATCGGTGTGGTCTGGCTGGGTGACAGCTCGGTGGGGCAGATGCTGGTGCTCAGCCAGGTTGTGCTGAGCCTGCAGCTGCCATTCGCGCTCTGGCCGCTGATTCGCTTTACCAGCGACCCACAACTGATGGGGCCGTTCGTCAACAGCCGGCTGGTGAAAACGGCTGCCTGGGGTCTGTTCGGGCTGATCTCGGCGGCCAATCTTACATTGCTGTGGTTCTGGATCAGCTGAACTTGGGCGGCGGCAGCGACTCTCAAGCCTGACACCAATGTCAGCCGTCAGGTAGCCGGACATGAGCACACCGAGCGACAAGGGCAGCGTCTTCGAAACCGATTTGCCCGCCCGACTGGACCGACTGCCCTGTGGGCGGTTTCACACCTTGCTGGTCGTGGCGCTGGGCATAACCTGGCTGCTTGACGGCCTGGAAGTCACCCTTGCAGGGTCGGTAGCCGGCGCCTTGAAAGCCAGCCCGGCGCTCAATCTCACCAATAGCGACATTGGCCTGGCGGGCGCCGCGTACATTGCCGGTGCCGTGTTGGGCGCGTTGTTCTTTGGCTGGCTGGCGGACCGTCTCGGGCGCCGCAAGCTGTTCTTCATCACCTTGCTGCTGTATGTCGGTGCGACGGCCGCTACGGCGTTCTCCTTCAGCGTATGGAGCTTCATGCTGTTCCGCTTTCTGACCGGTATGGGCATCGGTGGCGAGTACACGGCAATCAACTCGACCATTCAGGAATTTACCCCGGCCCGCTACCGGGGCTGGGTCGACCTGACCATCAACGGCACGTTCTGGCTGGGTGCCGCGCTCGGTGCGATTGGCTCGATTGTCTTGCTCGACCCCCTCTGGATGAGGGCCGAGCTGGGCTGGCGCCTGTGTTTCGGCATTGGTGCGGTATTGGGTCTGCTGGTTCTGCTGATGCGACTGTGGCTGCCGGAAAGCCCGCGCTGGCTGTTGATACACGGCCAGGCTGAACAGGCGAAGCAGATCGTCGAGCAGATAGAAGCCGACTTACAGCGCCAGGGCCACGTATTGCCCGCCGTAGCAGGCAAGCCCCTGCGCCTGCACGCACGAGACCACACGCCGCTGGGCGAGGTCGCCAGGACGTTGCTGGTGACGTTCCGTCAGCGTTCGCTGGTAGGCCTGACGCTGCTCACCGCCCAGGCGTTTTTCTACAACGCGATCTTTTTCACCTACGCCCTGGTGCTGACCGACTTCTATGGCGTGCCGGCCGAGCGCGTCGGCTGGTACGTGCTGCCGCTGGCGCTGGGTAATTTCTGCGGTCCGCTGCTGCTGGGCAGACTGTTTGACGTGATTGGCCGGCGTGTGATGATCAGCCTCACTTATGGCCTGTCGGGCGTACTGCTGGCAATCAGTGGCTACCTGTTCCAGCAAGGTGTGCTGGACGTGACCCAGCAGGCCATTGCGTGGATGGTGATTTTCTTCTTTGCGTCGGCAGCGGCCAGCTCGGCCTACCTGACAGTGGCGGAAACCTTTCCACTGGAAATCCGTGCGTTGGCAATCGCAGTGTTCTACGCGTTCGGTACGGGGCTGGGCGGTATGATTGGCCCGACCCTGTTTGGGGAGTTGATTGAAACAGGTGAGCGCAGCAATGTGTTGATCGGTTATCTGATCGGCGCCGGGCTGATGTTGCTGGCGGCGCTGGTGCAGGCGATATGGGGTGCGGCTGCCGAGCGCAAATCTCTGGAAGACGTAGCGAGACCGCTGTCGCAGGCCGTGGACAACTAGTGGCGGTTAACGGAACACACCGCGAAGGCCATCTACGGATGCACGCAGGCCGATGATCCGCTCACTGACTTCTTGCGCTTCATGTGCACGGGAGGTTCGCTCGAGGTAGAGGAGATGCCCGGCGAGGTTGGCCGAAACTCGCTCTAGCTCGTCGGCGGTGCGCCTGACGTAGGCCTGGATGTCTTGCATTTGTTCGATCTGCACGGATGGTGCCCTTATAGGTCGCATCCGAGCGCACTAAATGAACGGGTGGCTATCATCAATCCACCCAACCGAGTTGTCGGCGGCAAGGTCGGCTTTCTTTAATGCCGCAGATAAATAAACAGGCCAATCATTTTTTCGCATCGTGCCGATCAGCCTAATCATCTTCCTGATCATCGTGTTCCGAATAGGAATCCAGCAACTCGGCCAGTGCCAGCGTGCGGTCCAGTCCACTGCGCGTGGACATGATTTCGGCTACCGCCTGCGTGGCGGCGACTCTGGCGGCTTCGCGTTCGGCATCGGTGTTATTGGGCGTGGCGGCCTGCGCAGCCTCAATAATCGATTGCTCAAAGGTATTCATGGTGCTCGCTCGTGAAATTCAAGTGCCTGTGATACCGAGAATGGCGGATTGTTTCAAGGCCGATCAATCACCTTCGTAGGGAAATTCCTCCAGGCTCTGCATCAAGGCAACGCCCTGTGGCCCCTGAAGGTTCTCCAGCACCCAGCAACTGTTGGCATTTTTTGCCAGCAGCAGGCGTGTCGTCTGGCTGGCGACCGGCTGTTGAGGGGCATCCTTGTAACCCAGGTTATAGGTCATTTCGACCACCGCCTGCTTGTCCGAGTTGGACACCAGCTTCCAGTCGATCGGCTTTTGCACATCACCGTCCTGCGCATCGGTCCACGGGTTGGCACTGACGGCGCATTGATCGCCGTTCTGGCACGCCCAGTCCTTCTTGAGCAGGCTCAGCAGAGGTTTGGACAAATAATCAGCGCTGCCTTTGCCGTTCAGATAAAAATCCTGGTGCTTCTCGTAGATCCAGCGCGCCGTGTCGACCGGGGTCGCAGCCGGGCAGGCCGCATGGGCAGTGGTTGAAAGCAGGCAAGCGAAGGCAATGGCGACGGTTCTGGACATGGAGCGGGCTCGCAGAAAAGGTGGCAGTGAGAGTGACAGGCACATGACAGTGCATTTGTAAGCCAAGTGGACAAAAAAGCAATGGTTTTGGTCACGCATCAGAGGGGCGGGGAGGTGAAAGTGGATGGAGGCTAATTTCATTCAATACGCGGTTCAAGGCATCACGACCTTGATTCAGTCATTTTCGATCATGACGAATAGGGACTATAAGTTTGCTGATTCATGGCTGCTTTTACGCTGGTGCAGCCAATAAAACGAACTCTGCGCTGGCATGCCCTGCACGGCGCCCTGCGGCGCTCGGACATGTTCACGCAGAGCACTGGCGAAGCAGGCTGCGCCTTACTTCTTGACCGGCACGATGTCCATGATCTGGCCATTGACCTTCTGGAAACGCACGTACTTGTCGTTAATTTTCACCCATTCGCTTTCCTTGGCGGGTGTTTCCAGGCCTTTGCTTTTCCAGTCCTTCACTTCCAGGTCGCTGCGACGATATTTTTCCGGAACGCGGGAGCCTACTTCCAGCTCATGGACGTTGTCCTTGGATTCGGTGACTTTCGGGTCCGCCGTCTCTGCCGCGTGAACGGGCAGGGTGACGGCGGAAAAGCAGCCGAGCAAGGTCATGCAGGCGATCAACGATTTGCTGTTCATGTGAAGACTCCCAGTCTTTGGTATCAGGCGATGGCTTAATGCCTCGTAATAACTCGGACCTTCACCGTGGCAAATCATTCGATCGGGTTTGCTGTGCTCAGCCTTTCAGTGCCTCGGCGATGGTTGCCGAGAGCGGGGTGGTCGGGCGGCCGATCACCCCGCTCAATTGGCGACTGTCATCGAACAGGGCGCCCTTGGCAGCAGCGGCATCGGAATCTGCCAGCAACCGGGCCACGAAGTCAGGCAGGCCTGCCTGGATAAGCGCGGCTTCGAATTCGGCCTGTGGCAGGTTGACGTAAGGCAGGGACTTGCCGCTCTGCGTCGACAACTGCGCTGCAAATTCGGACAGCGTGTAGGACTCGTCGCCTGCCAGCTCATACACCTTACCGGCCTGTGTCGTTTCCGATGTCAGCAGCACTGCGGCCGCCTCGGCGTAATCCAGACGCGAAGCAGAGCTGATACGACCCTCGTCGGCACTGCCCATGACCGCGCCATGGGTCAGTGCGCCCGGAATGCCTGCGGTGTAGTTTTCGGTGTACCAGCCATTGCGCAGCAACACGAACGGCAGGCCGCTGGCGCTCAGGTACTCTTCGGTTTCGCTGTGCTCCCTGGCCAGGCTCAATGCCGAGGTCTTGGCACGCAGAACACTGGTGTAGGCCAGCAGCTTGACCCCGGCGCGCTTGGCCGCATCAATCACCGCCTTGTGCTGCGGCAGGCGCTGACCCACTTCGCTGGAGGAAATCAGCAGCACTTTGTCGGCACCGGCAAATGCACTGTCGAGTGTCGCAGGCTGTGAATAGTCGGCCTGACGAACCTGAATACCCTGCCTGGACAGATCGGCGGCCTTTTCCGGACTGCGAACGGCGGCGATGATTTGCGAAGCGGGTACGCGGCTGAGCAACTGTTCAATGACGAGGCGGCCAAGCTGGCCTGTGGCACCGGTGACAACGATCATGGAATGATTCCTTGAATCAGGTTGAAAGGAAGCGCCAGCATAGTCATGATGCTTACCTTTAGTAAGTACGTACAAAAAGGTAAGTGTCATGAGCGAATCCGCTTCGCAATCAAGTACCCCGCAATCAGGTGTTATGCAGCAAGGCTTCCCGCCGGAAGCGGCCGAGACGCTATTGGCGCTGGTCCGTCAGGGCCATGTGCTGGCCACTGACTGTCCTTCGCGGGTGGTGCTCAATCATGTCTGCAGTCGTTGGGGCGTGCTGGTGCTGGTGGTGTTGCGGGGTGGCATGCATCGCTTCAGCGAAGTACGCCGCAAGATCGGCGGGGTAAGCGAGAAAATGCTCGCGCAAACGCTCCAACATCTGGAGCATGATGGTTTGGTCAGCCGCAAGTCGTTGCCGGTAGTGCCTCCGCATGTTCAGTACCGCTTGACCCCGATGGGCGAAGAGGTCGCCTTGCAGGTTGAAACCCTCGTCACCTGGATCGAGACCAATTTGCCGCGCATTATGCAGGCCCGTGAAGCGTCGAATACGCTGCAGATCACGCCCGAATGAGTCTTTTCTGACAGATTTTTCATCCTGCGATTGTCGGCTTGATCGCCTGTAATCAGCCGCTTCTTGGTATGGTGCGCGCCGAAATCTTTATATACACGTTTAGTTGCGCCGTTTGCCCTTCACCGAGAAGCTGTAGAAATGCCCAATCCAATTCCCCTGAAAGACCACGAAAAAGAGACGCGGCTGGTCAATCAGCGCCTGATTGCCTGCGCGGTGCTGGTCGGCCTGCTGGCTGCCTGTCTGGTCGCGCGCATGTATTTCCTGCAAGTCACCGAGTTCGACTATCACTCGACCATTTCCGAAAACAACCGTGTTCACGTGCTGCCGATCCCGCCCGAGCGCGGTTTGATCTTTGACCGCAATGGCGAAGTGCTTGCCGACAATCGCCCCAGTTTCAACCTGACCCTGACCCGTGAACGCGCTGGCGACTGGCACAAGGTCATCGACGAACTGATGACCCTGCTGGAATTGCCCGACGAAGACCGGATTCTGTTCGACAAAGAACTGAAGCAGGTCCGTCATCCGTTCGAACCGGCAACATTGCTCTATGAACTCACCGAAGAGCAGATCGCTATTCTGGCGGTCAATCAGTACCTGCTGCCGGGCGTGGACGTGGCGGCGCAGTTCGTTCGCCATTACCCGTTGGGCGCCCATTTCGCGCATTCGATCGGCTACGTCGGCCGCATCAACGAAAAGGAAGCGGCCCATCTCGATAACGAGTACCGCGGCACGCAGTCCATCGGCAAGACCGGCGTCGAGCGCTTCTACGAGTCCGAGCTGCACGGCCACGTAGGCTATGAAGAGGTCGAAACCAACGCCCAGGGCCGCGTGCTGCGCGTGCTGAAACACACTGACCCGGTGCCGGGCAAGAACATCACCCTCACGCTGGACGCGCATTTGCAGGCCGCGGCGGAAAACGCGCTGGGTGATCGACGCGGCTCCGTGGTTGCACTGGACCCGGAAACCGGTGACGTGCTGGCGATGGTCAGCAAGCCAAGCTTCGACCCCAACCTGTTCGTCACCGGCATCAGCTTCAAACAGTATGCGGCGCTGCGCGATTCCATTGACCGGCCACTGTTCAACCGAGTGCTGCGTGGCCTGTATGCACCGGGCTCGACGGTCAAGCCGGAAGTGGCGATTGCCGGTCTCGACAGCGGTGTGATGACCGCCTCGACAAAGGTCTTCGATCCCGGCTACTTCCAGTTGCCGGACTTCGACCACAAATACCGTAACTGGAACCACAGTGGCGATGGCTGGGTGGACATGGACACGGCGATCATGCGTTCCAATGACACCTATTTCTACACGGTGGCGCACAAGCTCGGCATCGACCGTCTGCACGATTACATGACCATGTTCGGTATCGGCCAGAAGGTGTCGCTGGACATGTTCGAGGAGTCTGCAGGGCTTATGCCGTCCCGCGAATGGAAGCGGGCCACGCGTCGCCAGGCATGGTTCCCCGGCGAAACGGTGATTCTCGGCATTGGCCAAGGCTACATGCAGGTCACGCCGTTGCAACTGGCTCAGGCCACTTCACTGATTGCCAGCAAGGGTGTCTGGCATCGACCGCATCTGGCGATGGAAGTCGGTGATAAGGCACCCGTCGACGAGCATCCGATGCCAAATATCGTGTTGCGCGATCCCAATGAATGGAATCAGGTCAATACCGGCATGCAGATGGTCATGCACGATCCCCGCGGCATTGCGCGGGATGCGGCCAAGGGCGCTCAGTACCGCATCGCCGGCAAAAGTGGTACGGCGCAGGTGGTGGCGATCAAGCAGGGTGAGCGCTATAACCGTCTGAAGACCCTTGAGCGTAACCGCGATAACGCCTTGTTCGTCGGTTTCGCGCCGGCCGACCATCCGAAAATCGTCGTGTCGGTGACCATCGAGAACGGCGAGGCGGGTGGCCGGGTAGCAGGCCCCGTGGTGCGGGAGATTCTCGATGCCTGGCTGCTGGACAGCGAGGGCAAGCTCAAGCCTGAGTACGCCACACCCACCAAGGCGCCGGGCAACCCGCACGCCTGATCAGCGTTTTAAAACGCTTGCCGAACGACCGAGCCCTGAACAGGGCTCAGGTTTTCTGAACTGTCGAGAATGCATCGAGTCGACCACAACAGGCGTGGCAGAGCGCTGCGCGCGTTTTACCGAACTCATTATCATTGCCTCGACAAGGAACCCGGAATGTCCAAGACCATTGCCGACCATCTCGCGCAAACCCTCGCAGCGGCGGGTGTTTCGCACATCTGGGGGGTGTCCGGAGACAGCCTCAACGGCCTGACCGACAGCTTGGAACGCACCGATTCGATTCGCTGGATGCACACCCGTCATGAAGAAGTCGCAGCCTTTGCTGCCGGTGCGCAGGCGGCGTCCAGCGGCAAGCTGGCGGTCTGCGCCGGCAGCTGCGGACCGGGCAACCTGCACCTGATCAATGGCCTGTACGACTGCCATCGCAACCGGGTGCCGGTTCTGGCAATTGCTGCGCATATTCCGTCTTCGGAAATCGGTCTGGATTACTTTCAGGAAACCCATCCGCAGGAGCTGTTCAAGGAGTGCAGCCACTTCGTCGAACTGGTCAGCAACCCCGAGCAGTTCCCGCGTGTGCTGGAACGTGCCATGCGTGCTGCGATCAGTCAGAAAGGTGTGGCGGTAATCGTCTTGCCGGGCGACGTGGCGCTCAGCGCTGCGCCGGATGTCGCGGCAAAATGGATCGAGGCTACAGCGCCCAACGTGGTGCCTGCCGAAAACGATCTGCAGTCGATGGCCGACATACTCAACGACTCCAAAGCCGTCACACTCCTGTGCGGTGCGGGTTGCGAGGGTGCCCACGAGCAGGTTCTGGCGTTGGCGGATACGCTGGGCGCGCCGATCGTCCACGCATTGCGCGGCAAGCAGCATATCGAATACGACAATCCCTTCGACGTCGGCATGACCGGCCTGATCGGCTTCAGCTCCGGCTACCACGCCATGCTGTCCTGCGACACGCTGGTGATTCTCGGCAGCAGCTTCCCCTATCGGAATTTCTACCCCGAAAAAGCCGACATCATCCAGATCGACCTCGATCCGACCCAGCTAGGGCGTCGCACGCCGGTGGCGCTGGGTCTGGTGGGCGGGGTGCGGGAAACCCTGGAGGCGCTTCAGCCAAAGCTCAGGCCGCACACCGATCGCCGTTTCCTCGACAAGGCCCTGAAGCACTACGCCAAGGCCCGTGAGGAACTGGACGAACTGGCCACCCCGACGCCAGATGGTACGCCGATTCATCCGCAGTACCTCACTCGACTGGTCGACGAGCAGGCGGATGCCGATGCGATCTTTACCGTCGACGTCGGTACGCCGACGCTGTGGGCTGCACGCTATCTGCACATGAATGGCAGGCGCAGTCTGCTCGGCTCGTTCAACCACGGCTCGATGGCCAACGCTTTGCCACAAGCTCTGGGGGCCAAGGCTGAACATCCGGATCGTCAGGTCGTAGCCTTGTGTGGCGACGGCGGTCTGTCCATGTTGCTGGGCGACTTGCTGAGCATTCGTCAGTTGAACCTGCCTATCAAGATGGTGGTGTTCAACAACAGCTCGCTGGGCTTCGTCGACATGGAAATGAAAGCCAGCGGCTACGTGCCGCATGGCACTGACCTGCATGAAACCAACTTCGCCGGGATTGCCCTGGGCGCAGGCATTCTGGGCCTGCGTGTCGAGAACGCCGAAGAGTTGCCTGCCGCCTTGCGTAAGGCGTTCGATCATCCCGGTCCGGTGCTGATCGACGTTGTCACTGCCAAGCAGGAGCTGGGCATCCCACCGAAAATCAAGCTGGCCCAGGCCAAGGGCTTCAGCCTGTACATGATGCGCGCGATCATGAGCGGGCGCGGCAGTGAAGTGCTGGAGCTGGCGAAAACCAACCTGCGTTAATCAGTTATAAAAAAGTATGGGTTGAATAGAAAAAAGTTGCAACTTCTATCCATCGAGATTGTCTTCGCCGTTACAGGTGACACTCTCGGTGGATTTATATTTCTCTTCTCATCATAACCGCCCAAGGCGGTCATTTCTTTGTGGATCCAAACTTCTTGCACCCTGTGCTTTATTGAGTTCGCTGTTTGAACTAACAAATTCAAATAGTGGGTAAAGCTTCCCGGAAGACAGCCGAGACAGTGATACGGAAGCAAGATCGGCTACGGCAGGCTGATTACCGAACAGTCCCTGGCGAAAAAAAAACGTCGACGCTACAGAACGTTACGCCCTGGATATTCTTTATAGAAAAGTCTGCACGTCATGAGGTCTGCAATGCTTAGAAATGCTCCTTTGAGTATGAAACTGCTGCTTATTTTAATATTCCCCCTATTGGGCTTCCTTGCCTTTGCAGGTTTGTTCGTCGCTGACAAAAGTGAAAACCTCGGTGATATGAGGCGCGCAGTGACAGCCACCAGCGCCGCACAGAAAGTGAGTGACGTAGTCACCACTCTCCAGCGCGAACGTGGCGCCAGCGGCGTATTTCTGGGTAGCGGCGGCAAGTCCATGCAGGACAAGCTGAAGACGTTTCGTCAGGAAACCGACAAGGCTATAAGTGAGATGCGCGCCCAGTCCACCGACGGTATTCCCGGA
This sequence comes from Plantibacter cousiniae (nom. nud.), assembly GCF_977070315.1. Taxonomy (NCBI): domain Bacteria; kingdom Bacillati; phylum Actinomycetota; class Actinomycetes; order Micrococcales; family Microbacteriaceae; genus Plantibacter; species Plantibacter cousiniae (nom. nud.). The sequence continues at coordinate 552,666 of NZ_CDRVEU010000002.1, read as the reverse complement.
CCTGATAAGGTCAACCGCGCATTCGAGGAGCTGATCGCTCTGCGCCTCAAGGTGGACTCACTCGGGATCAACAATACAGAATCCGGTACGCGCTTCACCGACATCATCAAGACACTCATCGGCTTCTCTTACTCAATGGAATCGAGTATCGAGGATCCGGAAATATTGCGCGGCCTGAGCTCGCTCAATCAGTTCGTGGATATGAAGGAACGTGCCGGTCGCGAGCGTGTATTGCTTGGTCTGGCATTCAACCAGAACCGGTTTGACGCCGCACTGTTATCGCGCTTCAGTCGCAACCTGGGCGAGTTCTCGGGGTATTTCGAAGCGTTCCAGCGCTGGTCACCTGAAGCCTTCAAAACCAAACTCAATGCCGTTTTGCAGCAACCAGGATCGCTCGAAGTGGCCCGCTTGCAACGCCTGGGCTTCGATACTCCGCTGGGTGACCCGCTCAACGTCAAGCCGGAAGACTGGTTCAACCTTGCGACCGTGCGTATCGACATGATGGCGCAGGTGGAGGCAGAGCTTGGCCAGAACGTCGTCGGCCTGGCAATGGATGCGCGCAGCTCCGCTCAAAGCAGCCTGTACGTGGCGGTTGCCATTGTCGTCCTGATGCTGATCGTAGTGCTGTGGCTGGCGTCGGTCATCATCCGCAACATCAAGGTCGCAGTGGTCGATGTGAACCGCACATTGATGGCTCTTTCCACCCGCGACCTGACCGCGCGGACCCGTTATGTCGGCAAGGACGAGTTCGGCGAGATCTCGCGCAATCTGGACAACATGGCGCAACAGATCAGTGAGGTCATCCGCGACATCGGCAGCGCCACAGCGCAGGTTGCCACCGCCGCCGAGCAGTCTTCTGCAGTGGCGTTGCAAACCAATCAGAACGTGGCGCAACAACGCCAGGGCACTGATCAGGTCGCCACTGCGATCAGTGAGATGAGTGCCACGGTGAAGGATGTCGCGCGCAGCACCACCGACGCGGCCGAGATGTCGCAGCGCGTCAACAACAGCACCGTGCAGGGCAAGACCGAAATCGACAACACCATCGGCCTGATTCAGGGGCTCTCGGTGCAGGCTGAACAGACTTCACGGATCATCGACGAGCTCAAGGGCGAGAGCAACTCGATCTCCTCGGTGCTCGATGTCATTCGTGGCGTCGCCGACCAGACCAACCTGCTGGCGCTCAACGCAGCCATTGAGGCTGCACGTGCCGGCGAGCAGGGGCGTGGTTTCGCGGTGGTTGCCGACGAAGTACGCAATCTGGCCAAGAAGACTCAGGACTCTACCGTCAGCATCCAGAAAATGATCGCTAACCTGCAGTCCGGCTCGGAACGCGCTGCCGCGTCGATGCAGGAAACCCTGGGCAAGGCGCAGGAGGGTGCCAGCAACGTCGTACGCGCTGGTGAACTGCTGGAAGAGATCGCCGAAGGCATCGCGACCATCAGCGACCGCAACATCCAGGTCGCTTCGGCCGCTGAAGAGCAAAGCCTGGTGGCCGAAGAGATCCACCGCAACGTCGACGACATCAACTCGCTGGTCATCCAGGTCAGTGCCGGTGCCGAGCAGACCGCCGTCACCAGCCGCGAGCTCGCGCGTCTGGCGGAGCAGCAGCAGGGCCTGGTGGGGCGCTTCAAGGTGAGCTGACAGTCAGCGGTTTGTGTGTTGTGAAAAGGCCTGGAAGCGAACGCTTTCAGGCCTTTTTGCTGGTCTTCAGAGGCTGTCGTGCCGATGTCCCTGACCACCCTTGATAACCTGTACCCCATGACCATTCAGTCACCTTTTCACGTAACCCCACGTCCCTCATACGATTATGTAGTGATAAAAAATAATCACTACATAATCGTTGACGTGCCCGTTTTCCTTTTGCATTATGCAGCTGTCTCCCCGATCGGGAGCGCTGCTAAAGGTGTGATGAACAGGCTCGGCAAGCCGTCGAGATGTTCCCGGATGTAGGCTGCCCACAAGGCAGATTGATGGAGCTGAACTGGCATTTGTCGTCGATAAGGGCGAGAAGCTGGCGAAATGTCCTCATGATGCTTGTAACGGATCGATTGCCGATCCTGGGCCGGGTCTTTGGGTTTCGTGACTTCTTCTCTCTACGCTGATGCCGCTGTGTAGCGGCTCTTCATCAAGGCTACCTGCATGTCCTTGAGGGCTGGAACGGTATTCGACGCACACTCAATCGTGTGCATTGCTGAAGTTCTGGCGCATGAACTTGATGTATCAATTATTGAACAGTCTACGAGCGAAGGGGCATCAACATGAATATCAACACACAACCGACTATTGATGAACTGGCTCGTCTGTTTGCTGCCTGCAAAGACACGCTGGATAACCATATCGCCTGGGTGGCCGAGTCGGGTGAAGTTCGCGTCGACGCCATGTCGCCGTTCACGCAAGAGCACGAGTTTCGTGATGCGCACCCGCAACTGCGCGCATCCCTGAAGATGTTCCGTCGTGGCCAGGGTTATGTCGGCAAGAAAGCCGCTGCCGATCGTGCCTATATGGAGAACACGCTGCAGGCGTTGAAAGGTGAGTGGCAGAAGACTCGTCGGCAGGCGCACTCGCAGGTTGCCTGAGTAGGGCATCGCAGGTCCTGAAGCCTGTTCCCGATCCTGATCGGGAACAGGTTTTTTGGTTTTCGTCACCGGGACGGCGAGGGCCTACAGGTTGTACAAAGCGTTTTTGGTGGTATAGATTCCGGCCATGAGTCAGCGATTCTGACTCTTCTCACTCGCTGCCTGTGGTGACTGTCACGGCAGTGCCTGCACATGACATAAACAGAGGTTGCCGATGCGTGCGCCACGATGGTTATGGTTGGTGATGTTGCTCAGCGCTGGCGCTTCGGCGGATTGGCGTGAGGCATTGCCCAATGCTCAGGTCGTCGGTGGCGGTGACCTCAGTCTGTTCGGTTTTCGCATCTATACGGCCAGGTTGCTAAGCCCCACCAAGCCCTTCGTCGCGGATGCACCGCTGGCTCTCGAGCTGACCTACCACCGCGACATTGACCGGGAAGATCTGGTCGATGCCAGTATCGATGAGATCAAGCGTATTTCCGGTTCGAAGGTGACCGAACAGCAACTGACTGAATGGCGCCAGCAGATGAACCAGTCATTTGTCGACGTCCAGCCGGGCATGAAGATTACCGGTGTGTACCTGCCTGGCCGCGAAGCGCGGTTTTATGTTGGCGACAAGCTCCAGCATGTGGTGCCCGACAGCCAGTTCGCCAAGGCTTTCTTTTCCATCTGGCTTGACCCGAAAACCCGTAACCCGGAGCTTCGCGAGCAGTTGCTCGGCAGTACCGGCTCATGACCCATCAAGGAGGGCGCATGCTGAGAAAGCGGATGTTGATGTTGTGTGCGGGGCTTGTATTGAGCGGCTGCGGCGGCGTGCCGGTAACCCGTTACAGTCAGGAAGAGCCCAAGCTCGACCTGAGACAGTACTTCACTGGGCGTGTCGAGGCCTGGGGAATGTTTCAAAAGCGCTCCGGTGAAGTCACCAAGCGCTTTACCGTGGTGATCGACGGGCACAGTGAAGGCGAAGTGCTGGTCATGCACGAGGCCTTCAGCTACAGCGATGGCACCAAACAGGTCCGGGAGTGGCGCTTGCGTCCCGATGGTCCGGGGCGCTGGAAGGGCACGGCAGGTGACGTGGTTGGCGAGGCCTATGGCGAAGTGTCAGGCAACAGCTTCCACTGGAACTATGTGCTCAGGTTGCCGGTGGATGGCACCGAGTATGACGTGAGCCTGGATGACTGGATGTACCTGATCGACAAGCAGACCATGGCCAATCGTTCGTCGATGACCAAGCTGGGTGTCGAAGTCGGGCAGATCACCTTGTTCTTTCGCAAGGCTGGTAAATAAATAACGCCTCATATGAGGCGTCATCCTTCAGGGCGGCTGTCAGCCGCCCGTCATATTCATGAAGCGCACCACCTGCACGCCATCGTCGTGGGTGAAGTTGTGGCTCCACGGCTTGAGCTGCATGGCGTCGATGATGGCTTTTTCCAGCTTTTCCGGCTGGCCGGGATTGGCGCGCAATACCGCCTTCAAATCCACGGAATGCTCGTTGCCCAGGCACAGCAGCAAGCGACCTTCGACGGTCATGCGCACGCGATTGCAGGTGCCGCAGAAGTTGTGGCTGTGCGGCGAGATGAAGCCGATGCGAATGCCCGGTGCCTCGGCCAGGCGCCAGTAGCGCGATGGCCCTTGAGTCGAGTCAGTGGAAGGCACCAGCGTGTAACGTTCGGCAATGCGTTCGCGCACCTGATCGCTGGAGTAGAAGGATTCGGCGCGGCTGTGTTCGCTGATGATGCCCAGCGGCATTTCTTCGATAAACGAAACGTCCAGGTTGCGATCGATGGCGAACGCCAGCAGGTCGTTGATCTCATCATCGTTGCGACCATGCATCACCACGCAGTTGAGCTTGGTGTGCACAAAACCGGCGGCGTTGGCGGCATCGATGCCGGCAATCACCTTGTGCAGATCGCCTGTGCGGGTCAGCTCGCGGAAACGCTGTGGATCGAGGCTGTCCAGGCTGATGTTCAGGCGCGTGACGCCGGCCTTGAACAGCGGGGCAGCCAGTTTGTCCAGCTGCGAACCGTTGGTGGTCATGCACAATTCACGCAGGCCGGGCAGGGCGGCGATCTTCTCGCAAAGCCCGACCACACCTGCGCGTACCAGCGGTTCACCACCGGTCAGACGAATCTTGCGCGTGCCCAGTGCCACGAAGCGCTCGGCCACCTGGAGGATCTCTTCCAGCGACAGAATCTGTTGTCGAGGCAGAAACGTCATCTCTTCGGCCATGCAGTACACGCAGCGAAAATCGCAGCGGTCGGTGACCGACATGCGCAGATAATCGACCTTACGTGCAAAGCGGTCCATCAGGACGGGTTCTGACATTTCACCTTCTAAATAATCGAGTGGGCTGTATTACCGGGTTTGGAGGCCAGTGCGTGACAAGGGTTCAGCCAATTTGTAATGCGCCAATTTCACGCCTGATCGCAGGCTGGCAAAGTGCCTTGTGCGTATAAACATAGTAGCCGCACGCATTGCGGTTTGCACTGGCCGGATGACGCCACGCTAACCGAGTCGAAATGCCGCAGTCCAATTGCTTGTTCCAATACGCTCATCGACACGCTCTATGGCGCTTTGCCTTGATGACTGATCAATCAGGCCTGGCGGCGGAACTGCGCTCGTAACGCTCCAGCAAAGGCTGGATACTGATGCCGTGTACCAGAATGCTCAGGGCGACGACCGAGAGGGTCATGCCAACGACGACGTGGCCGACATCGTGTGCCAGACCATGCGACAAGGCAAAACACAGGTAATAAAGACTGCCGATCCCACGAATACCGAACCAGCCAACCAGTGCTTTTTGTCGGACGTTGAGCAGGCGACGACTCACCAGCAACCAGACGCTGGCTGGACGAATCACGCAGAACAGCGCGATACCCAGGCCAATGGCTCGCCAGTCCCAATACATCGCCAGCGCCGCGCCCAGCAGGGTGATCAGCAGGACTTCCATGGCGCGCTCCACCAGACTACCGAACGCCAGCATATCGCCCATCATCACGCCGGCAGCCAGTTGCGAGTCGCTCATGTCGTCGACCTGCGCGACCGTGCCCTGCTCGAGGGAGGACGTCATATGCCCGAGGACCGGCTGCGCGACGTGCTCAGACGGCAGCTCTGACCGCGTGACACGTACCTCAGCCTGACGCAGCCCGAATCCGGCGGCAAATACCGAAAGAAAGCCAAAGGCACCCACGCTTTGCGCAACGACATAAGCCAGGGCGATCAGTGCCAGCGCCAGAAAGTCATTGGGCGAGGTGGTGCTGTCGGCGTTCTTGATGCGCAGAAAGATCATCAGATGGCCGACCCCGCGGCCCATGCCGTAACCAATCAACAGACCAGCCGGCACCGCCCATATCAAATCCTTGATCAGCCATCCCTGGACCCAGTCGCCCATCGCGCCCCCGGAACTCAGGTACAGCAAGGCAAAAATCACGAATGGAAACGCGGTTCCGTCGTTGAGGCCCGCTTCGCCGGACAGGCCGAAGCGCAGGCGGTCCTGGTCCCGGGCATTGTTGACCTGGACCATCCCGGCCAGTACCGGGTCCGTCGGCGACAGCATCGCGCCGAGCAACAACGACACGCCCCAGTCCAGGCCAATGATGTAGTGCCCCGCGACCGTCACGCCAGCGATGGTCGCCAGCATCACCGGCCCGGCCAGCCAATAGGCTGAATGCCAGGCTTTGCCGCGCAAGGGCAGGCGCAACTTGATGCCCGTACCGAACAGCGAAAACAGCACCGCCACTTCGGTCAGGCGTTCCAGCCACTCGTAGGATTTCTCGAAATCCAGATCGACGATATCCAGGCCCATCGGGCCGATGCCGAAGCCGAATCCCAGGCACACGGCCGATGTGGTCACTGGCATCCAGCGCAGGTAAGAGGAAGTGAGCGCCAATAGCATCAACAGCACGCCAAGCACGCCCATGCAGACAATAAAACTCATAGAGAAAGAACCACCGTCAAAATGCGCCCGAAGCAGAGGGCGTAACGGTGGGACTCCCGTGCACGGTAATAAGTTGAAATAATTTGCCGGATGGCAATCAGCATGCGTCTTTTACGCACGGCGATGCCTTTCGGCGTCGCCGTGGACCTCTAGCGCTCGATGCTGCGGCTCCAGCGTGCGTTCCACTCGGGACGGATCTGATTGACCTGATCCCAGTCGATGGTCACCGCCGTTTCCAGGTACTTCTCCATGGCCTCGACCTGACTGCGTGTCTTGTCAGTGGTCGGGGTTTTCGGGTTCGACGGGATCTGGTCACCGAACTCCAGCGCAGGCGCCTGTGCTTCTGGTGTCAGCAGGTAGGCCGCCAGCTTCTGGGCCAGCTCCGGCTGGTTGTTATTGGCTATCGCACATTCGGCCACGTTCAACACCACGCCGCCTTCCTTGGGCGATGCATATTCCACCGGTACACCCTTGATCTTCAGCGCGGTGACCTGGGTGGGTGTCAGTGGGAACAGGGCGGCTTCGTCGGTCTGCACCATTTCCGAGATCTTGGCCGAGCTGGCGATGTATTCCAGTACGTTCGGGCCGATGGTCTTCGGCCAGGCCTTGAAGCCGGGTTCGACGTCTTTCTCGCTGCCGCCCTGGATACGGTTGAACATCAGAAAGCCATGCAGGCCGAAGGTCGAGGAGGCCAGTGACTGGAACACCACCTTGTCCTTGAAACGTTTATCGGCCAGGTCCATCCACGAGGTGGGCGCGCTCCAGCCCTGCTCCTTGAACATCCGTGTGTTGTAGGCCAGGCCGGTCACGCCCAGGCTGACGGCTGCTGCCTGTTCCTTGATTTTGGCCTTGGCAGGCAGGTCGGCCAGACTGGCGCTGGGCTGCAGCGTGTCGCACAGGCCCATGGAAATAGCCCGATACATGATTCCGTCGTCGAGAAAGATGACGTGCATCTGCGGGTTGTCCTTACTCGCCTGAACCTTGGCGAGGATGTCGGCCGATGTGCCAGGCACGATCACCACCTTGACGTTGTTGGCCTTCTCGAAAGCCGGCAGCACCTGATCGGCATACAGGCGCTCCATGGTCCCACCGTTCATGCCCAAGTACAGCGTGGTTTCGGCCATGGCAGGCGTGGACAGGAGTGCGGCGGCCAGCGGCAGGCAGGACAGCCCGGTGAGGGCGAGACGTTTGGTACTTTTCATAGGGACGACCTTCCTCTGTGCAATGGGATGACGTTCGTAACAAGTTCGATGGCAGGGGTTTGCAGGGCGATTTGCTGAAAGCGGCCGATGGAAAAGGCATCGAGCGAAATCCGTGAGGCGCCTTCGCAGACCCATTCGGCCAGCGCTTCACCCGCTGCCGGACCGATCTGAAAGCCTGTCCCGGCAAAGCCGAAGCCGTGCAGCAGACCTGGACGGGTCAGGCTTGGGCCCAGCACCGGTTCACGGTCCGGCAGATAGCCTTCGGTGCCGCTCCAGGTGCGAATGGCCTGAGCGCCGGCGAGTGGCGGGTAGAGTTCGACGGCGTTGCGCAGGATATCCAGCACCGCCGCCTGTCCCGGTCTGGTGCGTGCCGGGTCGAGGGCAAAGCCTTGTCCGCCGCCCAGAACGCAATTGCCGCGAGCCACTTGCCGGGCATAAATGCCGCCGCCTTCGACACCGGTGCTAACGTCCATAAACATCGGCAGCGGTTCTGTCACCAGCATTGCCGGGTGCCCTGAATACATCGGCACCGGTTCGTTGAATTGTGCTGCCAGCGCTGCGGCCCACGCCCCGGCGCAGTTGAGCAGCCAGGTGGCGCGCAGTGTCAGACCGCTGGCGGTGGTGACGATGAACACGTTGCCGTCGTGGCTGACTTCACTGACCGGCGCCTGCTCGAACACCTGTGCGCCTGCCCGACGAGCAGCGCGGGCGAAGGCCGGCGATACCAGACGTGGATTAGCGTGTCCGTCGTCGGCGCACAGCGATGCACCGACAGCGACATCGCCGGCCCAGGGATAACGCGCGCGCAGCTGATCGCGATCAAGCAGTTGCAAATCCAGGCCGAATCCCTGGCTGGCTTGGGCGTAGGCGCGCAAGGCATTCATGTCCTGTTCGCTGCGCGCCAGTTTGAGGTGGCCCGAGCGCTGGTACTCGCCGTCGATGCCGATCAGCTCACGCAGGTTGCCCCATATCTGATGCGCCCTTTGCGACAAGGGCAACTGCGACAACGGACGGCCCTGACGCCGCACGCCGCCGTAATTGACACCGCTGGAGTGCGATCCGCAAAAATCGCGTTCCAGCAAGGCGACCCGCTTGCCCTTCAGGGCCAGCGTCAAGGCTGCCGAGGCGCCGACAATGCCGCCGCCGATGACAATCGCATCGGTTTCAATCAGTGTGCTCATGGTTGCGTCTCCACCGATTGCTTTTCCACGGGTAGCATCCCCAGACCAAAGGGCAGCGGCTTGATCGGTGCCTGGCCGCGCAGTCGGCCGACGTGCTCGACGGGCCGGCCGCTCTCGCGGGCGATGATTTCGGCCGCGGCCAGACCACACATCCGGCCCTGACAGCGCCCCATACCGACCCGGCACATGGCCTTGACCCGGTTGATCTCCCAATGGCCATCCTGCACGGTACTGCGAATCTCGCCTGCAGAGACTTCTTCGCAGCGGCACACCAGCGTGTCATCCGCCACGTTGGCGGCCCAGTCCTCAGGGAACGGAAACGCGGTTTCCAGCCCGTGGCGGAAGCGTTCGATGCGACGCAAGGCAGTTTTAAGCGTGTCGGTACGTGCGGTGTCTGCCACCACACCGATGTCTTGCAGCAGCCCGAGCGCGGCCAGTTCTCCGGCCATTTCAGCAGCGTCTGCGCCCATGATTCCCGCACCGTCGCCCGCCAGATAGATGCCTGACACGCTGCTGCGTCCACAGTCGTCGCGGGTCGGCAGCCACGCCCGGTTGAGCGCGCTCCAGGCGAATTCACAGCCCAGCAGGTCAGCCAGTTGCGTCTCGCTGCGCAGCGCATGGGCAAAAGCGACCGCATCACAGGCCAGATGGCCCGATTTGCCGTTACGTTGCCATTGAATACCGTCTACACGTTTATCCCCGTCGATGCGTGTGAGCTGCGCACCTTGATGCACGGGAATGCCGTGTGCGCTCAGCCACGCCCGGTAATATATGCCTTTGGCCAGCGTTGCCGGTTGGCCCAGCAGCGCCGGCAATGCCTTGCATTGCGCCGAAAACGGCGCGCTGTCGAGCACCGCCAGCACCTTCGCGCCAGCCTTGGCGTACTGGTAAGCGACCAGATACAGCAACGGGCCGCTGCCACAAAACACCACGCGCTGGCCAATCGCACAGCCCTGATATTTGAGCGCGATCTGCGCTGCGCCGAGGCTGTACACGCCGGGCAGGGTCCAGCCGGGCACCGGCAGAATTCGGTCGGTGGCACCGGTGGCGACGATCAGGTGGCTGAAATCAACAGTGGCGGCGGTACCGTTTTGCAGGGTATCGAGTTGGTGATTTTCGGCGTTCCAGACCAGCGTCTGCGGCCGATAGTCGATCTGCGCGGCCAGCGTGTCGAGCGCGTCGTGCACCGCGACCGCCTTGGCGCTTTCAAAGCCGTAGAGCGCCTTGGCCGAGCGCTGGAAGTTGTCCGGCTGGCGACGGTAGATCTGGCCGCCGCCGCGCAGCCCTTCATCGATCAGGCAGGCCTTGATGCCGTGGGCCAGTAGCGTCTGGGCGGCGCGAATACCGGCCGGTCCTGCGCCGACAATGGCAATTGTCTGATCGCTCATACGCAGCGCCCCGGTTCACGAATCACCGCCTGACCGGCCTCCAGCAGCGTCGAACAGGCACGCACGCGCTGACCGTCACCCAGCCTCACCCAGCAGTCCTGACAGGCGCCCATCATGCAGAAACCGGCGCGAGGTTCGGCGCTGAAGTCACTGCCGCGCAAGTGTTCGCTGGCGGTCAGTACCGCGGTCAGCAAGGTATCGCCCAACAGACCGCTGGCCGGCTGGCCGTCAAGGGTGAAGGGTAGAACCGGGCGATCATGTTCGGTCAGTCGTGTCAGCAATGCCATAACGTGAAAGCTCCGGATTAGTGTTTGCCGACCAGCACGCGATCCAGCCCGTAGACCCGGTCGAGCAGGATCATGGTGGCGGCGGTGAGGGCGATGACCAGTGCCGATACGGCGGCCATCATCGGGTCGATGGATTCGGTGGCGTAGACATACATGCGCACCGGCAGGGTCTGCGTCGCGGGCGATGTAACGAAGATCGACAGCGTGACTTCATCGAAACTGTTGATGAACGCCAGTAACCAGCCGCCTGCCACGCCGGGCAGGATCATTGGCAGGGTGATCTGCCGAAACAGCGTGAAACGGTCGGCCCCCAGGGACTCGGCGGCGTGCTCGGCGCTGCGGTCGATGCCGATTGCCGCCGCCAGTACCAGGCGCAGTACGTAAGGCGTGATGACCAGGACATGGTCGAAGATCAGCCAGGTGAAGCTGCCGTTCACACCCATAAGCGCAAACAGGCGCAGCATCGCCACCCCCAGCACCAAATGAGGAATGATGATCGGCGAGAGAAACAGGGCGTTGAAAAAATTGCGACCGGGAAATGTATGACGCGTGATTGCCAGTGCGGCAGGTACCGCGATCAGCGTGGCCAGCGTCGCCGATACGAACGCCAGGGTCAGGCTGTTGTAGAACGAATCGATAAAGTCGGCGCGCTCGAAAACGGCCTTGAACCAGCGCAGCGAGAAATGGGTGGTGGGCAGGCTCAGGGTGTTTTCCGGGGTGAACGCCACCAGGCACACCACGACCAGCGGGGCCATCATGAAGATCACCACCAGCGCATGAAACGAGAGGGCCAACGGACCGTTCTTGGACATGGATCATTCCCCCAGAGTTTTTTTGTAACGGCCTTCGATCATGCGGTTCCAGGACAGCATGACCAGCAGGTTGACCAACAGCAGCGCCACGGCAAGGGTCGCGCCCATCGGCCAGTTCAACTCCGAGAGGTACTGGTCGTAGATCACCGTGGCGACCATCTTCAGACGTCGTCCGCCGAGCAGGCCGGGAATGGCGAACGAACTGGCGGCCAGGCCGAACACGATCAGCGAGCCGGACAGCACGCCGGGCATGACCTGCGGCAGCACGATCAGGCGCATGACTTTCGCCTGGCTGGCGCCCAGCGACAGCGCGGCCTGCTCGGCGGTGGGGTCGAGCTTCTGCAGCGAGGTCCAGACCGGAATGATCATGAACGGCAACATGACGTGGACCAACGCAATGACCACGGCAAACGGGGTGTACAGCAGTTTCACCGGGCGACCGCCCATGAACTGGATGACCTGATTGATCAGGCCGTCCGCGCCCAGCAGCAGGCTCCAGCCGAACGCCCGGACCACCACCGAGATCAGCAGCGGCGTGAGAATCAGGATCAGGAAGATCGAGCGCCACGGCGTGCCCATGCGGCTGAGAATGTAGGCTTCGGGGACGCCGATCAGCACGCACAGCAGGGTGACCAGCGCGCTGATCCAGAAGGTGCGCAGGAAGATTTCATAGAAATACGAGTCGGTGACCACGGCCATATAGTTGGCCAGCGTGTAGCTGTCGCTTTTCACCCCGACCTGATAGTCGAACACGTTGAACGACAGCAGCAGAGTCAGCCCCAGCGGCAACACCAGCAAGCCGATATACAGCGCCAGCGCCGGAGCCGACAGCCAATAGCCGCGACCGCCCTGACGCATTTCGCTCAGCAGGCTCATGCGCGCACCTCGTCGGCATCCAGCACGCGCAGCAACTCGGTGGGCCAGTCCATGTCGACCGCTGCGCCTTGTTCCAGCGGCGCTTGGCCATCGTTACGGCGTACAACCGTCACTTCGCCAATGCTGGTCTGGATGCGATACAGCCACTGGCTGCCAAGAAAGTAACGGGTGACGATGCGCCCGGACAGTCGTCCGCAGCCAGGTGCTACAAGATCGATCTTCTCGGGACGCAGACTGAGGGTCAGGCTGCCATCGCCGGGCACCTGACGAATCTGCGGGATGCCGCTGCTGTCCAGATCTCCCTGCAACATGTTGGCCTTGCCGACGAAACCCGAGATGAAGCGTGTACGCGGGTGTTCGTAGAGCTTGTAAGGCTCGTCGATCTGGGTGATGCGACCGGCCTGCATCACCACCACCCGATCGCTGATCGACAGGGCTTCGGCCTGATCATGGGTGACCATCAGCGTGGTGATGCCGACTTCGTTCTGAATGCGGCGGATTTCGAACTGCATCTCTTCGCGCAGGTTGGCATCCAGGTTGGACAGCGGCTCGTCGAGCAGCAGTACTGGCGGCTCGATGACCAGTGCGCGGGCCAATGCGACCCGCTGGCGCTGCCCACCGGACAACTCGCGCGGATAGCGCTCGGCATGCTGACCGAGGCGCACCAACTCCAGCACCCGTTTGACACGCGGGTGCAACTCGGCGGCAGGCACCTTGCGCATACGCAGGCCAAACGCAACGTTGTCAGCCACGGTCATGTGCGGAAACAGCGCATAGCTTTGGAACACTACGCCGAGGCCCCGGCTGCTGGGTTTGGCGTGAGTGATGTCGCGCCCGTCGAGCACAATGCGTCCGTCACTGACTTCGACGAAGCCGGCGATCATTTGCAGGGTGGTGGTTTTGCCGCAGCCGGAAGGGCCGAGCAGAGAAACGAATTCGCCCTTGTCGACGGCCAGGTTGGTGGCAACGACCGCGTCAATGGAGCCGTAGCGTTTGGAGAGACCTTCGAGCTGCAGAAATGCCATGCCTGCTTCCACCTTTGTGCATGCGCGCCGAAGCACGCGTTTGTCATGGGCAGATGCGAAGTGAAGTCATGCAGTTCTGTGGACGTTGGCGCTCGCTCTGAGTCGGCTACCGATGATTGTTCAAATCGCCCCTGTGGACTGAGAGTAGGGCGAAGGCTAGGATGGGCTCAACAAGGAATTTCACTGAATAACATCTTTCTTTGAATTAATTCTTTTGGTGGAAATATAAAGAGATATTGTCATGGATAATTCCACTGATCGGAATGTTGCGAAAGCTGAAGTCGGTGTGGGAGCCGTTTCCCGTCTGTTCGCGGTACTGCGCTGCCTGGGCGAGTGTGATGAAGGCGGCGAGCGGGTCACGCAACTCGCCCAGCGTGTCGGGCTGTCGCAACCCACCACGCACCGCTTGCTGCGCAGCCTGATGGATGAGGGCATGGTCGAGCAGGATCTGCTCAGCAAACGTTACCGGTTGAGCATTGAGTTCTTCGCCTTGGCCGCCAAGGCGGGTAATACCGGCAACCTGCGTGACGTGGTGCGCCCCAGCCTGTTGCGCCTGTCTGCGTCACTGGGTGACTCGCTGTTTCTGCTGGCACGCAGCGGTTTCGATGCGATCTGCCTGGACCGCAGCGAAGGCCCGTACCCGATCCGCACGTTCACCGGCGACATCGGCGGTCGTGTTGCCTTGGGCGTGGGGCAGGGCAGTCTGGCGATTCTCGCGTTTCTGCCCGAGGACGAGCGGGAAACGGTCATTGCCTACAACCTGCCACGGCTCAAGGATTTTCACCTGTACGACGAGGTGTTTCTGCGTTCGGAGGTGGAAAACGTGCGGCGTCTGGGCTACGCCGGGCGAAACACCGGCGCGTTACCGGGCATGGCCGGGCTGGCAGTGCCGATCCTGGACCGCAACGGTCGTGCAGTGGCTGCGCTCAGTGTGGCGACCATCTCCGACCGGCTGGGGCCCGATCGCCTGATGACCGTAGTTGAATTGCTCAAGCGTGAAGCCACGGCCATCAGCGCCAGAATCAACCCGTTCGACCCGTCGCTGCGGCGGCCCAGCCAGGTGTTTGGGCAGGTTGAATAGGCTGCATGCCTGTTCAGCTCCGAAGCGGCTGTCGGTCGTCGTTCGTTACGCCCATCCGCTGCGGCTCAAGCCTTCTGCCTTGAACACCAGCGCCTTCAAGCCGCCCTCAACGCGAGCGTCGGGGAACTCCGGCGGGTTTTCCAGGCGCTGTTCGAAGCGCAGGCAGGGCGCTTCGATTGCAGTGTGCTGAATCAGAAAGTCCGGTCCCAGAGCGGGATCGTTCATGCACGCCAGCACCGAACCGTTCTCGTCCAGCAACTCCGGCAATCGACGCAGGACACGCTGGTAGTCCTTGTCGAGCATGAAACTGCCTTTCTGGAAGGACGGCGGGTCAATGATGATCAGGTCATAAGGGCCGCAACGGGTGACCTTGGCCCAGGACTTGAACAGGTCATGGCCCAGAAAGGTCACGCGGCTTAGGTCCTGATCATTGAGGCGATGATTCTCGCGGCCGCGATTCAATGCAGCGCGGGCCATGTCCAGATTCACTACGTGGTCGGCACCCCCGGCCAGGGCGGCGACCGAGAAGCCGCAGGTGTAAGCGAACAGATTGAGGATGCGCTTGCCCTTGGCCTGAGCCTGCACCCATTCACGGCCGTAGCGCATGTCCAGAAACAGGCCGCTGTTCTGCTTTTTGCCGAAATCGACTTTGTAGCGCAGGCCGTTTTCGGTGATCACCCATTCATCCACGACCTCGCCGGTCAGCCATTGCGTGGTGCTCTGTGGCAGATAGCGGTGTTGCAGCAGCAAGGTGTGAGCCTGACTCTGCTGCCACTGGGGCGTGTCGATCAACGCGTGCAACAGCTGCATCAATGCTGCCAGCTCGGATTCAAGAGGCTCCTTGAACACCGAGACCAGCACCACGCCCTGCATCCAGTCGACGGTGATGTGCTCCAGCCCCGGCCACACACGGCCCCGGCCATGAAACAGGCGGCGGGTTTCATTCGGGACGTTGTTCAACGCGTCGATCAGGTGCTGTTGCAGAATCGCGAGTGCTTCAGGGGTCATGGCGCAGATCGGTCAGGAAAAGCGGCGTATGGTAAACGTATTTCAGCAGATGGGCATCGCAGGGTTCAGCGTGGCATGTATTGACGTTGCCAGCGGTGCGGGATTTTCAGCGAAACCAGCCCCAGCAACGCCGACAGGCTGCCGCTGATCAACAGAGCGTTGAGCCCCAGACGATGCTCGAGTAGCGCGCCTATCACGGCCCCGATGAACATGCCGACCCAGGGGACCAGTTGCACGCGCCAGCCGTCCCGGCGTTCCCCCAGCATCCAGCGACCCAGGCCACGACCGAAGCGCGACAGCGCGCCGGTCACGTAAGTCAGGCCGACCGGCAGCCCGTTGACCTGCTCGACGGCGGCGTTGAGCATGCCCATTGCCAGAATCGCCCAGATCAGTGCGAGCATGTTGCTTTCCAGCGGCCATGCGGCAGCCGCACACAGCAGCGTAGCGATGCCCAGCAGCAAGGGCAGGGCACGTCGCCCGCCAAGGCGCGCAACCACCACGCCCAGCGCGTTGCCGGCAATGAAGGCAAGGATTGCGAGGGTCAGACGCACCGTCACGCTCAGGTCGCCATCACTGATTGCGACTGCAAGCCGGGTGGTGTTGCCGCTCATGAACGAAACGAAATCGCCGGTGGCCATGAAGCCGATGGCATCGGTCATGCCGGCCAGAACCGACAGGCTAGCGACCAGGCCCATGCCGACCCGGCCACGCCATTTCTGCATGTTCAGGTGCCTGGGGCTGACGCTGGAAGTGGCGGGCTGTGGCAGCATCGAAGGCCCTCTGGAGCGAAGAAAGCGCGTCTGAACTCGGGTGCAGCGATTTACAGCGGCTTGGCGCGCACGATCCGCTTGGCCTTGACCTCATCAGCATACGCTTTGAGCTGATCGGCATCGCTGTAAAGACGGTTGACCATCTGCAGCACTGCGGTGACATCCACATCGTTCATTTGTGAGGCGAGTTTGAGAATTTCTTCCGCCGTGTTTTCCAGATTGGTTGCTGTCCCTTTCAGGTGTCGCTTCAGCTCCTGAGTCGACTTATTGAGCGCCATACGTGTTCCTGTGCCAAGACCTTGAATTCCATACCCGGAGCATGGCTTTTTCTGCGATAACAAGCAATCAGGCGTGTGCCCGTGCGTCAGGGTATCGGCCGATGCAGGCTGATCTGCAAGCAGGCTGCTCAATCGTCGCGGGTCAGCACTTCCAGCAGTTCTATTTCGAATGTCAGGTCGGCACCGGGCTTGATGTATGCGCCCATGCTTCTGTCGCCGTAGGCCAGGTGGGCGGGGACGAATAATCTACGCTTGCCGCCGACCTTCATGCCCATCAGGCCCTGGTCCCAGCCCTTGATGACGCGCCCGGTACCGATCACGCATTGGAACGGCTTGCCACGCTCGTGGGAGGAATCGAACACCGTGCCATCTTCCAGGGTTCCGGTGTAATGCGTGGTGATCAGCGCACCCTTTACCGCTGCCTTGCCCTCGCCGGGGTGCAGATCGGTAATCTGTAATTCTTTGCTCATTGCCATGCTTCCGGTTGCAGCGCGCTCTGTGATTGGCGCGAGCGGGCTTTCTCGCAGAAAAGCCGCTTCCTGACAAGCCGGTCAAACAAAAACGGGGGAAGCTTTTGCTTCCCCCGTTTGGTCGAACCCAGTAACTGTCAGAGATTCTGCGAGCTGACCACCATGGCCTGCGCGATGTTCTCTTTCTGCTCTTGAGTGAAGCCGTCCCAGATATTGGTCTTGGCGTAGTAACCCAGGCCAGCCAGGCAATAAAGGCTGAGGGTCAGAACGATGACGATCGAAACAAACGTCCAGCGGCCTTCGTCATCGTTTTCGCGTGTGAAGCTGCGCGAATAGTTGTCCTCTGCGCTGCGGAAGAACAGCGCGGACGACAGACGCTTGAGCCACTGAAACAAATGAACAACAACGATGCGCAGCATGGGTAAATCACCTCAAAGGTTAAGAAAACGGGTTGCCGGGATGCCGTCGAGGGCATCGAATGCAAAAGCTGAAAACGAAAAAAGCCCGTCTATGACGGGCTTTCTTTTTATGATTCTGTTCAGGCGAGCAGTGAAGGGCGACGTTGAATAAGGATCGCGGGAAGCACTGCGTATGCCTGACGTTATGGAAACATTTTAAAACAAATGGATTGGCGCATCTACCCGCGCCATTCTGTTGTCAGACAACTGGTAGTGCCTTGAGGTGTGACAAAACGTCGCCCCATGCTCATTTACTGCTCGGCAAGCAGCATGCTCGTTGGTCAAGTCTTGTAATACTTTCCCAACGTACGAAACATCTATGGGTATTGTACGATCAGCGCCCGTATTGATTTTCAGGACTGTATGAATACCCTCCAGGAGCCTCCGAGTTGTCCTCCTTCCATCGCGTATGGCTGGCCGGTGATCTCACTGTTACCGAGCAGGCCGCTTCATTCGAACGTCTCTCCACTTAACCTCTTGCACTGCATGGATTCCGGCAGACCTTCGCGTTCTGACGCTGCAACGCCATGCCTGACGTTCAGCGATGGCGTCTGGTCTACAGTGACCCATACCAACCCCTGCCATTTTTATCGTGAGGCTGCATAAACCATGGAATGGATCGCTGATCCCACGGCATGGCTTGGCCTGCTGACCCTTATCGTGCTGGAACTGGTGCTGGGCATCGACAACCTGGTGTTCATCGCCATCCTGGCCGACAAACTGCCCCCTGAACAACGCGACAAGGCGCGCGTCATTGGCCTGTCGCTGGCGTTGATCATGCGCCTTGGCCTGCTGGCGAGCATCTCGTGGATGGTGACGCTGACCGAGCCGTTATTCGAGGTGTTCGGCAAGACGTTCTCCGGTCGCGACCTGATCATGCTGTTTGGTGGTGTATTCCTGCTGTTCAAGGCCACCATGGAACTGCACGAGCGCCTGGAAGGGCATGTCGCCCAGCGCGCCGGTAATGCGGGCTATGCGTTGTTCTGGCCTATCGTTGCGCAGATCGTCGTACTGGACGCCGTGTTCTCGCTGGATGCGGTGATTACCGCCGTCGGCATGGTCGAACACCTGTCGGTGATGATGATCGCGGTGATCTTCTCCATCGGCCTGATGATGATTGCCAGCAAGCCGCTGACCAAATTCGTCAACAGCCGCCCGACGGTGATCATGCTGTGTCTGGGCTTCCTGATGATGATCGGTTTCAGCCTGACCGCCGAAGGCCTGGGTTTCCATATTCCCAAGGGCTATCTGTATGCGGCCATCGGCTTCTCGATCCTCATCGAGGTGTTCAACCAGATCGCCCGCAAGCGCAGCAAGAAGTCGGCCCATGGTCACCTGCCGCGCCGCGAGCGTGCGGCTCATGCGGTGATGCGCCTGTTGGGCGGTCGCAAGCTGGAGTCTGGTGACGTCGATGAGGAAATCACCGACATGCTGGATGGTGAAAGCAGCGAGCCGGTGTTTGACCGTCGTGAGCGGGTGATGATCAGCGGCGTACTGCAGCTGGCAGAGCGGCCGATTCGCACGGTGATGACGCCGAGGGCCGAAGTCGACTGTATCGACCTGAACGACAGCGCCGAGAAGATTCGTCTGAAACTGATGCACTCGTCCTACTCGCGTCTGCCGCTGATTGGCGAGCGCGGTATCGATGAGCCGCTGGGCTTCGTGCACAAGAAAGAGCTGTTCAAGGAGTTGTTGTCCGGCAACGAGCCCGACTTGAAACTGATGTCGCGCAAGGCCATCAACCTGCTGGAAAGCTTCACCATCCTCAATGCCCTGGAGCAGATGCGCAAGGAATCGACGCACATCGCCTTTGTGGTCAACGAGTTTGGTGACTTCATCGGCGTGTTGAGCATGACCGACATTCTCGAGTCCATCGCTGGTCAGTTGCCCGACGCCAGCGAAGTGGAAGGTCCGGACATCGTCGAGCAGGGCGAGGACTTCGTGGTATCGGGAGCCTTGAACCTGAGCCTGATTCGCGAGCGCACTGGCTTCCAGGCCAAGGCGACCGAGGATTATCAGACCCTGGCCGGACTGGTCATGAGCCTGCTGGATCGCCTGCCGTCTACCGGCGACAGCCTCAGCTGGCAGGGCTGGAACCTGCACGTCGTCGGCGTGGAAGAGCGTCGAGTGACTCGGGTGTTGCTGCAGAAACAGCCCGATATGGGTTCTGGCAAATAAGCACCGAGCTGTAATACAAGACGGGGCCTGCTCATGCTGAGCAGGCCCCGTTTTCATGTGTGCGTCGCGCTTATTTTCGACGCGGACGCGACACCACGGATTCGATATTCTTGCGGCCAATCAACTTGGGCTGCGCAGGCTCTTTAGCCACCGGCTCATCAGCCAGCCACTTGAACATCACCAGACAATCCACCAGGCCCAATCGGGCATGACGATAAGCCTTGGGCAACCGCCCGACCGTCTCGAAACCCAGCTTGCTCCACAACCCGACCGCCACCTCATTGCTGGCGACCACCGAATTGAACTGCATCGCCAGGAACCCGCTGTCGCGCGCCAGTTGCTGCGAATGCTCGCACATCAACCGCGCCACACCACGACCCCGCGCCGCGTCCGTCACCATATAGCCACAGTTGCACACATGATTGCCCGGACCTGCCGCGTTAGCCTTCAGGTAGTAGCTGCCCAACAGCTGGCCATCTTCCTCGGCAATCAACGTGTGCAAGGGCGCCTTCATCCACAGATCGCGGGCCTGCTCCTGAGTGAGGGCAGGGTCGTAGGCGTAGGTTTCCTGAGCGATGACGACAGCCTGAAAGGTGGGCCAGAAGCGCTCGAAATCTTCCGGGGTCATGGGGCGAATCTGGATCATGGTGAGGCCTTGGTGGGTAGGGCTTGAATTCCGGCGTGTACGTTAGCGTGGGTGTGCTACCACTTCCAGGCTTTTTCGGTGAACTCGGCCGTGGACGGGAGCACGGTGTGGAGAAAGCTCAGGTACTTGTTGAATAGTAACTAGTTTAGGACGACATACGCGCAGACGTCTCGATAATCGACTTGGCTTTGCGAAAAAGTGTGAAATCTGGTTTTATTCTTATAAGCATAAGCACTTTAAATTGGAACGTAGGTTTATATAGCAGTGGTGCGTACACGCCCTTTTTGTTTGTCGAATATAGTCTGTTTGTAGAAAGGGCGCATTAAGGGTGGGCGGCTTTTTGTATGTTAGGGTAATGCCTCGGTTGTTCGTCTCCGATCGACCTACAATATAGTGAATTACTCCTTGTAAAAATGACCTTGCCACCACCCGATTATAAAATTTTTCAACCTTAGCACTGGCAAATCCATAAGCTCGTAGAGTTTTTGCTGTCCGCCAGGTATGGATATCAGTTTGTTTAATAAAATTGACGTTGCTTTCATAGCTTTGGAAGATGGAAATGCATCCCCGTGGCTTAAAAGAAGCATATTCTCCAACGCAAGATCGTAGTTTCGATTGTAATCAATTACCCATCGCATCAAAAGAAACTGATATATGAGCTGATAATGGCTCTCAAGTTCAGCGCTCGCTCCTCCTAAGAATTCACATATAGCCGAAAATTGGGATAACTCTGCTGTTGTGTCAGATTGATACGTCTGTTCAAGTACCATCGACCCAACTGATAAAAAGTTATGCTTGCGTTCAGCTAAGCTAAGGATCGCACGGCAATATAATTCTTTAGTAATCAACCCTTGCTGCAGTAGTACATTCGCTACTATTTGAAGCCAAATACTATCTACAACCTTAAATAGGTTTGCGGAAAACTCTCTCGAATACAAATCCTCAGATATGAACAATGCTTCGCGATCAGTGGCAATGAAATAAGGTGCTATACCGCTAGCGTTGATTTCGATCAGCTTTTCGGTAAGTTCATCTGATGAGCGAGAGAATATGTATTCGACTATTTCACACTTTTCCTGAATTTGCTTAATCGCGTTCAGGACATCGGGATGACCTGAAGTTGAGATGTTTAAGAACCCCGCTTTATCAACAGCCAACAGCTGTAGTGTTTGTATGGCGCTTTGAGCTACGATGACATTGCTAAAAAAAGCTATCATGCCGTCCAAGATTCCTAGCTCAACTGCTATCTTGGCTGCGTAAGTATCTAGGATGACTGGCCTGCCTTGGTAGCTAAGCATCAGCTCCATAGCGCCGAGTCTTTCTTCATGCGTTCCAGCGCAGGTAGTTATCATACCCCCTCTAGATCGAATCAGGTCACACAGGTCGAAGATATTACTCTTACTTAACCCCGATGCAATTTCAAGCGGTATATGCTTTTCAAGTATTTCACCGAATATGGTTTCGTGCCGGTCGGCCTGCCGTTGCATAAACGCTAATAGCGACTCAAAATTATCCTCTCCAACGCGTATCGCCCACAACCCCCCGGCGTCTGGGAACTGGGTTTCGTAGTTTTGACAAATTTGGTGAAAAGCGTGTAGGTAAGGATGCTTTATCTCATCGACCCTCCACACTATATTTCCTTGAGGTTTCTCTTGAATGAACTCATAGCCTACGCCTTTTCCCCAAACGCGCCGTGTATAGAAATCAACTTTTTCCGGAGACAATCCTAATAGGTCTGACGTGTTGGGATTAACTATCTTTTCTATAGGCGTTCCCTCAGAGGGTAAAAGTCGATAGTAACATCCATTGCTAATAACCACCGTACTATCTAAGATTTTATCTTTTTCTACTGTAAGAAAAATGCTGAAAAAGCCCAGCGCCACTGGAGCTGAGTCAGGATTTTCAATTAGGATTTCATACGCATCTGCAAGCGCGTCTGCACCTTTTCCAATGGACGCGCGTAGCTTAGCCACATGTATACGCTGTTCAGGAGTGCCTTCCAAACAACTAGGGTCGTACATGTTGAAGAGTTTTGCAAGCGAAGGCGAGTCGCTGCTTAGCTTGGCAATATCACAAAGCACAACGAACGCAAATAAATCGGTCCCACCGTCACTTAGATATTTCTCTACCAGTGGAACGGCTTGCAGAAAATCGTTCCGTTTGAAATAGAATACCCCCGCAAGCAGCTCGAATCCTTGAGGGTTCGGAATAACATAGCTTTCAAAAAAAGCGACAGCTTCTGCTCTTATCGGGTGTTCGTTGAGAAAACCTAATGCTAGCATGTGTTTCAGTTCGTAATTATCGCTTAAAGCCGGGTGGGATTCGAGTCGTTGGACTATTTCCCGCCATAACGTTAAGAAACGTAGGAGCTTCATGTAATGGAAGAACTCTATAGTCTCTGAGTGTTCGGTCACGCGATCGTGCCCATATGCATGAGCCATTTGGGCGATAATGTTTATTTTGCTTGTAGCAGCGAAGTCAAAGAGCAGCAATCGACCTCGACTGTCTAATTCGCAAGTTGAGAGTAGATTTGCTAGCTGTTCTTTTCCTCGTGCCTTACCTTCGACTGCTCTTGCAATATATACTACAACTTTTGCATGAGTAGCAAACTGATCATCGAATTTTTCTAGATTGTAGTCTTGGGTATCGCTAAGGCTCTTCCAATCTTTTTTTACTAAATTATTTAAAAATCTGAGTTTTCTTGCATTCATTGGGTTCGTGACTTTTAGTACGGCCTGCTCAAATAACTCCGATTCCTGTAAATCAATTAAACTGCGCGCGGTTGTCTCGATAACTTCCTGATCACTTGTTAACTCTTCAAGTACAAAAGTACAGTTCTTTATTAGCGCGTTTACGTCCCCTGTGAGCTTATAAAGAATCAGCAGGTTTTGAATGTTCTGAAGGTCGCTAGCGTTAGCGACCCTATCGCTTGACTTGAATTGCTGCCACTCGGCATCGATGTACTGCGCGGCAAGTTTTAGCTCTTCAACCTCATCTTTTGTGAATGTGAAACCATTAGCGCTTTGACGATTCTCCACGTAGTGATGAAGAATGTCGTTAGCTATGAGGTTTTTAACCTGCATATCATCTGGATATTCATCAAGAAACTTTTTGGCCGTATCTCGCCAGCCCTCAACCTTTCGTGAAGCCAATAAATGGATATGTGCAATACGAACGTTCTGGCTCAACTGAACCCGCTCGCTAAATTCTCTAAATGGATCTTTAAATACGCAATGGTTATGATATTTTATGCGAGTAGCCTGTAATATGTATCCTGCTAAAAGCTCATTATCAGGATATTCAATAATTTTTTCTTTTCCATACTCTAGCGCTTTATCGCAATCATCTTGAAGTATATATGCTAGCGCTTTATTGGCGATTGCGCGCTTATCTTCGGGAGCATATGTGCAAGCTTCTAGGAGAAGGTTTGAAGCCTTTGCAATATTGCCTAGCTGGTAGTGGCAGATGGCAATGTTAGCTTTAATTCGAAACTTTAGGAGGCTGCTGAGTTTTTCAATTTGGTCAGTGAGGAGTTTTTCAAATGACTTCAAGGCAAGGTTAACTGCTCCGGAATTCATTTGCTCCCGATAGTGGTCTATTTGACGATCAAATTCGGTGTGAAGATCTCCCTCCACGCCTTTCGCTAATACTGCGTACTGTGTCGTGTTTGATTTATTGACTGCCTCAATAATCGATTCGAGGTCATTAATAGTTACCTGCCCTGTATTCGGGCCATTTATAGCAACACTTGAGCCTCGTGCCGAAACGCTTGTATCGGTCACTTTCCCTGTTAAGCGTTTGTAGAAGTCCCTGAGACTCACGATTACTTCTCTATTTTATGATTTATTGTAATATTGCCTGTATTTTTACCATTAACGGCAGCTGAGCCACCGTCTGCTTTTACGTTCACATTTCGTTTTTTTACGAATTTAAAGCTTATAATAACTACCAAACATAACAGCACCGCACCAGCAAGGATCAGTTCGGGATTTTCAGCTAAGGAAAAACTCATTCCAGTGCGCCTCCAGGCGTTGTTCGGATCTCAATCGTACCCGAGAGAATAGCTATCTGCCACGTAATATCGATGAGACGCCGCATCCCCTACGTCATAGAGATCTTAGACGCTTTCCCCAGTTAGCTTGGGATGTGTGTGCGATACGTCCGTACAAGCGCTAGGCGACCCTAATCCAGCGAGGCACATAGGCACCACCCAGCTGCCCATTCCTGTCTCTTGAGCCTCGCGGTTCGCTATTCTCCTCTCACTGATAAGCCAGTATTCAGTCATGCACGTTGGGCACGCACCTACTTACGGAGCCATTTGTGGGGTGCGATTGTTCACATTAAACTTAGAGTGATTGTATGCCCGGGCGACAGGCTGAGCCCTTAGTGAATGACCATCAGGCTCTCGTACGATATGGAGCCATGACTTAATGACTGGCGTTCCATTCGTGTCTCAAATGCTGCCATCCTGTTTCTGCTACGCCGAGATAATAAGCAAACGTCAATCGAAGAAAAATGAGTCATCAGAAAACTTGAGAAACTGCTGCCCCAGAGCCTTTCCTTCGATCTGAATGAAGTCCTCGTTGGCTGGTTTCGTCTTGATGCCGTAGGCGAAATGAAGGAATGGAAGACGTCCCCTTGCTCTGCGAAAAAAACCGAAGCTCTATGCAGCCACGGCCGTAAATTTACTACTCCGATTTCTTAAATGACGGGTGGTAGGGGAGGATAAGTATCGAAGCACCCATGGCACTTTCGCGTTCTTTTGCGGTGCCTGTGCGGCGATCTTGAGAAAGTCGCCTGTGTCTGTAGTTCGGAGCCTACGATTTTTTCAGATTTATCCAGCTTAGGTTGTCAGCCGCTGGCCTCCTATCAAGGTTCAGAATGATTGACACTGTTGCATCAGGATCTGCTCAGCGGGTTGCGACCTCAGCCGTTGATCGCGACACCGCCTCTCGCTTTTTCCAAGGAGATTCAAATGTTGATGGACCTCGCAGCAATGTTTTCGCCACAAAATCGGCGTCTGTTCAAATTTAGAAATCTTGCCAATCCTACGCAGGACCTTTTGCTGGAGTCTTTCAGCGGAACGGAGGGGCTTTCGTACGCCTATAGCTTCGAGCTAACGCTGCTATGCCAAGATTCCGGGATCAAGCTTAAGTCGATGATGGGTCAACACTCAGTTATTGAGATCGAGCTGGCCGATGGATCCGCACGTCATATCGCCGGTTACATCACGCGCTTTGCCAGTATTGGCAGCGATGGTGGTATCGCTCGTTACACCGCGACGCTGAACCCTTGGTTTTCAATGCTTGAAAACCGTTTCGATAGCAGAATATTTCAGGACAAGACGGTAGAGGAGGTCGTTGCTCAGGTTTTTGCGTCATGCTCTGCCTATTCGCGCCATGAGTTTCGCCTCAGCAAACCGGCAAAACGCTATGGCTACATCACTCAGTATCGAGAGTCAGACTTTAATTTTGTCCAGCGTTTGCTCGAACAAGAGGGGATGTTCTATTATTTTGAACATACCTCAGAAGATCACACGATGATCATCTGCGATGACTCTACTAGGCTGGAGTCGTTGCCTAACCAACCGAAGATTCGCTTCCACACTGCGTCAGTTACTGAGACCGCTGATTCAATAACTGATTGGCAGAGTAGTCGTCAGCTTCAGGCCTCCAGAATATCAGTCCAGACTTTTGACTATTCTCAACCGCGCAATCGTCTGCCCGTGACAATTAACAGTATGAATATGCAGGGCGATGTAGAAAATTTCGAGATTTACGACTATCCAGGTCAGTTCAGTCATAGCACCTATGACGAAGGTGGAGCTTTATTACGCTTGCGAGTCGAAGCGCTTGAGCTTAGAGGTAAAACTTTTCAAGGCTCCAGTAATTGCCGAGCTATGCGGCCCGGTTATACATTTGAACTGTTGCAGCATTATAATCACGACTATGGTCCAGCAGAAGATAGGCAATTTCTGCTCATGAGCGTCCGTAGTGAAGGTCATAATAATTACTCAAATGGTCAGCCAGCGAGCTATTTCAATACATTTTCTTGCGTTAGAAGAAAAATTGTTTTTCGCCCACAATCCGTTACGCCACGCCCGACTATTTGCGGACCGCAGACAGCCATAGTCGTGGGGGCACCGGGAGAAGAGATATTCACCGATAGTCTCGGCCGAATAAAAGTTCAGTTTCACTGGGATCGAGAGGGCAATCAAGACGATAAGAGCTCTTGCTGGGTCCGTGTGGCTCAGTCCGGTGCAAGCAGCGGTTTCGGTAGCATTCAGATTCCTCGGGTTGACGATGAGGTAGTTGTAGTCTTTCTTGATGGAAATCCAGATAGGCCTTTGGTTATGGGAAGCTTATATAACAGCCGTAACATCCCACCATGGTCTTTGCCGGCAAACAAGACGCAAAGCGGGTTCCTTACACGCTCAATCAAAGGCCAGGCCTCTAACGCCAATTTTTTCCGTTTTGAGGATAAACCAGGAGCCGAGCAAGTTAGTCTGCATGCTGAGCGCAATTTGGATACTGATGTTGAAGTAGACGAAAGCCATACTGTTGGAGGCGATCGGACAATCACGGTCAAAGGAAAGCACTCAGAAACTATCAAGTTAGAGACAAGCATCGCTGTTGAGGAAGGATCGTACTTTGTTACTGTAGACAAAGGAGAGGTGAAAATAAAGTCTGCTGAGTCGATTACACTTGAAGTGGGGGCTAGCAAACTGGTAATGAACAAGGATGGGACGATTATCCTCTCGGGCATCACCGTGAACGTGGAAGGCACGACGAAGATTAACCTCAATAAAGACCAGTGAGTTCATTAATTAGCTGCCGGACAAGGAATAGCCTAATGCAAAGAACAAGTATATTCGATCGTATCTCCGAAGCCCGTATTCGTGAGCAGGAGCGTTTGGAGGAGGAGCGTTTGGCGCAAGCGATTGTTGATGCCATTCCAGTGCCTGAACGATTTCATACAAATGAGCTAACTTTTATTCGCCCTCAGGGTTTTAAGGATAAGACATTTCATGTGTTTACGCTTACAGACATTGGGCCCAGCCCGCTATCTGTGGTGATAGGGCGCACCCCTGTTGAGGGTGATAAACAACTGGAAGATTTATCTCAACTGCTAATAGCTGATCTGAAAAAAGCGCTTTCGCATCTGGAGTGGATCGAACACCTTGTTCCCGTGGAGGTGGCTGGGGTGGAGGGAAGGCGTGCTGAGTTCAGGTGGCGGCAGCAGGGAACCCCCGTACATCAGGTCCAATTTATTTTTCTGCATCACGATGAACACCGACATCCAGTTCTTATTCAGGTAACCGGAACTAGTAACCATCCTGGCGGTATGACTATTGAAGAAAAGACCGCGTTTTATCTGTTGGTAGACACCCTGGAGTTGCGGTCGTATCCAGACTTGGATCAGGCAGTAGATCGGGTATGAGCGCCGCAGCTCGCGTTAATGATCCAATTGAGCACACAGGCTCGCTGACAGGACTGCTTGCTGGGCTTGCGATTGGCGCAATTGGTGCGGCGTTGGTTGTCGGGACAGGCGGCTTGGCTGCCGTAGCTATAGTAGGTGCGTCTGCTGCGACGGGGGCTGGTGTAGGCCAACTGATCGGAAGCCTATCGTGCTGCAATCACCAAACTGGCCAAATTGTAAGTGGCTCGAGTAATGTGTATATCAATGGTGAGCCTGCGGCCAGAGCACACGCTGATCAGGCAAAATGCGATGAGCGTAGTTCCAGGCCACAGGTTATAGCTCAAGGTAGTAGCAATGTCTACATCAATGGCCATCCTGCCGCCCGAGTCGGAGATCGTACTGCATGTGATGCCAAGATTGTAGTTGGCTCGAGTAACGTATTTATTGGAGGAGGAACTGAGACTACTGATCCTATCAATCCTGAAGTTCCTGAGTTGTTAGAGAGAAGTATTTTGCTTGTTGGATTGGCTAGTGCGGTTGTCCTCGCAAGTCCTGTTATTGTAATCGCTGGGTTAGTCGGAGGTATTGCTGGAGGCACTGTCGGAAGTATGGGCGGGGCGCAGTTATTTGGCGAGGGGACTGATGGACAAAAATTAATGGCATTCGGCGGTGCTTTATTGGGCGGGGGACTGGGTGCAAAAGGAGGCAAGTGGTTTGACACGCGCTATGACATAAAAGTACAAGGTGTGGGGTCAAATTTAGGCAATTTAAAAATCACTCCGAAAGGGGCTGCAAAGGTCTCAAATATTGCGGAGTCCGAAGCTGCTCTTGGTCGTGCATCACAGGCCAGAGCCGACCTTCCGCAAAGTAAAGAGTTGAAGGTAAAAACTGTTTCATCTAATGATAAGAAAACATTAAGTGGTTGGGGTAATAAAAAGCCCGAAGGTTATGAGAGGATTTCTGCGGAGCAGGTCAAGGCTAAGTCTGAAGAAATTGGGCATGAGGTGAAATCACACCCATACGACAGAGATTACAAAGGGCAGTACTTTTCATCTCATGCAGAGAAACAGATGTCAATCGCAAGCCCAAATCATCCTTTAGGTGTTTCGAAGCCTATGTGTACTGATTGTCAGGGGTACTTTTCTCAGCTGGCTAAGTATAGTAAGGTTGAGCAGACAGTAGCAGATCCTAAAGCGATACGTATTTTTAAGACCGATGGTTCTGTCGAAACAATTATGAGGTCGGAATGAATAACAAAAGTAAAGTATTGATTGAAAAGCTTCTACTTGAAGTTGCAAAGTCGCCTGAGGGTGAGTTGATACTTCCTCTCAGAAAGCTTTTATGGAATACCATTACTGAAGATGAAGCAGCGGCTAAGAAGAAAGTTATCTTGACTGCTTTAGATGTAATGTGCGTTAGGCAGGGTGTGAATTTTTGGATAAAGAAATTCGGAGATAACGAGCCGTTAAATTATATTCTAAATATTGCTCTTGAAGCTGCTGAGGGGAAGTTTGATGAGTCTAAAGCACTTGGCTTCAGGGACGAGTTCTATGTTTCAATAGTTGAAGATCAAGAGTACGAAGTAGAAGAGTATCCGGCAATGTTTGTTGGGCATGCTGCTGCTAATACAATTGCAACAGCTGTTGATGATTTTCAATTTGAGCCATACGACCACCGCGTAGATCGCGACTTGGATCCCGAAGGATTCGAGTCAAGCTATCTTGTCGCGTCAGCTTTTGCAGGCGGATTGTCTGAGGATGGAGATCCAAAATTACGCCGTGCGTTTTGGGAATGGTACCTGTCTATTGCTGTGCCGCAAGTTGTGTGAGTTCATTAAATAACGCTTTGGCCCTGAAACCTGAATCTCTGCATGCTGCTTATGGATGTGGAGGTTTGATGGCGGTGACCAAGGATTGAAATCCTGAAGGACCTCGCATGCTCAATCTGGATTGGCTCAGCGACCACATGCACCACAGCGACACGATGGCGCTGTGGCTCCATCGACAGTTCGATTACGAGTTTGCATCGCAATCACTCGCTGACTGGCAACTCGACTTTTCTCAAGGACAGGCAAATGGTCATTGGAAGTGCCTGATTGCCATGGAGGATGGTGAGTTGCTGGGCGGTGCATCGCTGGCCAGCGACGATCTGGCCGAGCATCCGGATCTGGGGCCTTGGCTGGCGTGTGTTCTGGTAAAACCGGAAGCGCGAGGCCGGGGCGTTGCAGGACAGTTGATCGATGGCATTTGTAGTCATGCAAGGGCTGTCGGTATCTCTAAGTTGTATCTGCATACCCATGATCAGCACAGGTTTTACGCCAAGCGCGGTTGGCGGGTGTTGGGGCGTGGGGCAAGGAGCATTATCTGATGTCGCAGGATCTTTAGAGGTCCTGTGTTGCATTGGCATTTGGAGCGCTCATAGGTACAGGGATGAGTCTTGCGTTCAGGGTGACGCGGAGCGTCACGAACTGCATTCCCACGCGGAGCGTGGGGACGATAATCATTGCTCGAAACTCCGTTTTCTTGCTGAAGAAATACTCAGCGTTAGCCTTGTTTGTCAGTCGACCAACTGCACCAGACTCGGCTCAATCGCATCCGGACTCACCTCAATAACCGCCAGCGTCACCGGCAGTTTGAAACGCCGCCGTCCGGCGCTGCCCGGATTCAGATACAGCGTGTCGCCGCGCCAGTCGATGAGGGGTTTGTGTGAATGGCCGGTAACGACCAGTTTCACGCTGTCATCCAATAACGCTGGAACATCGGCGATGTCGTGGACCAGCAGGACCTGCCAGCCGTCGATGTCGAAGCGCAGGTGATCGGCGATGGGTTTTGCCCAGTCTGCATCCATGTCGTTGTTGCCGCGCACGATGTGCAGCGGGGCGATGGCGGTCAGTTGCTCGATCATGTCCTGGTTGCCGATGTCACCGGCATGGATGATCTGTGCGCAGCCCTGTAGCGCAGCGATGGCTTCAGGACGGAGCAGTCCGTGGGTGTCGGAAATCACACCAACTTTCATACGGGGCCTCGGGTCGGGGGCAGGGTAGAAGCGCAGTGTAACGCGTTGCGCTTCTACGGCGAGTTACAGGATGCGCGTTATTGGCCGCACCCAAGCGCCAATACCAGCCGCTCCAGCCCGATGCCAAACCCGGCACCCTCTCGATAGGCGCCGCCGCCAACTACTTGCTGCTGCGCGCCCAAGCGTGAACACCGTACCTCGAAGCCGTTGCCTTCCAGGTAGTAGCTCAGGCCCCGTTTCACGGCGGTATTGAGTTCATAGTCCAGGCCCAGCGAATCCAGAAAACCGGTGCAGATGGCCTGGCTGCGCAGCAATGCCTGCTGCGGTGAAGTGCTGAGGATTTCCAGCCCCAGTTGGGTGAATTCGCGGTAGCGTCCGGCTTGTGGCCGCTCGTAGCGATAACAGCGTGCCACGTAGAAAAACAGTGCCTCGCGTCGCCCCTCAAGCAGCGCTTCGCTGCGTTCCTGAAACAGCGCTGTGGCTTCGGGTATCAGGCAACAGGCTCGTCCGGCCTTGTCCTCGAAGGCCCACATCTGGCCGATAATTTCGCTGCCGCCGGCTTTTTCGATAAAGGTGTCCTGGCCCCATAAGGCCGGCACTATCGCTTCCTCAGCTCCGGCTTCGATGAAGATAGCTCCGGAAACGGTTTTCTGTGTCACGCAGGGTTGCGGCTTCTGTTCCGGTCACGATGCGGGTTCCGCGTAGCATGGTCATGGGGGATGATCTCCAGTTTTTTCAGGCAATAAAAAAGGCGCCGTGGGCGCCTTGGTCGGTTTCACTGATGAGTCAGAATGTGGATCTATATCTGGCCAATCGATGAGCACAAGCAACCGCAGCACCTTGAAGCGGGCTGTGGTGGTGATGTCGGTTGCTTTGGGGAAATTGATTCATGGCTGATCCTTGCAGGCTTTGACGCATCGCTCAAGTCGCGGTGTTGACGGACACGGTTTATCTGAGCCGCGCCATGCTCAAGGCATCGACGAACAGGCCATCGCGCACCGCGTAGTTGCGCAGCCGACCTTCTGTTTCGAAACCGAATTTGCGATACAGACCCTGGGCCGCTTCGTTGTCGACATACACGGTCAGTTCCACCCGGTGCAGGTTCATCCAGTTGTCTGCGATGTCCAGTGCGGTTGCCAGCAACTTCGAGCCGACGCCTTTGCTCTGCCAGGCCGATGCGACGCCCATGCCGATAGCGCCGACATGGCTTTGCCGACTGCGCGAATACTGCTCCAGGCCAATGCTGCCAATCACCTCGTTGCCATGGAGCGCGACCAGTTTCACGTGTCGCTCGGTACTGGCAGCCAGGCGTTTGCGCCATACTTCGATGGACTGATAAGGCATCTGCAGTACCTGACGGCACACCGCAGGCTCGTTATAGAGTGCAGTGACACCTTCGAGGTGAATGTCGGCCATGCGCTGGATGAGGATTTGCGGGGCAGGGGCGTGCACGTTGATTCTTTCCTTGAATTGCATATCAGGCGTTCGTTCGAGGCACTTTGGCAGCGGATCATGCTGGCCGCAACGGGTAAAATTGAGATCGGCGCCACCGCGACTCAAAAAGTAATGTATTTAAAACAGCCGAATTGAATGAGTGCCAGCGACACCGCCATTCTGTTCGCACTCATCAAACAAGGAATGAACCTGCCAATGACGGAGCAAAAAATTTACGGTGTTGAAGGCGAAAGCGAGGACTTTCGTGTCGCGGTTGCCAGTGCGCAGCGCACCTTCAGATTCTTCTGGCGCGAGATGTCCTGGGAGCGTCGCCGAATTGTGAAAGCGCTGGACCTGGCTGCGGTAAAGGTGTCCTTCACGACTGACTCAGCCGATCCCGACAGCCCATCGGTTGAGAACATGTGGGTCACGGATATCGATTTCGACGGCCTGACCCTCTCGGGCATTCTCATGAATGAGCCTCTGTGGGTGAGTTCGATCAATGTCGGGGACCCTGTGTCGGTTTCCCTGGAGCGCTTGAATGACTGGGTATATGTGTTTGGCGGTCGCGTATTCGGCGGTTTCACTATTGATGCCCTGCGGTCGGGCATGTCTGCGGCCGAGCGCGTCGAGCATGACCAGGCGTGGGGGTTGGACTTTGGTGAGGCAGGGACCGTTATGCTTGTTCCGGCAGCAGAGGGCAAGTCACCGGTCTGCTTCT
Source organism: Plantibacter cousiniae (nom. nud.) (assembly GCF_977070315.1). NCBI lineage: Bacteria > Bacillati > Actinomycetota > Actinomycetes > Micrococcales > Microbacteriaceae > Plantibacter > Plantibacter cousiniae (nom. nud.). Next base: position 519,904 of record NZ_CDRVEU010000002.1, on the reverse strand, counting down.
CGCGCGCACTGGACTGTGCAGCGGATAAACGTGCCTTGAACGAGCTGGAGCGGCTTGAGCATCCGATGGGACTGAACGCACAGGGTGCTGTGGAAGAGGGCCTTCGGGATGATCCGGGTCTGGCCACTGACTACGACGACTCGGGCTGGCAAATGATCCATCGCGAAACCCTCGCCGGTAATTGCAATTTCGTCGCTACGCTTCTGTACATGGGGGCAGATTCTGCGGCGACCAACAGCAACGGCCATGACGTACTGACGCTTGCGCGTATTGCAGGATGGCCGAGAACCATCGAGCTGTTGGAGGGGGATCGGTCGAACCTTGAAAAGCACGTACAGCGTCGCGGTTTTCCAGCCTGGCCCATTGGGCTGACGATGTCCGTCATCGGTGTGGTCGGCCTTTATTTTGCTGCCTTGAGTCAGTCGGCAGGTTCTCTGATTGTCAGAAACGATAGCCTTCTCAGCACTGGGCTTTTCATTGCCCTTGTCTGGTTCCTTGGCCAGGGTCTTATTCTCTGTACAGGTCCCTGGTATTTTCGACTCCGGGAGCGCACGCCGATATGGGGCAAGGCCAGAGCGCTGGATTTGCTGGCCATGCTTATCGGAGTATTGCTCGCTTTCTTCCTGCACGATCACTTGGGTAATTACCTGCATCCCCTTTAAAACGTCCCGCGCCAAAACAGGCTATTGCTTCCATTTCTTCATAAGTGTACCGTAGTGTTCACTTATGAAGAGGGTCGCACCATGTTAGCCACTTCGCTCGTTCAGCTGTCACAGGAGCCCATCAAGCCAGGTATCGGCGCGCGTATTTTCAACGGCAAGCAGGAACTGCTATCGGGTCGATTCGCTGGGGAGATCCGGGAGCTGCTGGAGCAGCGAGGGGTGTTGGTGTTCCCGCAGATTCATTTCTCCGATGCAGAGCAAATTGCCTTTACCCGCACGCTGGGTACGTTCTGTCCTGAACCCGGCGATGGGCAGAACATCACCCGGATCAGCCTGGATGTGAAAGAGAACCCGGCAGGTGCGGAGTTTCTAAAGGGCTCGCTCTACTGGCACATCGACGGTACGAGCAGTGATTCACCCATTCTGGCATCGTTGCTGTCTTGCAAGGTGCCCGCCACGTGGGGAGGCAACACGGGGTTCTGTAACACTTACGCGGCGTACGAGGGGTTATCCAGCGCTGATAAACATCGTTACGAAAGCTTACGAGTAATTCACGCGCCATGGGCATCGTTACTCTATTACAATCCGGAGCCTGGCCTTGCGATGCTCGAGGCCATGCAGGCTATCGGCGAGAAGGAGTTGCCGCTGGTCTGGAAGCACCGATCCGGGCGCAAGTCGCTGATTCTGGGCTGCACTGCGCAGCAGGTCGTTGGCGTCGGCCTGGCGCAAAGTGCGCGGATTCTGGTCGGCCTTCGCGAATGGGCCACGTCCGAGGCGTTCAGTTACAGCCATGTATGGCAGGTCGGTGACCTGGTGATATGGGACAACACCGGCACCATGCATCGGGCGGAAGCCTATGACCCTGAGTGCGGGCGAATGATGCACCGTACCAAGTTGCAGGGCGAAGAGCCCTTCGCCTGATGCGCCGACCGCGAGAGCAGGGCGCCGCCCTGGCTTTTATACTGAGTAGCTCATTGTGAGCCACATCGTTTTGCCGGAATTGGAGAAACGAGAATGTGCAGACCTAAAGAACCCATTGCGGGTATTTTTCTGTTGTTGGTCCTGGCCGCAGGTGGTTGGGCGGCTCAGGAGCCGTTTCCCCATTTCGGGATTGATCTGCCTGCCGAAGCCTTGCTGGACGGCGATCACCCGGTCACACCTGTGCCGCCCCGATATCGCCTGCAACTCGACGAAGGCCAGTTCAGCAGCGCCTTGTTAGAGTCCGTGCCCCTGTATGCGCTGGCAGAGCAGCCTGGCAGCCCGTGAGTCGACAGTGCTGCTTCAGTGCGCAGGCCCGGGTCAACTGCCTTCGTTGATGTTGGCGAAGAAAATGCACCCGATCAAGCGGGCGAACAGGGTCAGGGTTTCCGACAGATCGGGGTCGTCAAACAGCGTCGGGCTGGAGTCCAGCGCGCACAACGCGCCATACAGTTGTCCGTCGGGAAGGTAGATTGGCACTCCGGCATAGCTCTCGATGGCGTAGCGTTTCACCACCGGCAGGTTCGCGTACCGGCCGTTCGTGCTTATCTGTGGCACGAACAGCGCTTCGGGGTTGACGCAAAACTCGTTGCAGAGCGTGGTTTCGAGTTTGAACACGTCGCCGTCGTCGATACCCAGGTCTGTCGGGTCATAGACAGAGCAGGCGATCCAGTCGGCATCGGTAAACTTGGCAATACCGGCGAAGCGCATGCCTGTCAGGCGGGTAACAAGTCGCAGCACATTGGTCGTGGCCTCGATCTCGGCAATTGCAGAGCGCTCCTCGATGGTCAATAAGCTGCTTTTTGAGGCGATCAATTCCAGACTCATGCACTTCTCCAGAATACCCAAATGTGCGTAAAGGCCCATGCTAACTGACTCGGATGGAAATGCCATCGGGGTGAACCACGCCCCAAGGGATTTATTTTCAAGCGAAATATTGACGCCAGTTTTAAAGTTTTAATCCGCGCTGCCGACATTTGTGAATTGTATAGATAGATGGCAAGGACAGGCCTCTTGCATTCCACTGATGACCAACAAAAGAGCGACTCCCTGTGATAAATACTCTGAGCAATATTTCGGTAAGGTCCAAGCTCGTGCTCGGGTTTGCTTTGGTCATCGTACTGACGGTGCTGATTGCGCTGACAGGCTGGACAGGCATTACTTCACTGAGTGAACGAAGCGAGCGAATTTCCGATATCGGCAAGCTGGGGGCGCTCACGCGAGATGTCCGCATAGCCCGATTGGCCTATTCGGTCAATTATGACGCCGAGCGCGCCAGCAACTGGCTGAAAGCACTCGAAAGTCTCGAAAATCATGTGAAGTACGCGCAGCAGGTGTTCGACTCGCCGTTGAATACACCGCTGGTCAATACTGCCGCAGATGCCTTGAAGGATTACCGCATCCACTACGACAACCTCATGCAGGCAACCGCTGCCCGTGAGGCGACCCGTTCGGTATTTGGCCAGTACGCCGATGCAGGCGCTGACGATTTGCAAAAACTGAACGCTATTGCCCGATCCGATGATGGTACTCCCGCGCAGCGCGATGCCATCGTGCAGGCGATGACGCTGTTCCAGAAAATGCGCTTCGACTTGCGTGGCTACACCTATTCGCTGAAATCGGAAAACCGTGCTCCAGCGGAAACATCGATGAACACGGTTATCGAGTTTGTCAGAAATCTGCAAGGTTTCGAGGGTCAGTCGGCGACCATCAAGCACCTTGTGGACTCTATGCTGAGCTACCAGAACACCTTGAATCAGTTCACCGCGGCGCAGGCCAGGATTGAGCAGGCTCAGGCAGGTATCACTAAAGACATCGGCATCCTGTTTGAATGCGCTGACAAACTGTCCGAGAATCAGGTCAACCTGAGAGTGGAAGATGTGAGCCAGGCCAAGATGCTGCTCTCTGTCTGGCTGATTGCAGCGTTGATCATGAGCGCCCTGGCAGCATGGGTTATTACCAACCTTATCGTAGGCCCGCTGCGTGAAACACTGAAACTGGCCGAACGTGTTGCTGACGGTGATCTGACGAACAACCAACTGGTTACCCGCAAGGATGAATTGGGTCAGTTGCAGGGCAGCATGATGCGCATGACCGGCAACCTGCGCGAGCTGATTGGTGGCCTGCGCGATGGCGTGACACAAATCGCCAGTGCCGCCGAGCAGTTGTCGGCCGTCACCGAGCAGACCAGCGCCGGCGTCAACAGTCAGAAGAACGAAACCGATCAGGTCGCCACTGCGATGCACGAAATGTCTGCGACCGTTCAGGAAGTCGCACGCAACGCAGAGCAGGCGTCACATGCTGCGGTCAACGCCTCCAAAGAAGCTCGCGAAGGCGACGGCGTGGTTTCCAAGGCTGTAGCGCAGATCGAGAAGCTCGCGACCGAAGTTACTCACTCCAAGTCCGCGATGGACGAGCTCAAGAACGAAAGCAACAAGATTGGTGGCGTACTCGATGTCATCAAGGCCGTTGCCGAGCAGACCAATCTGCTGGCCCTCAACGCTGCCATCGAAGCGGCGCGTGCGGGCGAAGCAGGCCGGGGTTTCGCGGTGGTGGCTGACGAAGTGAGAAGTCTGGCCCAGCGCACGCAGACGTCGACCGAAGAGATCGCGGCATTGATCAGCGGCCTGCATACCCGCACGGCGCAGGTAGCAACCATCCTCGACAACAGCCAGGCGCTGACTGCAAACAGTGTCGAGCTGACGCGCAACGCGGGTGTTTCCATCAATAACATGACTCAGGCGATCTCGACGATCGAGACGATGAACCATCAGATCGCCGCAGCCGCCGAAGAGCAGAGCGCCGTTGCCGAAGAGATCAATCGCAGTGTTCTGAATGTGCGAGACATCTCCGAGCAGACGGCTTCTGCGAGTGAAGAGACCGCTGCATCGAGCGTAGAGCTCGCTCGCCTGGGCGTGCATCTGCAAAGCCTGGTCAGTCGATTCCGGGTCTGACGTTCATTCCCGGTAAACCCCGGCGCGCACCATAAAGGCTGCGCGCCGGAGTCGACCCGGTGACCCTCCGGCGGTAACTTCTTACCGTCCCCAGAGCCCCGTCGCATACTCCACAAAGCTTCTCAGCTTGGGCAATCGATAACGGTCCTGCACATACAGCAGGGTCGTCGGTCGTCTGGGCAAATGATAGTCGGGGAACAGTGCAATCAGCCGGCCCTCCTGCAGGTCTCGCTGCACCAGCGCATCCGGAAGCATCACTACCCCCAGGCCTGCCCGAGCCGCCTGATAAAGAGCGGCGGAAGTGTTGGCAATCATCGAACCGCTCACGTCCACCAGCACTTCGCCTTCGGCGCCGGTCATACGCCACTGCGTACCGGCCGTGCGCCATTCGTCTCCCGCCGGATAGGCGAACGCCAGGCAGTTATGCCCGCGAAGTTCCGCTGGATGGATCGGCGTGCCGTTGCGGGCCAGATAGTCCGGCGCGGCGCAGATGGTCAAGGTGTAGTCCTGCAAGGCGCGCGCGATCAGTGGCGAAGATTCTGGAATGTTGCCCAGGCGAATGGCGACGTCAAATCCATTGTCGATCATGTCCAGACGCTGATTGGTCAGCACCAGATCGAGCTTGACCTCGGGAAAGCGCCGCGAGAATTCGACGAGCGCAGGTGCCAGCACCTCCGAGCCGAATGTCAGCGGCGCGGTGATGCGCAGTGTACCCGTGGGATCCCCCTGGGCCTGCTCGGCCAGTTGCTCGGACTGGGCCACCAACCCCAGTACTTCCAGACAACGCTCGTAATACGCGGTACCGAATTCCGTCAGACGCTGGCGACGTGTGGTGCGCTGTAACAGGCTGACGCCCAGGCGCTCCTCCAGTGCGCGCAGGTGATTGCCCACCATGGTGGTGGAAATCGAACACGCTTGCGCAGCCGCCGTCAGGCTGCCTGCCTCGACCACTTTCACGTACACCCGCATTGCCAGAAACAAATCCATTATCAATCTCAGCTTTAAAATGATTGAAGTATTTCGCTGTTTATCCATTTGAGGTGGTTAACGATACTGCAAAAACCGAAACATACCCAAGGAGCTTCACCTCATGACCGCCACCTGCCTGATGAGCACTTACCAACCTCTGGCCCTGAGTTTCACCCATGGTCTGGGCACACGTCTGTGGGACCGGAGCGGGCGCGAATACCTCGACGCCGTGGCGGGCGTGGCAGTGACCAATGTGGGGCACTCGCATCCGCTGCTGGTCGAGGCGATTCGTGATCAGGCGGGGCTGCTGTTGCACACGTCCAATCTGTACACCGTCGACTGGCAGCAGCGCCTGGCGCAGAAACTGACGGCCCTGTCGGGGCTGGACGCAGTGTTTTTCAACAATTCGGGTGCCGAGGCCAACGAGACTGCGCTCAAGCTGGCGCGCCTGCATGGCTGGCACAAGTACATCGAACGGCCTCTGGTCGTGGTCATGGAAAACGCCTTTCACGGCCGCACTCTGGGCACATTGTCGGCCAGTGACGGGCCGGCTGTGCGTCTGGGTTTCAGCACCTTGCCGGGCGATTACATCAAGGTGCCATTTGGCGATCTGGCGGCGTTCGACAAGATTTGCGCGACCTATGGGCACCGGATCTGCGCCGTGCTGGTCGAGCCGATCCAGGGCGAGGGCGGCGCGCAGATGGCCCCGGCCGGGTATCTCAAGGCCTTGAGGGAGCGGTGCACGCGGCGTGACTGGCTGTTGATGCTCGACGAAATCCAGACCGGCATGGGCCGTACCGGCAAGTGGTTTGCCTTTCAGCATGAGGGCATCGTTCCAGACGTCATGACCCTGGCCAAGGGGCTCGGCAACGGCATACCGATCGGTGCCTGCCTGGCGCGGGGCAGGGCGGCGCAACTGTTCACGCCCGGCAGCCACGGCAGTACCTTCGGCGGCAATCCGCTGGCCTGCCGGGTCGGCTGCACGGTGATCGATATCATCGAACAACAGGCGCTGGTGGAAAACGCCGCACTGCAAGGCCGGCAATTGCTGGACGGGCTGCGCAATGCGCTAGGAGCTCACCCGAACGTGCTGGACGTTCGTGGCCAGGGTTTGATGATCGGTATCGAATTGCGCCAGGCCATACCTGAACTGACACGCATTGCAGCCGAGGAACATGGCATGCTGATCAATGTCACTCGGGGCAAAATCGTTCGCCTGTTGCCGCCCTTGGTGCTGGACGCCGCTGAAGTGGCGCAGATCGTCCAACGCCTGACGGCAAGCCTGGACAGCGCCTGTGATCGGTCGTTTGCACGCTCTGCCTGACGCAACGGATTAAGGAAAAGGATTACATCGGGCTGTACCGGGATGACCCATATGCGGTAGAACAGACCAGCATCGTGTCGGTCTGTACGCGATGGCTACCCAATGGATTTGAAAGGAGCCCACCATGTTAATCCGGTCCCTGACCCTCGCCACCCTGCTTGTCGCTGCCGGTACAGCGCTTGCTGCCGACAGCGACGGCCCTTTGGCACAGGAGCGCGGCAAGTCGCGTCCCTTGATCATCATCGCACCCAGCCAGGCTGATCCGGCGCTGGGTCACCTCAAGGACGCGCTGAAGGAACCTGCCAATCATAAAGATTTCACGGAACGCAATATGGTGCTGTTCACGGTGGTGAATACTATCGGCGAACGTGACGGCAAAAGCATGGACCCGCAGTCGACCATGGCCTTGATTCGTGAATTGAAGCTGGGCGCAGGCGTCGGTACCAAGGTCATTCTGGTGGGCAAGGACGGCGAGAAAAAGATCGATAAAACTATCGGGAAGTCAGAATCCATAGACCTCAAAGAGATCTTTGCCACCATCGACCAGATGCCGATGCGCGAGCAGGAAGCCGTGGCGCCTGCTCCAGAGCCGCCAGCCAAGCCCGCGCCTGTCGAAAAACCGGGCAAACCGGTCAAGGGCGGGGCGCCCGGCAAGACGCTGGACGACTGAGTGAACGGCGTAGCGCGCGGCAATCGCGCGCTGCGCCTGACGCGCTGCTCAGGTCATTCGCCGCGAATGTACTGCTCGAGCTGCTTGATAAGACTCGCCTGTTCTGCAATGGCTTCCTTCACCAGGTCACCGATGGACAGCAGGCCCAGCAACTGCCCGCCTTCAACGACTGGCAGGTGGCGCAGGTGGCTGTCGGTCATGATGCCCATGCACGCCTCGACGCTGCGCTGCGAGTCGACAGTAATCACTTTGCTGCTCATGATGTCCCTCACTGGTGTACCCACCGACGAGCGCCCCTTGAGGACCACCTTGCGCGCGTAGTCGCGCTCACTGATGACGCCCACCACTTCGTTGCCCTCGACCACCGGCAGCGCACCGATGTTCTTTTCAGCCATTAACCTGAGTGCGTCGAGCACCATCTGATCCGGGCCAATGGTATGCACTTGCTGGTTCTGCAGGTCTTTCAATTTCAGTAGCTGGGCGACAGTTTTCATGGGGCTCTCCGCGATCGGGACCTGGCTGGCTGTAGTGCATTGCCGGAACCACTACAGAATCATCCAGCGCGCAGCATCGAGCAAGCAGTAAATAAAGATCACGGGAATAGGAGGAATCAATTATCCACGCCCTCAATGTGCCGCTAATTCGCCTGCCAGACGCGCCTTTAGCTTCATAGCCAAGTAGAATCAATTGTTTCACCGGGCGGTCGAGGTAACAGCGTTGGATGTACAGCAAGGCTTTATCCTGAGTCGGCACTGGCAAGACACGCCCGCCGGGACCGAGGTCGACTTTTGGTTGGCCACCGATCAGGGTCCGCGCCATATCCGTCTGCCTTGCCAGCCTTCTGTCGCCTTTATTCCTGCCGAGCAGGGTGAGCGCGCCCGATCGTTATTGCGCACCGAACGTGGCGTAGAGCTGCGCCCGCTGGAACTCTGTGATTTCCGTCATCGCCCGGTGCTGGGTGTGTATTGTCAGCAGCACCGCCAGTTGATGAACATCGAAAAGCTGCTGCGCAGAGGCAACGTGGACGTCTACGAAGCGGACATTCGCCCGCCCGAGCGCTACCTGATGGAGCGCTTTATCACTGCGCCTGTGCAGTTTGGCGGCACGCTGGATGCCGATGGCGTGCTTTGTGACGCGCAGATCAGGCCATCGCCCGATTACCGTCCCAACCTGAAACTGGTCTCACTGGATATCGAAACCACTGCACGCGGCGAGCTGTATTCGATTGCACTGGAGGGCTGTGGGCAACGCCAGGTCTACATGCTGGGGCCGGCCAATGGTGGCGACGAGGCGCTGGATTTTCAGCTCGACTATTGCGATACCCGCGTGCAGTTGCTGGAACGCCTCAACGACTGGCTGGCGCTGCACGACCCTGACGCGATTATCGGCTGGAATGTCATCCAGTTCGATTTGCGCGTGCTGCACGAGCATGCCCAGCGCCTGCAAGTGCCGTTAAGGCTTGGACGTGGCGGTGAAGCGATGGGCTGGCGTGAGCATGGCAGCCGCAACAACCATTTTTTTGCCGAGGTGAGCGGGCGGCTGATTATCGACGGCATCGAGGCATTGCGCTCGGCGACCTGGAGTTTTCCGTCATTCAGTCTTGAATACGTCGCGCAGACCCTGCTGGGCGAGGGCAAGGCCATCGACACGCCTTATCAGCGCATGGATGAAATCAACCGCATGTTCGCCGAGGACAAGCCGGCGCTGGCGCGTTACAACATCAAGGACTGCGAACTGGTCACGCGCATCTTTGCCAAGACGCAACTGCTGACCTTTCTGCTTGAGCGCGCCACGGTCACCGGTCTGCCTGCCGACCGCAGCGGCGGTTCGGTTGCCGCTTTCTGCCATTTGTATATCCCGCTGATGCATCGTCAGGGTTTCGTTGCGCCCAACCTGGGCGAGCGACTGCCGGAGGCCAGCCCTGGCGGTTTTGTCATGGATTCCCAGCCAGGGCTGTACGAGTCGGTGCTGGTGCTGGACTACAAAAGCCTTTACCCGTCGATCATTCGTACCTTTCTGATTGATCCGGTGGGCTTGATCGAAGGCCTGCGGCATCCGGCGGACAGCAAGTCGGTGCCAGGCTTTCGCGGTGCGCGCTTTTCACGCACACGTCACAGCCTGCCAGCCATCGTCGAGCGCGTGTGGCAAGGTCGGGAAGCCGCCAAGCGCGAGCAGAACGCGCCCTTGTCCCAGGCGCTGAAAATCATCATGAATGCCTTCTACGGTGTGTTGGGTTCGAGCGGCTGCCGCTTTTTCGATCCGCGCCTGGCTTCATCGATCACCCTGCGCGGGCATGAAATCATGCTCAAGACCCGCGACCTCATTCAGGCGCAGGGCTACACCGTGATCTATGGCGATACCGACTCGACCTTTGTCTGGCTGGGCCGCCCTCACGGACAGGAGGAGGCGGCAAGCATCGGCAAGGCGCTGGTGCAGCAGGTCAACCAGTGGTGGCGCGAGCACTTGCACGCCGAGTACGGTTTGCACAGCGCCCTTGAGCTGCAATACGAAACGCATTTTCGGCGCTTCCTGATGCCCACCGTGCGCGGTGCGGAAGAGGGCAGCAAGAAGCGCTATGCCGGTCTGGTGACCCGCGCTGACGGGTCCGAAGAGATGGTCTACAAGGGCCTCGAAACCGTACGCACCGACTGGTCGCCACTGGCTCAGCAGTTTCAGCAGGAACTGTACCTGCGGATCTTCAAGCGTCAGCCGTATCAGGATTACGTGCGTGACTATGTGCAGCGCACCCTGTCAGGCGAGCTGGATGACCTGTTGATCTACCGCAAGCGCCTGCGTCGCAAGCTCGATGACTACCAGCGTAATGTGCCGCCCCATGTACGCGCCGCGCGGCTGGCCGACGAATACAACGACCAGCAGGGGCGACCGCGTCAGTATCAAAGTGGCGGCTGGATCAGCTACGTAATGACCACCGCCGGGCCGGAGCCGCTGGAAATTCGCCACGCCCCGATCGACTACGATCACTACGTGACTCGTCAGTTGCAACCGCTGGCAGATGCCATCCTGCCGTTCGTTGACGACGATTTCAGCACCCTGATCGGTGGGCAGTTGGGGCTGTTTTAACGCGAAACCAGCTGCTCGGCGAGCCACGGTAATACCTGCTCGCAGGACGCCTGGATTTTCATTTCAAGCAATTCGTCGGCCCGGGTCTTGCCATGGTTGATGGCGATGACCGGCTTGCCCTGTTCGGCCATCGCCTTGCACAGGCGGAATGCCGACCAGGCCATCAGTGACGTGCCGACCACCAGCAGACCTTCAGCCTCTTCGACACTCTGCATTGCTTTGGCAGCGGTCTGCGCGGCGACGTTTTCACCGAAGAACACGACGTCCGGCTTGAGCCTGTCGCCTTCACAGTGCGGGCAGAGAGGCACCTTGAAGCTGGACTCGAAAGCCGGGTCGAGCAGGGTGTCGCCGTCCGGCGCCTGTGTCGCGTGGACGCCGATCAGATAAGGGTTTTGCTCCAGCATCTGCTCTTGAATGGTTGCCCGGTCGCTGCGCTGCTGGCAATCCAGGCACAGCACCCGGTGCAGGCTGCCGTGCAGTTCGATGACGTCCCGGCTTCCGGCCTGCGTGTGCAGTGCATCGACATTCTGGGTGATCAGTCCTGTGATAGCGTTTTCAGCCTGCAGAGCAGCCAGACCTCGATGCGCGGCATTGGCCTGTGCCGCGCGGATCCGCGGCCAGCCGAGCATCGCGCGTGCCCAGTAGCGCTGGCGCGCTGCGGGGTTGCCGAGAAATTCCTGATACATCATCGGCTGCTTGCCGCGCCGCACGCCGTCCTTGTCGCGGTAGTCCGGTATGCCGGATGCGGTGCTGATGCCTGCGCCGGTCACCACCAGAAACGGTTTGTCGGCCATCGCCTGGCATAGCGTGTCGAGCAGATGTCGGGTTGGGCTGTCGAGCATGTTTGAACCTCGGGTGGCTCTTGCGACTGGTCACCTTATCATCTGGGGTGCAGGCCACGTCGCGGCTGCCACAGCTGTGAGCCGCCGACGCAGAGGTTGGTTCAATCGCTGGTTTCTGGAAGAAGGCCCGGCGGCGGACCGCTACGCCGAGTGCTCCGCTTGGGCATGGCTTTCCGGACGCTCTGCGTCCGATCCTGAGGATGCCTTTGCCTCTCGCTCTCAATCCTTCAGCGCAATTTTCTTGCCGCGTCTGGCGGCGATGTCGCTGGCCTGGCCGTCACGCTGCTTGCCGGTGCGAGCCTGGGTGATGAGGGCCGGAATCAGCGGGCCTTCCGGCAGGTTTTTCCAGAAGCGCGAAGGGAAGTGGCCTTCCATGACCTTGGGGTTCAGGCGCGCAGGGTTGAAGATGTGGCTGTAGTAGGTCAGCCACAGTTCACCATGCGGATCTTCCACCTGCCTGGCCATGGTCTGCCAGGCAGGCGGGCAACGTCGCTCATGAATCAATTGCTGGCCGTCGTAATACACGCCGTCCTGAGGCGTGGCGATCATCCAGCGGTGCTGACCCATGCGGCCGATGAAATGCTCGCTGGCACTGAGCAGAATATCGTGGGCCGGTTCGTGCCAGGCCACGTACTGCGGGCGCATCAGGGCTTCGTCGTCAGCCACGGACGGCAGCGCGACAAATCGCAGGAACGCATGCAGATGATGGGCCTCGCGCCTTACCGATTTCAGGCGACGATGCAATTCACTGCCGAGCTTGTCGCCGGCCATCATCGCTGTGCGGTCGCCGTGAGTCACGCGCCACAGCACTTCGTACAGCAGGCTCCAGCGCTGATCGCCCCGGTAACGCGACGCGCTTTCCAGCAACTGCACCAGCTCCAGCGGAACCCTTGCCTGAAAAGGCCCGGCCTCTCTGGGATACTCTTCTTCGCTGCCGAACAGGTCGGCGGCATCCGGCGACTTCCAGCTGACCTGGCTGGGATCGATTTCATGGCTCAACAGCCAGCGAGCCTGTTGCCGCCAGGTATCGAACAGGTCGTCGCAGTCGAGGCAGATCATCCCCACAGCCCCATTTGCTGAGGCTGAGGCCGGTCGCGCAACTGGTGATGCAGGAACTCGCTGGTGGTTTCCGCATGCGGCGGATGGTAATCACTGGTAATGATGAACGGCTTGGCCTTTGCCAGTATGCAGCGCATGCGGGTCAGGTCTTCATAGCGGATGCGACGCTGTCTGCGCAACTCGACCAGCCGCTGCGTAGTGCGGATGCCAATACCCGGCACCCTGGCGATCAGTGCCGGGTCGGCCTGGTTCAGGTCCAGCGGAAATACTTGCCGGTTGCCCAGCGCCCAGGCCAGTTTGGGGTCAATGTCCAGCGCCAGATCACCGGGACCGTCGAGCAGTTCACCGGCAGTGAAGCCATATCCGCGCAGCAGAAAATCAGCCTGATACAGGCGATGCTCGCGCATCAGCGGCGGTGCCGCCAGGGGAACGCTGTTGGGGCTGTTGGGTATCGGGCTGAACGCAGAGTAGTAGACCCGGCGCAGCTTGAAGTTGCTGTACAGCGACTGCGCGCTGTGCAGGATGGTGCTGTCGTCGGTGGCATCGGCACCGACAATCATCTGCGTGCTCTGCCCGGCAGGCGCAAAGCGCGGCGAGCGAGGCTCGTTGCGCACCGTCTGCTCGCCGGTGTAGATCGTCTGCATGGCTTGCTTGATTGAGGCGACGTCTTTTTCCGGGGCGAGGGTCTGCAGGCTCAGGTCGGTCGGCAGTTCGATGTTGACGCTGAGACGGTCGGCATAGCGGCCGGCCTTTTCGATCAGCGCCGGATCGGCGTCAGGGATGGTTTTGAGGTGGATGTAGCCGCGAAACTCATGTACCTCGCGCAACAGCCGGGCAACTTCGACCAGTTGCTCCATGGTGTAGTCCGCAGAGCGAATGATCCCGGAACTCAAAAACAGCCCGCTCACGCAATTGCGGCGATAGAAGTCCAGCGTCAGGGTGACCACTTCTTCGGGACTGAAGCGCGCACGTGGCACATCGCTGGAGCGGCGGTTGACGCAGTACTGGCAGTCGTAAAGACAGAAGTTGGTCAGCAGGATTTTCAACAGCGACACGCAACGCCCATCTGGCGTGTAGCTGTGGCAGATGCCCATGCCATTGGTAGAGCCGAGCCCGGCCTTGTCCTGCGAGCTGCGCTTGGGTGCTCCACTGCTGGCGCACGACGCATCGTACTTGGCGGCGTCTGCCAGAATGCTGAGCTTGTCGATAAGCTGCATGAAGTGTCCCTTGACTGTTTGTATATACAGTATAGGGGCGCACGCGGTGTCACAAGTACCGCACGGCGGAGTTCTGCGAGGCGATGCCGGATCGGATTCACGCAGGCTTTGATCTGCATGAGTGGAAAGCAAGGTGCCAGCATGAATGTTATTTAATAACACATACGTGTTTGGTATGTAATACTGTAACAAATAGTTGCAGGTTACTTTTACTTGAAAAATTCTTCTGACGCTTCGACAGCAAGCGCTTCGATAGCAGGCTCCGTGATGGCCCAGTCGGCCTGGAAGCGGGTCCTGTTTTCCCTGGCGATACTGATATTGCTCTGGCTGGCGATTGGCTGGTCGGTGGCAGTTCCATGAGTGCTGCCATCGCTCTGGAAAACCTCACCGTGGCGTACGAGCGCCGCCCTGCAGTGCACCACATCAGCGGGCGCTTCGAAGCAGGTAGTCTGACGGCTATTGTCGGGCCCAACGGCGCGGGTAAATCGACGCTGATCAAAGCCATCGCCGGCACCATGAAGCCTGCTCAGGGACGCGTCGATCGGGGGCGTCTGGCAACCCGCACGATTGGCTATCTGCCGCAGGCTGCGGAAATCGATCGCAGCTTTCCGTTGAGCGTCGCCGATACGGTGTCGATGGGCGCCTGGCACAGCATCGGCCCGTTTCGCAGTCTGACTCGCAATCATGCGCGTCTGACCGGCGAGGCGCTGATGACCGTCGGCCTCGAGGGGTTTGAAGGGCGTAGCGTTGGCTCGCTGTCGTCGGGTCAGTTTCAGCGGGTGCTGTTCGCCCGACTGTTGTTGCAGGACGCCTCGGTGATCCTCCTGGATGAACCGTTCACCGCCATCGACGCGCGCACCACGCGTGATCTATTACAGCTGGTTCGCGCCTGGCACGGGCAGGGGCGTACGGTGATTGCCGTACTGCACGATATCGAACAGGTTCGTCAGCACTTTCCGCAAACCTTGCTGATGGCTCGCGAAGCCATCGCCTGGGGCGAGACAGCCCAGGTGCTCAGCGTTGCCAACCTGCGCAAGGCGCGCAACATGGCCGAGTACTGGAGCCCGGATGCCTTGCTGTGTGATGCCGAGGACGACGACGCATGATGCTCTATAGCCTGGTGGTCGAGCCTTTTATCGAATTCGGTTTCATGCGCCGTGCACTGGTGGCGTGTCTGGCACTGGGCATCGGCTCGGGGCCGGTCGGCGTGCTGTTGATGTTGCGGCGCATGAGCCTGGTGGGCGATGCGATGAGCCATGCGGTGCTGCCGGGCGCAGCGGTGGGCTTTATGGTCGCCGGGCTGTCGTTGCCGGCAATGGGCTTCGGCGGCCTGATCGCCGGGCTGGCAGTGGCTTTGCTGTCCGGTCTGGTGAGTCGACTGACCTCGCTACGCGAAGACGCCAGCTTTGCCAGCTTCTATCTGACCTCGCTGGCCGCCGGGGTGCTGATTGTCTCGCTGCACGGTTCCAGCGTTGATCTGCTGCATGTGCTGTTCGGCACCATTCTGGCCATCGATGACACCGCTATTTACATGGTCGGCAGCATTGCCTCCTTCACCCTGATTCTGCTGGCAATCATCTATCGCCCACTGGTACTGGAGTGCTTCGATCCGGGCTTTCTGCGTGCGGTCGGCGGGCGCGGCTCGCTGTACCACGTTCTGTTTCTGCTGCTGGTGGTGCTCAACCTGGTCGCAGGCTTTCAGGCGCTGGGCACCTTGATGGCCGTGGGCATGATGATGCTGCCGGCAACCGCGGCACGTTTCTGGACCCACTCGCTGAGTGGCCTGATGGTGATTTCGACGCTGCTGGCGACCTTGTCCGGGCTGATCGGGCTGATCGTTTCCTACCACCTTGGCGTCGCCTCGGGGCCGGCCATCGTGCTGACGGCCAGTGCGTTCTACGGCATCTCCCTGTTGTTCGGACGCACGGGCATCGTGCGTCGGCTGTTCCCCAAACCTCACCTGGCTCACTGAAAAAGGTACGTCATGAAACGATTGATGATGTTGAGTTCCCTGGCTGCACTGGCGCTGTCGGCATTCGCCAGCCTGGCCCAGGCCAAACCGCTGGAAGCCGTTGCCTCGTTCACAGTCATTGCCGATATGGTCAGTACGGTCGGCGGTGACCGTGTGCACGTCAAATCGCTGATCGGTCCGAACGGCGATCCACACGTTTACGAGCCTACACCGAGTGACGCCCAGGCGCTGAAAAATGCCGATCTTGTATTTGTCAGCGGCCTGCATCTTGAGGGCTGGATGGATCGTCTCATCAAGGCTTCAGGTTACAAGGGGCAGCCGGTGGTACTGTCCGAGGGCATCAAGACCCGCAGCATGGATGAGGACGGCAAGCGCATTGTCGACCCGCATGCCTGGAACAGCGCGGCCAATGGCGTGATTTATGTGCGCAATATCATCGCAGCGCTGAAGAAAGCCGATCCGGAAGGGGCCAGCGTGTATCAGGCCAATGGTGATCGCTACATCGTTGAGTTGCAGCAGCTGGATAGCTATGCACGTGATCAGATCCGTTCGATTCCGGCTGCCAGACGCAAGATCCTCACCTCTCATGACGCGTTCGGCTACTTCGGCGATGCCTACGGGGTGAACTTCCTGTCGCCGCTGGGCTTGTCTACCGAATCTGAGGCGTCGGCCGCCGATGTTTCGAAACTGATCCGTCAGATCAAGACCGAACATGTCAGTGCCTACTTCTTCGAAAACTCCAGCGACCCGCGTCTGGTCAAGCAGATAGCCGAAGCCAGTGGCGCTCAACCAGGGGGTGAACTGTACGTGGAATCCCTGTCGCCAGCCGACGGCCCGGCGTCAACCTACGCGAAGATGTTCCGTTACAACGTCGATACCCTGACTGCGGCAATGAAGCGCAATCAGTGAGCCTGAACTGCCCGGCGCCCTGATTGCAGGCGCCGGGCAGCTCAACGCTTCAGTCGTTGAGGAATTTGAACACAGTGGTCTGGGTGTACGCCTTGCCAGGATCCAGTCGGGTGCTGGGGAATTTCGGCTGGTTGGGCGCATCGGGGTAATGCTGCGTTTCCAGGGTAAAGGCGCCCCAGTGCGGGTAGACCTTGCCAGCCTTGCCGTGAATGCTGCCATCCAGGAAGTTACCGGTGTACAGCTGCACGCCGGGCTCTGTGGTGAACAGCTGCAGTCGGCGGCCTGATTGCGGGTCGCTGACCTCGGCGGCCAGTTTCTTCACGTCACCCTTGGTGTCGAGCACCCAGTTGAAATCAAACCCGCCTTGCTTGGGTTCGGCGTATTTCAACTGTTGATGATCATCCTTGATGTGTTTGCCGAACGCGGTGGGCTTGAGGAAGTCCATGGGCGTGCCGGCGACAGCAGGCAGTTCTCCGGTCGGGATCAGCTTTTGGTTGACCGGGGTGTAGTGCGAGGCGTGGAGGGTGGCGACCTGTTTGAGCACATCACCACTGCCCGCGCCGGCCAGATTGAAATAACTATGGTTGGTCAGGTTCAGCACCGTCGGTTTGTCGGTGGTAGCGCGGTAGTCGATCTTCAGCTCGTTTTTTTCATTCAGGCTGTAGGTCACTTCAGTCAGCAGGGCTCCTGGAAAACCCATCTCGCCGTCCGGCGACAGGTAGGTCAGCTTCACGCCAACCGAATCACCGGTCCTGGTTTCTTCTGCCTTCCACAAGCGCTTGTCAAAACCCTGCGTGCCGCCGTGCAGCGCGTTGGTCTTGTCGTTGAGCGGGACCTGATAGGTTTTGCCATCCAGACTGAATTTGCCGCCTGCCAGGCGGTTGCCGAAGCGGCCGATGGTCGCGCCGAAATAAACCGTACCGTTGTTCTGATAGCCCTGAACATCGTCGAAACCCAGGACGATGTCTTCGACCTTTCCGGCCTTGTCAGGTACCAGCAGCGATTGCAGCGTCGCGCCGTAGGTGATGATGCTGGCCTGCACGCCGTGACTGTTGCGCAGGGTGTATTTTTCGACGGCAGAGCCGTCGGGCAGTTGGCCGAACGCGCTGTGTTCGCTGGAGAGTGCGGCGGCCTGTGCGGTCAGGGTGCTGATCATCAAGGACAGTCCAAGGGTGCTGAGGAGCGCATGTTTTTTCATCTGATCTGCCTGCTTTTATTGTTATTGGTAAGACTATTTGATCGGATTCAAGCCGATGCATGGATGTATAGCCTATAAAATGAAGCTTGAAAAATAAATTGTAATACTATTTAGTAGTGCCATCGTCGCTGAAGGCTTGTGACTCACCTTAGCCGATCTGCCGTTTTTTTTGCCATGCAGCCTGAAATCCGTGCAACGGGTCAGCGCAGGCAGAGGTTGGACAAGACAGCGACACAAACATCCAAAAGTGCCTTTACAACAATAACAAAGGACATTTTTCATGAACTGGCTGCCCGTTTCCGAGCACCGTTTCAAGCTGGCCGAAGGCTCCTTCTGGGATGCCGAGGAGCAGGCTTTGTACTGGGTCGACATTTCCGGGTTCCTGGCGTGTCGGCTGGTCGCCGGGCAGATCCGCCAATGGCGCATGCCGGAGCCGGTTTCTACATTTATTCCGACCGAGCAGGGTGATGCACTGGTGACACTGGCCAGCGGCGTTTATCGCCTGGACCTGGACTCCGACAAGACTTCTTTAGTGCCGTTCTGCGTGGCAGACCCCACACCTGGCAATCGCGCCAACGAAGCGCGGTGCGATGCGCGCGGCCACCTTTGGCTTGGCAGCATGCAGAACAACATCGATGCCGAGGGCGGCGACGTGCCTCTGGTGCGTCGTTCAGGCGGGTTGTTCCGCGTTGAACCTGATGCTCGCGTGACCCGTTTGCTGGACGGGCAGGGCATCGTCAACACCCTGTTGTGGAATGACGAGGGTAGCGTGCTGTACAGCGCCGATACGCTGGACGACGTCATTTATCACTATCCGGTGCTCGCAGACGGTGCTTTGGGGCCACGCAAGGTATGGGCTGCAAAACACGATCGAGGCTCACCCGACGGCTCGGCGATGGATGCCGAAGGGTATGTCTGGAATGCGCGCTGGGGTGGCAATTGCCTGATCCGTTTTGCCCCGGATGGCAGTGTTGACCGGGTTGTGGAGCTGCCGGTCAGCCATCCCACCAGTTGTGTATTCGGCGGTCCTGACCTGGAAACGTTGTACGTCACCAGTGCCGCACCTGCCGATGCACAGGGTCGTTTCGATGGCGCGCTGCTGATGGCGCAGGTCGGCGTCAAGGGCACGCCGTGTCAGCGTTTCGCCGGTTGATAAGCGTATCGCGCCGCCGTCTTTTTTGACGGCAGCGTGATGGTAGATGCAAGGGTGACATTCGGTTACATAGCGGTCACCCGTTATATGGTATGACTATTTGACCGGTTTCGGACGCATTCGCGTTCTCGACCGCCACCTCGCTGAACGTTGTAGCTATTCAATAAAAATAAGGAGCTAGCTATGTTGAGTCGTCACGGGATTCGTTCCCTGTGCTGTGTCGCCGTCACTACCGCCATTCTGGGCATGAGTGGCATCACCTCCGCTGCCGAAGAAGTCAAAATCGGCTTTCTGGTCAAGCAGGCTGAAGAACCGTGGTTCCAGGCCGAATGGGCGGGTGCCGAAAAAGCTGGCAAGGAGCATGGCTTTACCGTCATCAAGATTGCCGTGCCAGATGGTGAAAAGACCCTGACCGCTATCGATAACCTCGCCGCCAACGGTGCCAAGGGCTTCGTGATCTGCCCGCCTGACGTGTCGCTCGGCCCTGCGATTGTGGCCAAGGCCAAAGCGCTGGGATTGAAAGTCATGGCCGTGGATGATCGCTTTGTCGACGCCAAGGGTAACTTCATGGAGGACGTGCCTTACCTGGGCATGGCTGCCTTTGAAGTAGGCCAGAAGCAGGGCGTCGAAATGGCCAAGGAAGCGAAAAGTCGCAAGTGGGACGAGGATGGCTGGAAAGGCACCTACGCGATCATCAACACTTATAACGAGCTGGATACCGGCAAGAAACGCACGGATGGTTCGGTGAAGTCACTTGAGGAAGCCGGCCTGCCGAAGGACCATATTGTCTTCACCGCACAGAAAACCCTCGATGTGCCAGGCAGCATGGACGCCACCAACTCGGCGCTGCCAAAACTTCCAGGCGATGCCAAAAGGCTGATCATCGGCGGTATGAACGACAACACCGTATTGGGTGGGGTACGTGCGACTTCTACCAATGGCTTTGAAGCGGATAACGTGATCGGGATCGGTATCAACGGCACCGATGCGATCGACGAACTCAAGAAGAAAAAAAGCGGCTTCTTTGGCTCTATGTTGCCGAACCCTGGCAAAGAGGGTTACGACACCGCGTTGCATGTTTACGAGTGGACCACCAAGGGCACAGAACCACCCAAGTACACCGCTCTGGACGACGTGACACTGATCAAGCGCACCAACTTCCAGGAAATACTGACCGAGCGTGGTCTGTGGAAGTGAGCTGAACGAGGGGCCTGATGTTCAGGCCCCTCACACGTGCGAGGAGATTGGTTCATGCAACAGGCTATCGAACAATACGCCACAGGCGGTGTCTTGCGCATCAACGGCATCGGCAAGGTCTTCCCCGGCGTCAAGGCGCTTTCGGACATCAGTTTCGAAGCGCGCCCCGGCAGCGTCCATGCATTGATGGGTGAAAACGGTGCCGGTAAATCCACGCTGCTGAAAATTCTCGGCGGCTCTTATCAGCCCAACAGCGGCGCCTTGCAGATCGGCGAGCAGAGCTATCAGTTCAAGTCCACCGCCGAGAGCATCGCGGCTGGCGTGGCGGTGATTCACCAGGAGCTGCATCTGGTGCCGGAAATGACCGTTGCCGAGAACCTGCTGCTCGGGCACATGCCCAATCGCTTCGGTCTGATCAATCGCGGTGCGATGTACCGCCGGGCCGGCGAGCTGCTCAAGGGCCTGGCTGACGAGATAGACCCACGCACACGTCTGGGCGATCTTTCGCTGGGGCAGCGGCAATTGGTCGAGATCGCCAAGGCCATGTCGCGTAATGCCCACGTCATTGCCTTCGACGAGCCCACCAGCAGCCTGTCGGCGCGCGAGATCGACCGACTGATGGCGATCATCGTGCGCCTGCGCGACGAGGGCCGAGTGATTCTTTACGTGTCGCATCGCATGGAAGAAATCTTCCGTGTCTGTGATGCGGTGACGGTGTTCAAGGACGGCCGTTTTGTAAAAACCTTCGAACAGATGGCTGATCTTGATCACGACCGACTGGTGACCTGTATGGTCGGGCGCGATATCCAGAACATCTACAACTACCGTCCGCGTCAGCATCAGGGGCCAAGTCTGCGCGTCACCGGCCTGCTGGGGCCGGGCCTGCATGAGCCGGTCACCTTTGCCGTGCAGAAGGGCGAAGTATTGGGCTTTTTCGGCCTGGTCGGCGCCGGGCGTACCGAGCTGTTCCGGCTGCTCTCGGGGCTTACCCGCAGCTCTGCAGGCAGCCTGCAACTGGACGGCAAACCGCTGACACTCAAGTCACCGCGTGATGCCATCGAGGCCGGAATTCTGCTCTGCCCGGAGGACCGCAAGAAAGAAGGCATCGTGCCGCTGTCCAGCGTCGCGGAGAACATCAACATCGGTGCGCGCCCCCGGCACGTGAATCTCGGTTGCCTGATTCAGGGCAGTTGGGAGCGTGACAACGCACGCAGCCAGATCAAGTCGATGAACGTCAAGACGCCATCGCCCGAGCAGCAGATCATGTACCTCTCTGGCGGCAATCAACAGAAAGCGATTCTTGGTCGCTGGCTGTCGATGCCCATGAAAGTCCTGCTGCTGGACGAGCCGACTCGCGGGATCGACGTCGGGGCCAAGTCCGAGATTTACGAGATCATCCACAACCTGGCCGCAGACGGTATCGCGGTGATTGTGGTCTCCAGCGATCTGATGGAAGTGATGGGCATTTCAGACCGCATTCTGGTGATGAGCGAAGGCGCAATCACCGGTGAACTCAATCGCGACGAGGCTGACGAGTCGCGACTTCTGCAATTGGCTCTGCCTCGCACGCGCGGCTGACAATCGGTCCCTGACCATGAACAATAAAAAAGAGGTGCGTATGTCTACCGAATCCAGCCTGCAGGCTCCCCGTCAGGGCATGAACCTGCGTCGTTTCGCCGATGACTGGGTGATGCTCCTGGCTGCCGTGGGAATCTTCATTTTGTGTGCCGTGTTCATCGACAACTTCATGTCGCCGCTCAACATGCGGGGTCTGGGCCTGGCGATTTCCACAGTGGGCATCGCTGCCTGCACCATGCTCTTCTGCCTGGCGTCCGGGCACTTCGACCTTTCGGTCGGCTCGGTGCTGGCCTGTTCCGGGGTGATCGCCAGTATCGTCATCCGCGACACCGACAGTGTGTTTCTGGGCGTCTCGGCAGCTCTGGCGCTCGGACTGGTGGTGGGCCTGATCAACGGCATCGTGATTGCCAAGCTGCGCATCAACGCCCTGATCACGACCCTGGCAACGATGCAGATCGTGCGCGGCCTGGCGTATATTTTCTCCAACGGCAAGGCTGTCGGCGTTTCCAACGAGGATTTCTTCATCTTTGGCAATGGCCAGGTGTACGGCGTGCCGGTACCGATTCTGATCACCATCGCCTGCTTCATATTCTTCGGCTGGCTGCTCAATTACACCACTTACGGGCGCAACACCATGGCCATCGGCGGCAATCAGGAAGCTGCGCTGCTGGCGGGTGTACACGTAGACCGTACCAAGATCATCATCTTCGCCGTCCACGGTCTGGTGGGGGCACTGGCAGGCGTGGTGCTGGCCTCGCGCATGACCTCGGGTCAGCCGATGATCGGGCAGGGCTTCGAGCTGACGATCATTTCTGCCTGCGTACTGGGCGGGGTTTCGCTGAGCGGCGGCATCGGCATGATCCGGCATGTGATTGCCGGGGTGCTGATTCTGGCGATTATCGAAAATGCGATGAACCTCAAGAACATCGACACCTTCTACCAGTACGTGATTCGCGGCACGATCCTGTTGCTGGCGGTGATCATCGACCGGATGAAGCGTCGCTAAATTGTTCGGGCGCTGGTTCTCATGAATCAGCGTCCCGGTCATACCGGATTCAGTCCCGTACTGCGCTTCATCAACCGCCCAAAGTGTAACTACCGCGGTAGTTGAAATAGCAAACCGCCCGTGCGTGCGGTCTGAATCCATTCTTTCCGCGTTTCAGCGAGAATGCGGCGCCAGCGCCGAGCTGCCCAGCCTGGTCAGTCCGTAAAGCGCTGCACCGACCGCCAGCATGATGCCTGCTCGCAGCCAGGTTTCCGGACCTTGCTGAGTGAGCAGCAACAGGCACGAAAGAATGCCCAGCAGCGGAATAACCCAGTGGACCTGAAAGTGCCCGGCTTCGACCTTGTCGCGCTTGAGTACCAGCACGGCGATGTTCACGCTGAGAAATACGAAGAGCAGTAACAGCACGACTGTTTCGGCGAGGATGGTCAGGGTGCTGGTGAAGGACAGGGCAATGGCCACCAGCGTGGTCGCCAGAATTGCCAGCCCCGGCGTGCGGCGCTTGGGCAGCACCGAACCCATCACTGCAGGTAACAGTCCTTCGCGGGCCATGCCGAAGGTCAGTCGGCTGGCCATGATCATGGTCAGCAGCGCGCCGTTGGCCACCGCAATCAGCGCAATGACCGCAAACCAGGGCGCAGGTATGCCGAGCCCCGAGGCACTCACTACGTCCATCAGTGGTGCTTGGGAATCCTTGAGTTGCTCGACCGGCAGGACCATCGCTGCGCCCACGCCAACCAGCATGTACACCGCGCCGGCAGCCAGCAGTGCACCGAACAGGGCGCGTGGATAGACCTTGCGCACATCCTTGATCTCTTCGGCAAGATTGGCCGAAGTTTCAAACCCTACGAACGAATAGAACGCCAGCAATGAGGCACCGAGAATCGCTGTGGCGGGGGATGCGCTGTCCAGTTCAAACACGCGTTGCGGCACGCCTTGCCCTTGACTGACGAACCACACTGCCGCAGCGATGACCATCAGCAAGCCGCTCAGCTCGATGACTGTCATGACCAGATTGGCTGAAAGCGATTCCTTGATACCGCGTGCGTTGAGCAGGCCGACGATGACCAGAAATGCTACACAGACCCACTGCGCAGGCCAGTCGAGCAGCGCCTGAAAGTAGTCGCCGGCAAACGCCACGGCCAGTCCGGCAGCGCTGGTAACGCCAGCCGCGACCATGGAGAAGCCGACCAGAAACGAGAGCAGCGGCTTGCCGAAGGCTTTTTCGGCGTACACCGCGGCACCGCCCGCACGCGGGTATTTGGTCACCAGTTCGGCGTAGGACGCTGCGGTCAGCAAGGCAAAGCAGAGGGCAATCAGCAAGGGCGCCCAGATGGCTCCGCCGACGCGTCCGGCTATCGTGCCTGCCAATGCATAGACGCCAGCACCCAGCACGTCGCCGAGGATGAACAGGGTCAACATGGGAGCGGTGATCGCCCGGCGCAGTGATGAGGTGTCGGGAGTGGCCATGGTAGAAAATTCCTTTTCATTGACGCTACACAAGGCTAAAGGCCAAAGAGGGTAAGCGTTGGTCTGTTCATTGGCTCGTTCGAGCGTAGACCGTCAGCGACGCTGCTTTCTACAGTACGCAAGCAAGCGTCATTCAGGATCTGGCAGCGACAGCAGTCGGTACAGGCATGAAAAAGTGATCCTGATAACGGAGGTAAATTCAATCCGATGGACATCAAGCCTGACCGGCGGCGGTTTCAGTTCCACAGCGCGCAATAAAGTGGAGCATTCGGTTTGCAGGCTGTCTCAACCTTGCACTTGAGCCGATCGACAGAGGATACGAAGGTGGGACATGATAGCCAGCAACAGTTCCGTTTGGTCTGGAAGACACTGCAAACGTTAAGGGCGGAGGTGCGTAACCTGCAGCTCAGTGAACTGGAGCGTGTTGAGCGTTTAAGGGGGCAGCAGACGGTAGACACCCGCGAAGCTATCCAGCAATCGTTCGTCGGGCTTGAACAGGCAATCGATGATATCGAGGCCACGCTGGCGACCATTGGCGAGGCGACCGGAGAGATCGGCAAGCTTTGATCGTCCCGCAGAGCGCCTGACTCCAGAGCCGTCTGATGGCGGCCCTGGAGTCGTTTGCGCAGAGGAAACTCAGATTTTCGGGCCAGTCCAGCGGGGCGCGTTTCTCAAATCTTCACGCTGCTGTTGATCCGGTGATTTATGCGTCTCGCCGTATTCCACATGCAACTCGCCATCCAGGCGGTTGCTCGATGAACCGTCCTCTTGTGGCGTCTCGTCGAAATGCTTCCATTCGGCACTCTGGAAACGAAACAGGCTGTCGTCTTCCGGTGCTTCGCGCTCCCTGTAGTGATGGATCGAATAGTGGGCGTACTCGACCTTGTCACCCCAGTCAGCCTGCAACAGGCCGTCAGCGGCCAGGTCGCGATACCAGTCATTTTCCTTTTCGGAGGCTTTCTGCTTTTTGTTGTGGTCCACGAAGTAGCCAATGACTCCGCCTACCACCGCAACCACCACCCCGACCAGAAAGAAAGGTCCGGCCAGGGCTGTGGCCGCTGCGCCTCCTGCACCCACCAGTGCGGCGGTGCCCAACACGCCGGCTGAAGCGCCGAACGCGCCGCCCGCAATTTGCAGACCGCCTGCGGCCTGAGCCAGTTTGTCACCGGATTTGACACCGTCCCTGATGGTAAACGCTCCCAGCACGATGTCGGCGAAACCGCCGGCCAGATCTGTCGCCGGACCGAGAACCTTGACCACCGAACCGGCAATCTTGCTGGCCATCCCCGGCTTCAACTTGGTCTCGCTGTCCAGTCGCTGAGAGATGCCTTGCATTGCGGTGCGTTCGCTTTCAGCGCTACCGGTCAGGTCACCGATAACGGCCATCCGCGTGTCATCAGGGATGTCCAGTGCGTTGCGGATCTCGTCGAGCCGTGCCGCAGAAAGACCGCTGGGGCTGACTTCAACCTTCGGCGGTTTCATGTCCTGCTTGCCCCAGATTTCCGGCACGGTCTTGTCCAGCCCGAGTAAATCAACCAGGCCGCCTTTGCCCATCAGGTCACCCACCTTGTCGGCCAGGCGCACAAAATGGCTGGCGCCACCGGCAAAGCTGAGGAAGTCCTTGGCGATGGCCAGGCGCTGGAGCGGTGTCTCGCCGAGCTTGCCGCCATTCCCGACCATTTGATAAATGGCCGAGAACAAAGACACGCCAGCCGCGACGGAGCCCATGACACCCTTGCTGTTCAGCGTGTTGAAAATCTCGCCCAGCTTGCCGCGATCGGCGACCGGAATATAAGGCTTGGACAGGGCAGTCTTTATGTCGGCCTCACTGACTTTGCCATTTTTCTGATAAGCATCGCCCACTTCCTTCAGCGCCTTGGCGATATCAGCAGGTTTGGCGTTGCCCACGACGCCTTCCTCGATGAATTTCTCGAACGTCGGCTGCAGGAAGCGCGGCATGTCCACCAGAAAGCCTTTGAGTTCTGCCTTGAGCAGGCCGAACAGATCCTTGGTGGCGAGGGCGTTGTTTTCGTCACTGATTTTCGAAGGGTCGGCCACCAGGTCATTGAGGTCGCTGGTCAATCCGTCGGCCTGGATGGACTGCGCTGCCTTGCTGGCGGCTTCGGGATCGACCAGTGCCAGTGAGGACAACGTGTCGCTCAGGTCCTTTTGCGCTTCCTGGCCGAGCCCCTGTTTCTGCAAGTCCTTGAGGTAAAGTACGTAGTCGGGGCTCGCGGTGAGGTCCAGCAGTTTTTGCTTGATCTCGTCCTTATTGGGCACCTTGTTCACGGCATCGGTCAGCTTGCTCTGGTAGTCCTGCTGCACCGTAGGGTCGGAGAACAGCGTAGTCAGTTGCTCCTGCAGCTTGCCACCGTCAATGATGTCGTGCATGTCCGCCGAGCTCAGCTGAGTCTGCTTGCTGTCGAACTCTCGCCATGTGCCGCCGAATGCACCTTGTGCCTCCTCGTAGCCGGTCAGGCCGCGGCCATTGTCGTAGGCGGCCTGCGCTTCGATGGCCCGGACCAGCTTGGCGCGCGGATCGTCCTTGGGGATATCACCGTTTTTTACGCCTTCGCGGTATTGGTCGAGCAGCTCCTTGGTCGCCAGCTCACCCACATTCAGTTCTTCGGATTTTTCGTCGTCCTTGTCAGCCTTCACACCGGTTTTCTGACCCATGAGGTCAACTTCGGACGCACCGGGCAGGTTATGCCGACTGCGGGTTTCACTGATATTGCCGGTGCCCAGCTCATTCCATTTCTGCACCACGTCGTCATACAGCTGGGGGCTGGCGTCCTTGGAGACGATGAACTTGCCGTCGTCGTTCTCGAAGCGGATCAGCCCCGAACCCAGCTCGTCTGGCGAACCGATTGTGATGTCCTGGTTTTTCAGAAAATCGTTGGGGCCTGCCAACGTGTAGCCTTCTTCGCGGCTGCTGTTGATCTTGTCCCAAGCGTCCTTGAGCGTGGTGACCTTGTCGAACAGATCGGGTGTCAGTGCCTGGGTCACGACAATCACTTCGCCGCTCTGATTCTTGTAGCTGATCTGGCTGCCTTCCTGGCCGGGTATCCAGTTGAATTCGGTGATGTCGTTAAGGCCCGGTAAAGACGTGTTGCCGTCGGCGAGGAGTTGTCCTTCATTGACCGCCTTTTCCAGCGCCGCGCGTTTTTCGGGGTCTGAAACGACGCTTTGCAGTCCCGTCAAAAACTTGAACAGGCCGGGATTGTCATCACGGGCGACCACCACTTTTTCGCCGTTGTGTTCATAGCGAATGGTGCCAGGGCCGGCCTCGTTCAGCGGGCCGACGGTGGTGCCGAACACGGGCGGCCAGACTTCATTGTCGCCCGCACGACGATAACCTTCCGACTCGCTTTTGCTCAGCCCCGTCAGCGAGTTGTAGGCATCCTTGGCGGCAGCATACAGTTCGGGGTTATCGCGCTCGGACACCACAACTTTGTTGCCATCGCGGTCAACATAACGCATCACCCCCGGTCCGACCTCGTCGACCGGACCGACTTCTGCGAAATCGCCCAGTTTTGCGGGGATTTTTTCATCCGCGCCGGCCGCCCGATAGCCCTCCTGCTGGCTGCTGTTTATGCCGGAAAGGGATTTGAAGTCCGATGCAACCTGCTTGAACAGTTCCGGGTTGTCCTGTTGCGCCACCATGATCTTGCTGCCGTCGGCGGCCTCATAGCGAATCAGACCCGGCCCCATTTCATCCGGTGCCCCAATGCGCAGGTAGCCACCCAGGTTCGATGGCGCCTCGGCACCCGCCGCAGCCGGCTTGTAGCCCTGCGTCACGCTGGTCTTGAAGCCGGCGAGCCTGGGCTGATCCGCTACCACTTGCTGGTAGAGCGCCGGGCTGGTGGACCGGTAGACCAGTACGTGATCACCTTTCTCTGTCACATAGCGAATCGTATCGGCGGCGACAGTGCCCGGCTTTTCTATGGACGCATAATCGCCCAGCGCAGGCGCTTTCTCGGTCGCGCTTGCCGGACGATAGGTGCTGCTGCGGTTGCTCGATTGCAGCACCTGATTGAAGCGGATATTCGCGTTACCACTGGGGGTAGGGCTGGGGGCGGGTGTCGGGCTGACCGTTGACGTCGACATGGCGGGTAACTCCTGGTGTGGACAGTAGATGCGATTGGCCGTTGAACAAGATCTACTTCAGCCGCTCGCTAAAATCGCCATGTGTTGCGCAGCAGCCTTGACAGTCAGGCAATACACGTTGGCGACCCTGAAGTTTCAAACACATTGCACAGGGCATGGTTAAAACGAGTGCACACTTCTATAGTTTGAACGGGTTCTCGTTTTACGAATGTCCGGTCAGTGAACTTACTGAGCAGACACTAACACTTGGCGGGCAATAAGGAAGATCAATGCCTGCGTTTTCACAACGTTTCACACGCCCGCCGAGTATCAGCTCGTACGCCTGGAGGCCACGCAGCACAGTATCTGTGGCGTGGCTGATACCTGAAAACTTAATCTCTCCAGAAACAAGACAGTAATAAATATCATTTTGATATCATTGTTGGTTAATTGTTTTAACGGGTTGTGAAAACGCAATTTCACAACTTTTCACAGCATCCGATAATTCGCCTTGCGTAGTATTGATCTGGCGGAACAGTGAACGCATTGCTTGCTGGGATCATCAAGTAACAGTCCCGGGTTCACTGTTTGGTGATGGCATATTGCTCTGCCTCTCGGCAGTTGAAACTTCCCCCTCGAAGCAAGGAGAAACAACATGAGTGAGACTGCACCAGTAAGCTCCGGCAATTCGGACGCGGCAATCGAAAAGATGTCCGCTACCTTTGACATGGCTATCGAGAAATCGGCCAAGATCACTGAAATCTCCACTGCCAAGAAGGCAGAGCTGGACGCTACCAAGCAACGTCCTCAGAACTGATGTCGTGGTGTGGGCGGCGGCGCTGCCGCCCACACTCGCTTCTTGCACGATTTGCACCACGTCTTTCGATCGACAGCTTTACCCGGCTCTGACGTGCCGTTTCCGGTAGATCACACGGTGGTGACTCGATCATGACAGCCCTGATTTCATTGAGCGCAACGCCAGACGCTGCCGAGCAGAATAATGGCGTGGCATTGCTCGAAATTCTCCACGGCTTGCACCAGGGCGTTGTTCTGACGCTCGACAAGCCGCTCTATACAATCGGCAGTGCCGCCATGGCCGACCTCGTGCTGGGCGATGCCGGTATCGCTGCGCAGCATGCGCGCCTGCGGTTTTCCGAAGATCTCGTTGCCATTGAAGCGATGGGCGGCGACGTAACCGCAATGGATGCGCTTGGCAAGAGTCTGCTTATCCCCGAGGGGCATGGGCAGCGACTCGGGTTGCCCGTCGAACTGACGCTTGGACAAAGCCGTCTGCGCTTGCGCAGTACTCGACCTGCAAAAGCCTCGTCCGTTGAGCCGCGTAAACTGCACGCATTCAAGGTGCCGGTGTTGGGCGCGCTGTTGCTGCTGGTGACATGCGCCACTGCATTTGCGTTTCGTGCGCCGCCAGAGGCTGTGTCGCATCGCGGTGCCGTTGGTATGCCTGCAGCGCCTGCCAATGTATCTGCGCCGACGCTGGCCGAAGCCCGGACCTGGCTGGATCAAGCACTGCGCGACGCCAGGCTTGGTCAATTGCGCGTCCACGAGCAGGATGGTCAGCTGAGTGTGGCAGGCAGCTATCCCGCCGATCTTAAAAGCAGTTGGTTAAAGGTTCAGCGCGATTTCGACAGCCGCTTTGGTCAGCGCATCGTCCTGACTCCCAATGTTCAGGTGAGCGCGGCGGTTGCGACGCCACGTGTGCGCCTGCAAGCCGTCTGGTTCGGACGCAATCCATATGTCATCGACGAGCATGGCAAGCGCGTCTATCCCGGCGCGATACTGGCGGACGACTGGACGCTGGAAAGTATCGAAGGTGATCAGGTACGTCTGGTGCGTGGTCAGGAACGGTTTGCCTTCACATTATGAAAGTCGACCTGCGACCCATCACCCCGACTTCTCCGGAATCCTTGCCAGCTGTCGAGCGTGTCGCGCCGACGCAGCCCAGACAAGGCACGCGATTCGAAGCGCTGCTGGATCAACGCGAGCGCAAGGTCCGTCGCTCACTGCGTGGCGAGCTTGAACAGACCGAGCAGGCCGCTGGTGTCGCCGCGCCATTGTTTGGCCCGGCGCGCTCGCTGCAAGTATTGCACTACGTGCTTGATGAAGTGCTGCCCGCGCTGGATGCAGAACCTGAAATCCGCGAGTTGGCTGAAGCGGTGATTCGAGAGGAAATCGAATTGCGTCTCTTGCTTGAACAGCAGCGCGCCGAGGTGCAGCCATGAGTGCAGCCCAGGACCGCGAATGTGTCGAGTTGTTGACCGGGCTCGGTAATCTGTACCGCCGCAGCGGTCAGCCGCAGCGGGCACTGGTGATGTTGCTGATTGCCATCCAGCTGGCGCCGACCGACACCGCGCTATTGCACAGTCTGGCTCTGGCATTCACTGACAGTGGAGATGCTGACAGGGCCCTCGCTGCACTGGACCGTCTGGTCGAGCAGCAGGGCGAAAGTCCGTCCCTGCTTTTGTTGCGTAGCCGGGCACTATGGAAGGCCGGTCGCAGGGACGAAGCACGTCAGTGTTTCAGACGTTATCTGGATGCCCGGAGGGCCGCGCAATGACCCTCATGAACCGCCTCAACCGACTGGCCGAAATTGCCTCGAAACGCACCGATGTGATCATCGTAGCGTTCATGCTCATGGCCATCGCAATGATGATTATACCGCTGCCCACCTACCTGGTGGACGCGCTGATTGCTCTGAACATTGCGCTCAGCCTGCTGATTCTGATCGTCGCGTTTTACATCAATCATTCGGTGGAATTTTCGGCATTGCCACCGCTGATCCTGCTCAGCACCCTGTTTCGTCTTTCGCTGTCGATCACTACGACACGTCTGATCCTGCTGGATGGCAATGC
Organism: Plantibacter cousiniae (nom. nud.); assembly: GCF_977070315.1. Lineage (NCBI taxonomy): Bacteria > Bacillati > Actinomycetota > Actinomycetes > Micrococcales > Microbacteriaceae > Plantibacter > Plantibacter cousiniae (nom. nud.). Next base: position 488,712 of record NZ_CDRVEU010000002.1, on the reverse strand, counting down.
CGGTCATATCGTCAAGGCGTTCGGCGACTTTGTGATCGCAGGTCAGGTCGTGGTCGGGCTGGTGGTGTTTCTGATCATTACCGTGGCGCAATTCGTGGTCATCACCAAAGGCGCCGAGCGGGTCGCCGAAGTCGCTGCTCGGTTTACCCTCGATGCAATGCCGGGCAAGCAGATGAGCATCGACAACGATCTGCGCAACGGTGACATCGATCAGGCCGAAGCCAGGCGCCGTCGTTCGCGCCTGGAGCGGGAAAGCCAGATGTTCGGGGCCATGGACGGTGCCATGAAATTCGTCAAGGGCGATGCCATTGCCGGGCTGGTGATCCTGTTCGTCAATCTGCTGGGCGGCATGATGATCGGCATGGTTCAGCGGGGTATGCCATTCGCCGAGGCGGCGCATACTTATTCGCTGCTGACCGTCGGCGATGGTCTGATCGCGCAGATCCCGGCGTTGTTGATTTCGGTGGCTGCAGGCACCGTGGTCACGCGGGTCAACAGCGATGGCGAAGAGCGCGACCTGGGCACCGAAATCGTCAGGCAATTGGGGGCCAGCCATCGGGCGCTGGGGCTGACCGCACTGATTCTGCTTGGCGTCGGGCTGCTGCCCGGATTTCCCATGCCGGTATTCGTAGTGCTGGCGGCACTGCTTGGCGGCAGCGCATTTTTCCTCTGGCGTCGTCAGCATCGGGCCAGCCTTCCCACTGCACAGCTCGAGCAACCTGAGCAACTGTCGGCGACTGAACCCGAGCCGGTCGTCGTGCAGGAGGATGCCGAGCGTCCCCGCGACACCCAGGTACTGTTGAGTATCGGGGCAGGGTTGGCCGAGGCGGCACCCCTGCAGCCGCTGCGCCAGCGCATCGAAGCCATGTGTCACGATATTCGCACGGATCTGGGCGTCGAGGTGCCGGTGCCGGACGTCTATCTGGATCGCTCAATGGCGGCAGATCGCTTTCAGGTCGAGCTGGAGGGCGTACCGGTCTGCGAAGGTGAATTCAGTGCCACGTCGCTGCTGCTACAAGATGATCCGCTGCATGCACAACTTATCTCCGTGGAGCCCTTCGAAGCCCCTTCGCCGATCAGTTCGCGTCCCGGTCGTTGGGTAGATCGCGAGCATGCCGATCAGTTGCAGGAGGCGGGCATCGGCTTTCTGTTCGCCGACGAAATCCTGCGCGCCACGCTGGAGCGCACCTTGCGTCGCTATGCTGCAGATTTCCTGGGTATTCAGGAAACCCGCGTGATGCTGGAGCAGCTTGAAGGCAAGTACGCAGAACTGGTCAAGGAGGCGTTACGCATCCTGCCCCTGCAACGTATTGCCGAAGTATTGCGGTTGCTGGTTGCCGAAGGTGTGTCAATACGCAACCGCCGTGGATTGCTGGAGGCGATGGTGGAGTGGGGCGGTCGCGAAGCCGACGCTGGGCGTCTGACTGAACATCTGCGCGCAGCGCTGGCGCGTCAGGTCAGCCACCAGTATGCCGATCGCAACCGGGTGATCAGCGCATTTGTGCTGGCCCCTGCCCTCGAAGAAAAATTGCGTACCGCGTTGGGCCGCCAGGACAGAAATCGTGACGCGCTGCCCGATGACATTGGACGGACCGTACTTGGACAATTGCGGCGCCTGTGCGCTGTGCTGCCCGAAGATGAGTCGACGGTATTGCTGGTACACCCCGAGCTGCGTCGCGGCCTGCGCCGCATCATCCTGCGTGGCGAGCTGCAGTTGCCTGTGCTGTCGTATCGCGAGCTGGCCAGCGAATACAACCTTCAAGCGGTCGGCACTGTCAGCCTGACCGATATCACTGCGCGCCCGGCCCCCAAGGCTGACGCGGCCACCTCTCTGGCGACTGCCTCATGATCTGTTCCGCTTCTGTAATTCGTCTGTTGTTTCTGGCGCTCAGTGCCTTGCTCATCGCTGGCGGTGCGAATGCCGAAACCATCGCCAAAGGCGCCAAGGGCACCGTTGATCTGGCGATTGGCGAAGGCCGGGTTCTGCATTTCTCGGCACCGGTGGACTCGGTCATGGTCGCAGAGCCAGGCATTGCCGACCTTCAGGTGGTATCGCCCGGTGTGATTTACGTGTTCGGCAAAACAGCCGGGCAGACCAGCCTGATCGCGCTGGACAGCGAGGGTCGGGAAACCGCGACCCTGAGCCTCGCCGTGAGCAGCGGCACGGCAGCGGTGAGCCGCCCGCTCAAGGCGCTGCACCCGCAGAGTCAGGCGCGCATCAATGCCAGCGGCAGCCGTGTGATCGCCAGCGGCGCCGTCCAGGATGTCGGTGAAGCGACCGACCTGAATGCCTTGCTGAGTACCGAGGGCCAGAACTTTCAGTCGACGGTCAACAGCGCCACTTACGCAGGCTCGGCACAGGTCAACATCCGTGTACGTTTCGCTGAAGTTTCACGCTCCGAACTGCTGCGCTATGGGGTGAACTGGAATGCGCTGTTCAATAACGGCACCTTTTCGTTTGGCCTGCTGACCGGTGGCAGCCTGGCTGCCGATGCCGCAAGCGGCGCGTCAAACGTCATCAGCGCCGGGCTCACCTCGGGTAACGTCAACATCGATGCGATGCTTGAGGCGTTGCAAAACAATGGCGTGCTTGAGGTGCTGGCAGAGCCGAACATCACGGCGATGACCGGGCAGACGGCGAGCTTTCTGGCGGGAGGTGAAGTGGCTGTACCGGTGCCCGTCAACCGTGAGGTGGTCGGTATCGAATACAAGCCTTACGGCGTCTCGCTGTTGTTCAGCCCGACGCTGCTGCCCAACGGCCGTATTGCCCTGCAAGTACGTCCTGAAGTCAGCAGCCTGATGAGCACCACCACGCTGGACGTCAATGGCTACCAGGTGCCTTCGTTCCGTGTGCGACGTGCCGACACCCGCGTGGAAGTCGGCAGCGGCCAGACATTCGCCATTGCCGGGCTGTTCCAGCGCGAGAGCAGTCAGGACATGGACAAGGTACCGATGCTTGGCGACATGCCGATTCTTGGCAGTCTGTTTCGCTCCAAACGCTTTCAGCGCAACGAGACCGAACTGGTGATTCTGATCACCCCTTATCTGGTCGAACCGGTCAAGGAGCGTGTGGCCGCCACCCCGTTGGACAAGCAGCGCGCAGCCAGCACCGCAGCGGCCGGACCGCGCAGTGGCGGCGCGTTCGGCTTTTACATGAACTGACAGGAACCGGCCATGAACCTCATTTCAAGCATGCCACGCCTGCCGATTCTGATGACGCTATGCCTGCTGGCAGGCTGCAAGACTCACCTTGACCCGGTCAGCTATTCGCCGGGTTACACGGCGGTGACCCGCGCCGATGGTCGCGTGGAACTGGTGCCGGATGCCTGCATGCAGCCCGCTGCGCAGGACGACATTGGCGTAGGGGAAGATTTTCAGCCGCTGCTGCCGCCGGGCTGCGCCAGCAATCTGATTCTGTTGCAGATGGTCGAGCAGCGCTCGGACGTGGTGCAGGGCCGTAGCACTGGCCCGGTGATGGCAGCCCCGGTGGGGCGGGCCGCGCAGGTGTACATCGATGGCTATGACCGCGAAGAACTGCGCCGCCGTCAGGCGGAGCAGCAGGCCAACACCGACACTCGGGAGGCGCGATGATTTCAGCGAGCGTCGACCAGACCCAATTCGCGTGCCTGTTCGGCACGGTCGGGTATTGCCTTGATACGTCGAGCCTCGGCGATCAGTTTGCTGCGTTCGGCCTTGGGAATGTCGTCGAAGGTCATGCTTTTGAGGTCTTTCTCTTTACCGGCGAGCACCATCACCAGCAATTGATTGCGCTGGTGGCGGGGTTGCGCCAGCGGCGACTGGCTAACGCGGCCAATGGTTTCCAAGGCCTTTTTATTGTCGTCACCCAGCACATAGGCAAGGGCCAGGTTGCAGCGGGTGTCCAGATCGTTCGGTGCCAGACGAAGGCTGGTATTGAAGGCGTTCTGGGACTTGTCGGCCTCACCGCTGAGAATGTAGGCGATGCCCAGTCGGTTCCACGCCTGCGGCTGCTGCAGGGCAGTCGCGGCCTGATTGAGTACGGTGACGGCGCGTTGCAGCTTGCCCTGACGCAACTGCGCGGTGCCCAGGCCCAACAAGGCGTCAGGGTCATCGGCCTTGAGCTCCAGCGCACGTTGATAGGCGCGCTCCGCGCCGCGCGTGTCGTTGCTGGCAAGCAGTGCGGCACCGAGTTTACGCCAGGATTCGACGCCGGCTTCAGGCTGTTGCGTGGCGCGCTGGTAGAACGACGCAGCCGTCGTCGAGTCGCCGCGTTTTTCCAGGTCGGCGGCCAGTTGCATGAAGCGCTCGTAACTGGCATCGGTCTTGGGCTGGGTCGTGCACGCCGTCAGGGTCAGGCAGCCGAGCAACAACAACGTGGAGATGGAACGAGGTGGCATGGACAGGGCTCTTGTGAAAGGGGACGGGGCGAGGCAATTCAGCCGTCGACGGCCTTCGCGGGCGAGCGCCAGTTTATAGCCCCGGCGCTGAATTGCGACCGTTTTTTGAGCATGGTTTTTCGCGTCGCTGCGGGCCAGCGCTCGAGGCAGCGCCGCAACCGGCAGGGAGGGCGCCATGCCGTTTTTCAAGGCTGAGTGGCGCATCGCGCTACGGCTGTTGGTGATTCTGCTGTGCTCACTGCCCGGTGCGTTGAACGCGGCGTCGGAGCGCGAACCCGAGTGGTTCGCCGAGCCTTATGCCTATGTGTTGGTCGACCAGGATATTCGCGGTGCACTCACCGAGTTCGCGCAGAACCTCGACCTGATCGTGGTGTTCTCCGACAAGGTACGCGGCAACGCCCGCGGTACGGTACGCGGCGAAACGGCTGGAGAGTTTCTTGGCCGCCTGTGCGATGCCAATCAGTTGAGCTGGTACTTCGACGGTAACGTTCTGCACATCGCGGGCGCTGATGAGGTCGGTACGCGGGTTTTCGACCTGCAGGGCACCCGGCTGCAAGAGTTGCAGGACTATCTGGCCCGCTTGCAGGTCTCCGGCCAGCCGATGTCCAGTCGCGTCAGCCCGGATAACGACAGTCTGTTCGTGTCCGGACCGCCAGCTTATCTGGCGCAGATTCAGCAGCATGTGGATCGTCAACCTGTCGCCGAGGCCGCACCCGTGGTGCGCGAACGCGGTGTGCGGGTGTTTCGAGGCGGTGTCGTCACTCAAGTCGCCACCGACCGTCAGTAACCCCAAAAGGAGCACTACCCATGTCCGTCAACTCCGTAGATAGCAATGTCGACGTCAATGTTTCCAGTCAGGAATCGCGTTTCAACGCCGCCGTCGAGAACGCCGAACAGGCCTCCAGCGACAGTGAGTTCAACGACGCGCTGATCACTCAGGCCGTCACCATCGGTGGGCAGTTCATCATCATGCCGCGAGCTCAGGAAATGCTGAACGAAGCCCAGTCCGATGACGACTCCGAATAGGGTACGACCATGTCTGTGAATCTAGCTGCGTCACCGGCGGCGGCTGCCTTGCCGTCGCCGGGAGGAGGCGCGGGGCCGCAGGCTTCGCAGAACCTCTTCGAACACATGGCCGAGACGTCCAAGGGGATGCCGCAGGGCGCCAGCCCGCATCAGATCGGCACCAACCTGATGGAGCGGCTGGACGGCTTTATCGACCGCTCTCGGCAGTTCTCCCAGCGTGCCGACGCCTTGACCCAGGGCAGCGCGCCGCAGGCGGCCAGTCAGCCGCCAACAACTGCCGCGAGCGCTGCTCAGACGACCGGCAAAGTCGGTGGGCCGCAGGTCGATCAGATCGTGCAGTCGTTGGGGCGGATGTTCGACTACTCCATCGAAACCCAGATGGTGGTGCGCGGGGCGACCCAGATATCCGGCTCCGCCAACACCCTTCTCAAAGGTCAATGAATCATGTCCAAACGCTGCCGTGTCCTGCGCCTGCTGATCGTGGCCACGCTTGCCAGCCTGTTGCAGGCCTGCGACATCGATCTCTACACCAACCTTGGCGAGCGAGAAGCCAATGCCATGCTGGCTGTGTTGCTGCGCGACGGCATACCGGCGTCGCGCAAGGTGCAGGACAACGGCCAGCTCAAGGTCATGGTCGACGAAAAGCGCTTCGCCGAGGCCATGGCAGCACTGGACGATGCAGGCTTGCCGGGGCAGAGCTTCTCCAACATGGGCGAGGTGTTCAAGGGCAATGGCCTGGTGTCCTCGCCAGTACAGGAGCGCGCCCAGATGGTCTATGCGCTCAGTGAAGAGTTGTCACACACGGTTTCGCAGATCGACGGCATTCTGTCCGCGCGGGTGCATGTCGTGCTGCCGGACAATGACCTGCTCAAGCGAGTGATTTCGCCGTCCTCGGCCTCGGTGCTGGTGCGCTACGACCCGCGCACCGACATCAACGTGCTGATACCGCAGATCAAGACCCTGGTCGCCAATGGTATTTCCGGGCTGGGCTACGACGGTGTGTCGGTGACGGCTATCAAGGCAGCGCTCCCCGACAAGGCCGGCGCGCAGCCGCAACTGGCGAGCTTCTTCGGGCTGTGGATGCTGGAGGATGATGTTCCGGCGGCGCGCTGGCTGTTCGGCAGCCTGTTGCTGATCGCGCTGGTGCTTGCCGGATTGCTGAGTCGTCAGTTCTGGCAACGTCGCCGGGTCGAGGGCACCTATGTCTTGAGTGATGCACCATGAATGCTGCGCTGACCGAGCAGTGGCAGGCACTCGTCGAGCGGCCTTTGACGTTTGTCCGCGAACGCTGGCTGGCCGAATGCCTGCAACGCGATGTCGATCCTGCCACGCTGGCTTCACTGCGCGATTCGTCGCGCTTTGCTACACGCTTCGAGCAGCTGTTGAATGCGCATTTCAAGCTGCAACCACTGCCGCAACTGGAACAGCCAGCGCAGAGTGACCTGGCTGTTCTGTTGTTGACCGACGAAGATTTTGCACGTTTGCCGCGCTTGTGTGGCGCGGTCTGGCATGCCGCCACGCTGAGTCGGGAAATTCGTGGTGACGTGGTCAGCGAGTACCGTCAATTGCTGGGTGATGATGCTTTTTCACTGGCACTCGCTCAGCGCCAACTGGCCGGGGCCGCCAACCTGCTGCGCACACCGGTCGAACTCGTCCAGGCCATCGATCGCGATGGTGCGCGCTGCGTGGCCGCCTGGCTCGAGGCCCAACCCATCGAACTGCAAGCCTGGCTGCGCCTGCGTCTGGACATTGCGCAAAATCAGCCTCAGCCAGGCGATGAACGACAGGTGGCCGTGGTGCGAACCGTTGCCCGCCTGCTGACCGGGAGCGACGACCATGAGTGATCTGCCGACCCGACCCGCTTCACGGATCGTGCGCGCTGCCGAAGCGGCCCGCTGGATCGACGGCTACGCGTTCGTCGAGGCCGCTCATCAGGAGGCGCGGTCGGTTCGCGAAAACAGTGCGCAATGGCTGGAGCAGGCCCGCGCCGAAGGTTTCGAGCGCGCCCGTCAGGACGGCGCCGAGCAGGTCGCGGCGTTGCTGGCAAAGACCAGCGCCGAGGTCGAGCGTTACCTGGCGGGGCTGGAAAGCTCGCTGGCTGAACTGGCGCTGGGGATTGCCCGCCAGGTGCTGGGCGAACTGGATGACCACGAACGCCTGCTGCGCTGCACCGCAGAGGCACTGTCGGCGTTTCGTCAGGATCAGGCGCTGACGCTGTATGTGCCGCGTGCCGACGTAGAAGCGTTGCGTCGACGGCTGGCCCACGAGGCGCCGCCGGCACTGAAGTCGCTGAGTGTCGTCGGTGACGATCAGCTGGCAGCCGGTCAAGCGCGGCTGGGTAGCCCGGCGGGCTCCGTTGAACTCGGGCTGGACGCGCAACTGGACAACCTGCGGCGTGCGCTGTTGCCGTTGGCAGAAGGGGATGCTTCTTGAATGAGGCCCTGATCAGGCTGCTGCCCGGTCTTCAGCGGCGCTTGCAGCTCGCCCAGCCCAGACCGATGCGCGGCACCTTGCGCAGCATTCGCGGCGTGTTGTTGCGCGCCAGTGTGGCTGGGGTACGGATTGGCGAGCTGTGCATGTTGCGCGACCCTGGAAACGGACGAGAGCTGTCGGCCGAAGTGATCGGGTTCGATGAGGATGACGCGATTCTGTCGCCGATCGGCTCCATGGAAGGGTTGTCGACCCGTACCCAGATCATCGCTACCGGCCAGGCGTTGGGCGTGCAGGTCGGCGACGCCTTGCTGGGCCGGGTCATCAGCCCGATGGGCGAGTTTCTCGACGGTCCTGCACCGGTGGTTGCCAGCGGTTTGCAGCGTTACCCCTTGCATGCCGAGCCACCCGCGCCGTTCAGTCGTCAGCGCATCGTCAAGCCACTTTCGCTTGGGGTACGTTCCATCGACAGCCTGTTGACCCTGGCGCAGGGACAACGCATGGGTATTTTTGGCGAGCCAGGGGTGGGCAAGTCCTCACTGCTGGCCAGTATCGTGCGTAACAGCAATGTCGATGTGATTGTCATCGGCCTGATCGGCGAGCGCGGGCGTGAAGTGCGTGAACTGTTGGAGGGGCAGCTGGATGCCACGGCGCGGGCGCGCACGGTGGCCGTGGTTGCCACCTCGGATCGGCCTGCCGCCGAGCGGGTCAGGGCGGCGTACGTGGCGACCACCCAGGCTGAATATCATCGCGACCAGGGCCGCAGCGTGCTGCTGCTGATGGACAGCCTGACCCGATTTGCCCGTGCTCAGCGTGAGCTCGGTCTGGCGGTGGGTGAGCCGCCGACCCGGCGCGGTTATCCGCCGTCATTTTTCTCGGCGTTGCCGCGTCTGCTGGAGCGCGCCGGCCCTGGACCATCAGGCAGCATTACGGCGCTGTATACCGTGCTGACCGAAGGTGATGCGAGCATGGACCCGGTGGCTGAGGAAACCCGTTCCATTCTCGACGGCCACATCGTGCTGAGCGCCGATCTGGCACAGCGTGATCATTTTCCGGCAATCGACGTACTGCGCAGTCGAAGCCGCCTGATGGACCACATCGCGACAACAGAACACCGGCAACTGGCATCGCGGATGCGCGAGCTCATCGCCCGGCGCCAGGAGATCGAGCTGTTGATTCAGGTGGGTGAATACGCGGCCGGCAGCGACCCGCTGGCCGATGAGGCGATTGCCCGGCACGCAGACATTGAGGCCTTTCTGCGTCAGCCCGCCACCGAGCATGACAGTCTGGAACTGACCTTGATGCAGATGCGCAAGGTGCTGGCATGAATTGGAACGTTGGTTGCTCACCCCTTGCACATCTCGCTGTGATGACTGATCGCATGCATGTTCTCTTTCGATGCCGAACGGCATTTGCCATGGGAAAGATTTATGAAAACGGCTGACTTGCACAGCTTGCAGGCCCTGCGCGTGCTGCGTGAGCAGCGCGCCACAGCGCGTCTTGCTGCACAACGTGAACGCTGCCGTGAGGCCAACAGCGAGCTCGATCAGGCCCGTGAAGCCTTGCGTCTGCACCGGGAAAAGCTCGTTCGGGAAGCCGAGCAGGCATATGGCCGGTTCAGTGAGGGGCTTTCGGTCAGCGCCTGGCGAGCGACCCAGGAGCGCTTGCAGCAACTGGATGATGAACGTGTGGCGTTGCAGGCCGATGCTGATGCCGTGGCCCTGACACTTGAGACCGAAGAGCAGGCCCGCGAGCGCCTCAGGCACGTTCACAGGGAGCAGCAACAGAAAACCAAAGCCTGGCAAAGCCTGGTGGAGCAGCGCGTGCGAAGTGATGCACGTCTGGCCGAACAGCGTGACGAAGCCGATCAGCCAGCAGCGCCTGGCAGTGCCGCTGCAACTGCTGTGACATCTGCCCAGATATCAGGAACCGAGCCATGACGATGTATGCCGGCCCGATTGCTGCCGATCCGTCGTGCCGCGAGGTGCTCAAGGCGCGATTGGCGCAGTTCGACAGTGAGGCACTGGACCTGCACAACCGGCTGCACCGCGCCCTGAAGCCTTGGCCGGTGCTGCTGGGCGGGCAAGCGGTGCAGGTGCTTTGGGCCAGCGCGAGTGGCGATTGCCGGCAGCCGGTGCGTGTGGCCATCGCGCTCGGCGGGCATCGGATCGAACTGAATATCCCGCTGCGGCTGCTTGAGCTCTCGGGGTTGGGCTGGCAGCCCGGTGCAGCAATCGAAACCGACGCTGACGCATTGCTGCTGGAACAGGCCTGGTTGAGCTTGATCGAGCCGCTGGAAGGGCTGTTGGGCGAACCTCTGCGCGTAGTGCCATGCACGTCCGACCAACCGCATAAGGGCCTGCAGGTCGCCGTCGAGGTGCGCGCCGGCGATCAGCCGGCTCAGGCGTTGAAAATCCATTTCGACGCCGCCAGCGCCCAGCGGGTGAGCGCGCTGCTTGAGCAGCACTGCGCGGTCACGCGTGACCCGCTGCAAGGCTTGCGTCTGGCGTTGAGCGTCGAAGCCGGGCAGGCGCCATTGACTCACGCCGAACTGCGCAGCCTGTTACCGGGCGATGTAGTGATGCTCGACACCCTGGCCGATGCGCAGGTGCTGCTGCGGCTGGGGCGTCACTGCCAGACCGTCGTCAGACGCCAGGGCGACACGCTGGTCTGGCAAGGCGCGTTGCGTCCCGGCAGCCCTGCATTTTCTCCGTATCCCTTTGACAGGAATGACCCGATGAGTGAAATGAGCACCGATGCCGATCTGGATGCCTCGCTGGACGATTTGCCGCTGACCCTGATCTGCCAGTTGGGCAGCATGGAGCTGACCCTTGCGCAGCTGCGCGAAATGGCCCCTGGCAGCGTTCTGCCCTTTACCAGCCAGGCGCATGACGAAGTGGACCTGATGGTCAACGGTGGCCGTATCGGTCGTGGTGAACTGGTGACCATCGGCGACGGTCTGGGCGTGCGCCTGCTTGGCTTCAGCGGCTCATGAACGGTTACCAGCCGAATTTGATCGAGATCATTCTGGTCGTTGCCACCATCGGACTGATTCCCCTGGCCGTGGTGACCCTGACCGGTTTCATGAAAATATCTGTGGTGCTGTTCCTGATCCGCAACGCACTGGGCGTACAGCAGACACCACCGAACCTGGTGCTTTACGGCATCGCGCTGATCCTGTCGGTCTACGTCACCACGCCGCTGATCGGCGACATGTATCGGCAGGTGCAGGGCCGCGATCTGAGTCTGCAGAACGTTCAGCAGCTCGAGGAGTTGGGCAGCGCCTTGCGGCCGCCCTTGCAGGCACATCTGTCGAAGTTCGCCAACGAAAGCGAGCGCGGGTTTTTCGTGCAGGCGACCGAAACCATCTGGTCACCCGAGGCACGTGCCGACCTGCGCGATGATGATCTGGTGGTGCTGATCCCGGCATTCGTCAGCTCCGAACTGACTCGGGCCTTTGAAATCGGCTTTTTACTGTACATCCCGTTTCTGGTCGTTGATCTGCTGGTGTCCAACGTCTTGATGGCCATGGGTATGTCGATGGTTTCGCCCACGTTGATTTCAATTCCGCTGAAGATATTCCTGTTCGTGGCCCTCAGTGGCTGGTCACGCCTGATGCACGGGCTGATTTTAAGCTACGGGGGCTGAAGTCATGGGCCAGGACGTATTTCTGTCGCTGATGAATCAGGCGCTGATGACTGTGCTGCTGCTGTCCGCACCCGCGCTGATCGTGGCGATTGTGGTGGGGTTGGGCGTGGGACTGCTTCAGGCGCTGACTCAGATTCAGGACCAGACCTTGCCGCAAGTGGTCAAACTGGTAGGCGTGCTGCTGGTCATCGTATTCGTCGGGCCGTTGCTGGCAGGGCAGGTGGCCGAGCTGGGTAATCAGGTGCTGGACAATTTTCCGCTGTGGACGCGTTGAACAGCCATGGGCGCTGATCTGACCAACGCGTTCATCGAAGTTGCCTACCCGGTGATCAGTTCGACATCGCTGGCTGCGTCGCGGGCCATGGGTGTGGTGATCATAACGCCGGCATTCAACCGTTTGGGCCTGACCGGCATGATTCGGGGTTGCGTGGCGGTCGCCATCTCGGTGCCGATGATCCTTCCCGTTTTCTCCGCGTTCACCTCCATGCCCGAGCACAGCGGATTCTTTCTGGCTGGGTTGATGATCAAGGAATTGCTGATCGGGTTGCTGATCGGGCTGTTGTTCGGCATCCCGTTCTGGGCCGCCGAGGTGGCAGGCGAGCTGATCGACCTGCAGCGTGGGTCGACCATGGAACAACTGGTCGACCCGCTTGGACAGGGGGAGGCGAGCGTGATGGCGACCTTGCTCACCGTTATGCTGATCACGCTGTTTTTCATGTCCGGCGGCTTCATCCTGATGGTGGACGGCTATTACCACAGCTATCAACTCTGGCCGGTGACCGAATTTACACCGCTGTTCAGCAGCGCGGCGTTGACGTCGATTCTGGCGATTCTCGATCAGGTGATGCGCATCGGTGTGTTGATGGTCGCGCCGCTGCTGATCGCCATGCTGATCACGGATCTGATGCTGGCCTATCTGTCACGCATGGCCCCCAGTCTGCATATTTTTGACCTGTCATTACCGGTCAAGAATCTGTTTTTCTCGGTGTTGATGGTGGTCTACATCGGCTTTCTGATCCCGCTGATGATCGATCAACTGGCACAGTTCCGAGGCACCATCGAGGTGCTCAAGGCGCTCGCGGTCGAGGGCGGCTGATGGGCGAATCCAGCGAGGAGAAAAGCCAGCCGGCCACGGACAAGAAGCTGCGCGATGCGCGCAAGAAGGGTCAGGTCGCAAAAAGCCAGGACCTGGTCTCCGGCATGGTCATTCTGTTGTGTACGTTGTGTATTTCGGTGCTGCTGCCCAAGGCGCGTGCGCAGGTCGAGGCCTTGATTGATCTCGCGGCATTGATTTACATCGAGCCCTTCAACGATGTCTGGCCGCGGCTGCTCGATCATGCCGAGCAGATCGTCATCGGCATTACCTTGCCAGTGGTGGCGGTAACGGTCGCGGCGGTGATTCTGACCAACATCGTGACGATGCGTGGGGTGGTGTTTTCGGTGGAGCCCATTCAGCCGGACATCAAACGCATCAACCCGGCCGAGGGATTCAAACGCATTTTTGCGATGCGCAACCTGATTGAGTTTCTCAAGGGGCTGGTCAAGGTGGTACTGCTGGGGCTGGCGTTCTATGTGGTCGGTCGTCAGGCCCTGCAAGCGCTGATGGAGTCGTCGCGCTGTGGTGAGGGCTGCATTGAATCGACGTTTTATCTGGTCCTCAAACCGCTGGTGTTCACCGTGCTGGCGGCGTTTCTGCTGGTTGGTGCAGTGGATGTGCTGATGCAGCGCTGGCTGTTTGGTCGAGAAATGAAAATGAGCCACAGCGAGCAGAAACGCGAACGCAAGGACGTCGACGGCGACCCGATGATCAAACGCGAACGTCAGCGCCAACGGCGCGAAATGCAGGCCCTGGCGACCAAGCTCGGGTTGGCGCGGGCTTCATTGATGATTGGCGATGCTGGCGGTTGGGTGGTGGGCGTGCGTTATGTTCGCGGCGAAACGCCAGTGCCGATAGTCGTCTGTCGCGCCGCACAGCACGAGTCCGCCGCATTGCTGGCCGACGCCGCGCCACTGGGCATTGCTCTGTGGCCCGACGCAAGTCTTGCCGAGTCGATTGCAAAGCGAAGCGTGGCGGGCGATCCGGTGCCGGAAAACACCTTCCAGGCGGTAGCCGATGCATTGGTGGCCCAGCGGCTGATCTGATGTCAGCCACCTTGCGCCTGTCCGGCGCGCTGCACGGTGACAGCGCTGTCGCTCCTCACGCCTCGGTGAACATGTTCTGGACATTCTGTGCCCGGCTTGAAACTACAGGCCAACGCTGACCACCGGGGCAAGCCTCGTGTATTCAGTGCACCATCGGACTGTAGCGGGTTGCCGGTGTGCCGCGCACCACCTTCAGACGGTTGAGGTCGGTGTTGATGCGCCATGCCCAGAAATGCGTACCGTCCTCACGTGCCGTGTCCAGTGCCTGAGCAAGCATCATGCGTACATCCTCAAGCGAGTAGTCATGCGGCTGGTCGAGCATCAGTTGGGCCTTGACCCGCATGATCTCCGGCAAATACCAGCGGTCATGATTTTCTACCGCGCCGATATGAAGCTCATCGAGAATTTCCAGTGCCAGAGGTTCGAGTCTGAGTGCCGCCAGACCTGATGCGTACTCGGTGTGCAGCATCGCATGCAGCGGCGTTTCCACATGGTTGCGCAACTGCTGCAGGGCTTCTCCCAATAGCGGCACACCCGTTGCGGCATCGCCTTCGCGAATCGCCAGAATGCTTTCATAGCAACTGGTCAGCTGGCGCCAGACATGCAGGGGCTGACGTTCGCTGCTCTGTTTGAGCAGCTTGAGGAAATGCCGCGTCTTGTGCAGCGTACCGGCAATCAGCGTCGCCGGGATCGCACTGATCGCCAGCGTGTACCACAAGGTTGCAGGATGACTCAGTGCAATAGCCTGTTGCACATTGGTTTCCAGGGCGACCATCGCCTGGCCGGTATTGCCGATCAGCAACTGAACCTGGGCCCGCAGCGACTGCGCTGCAATACGCTGGTCGAAGTGCATGTCGATAATGTGCGAGGACGGCGAGCGCGGGGCGCCAAGTGCTTCTTCGATGGCCTGACGCGCCGTCTTCATATCGCCCATATAGAACGCGCTGGTGGCGCGCATGCGTCTGCCCAGCAACTGGCAGTCAGCAATGCGGTAATCCTTGCCCAGTGCCAGAAATTGCGAGGCGACCTGCGTACCCTGCAGATGCTTGTTGCTGCAGGTGTGGTCGTTCCACTTGCCCCACAGCGCCCGCAGGCGGTATTCGGAGTCGTCCAGCGCTTCGGCATCTTCACTGACCTGCTGCCAGACTTCGCGCATTTTCTGTCCCGCACCGTAGGTCAGCATCAGAATGCTGCCGGACATGGTCAGCAGACGCATGCGCTGCCGACGATCCATGTGTGCCTCTTCCACCTGCCGGGGCAGGCCGTGGTTTACCCAGTCCTGATATTCGCGCACCAGCGACAGCCGCAGCCACAATGGCGAACTGCACAGCGTCAGTTCGACCCCCAGCTGGCGGTCGCCCTCGGCCGAGAACGCCCAGGTGAGGGCCGCTCGAATGGTGTCGATCTCTATACCGTAACGCTGGGTCCAGAGCTCCTGGGGCATTTGTTCGAGATCCTGTTTGCCTTGTTCCAGAAGGGTCAGTGCCCATTGAGCGTGAGCGCGGCACAGGCGTGGTACATCATCGAACTGCACCAGTTTTTCGTGGGCGTAGAGACGTGTCGTTTCCAGCAGCCTGAAGCGCTTGCCCTGGCTGTGATCGAAGGTGCCGAGCAGCGATTTTTCCAGCAGGCTTTCGAGCATCGGCAATGTCATCCGCACGTCCGGCAAACCGATGTTGACGATCGCCATGACCCCGTCAATGGTGAATGAACCGTTGAATATCGACAGCTGGCGCAGCAACGCCTGCTCGTGCCCGGTGAGCATTCCGTAGGTCCAGTCCAGCGTAGCACTCAGCGAGCGCTGGCGTGGCAAGGCGGTGCGAAGGCCGGTCATCTGCAGTCGAAAACTGCCGTCCAGCAGGCCGACCAGGTCATGAATACCGAAGGTCCTGGCGCGTGCAGCAGCCAGTTCGATGGCCAGTGGATTACCGTCGAGTTTGCGGCAGATGGCGGCGACCGTTCCGGCGTCACCGTCATTGAAGGCAAACTCGGGGTCCTGCTCTCTGGCACGGGTCACGAAGAGCGCCACCCCGGAATAGCCCATGGCCTGCGCGGCAGTGAGCACTTCGTGCTCATCAGGCACTTGCAGCGGGCCGAGTTCATGCACCCATTCGCCCTGCGCACGCAGCGGTTCGCGACTGGTCACCACGATGCAGCATAGCGGTGCATTGGCCAGCAACGCTTCGACGGCAGCGGCGGTTTCGTCGAGCACATGCTCGCAGTTATCGAGCACCAGCAATTGCGGGCGACCGACCAGCGATGGCGGTATGTCGTGCAGCGGTTGTTCGTTTTCGGCGCTAAGCCCCAGTGCGGAGGCGATTCGGCCCAATATCGGTTGCGTGCCGTTGACCGGCGTCAGGTCGACGAACGCGGTGCTGAGGCCCGATTGCGCGGCCAGACTGTCAGCCAGTGCCTGCGCAACGGTCGTTTTGCCGACGCCGCCCGGACCGCTCAGGGTCAACAGACGCCGGGAGAGTGTCAGTTCCGACAGTTGCTCTATCAGTTCGTCACGCCCAAGCATCTGACGGTTGATTGCCGGCACGCTTACGCTGGCGAGTGTGTCCGCTGGCGCAGGTTCGTGGCGGACCGCCTGCTGCACACTGACCGGCGCGACGAATCGGTAGCCACGGCCCGGCACAGTGACAATGTAATTCTCGTCGGCATCCAGTGCCCTGCGCAGGGCAACGATTTGCGCACGCAGGTTGCATTCTTCGACCACCGCTCTGGGCCATGCCAGTGCCAGCAGTTCGGCTTTCTCCAGCAGTTCGCCTGGCCGAGTGGCAAAAGCGACCAGCAATGCCATTGCGCGGCTGCCCAGTGGCACCGGCTGTGAATCCTTGAGCAGCAAATATTCGCGTGGAAGCAGGGTGAACGGGCCAAAGTGAATGGCCTCGTTGCTGCGCGACGCCTCACCTGTTTCCTGAATGGCCATTTCATTCTGGCCGCTTGCTTCGAAATCCATGCTTAGACCTGTGTCAGAAGTAATAACTGCGCCGCCGCACCGTGCAGGAGCATGAAGGTCCCGATCTGTGTCCGTGTGGTGATGAGTGCTCCGTTTATCTGCCAGCGTCCGTTGACCTCCGGCAGATCAGTTGTAACTGAGCGGACACTCCGTGTTACCGGGTGTGCACCAATGCCTGACCGCATGCCTGATTTAACGCGTTGACTGTCCGGAAAGCGGAAAGTCTAGTGACATGAGATGACTGTTATGAGATCGATGCACAAATCGCGCCCACGTTAATTGACATCAGTTAGCCGCCACTCCGTTTACCGTTGGTCGACTTGTAACGATTTTTTGTCAACACGCCATTTGCCCGAACGGTCGTTTAGATGACGGTTGCAGAACTAATGCGACCGGTATGTCCACTTGCAGAGAACCTCATGAATCGAACCGTCAATGCTGCAGAGTTGCATATCGACTTTGACAAGGACCGGGAAAAAGCCTTGTTCAAGTGGCTCATTGCAAGTTTTCTGATGGGCAAGCGAATTCAGTCGGCCATCGCCTGTGAGGCGTACCGGGTCATCATCCAAAAGCATGACCGCGACACGCCACGCAAACTGGGCCAATGCACCCATCGCGATTTGGTCAGCATGCTCGGCGAAGCGCATTACGTGCGCTATGACGAGTCCACGGCCGATAGACTGCTGGCGCTGTGTGCCGGGCTCAACGCTGACTACGCGGGCACGATCGGCAATCTCCACGAGGCGAGCGAAGACCGCGCAGACTTCGAGAAACGTCTGGCAGCCTTCAACGGCATTGGCCCCAAGACTGTGGAGATATTCATGCGTGAAGCCGGCAAGGTGCTGTATTGAACACCCCGTTATCATTGCGTACAGGCTGTGCGGGCTGGAGTCTGGGGCGCGAGCACTGTGCTGAATTTTCCGCTGCCGGAACTCATTTGCAACGTTATTCGTCACGCTTCAACACCGTTGAAATCAATAGTTCGTTCTACAGGACACACCATCCGCAGACTTACAGGCGCTGGGCACAGTCGGTGCCTGACGATTTTCGCTTTTCGGTAAAGATCCCCAAACTGATTACTCATGATCAACGGTTGCAGGATACTGAAGTGTTACTGGATGTGTTTCTTTCCCAGTGCAGTGAGCTGGGTGAAAAACTGGGTTGCCTGCTTATTCAACTACCGCCTTCTCTTGACTATATTCCGGATGTCGCAGAACGCTTTTTTAAAGCGCTGCGCAGTCGTTACAGCGGCACACTTGTTCTTGAACCGCGTCATGAGTCCTGGTGCCAGGCCGAGGCACTTCTGGTCGATCAGCGTATTGCACGAGTCGCGGCCGATCCTTCGCCGATCAGCGCGGGCCATGTTCCTGGCGGATGGCCAGGCGCCCGCTACTGGCGGCTGCACGGCTCACCGAAGATTTACCACAGTGCCTACGGCCCTCAACGGCTGGAGTTTCTGGGCCGTCAGGCGCTGGCGTCGGTGGAAGAGGGCGTCGAAACATGGTGCATATTCGATAACACGGCCAGCGGTGCGGCAATCGAAGATGCCCTGTTACTTCAGACGCTGAGCCGCGCACGATAAGTTCGCCTCTTTCCTGCGCCGTATCCGGTCGTCTGGTGTACGGCAAGTTGCGCGGCGATGTCATCCCTTCTTAATGCAAAGTCTTTCTAATCGTAATTGATAGCGGACGCCTGACAGTTATCCAGGCTCCGTGCCTCTGCCTGCAAAGGCCCGTCTCGCACCAGACCAATCCGTAGCGGCGCGCGCTGCCTGCGCGAGCGGCGTTGTGACGCCATGGAATGTCGGGTGGCCAATGGAAGGAAATAACAATGACGACTGTTAGCAAGATCAGCACTGAAAAACCCACCGATCCTACCGATGCCAAAGCCTGGGAGCAGGCGGTACAGCAATCACGTGAGGTGGGTATCGAGTGGCAACTGCCTGCCGATGACAAACGCTCCGCTCAGCAGATCATCGACGATAGCCCGCTGCTGAAAAACCTCGGCGGGCGAGGTGACCGGGGGGAAGCCAGGGAAAACCTGATTGCTCAGGTCGGTGACTACACCAAGGACTCAAGTGCCGCGTTTCGAGCCGTGCAATTGCTCGAACACATTGAAACCTTCGACGCCAACGGTGACCGTCTGGCCGGCAAGGACATCGGTAACAATCGTATCGACGGCTACACCAGCAGCAGCGATGCCCGGCACGGCACGGAGGCCGGTCGTCTGAAGGATTTCGGCAAGGACGGTTTCTCGAGCCTCAAGGGCAAACTGCACGAAATCAGATCGCCAGCCGATGACCCTGCGGTTCGCGAACAGGCCGAGCAGCTCGGGATTCAGTGGGAGCGGCCGAAGGGCGATGAAAGGGACGCCAGAAGTATCGTCGACGGTGACCCTTTGCTCAAAAACCTGGGCAATCAGAGTGACGTCAGGGACATGCTCAAAGAGCAGGTCGGCGACTTCGATACCGACGCAGATGCAGCCTATCGAGCCACTCAGGTGCTGGCCCATATCGAACAGTTCGATAGCAGTGGAGGACGAATTGTCGGCAGTGACGTGGCCAACGGCAGGATCAATGGTTTCACCAAAAGCGGCGAAGCCCGTAACGGCACCGAAGCCGGTCGTCTGCAGGATTTTGGCAAGCACGGTTTCTCCAGCCTCTCGGGTCAATTGAGCAATATTTCGGCGGCTGGCGACAACACCCAGGCCCGCGAACAGGCCGAAAAACTGGGCTTTCTGTGGGAGCTGCCCAAGGACGACACGCGCTCGGCACAAGAGATCATCGATGCCAATCCGTTGCTCAGGGATCTCGGCAATCAGAGCGGCGTCAAGGACATGCTCAAGGAACGCGTCGGAGATTTCGAAAAGGACGCCAATGCCGCCTTTCGCGCGGTCCAAGTGCTCGACCGGGTGACGATGTACAACGAGAAGGGTGAGATTCAGTCTGGGGGCGATGTGTTCAACAATCGAGTCGATGGCTTCACCAAAGGCGCCGAAGCGAAACATGGCACCGAGGCTGGACGCTTGCAGGACTTCGGCAAACTGGGCTTCGATGCACTGCCGGCGCTGAAAAAGACCGAAGACATCAGCAGTTACAAGGACTTTCTGAAAGCCAGTCCCGATGCTGATGAGGCCTCGAAGCAAATCGCCCGCTACGCGGCAATCCTCGACGAGAACCATGACGCGATCAAGGGCAAGACCGGTTCTGCGGACCTGACCGCCGAGGCGCTGGCGACCTACCGGGACACGCATCCGCAGCTCGACAAGGAGGTCAGGGAGGCGCTGGACTTCTGGTCGCAACCCGGCGCCTTTGCGCTGCTCGATAATGCCAAAAGCCCGCTCGAGCAAGGCACCGATGGCAAGGCCAGCCGCGGTGACATTCAGGCTTTCCTCAAGAATAGCGCGCCAAAAGACGTCGGTGCCGTGGGCACGCTGCTGGAAGCCGTTGCAGAGGGCAATCTGCTCAACAAGGTCAACACCGACGCGCTCGACAAGGATGTGTTCGAGCATCCGCAGAACTACACCGCAGAGCAGAAGGCCGCAGTCCTGCAGGAACTCAAGGCGGCTCAGAGCCTGATTGTCGAGGGCAGCGGTGCGGGCATGTGGAAGGACGACAAGTCTCAGGTGCAGATTGCCAACAACGTAGGCAGTCATCCCGACCCGCAAAAGCTGCTCGATGACGTCAACGAGCATATCTCGTTGCTCGAAAAGGACCCCGAGGTGGTCACGTTCTACAACGACAATGCGACCAGCGAATTGAGCAAGGTGCTGGAGGGCAGCGACGCGCTGAAAAGCGCCTTGCAAGGCACTTACGACAATGACATCAAGACCGGCAAGGCCCTCGACAAACTGTGGGACGCCAACACCAAGGACGGCAAGACCGATCAGCAGACGGCTCTGGCCCGGTTCTACAGCTCGGCTCAAAGCGTTCAGGAGTCTCTGGGTTTGAGTGATCCGGGTGAAATTCAAAAGGCCGTGCAAAAGTCGGCGCACAATAAGGATTTCGAATCGTTCTACGAGAAAACGCTGGTCTCGGGCGAGCGACTCAACGAGTTGTTGAAGACTGAAAGCTTCGAAGTGGCAACCAGCCAGTTCAGCATGGAAGTGGCGATGTATAACGCTGCGCTGAACCCGGAGTTCACAGGGAAATACGACGACAAGCTGACTGAAAACTACACCGCCATTGCCCAGAACAACGTCTTCAAGGACGCCAGTTTCGAGGATCTGAAGAAGGCTTTTGGCAAGGATGGCGGCGATACACTGGACGAAGCGAAAGTCAGGTCGCTGATCGACCAGATCAGTGAAAGCAACCCCGAGTTGCTGACCAATGCCGACGGCAAGCCGGCCACGTCCGACCAGATTCTGGGCGTATTCCGAGGGAATTGGGATCTGTTGCGTCAGGGCACCAAGTCCATTTCCGAACTGGGCCTGTTCAGTGACAACTCTTCGATCAAGGCTGCTTCCGGTGCCGGAGTCCTGCATGGTGTCAGCGGTCTGTTCATGGCCGGCATCACCATCGCCAAGGGGGCAAATGGCGCGGGGGCGCTGACTGATCGGCAGATCGTCGACATCACCACAGGTTCGGTGCAAAGCGCTACCTTGCTGACCGAGGGCGGCGTCAAGAATGTCACCACGATGTTCAAGGACATCAAGGATATGCTCGAGCCGGACATCTACAAGGAAATAACCACTAACCTGTCGAAACTGGAAAACGCTGCCAAAGGGCTGGGTGGCCTGGCCGGAGTGGCCGCAGGGGCCTATGGCATCTTTGACGGTGTGAAATCGATCAGGAGAGGCGAGCTGGTCGCCGGCGGTATGAGCATCACGGCCGGGTCCCTGGGCGCGATGGCCGGTCTGGCATCAGCGGCAGAGGGCGCAGCAGGCGTCCTGCAGTTGACGGGCAGTGTGGTGCGCGCCTTGCCGTTGCTGGCCGGCACTCTGGGACTGGCCGCCGCCGGGGTGGGCGCTGTGGCGCTGCTGATTCCCGGCATGATCGAGGAGGGCAAACAGGAGACCCGTGTCGACCGGTTTTCCGATCACCTCAGGGACTACCTGACCCAGTACGAGATCGATGGAGTCAAGAACGGCACCCTCATGGACGTGCCGGACAGCGAGTGGCCGGGGCCGGAAGAAACCACCATCGCTTCATAATCGGAGTGGTCAGGCCGGAGCGCCCCGGCCTGCTTTCTGACGCCGATCGACGTAGCGAGTCAGGTCTCAAGCAGCTCACTCAAAGCCTGGCTCAGTTGCTCGGCACTGAACGGTTTGGCGACGCATCGCCGGTCGAGCCACGCGTCAGGTATCCCCAGCCGCCCGTACCCCGAGCAAAACATGAAGGGTATGCCGCGATCGGCAATGGCAGCGGCTATCGGGAACGAGTCTCCGCCGATAATGTTGATATCCAGGATG
This sequence comes from Plantibacter cousiniae (nom. nud.), assembly GCF_977070315.1. Taxonomy (NCBI): domain Bacteria; kingdom Bacillati; phylum Actinomycetota; class Actinomycetes; order Micrococcales; family Microbacteriaceae; genus Plantibacter; species Plantibacter cousiniae (nom. nud.). Next base: position 466,719 of record NZ_CDRVEU010000002.1, on the reverse strand, counting down.
GCCAGGTCGTACTCGCCGTTACGCGCATATTCAATGCCTTCGTTCAGCGTGCTTGCGTGGTAGGCGGTCGCGAAACCCAGGTCATCGAGCATCATCTCCATCAACATGGCGAGCATGGTCTCGTCTTCTACCAACAGTACTTTGGGGAGCGAGGTCTGGTCTTCCGATTCTGAGCTCATAAGTGGCTTTCCGGTTTGTCTGGCCAGGGAATCAGCATTGACCAGATGATCCCTGTGAGGGCGAGCTGAATGTCGGCCTGGCCTTTGAGTTCTCGCTCGATGTTGCGGCGTATCAAGCGCAGGCCAACTTTTACGGTGGTTGCAACCGCCTGTTTCCTTCCATAGGGTTTTTCAACCGGGAACAGCCAGCCGCTGCTTGATACGAAGTGCAGTCGTTCGAGGCTGAACGCGATTCAGATTTTTTTTGTCGGCCGCAGCGGGAATTTGGGCGGCCAGCGGCCCGGATGGACAGCGCAAGAAAATGCGGGGTTGCCGCGAAAGTGCGGCGTGGAGACCTGGATGACGCGCTCTGCTGATACAAGCCAGAGATGGAAGGAAGTGGGTCACCATAACAGGTGCCCGTTGGACGCGTAGCTTTAACTGACGATGGCGGGGAAATGCCTGCAAGTTGGCAGGTGTGGGCCTTTAAGGCCCTGCCTGCCGTTTTTTAGCGAATTATCGGCAAATACTGGGTTGCTACAGGCCCGCTTGGGCAATCAGCCCTGGCCATTCAGCTTGCGCTCAAGCTCACGGTTTTTAGCACGAAGCGTTTCGGTATCCTGCTCTTTTTCCTTGAGGGAAGTCGGGGTAATGACCTTGTCCACGCCTTCGGTTGCGGGGTTCTCGTGTGCAATGTCCTTGTGCACCACATCGACCGGCTTGCCGGACTGGTCTGTCGTCGGCGCGGACTGTTCAGGCGTGTGGCTGGAAGGCTTGTCGGTATGCGTGCTCATTGCAGTTCCTCGGTGTGTGTCGTTCTGGTTGGAGGAACGAACGACGCGAAGAGTTCGACGTGTTTTCGTGTGGGCAGGGATTGCCCGCGCAACGGCGTGCAAAAAAAAAGCCCCGCCAGACAAGGTCTGGCGGGGCTTTGCTCAAGCTGTGAAAGCCTTAGAGCGCCATGTCACTGGCTGGATTGCTTTTCGCTGGCTGGGCAGCAGGTGCAGGTGTTGGAGCATTACCTGTCTTGTTCACCGGTGGTGGCGGTGTCAGCTGCAGAACTTCGGATGTGTAAGCCCATTCCTCGGCAACACGGTCCGGATTGTTGTTCAGCTTGGTGCCGTAGCTAGGCACGATCTGGTGCAGTTTTGCCTGCCATTCCGGAGTCGCTACCTTGTCCTTGAAGACTTTCTCAAGCACGCCCAGCATGATCGGCGCTGCAGTCGAGGCACCTGGCGAAGCACCCAGCAGGCCGGCAATGCTGCCGTCCTTGGAAGCAACGATTTCGGTACCCAGCTTCAGGACGCCGCCTTTCTCTTCGTCACGCTTGATGATCTGTACGCGCTGACCGGCTTGCATCAGGCGCCAGTCTTCTTTCTTGGCGTTCGGGAAGTACTGCTGCAGGGCAGCGAAGCGATCGTCGTCAGACATCATCACCTGACCGGCGAGGTATTCGATCAGCGGGTACTGTTCGATACCGACGCGAGTCATTGGCCACACGTTATGCGTGGTGGTGCTGGTCAGCAGGTCGAAATAGGAACCGTTTTTCAGGAACTTGGTCGAGAAGGTTGCGAATGGGCCAAACAGGATCACGCGCTTGCCATCCAGAACACGGGTGTCCAGGTGCGGAACCGACATGGGTGGCGCGCCAGTCGACGCGATACCGTAGGCCTTGCCCATATGCTGCATGGCCAGGGTCTGATTGTCAGTGACAAGCCACGAACCGCCGACCGGGAAGCCGCCGTATTCCTTGGCTTCAGGAATACCGGATTCCTGCAGCAGATGCAGGGCCGCACCGCCGGCACCGATGAACAGGAACTTGGTGTCGGTCTCGGTGACAGTACCGTCTTTCAGGTTCTTGTACTTGACGCGCCAGGTGCCGTCGTCGTTGTGATTGATGTCTTCGACTTCGCTCGACAACTGCAGATTGAAATTCTGCTTGGCTTTCAGATTGGCGACGAACTGGCGGGTGATCTCGCCGAAGTTGACGTCGGTGCCGATCGGGCTCCAGGTCACGGCCAGCTTCTGCGCCGGGTCACGACCTTCCATCATCAACGGGACCCACTTCTTGATCTGCTCGTGGTCTTCGGAGTACTGCATGCCGCTGAACAACGGGCTGGCTTGCAATGCTGCGTAACGCTTGCGCAGGAACTGGATGTTGTTGTCGCCCCACACGAAGCTCATGTGCGGCGTGGAGTTGATGAACGAGCGCGGGTCTTTCAGGACGCCGGTCTTGACCTGCCAGGACCAGAACTGACGGGAGATCTGGAACGCTTCGTTGATCTCGATGGCCTTGGATATGTCGACGTTGCCGTTCTTGTCTTCAGGGGTGTAGTTCAGTTCGGCGAGAGCCGAGTGACCTGTACCGGCGTTGTTCCAGCCGTTGGAGCTTTCTTCGGCGACGCCATCGAGACGCTCGACCATTTCCATCGACCAGCTCGGCTCCAGCTCGTTGAGCCAGACGGCGAGGGTGGCACTCATGATGCCGCCGCCGACGAGCAGTACGTCGACTTTCTTGGTTTCAGCCGCCTGCACGGGCATCAGGCCCATGGAAATGGCCAGACCCAGGAGGGCCGTGTTCACTTTTTTAAACATTCTGTCATCCATCTGATAAACGCCATCCGCCGACTACTCCTGGGAAACGGCTCGTCACATGCATTGAAGCCTGCGACAAACACTCGCACCCACAGGGACTAGAGGTGGACATACAAGGCCAATATAATACCGCTCGAGACCTCAATTTATGTCCTGCTGCGCTGACTTCTTATCATCATTGGATTCAGCGTCATGAGTGACATTTGCTCTGTTGGTGCGCTGCGATGCCCGAGGGTCTTGCCCCTGAGCGACTTGCGAAGACACACCTGGTCAGCCTGTTCACGGAGTCTGAGACGCCGCATCGGAGCATGGAGGCACGCTCGACGCGCAATTTTATGTACGCGTGCTGCGACACACTCTCGGTGGCATACCGGCAAAGACGCGGTATTTTCGCATAATGTGCCCCCCCGTTGCGAGATGCCATCATCAAATTAGCCACGAATGCCTTGATTTAGACACTTCACAGCCTTCCACTGCCTATCTGTATCGGCTTTTTCGCCCGGGTCTTTAGCCGTCAGGCGGACATGGCCCTCACTCGATCTGAAACTCTCCTCGAAAAGTGCGCTCATGCGGCCGTTGGCATTCATGAGCCAGGCTCATAACGGCGTGTGGATCTGCCTGACTAATCAGCGCTTCGACCTCCTGTTAGGGTCCGTATACGGCTGCCATGCCTGTGGTCGCAATGTTCGGATACAGACGTCCGTCAAACAGTTGGAACTTTAGAAGCGCAGACCAGTTAAACACTTATAACGGGTGATAGCGTTTTGGCTTTGATTACCCTCTGAAAATAAAGGCAGCACGTCAGTGAGCAGGAGTACGCCCGGGCCGCTGACCACACCATAACGCCCGGCGCTTTACAGCAGCGCCGGCTATTACCGAGTGATCCTGATGACCGAACCCAAGAAGCACAAGGAAACTGCTGTCGACAGCAGCGCCGTGCAGCCCTCACGCCGAAACTTTCTGAAGTTCGGTGCCTCCGGCATTGCTGCGGCCACGCTGTCTACCTGGATCCCCTCCGACGGCCTGCTGCAGGCGGCGCCTTTGGCACCTGCGGCCCCCGTGGTCGAAGACAGTGACGCGCCCGCAGCGGGTGAGCAGCGCATCCAGTTGAAGGTCAATGGCCAGGTTCATACCCTGAACGTGCCGGCCAATGCCGTTCTGCTCGATGTGCTGCGTGACCGCCTGCAACTGACCGGCACCAAGAAGGGCTGTGACCACGGCCAGTGCGGCGCCTGCACGCTGCTGGTCAACGGCCTGGCGATCAACTCCTGTCTGTCGATCGCCGTTCAGCATCAGGGCGACAGCATTACCACCATCGAAGGGCTGGCAGAGGACGGCAAGCTGCACCCGGTACAGGAAGCGTTCTGGGAACACGACGCCTACCAGTGTGGTTATTGCACCTCCGGACAGATCATGAGCGCGGTCGCGATTCTCAAGGACCCGAACATTCCGTCCGACGACGCCAGCGTCAGAGAAGCCATGAGCGGCAATATCTGCCGTTGCGGTGCCTACAAGAACATTCTGTCTGCCGTGCAGTCTGCGCGCTCGAAAATGGGAGGTGCTGCCTGATGCGAACTTTCGACTACGCTCGCGCCGCTTCGCCCGCGCAGGCTTTCAGCACAGCGTCCGGTGAGGGGCAACGCTTCTATCTGGCCGGTGGCACCACACTGCTGGATCTGGTCAAGCTCGACGTGATGCAACCGCAGCAGCTGGTGGACATCAATCATCTGGCGTTGAAGCAGGTCGAGTCGCTGCCGGATGGCCGTCTGCGCATCGGCGCGCTGGTCAGCAATACCGACCTGGCGAGCCACCCGCTGGTGCAGCAGCGCTACCCGGTTCTGTCCGAAGCGATCCTTGCCGGTGCGTCGACTCAATTGCGCAACAAGGCGACCACCGCCGGCAATCTCATGCAGCGTGTGCGCTGCCCGTATTTTCGCGATGGTATTTCAGCCTGTAACAAGCGCCAGCCGGGCTCCGGGTGTGCAGCCATCGGCGGGATGAACCGAAGTGTGCACGCAGTGCTGGGCACCAGCGAGCACTGCATTGCCACGCATCCGTCAGACATGTGTGTCGGCATGGCAGCCATCGGCGGGCAGGTTACCGTTCAGGGCGCCAATGGCTCGCGGGATATCCCGTTCGCTGACTTTCATTTGCTGCCTGGTGATACGCCAGAGCGCGAACACGCGCTGGCGCCCCATGAGCTCATCACCCATGTGACCCTCGACGCGCCGCTGTCAGGCAGCCGCTCGTCTTATCTGAAGTTGCGCGACCGTACTTCGTACCAGTTCGCCCTGGCGTCCAGCGCCGTGATTCTAGTGATGGACGGCAAGCGCATTACCGATGCGCGCATTGCACTGGGCGGCGTGGGCACCAAGCCGTGGCGTGCCCTGGACGCCGAACGTGCGCTGATCGGTCAGCGTGCCGACCTGGATACCTTTGCGCAGGTCGCAGCGTTAGCGATGAAGGGCTCGCGGGGCTATGAACACAACGCCTTCAAGATCCCGCTGGGACAGCAGGTCATCGTCCGCAACCTTCGTGACCTCACGGCCTAGGAATTTCTCATGAGTGAAAACATCATTGGTGTGCCGCAGCGTCGTATCGACGGCGGCAAGAAAGTCAGTGGTCAGGCGCGCTATGCCGCGGACCATCCGATGGGCAAGATGCTTTACGCCTATGGCGTCTACAGCACCATCGCCAACGGGCGCGTGGTGGCGATAAAGGATCAGCAGGCCAAGGCGATGCCTGGCGTGGTCGATATCTTTCACCACGACAACTTCCCCTCGTTGCACCGTACTCCGAACACCAAGCTGAGCTTCGCCAAGATGCTTTCGGCCAGCAAGGCCGACGAGCATCGCCTGCCGTTCGAGGATGACCGGGTCTATTACCCTGGCCAGTTTGTCGCTCTGGTGGTGGCCGAAAGCTTCGAGCAGGCGAGGGCGGCGGCCTATCGCGTGACGGTTGATTATGACGAGCGTCCAGCGGTCAAGGACCTTGACGAAGGTATGCGCGTCAACGGCGCCCGCGATGGCGGCGCAGGGCACAATCGGGGCAACCCGGACAGCGCCTTCGACGGTGCAAAAGTGAAAGTCGATCAGACCTACACCACGCCGGTCGAAGTGCACAACCCGATGGAAATGCACGCCAGCACCGCGTGGTGGCAGGACGGCAAGCTGTTTGTCTATGAAAGCACCCAGGGCGTGGTCAATCACCGCAACCTGCTGGCCAACGTCTTTGACCTTTCCCCTGATCGGGTGGAAGTACGCGCGCCCTTCATAGGCTCGGGCTTTGGCGGCAAGCTGTGGCCGTGGCCGCATTCGGTCGCAGCGTGCGCCGCTGCGAAAGTCACCGGGCGACCGGTGCAGCTAGTGCTGCCGCGTGCGCAGATGTTCACCACGGTGGGGCACCGCCCGGAAACTCGCCAGCGCCTGCGTCTGGCCACCGATGCGAGCGGCAAGCTGGTATCGATTCGTCACGAGTCGTTCAACAACACCTCGATGCTCGATGACTACACCGAAAACTGCGGTGGCGTGACCAAAAGCCTGTATGCCTGCGATAACGTGCTGGTCAGCCACAAGATCAGCCCCATCAACCGCGGCACGCCGACCTCCATGCGCGCGCCGGGCGCGGCCCCGGGCCTGTTTGCACTGGAGTCGGCCATTGATGAAATGGCTCTGGCCAGTGGCATGGACCCTCTGGCATTCCGCAAGCTGAACCTCTCTGACAAGGATCAGAGCGCGGGCCTGCCGTGGTCCAGTAATCACTTGCCTGAAGCCATCGACAAGGCCGCCGAACGGTTTGGCTGGCAGGCGCGCAAGGCTGAAGTCGGTTCGATGCGCGAAGGCGATGAAATCATTGGTTACGGCATGGGCGCCTGCAATTGGGAAGCCTATCAGGTGCCTACCGATGCGCGGGTCATTCTGCGTTCCGATGGCACGGCCCTGGCTCAGTGCGGCTTGCAGGACATCGGCACCGGCACTTACACCATCGTCGCGCAGACCGTCAGCCAGTTGACCGGCATTCCCATGGAGCGCGTCGAGGTGGAACTGGGCAGCTCGTCGTTCCCGGCAGGACCGGTATCCGGCGGCTCTTGGGTCACCGCCAGCGTCATGCCGGCGATCGCCGGTGCCACCCGCGAAGCGTTGCAGAAGCTGCGCCAGTACGCCGTCAGCAAGGATGCAGTGTTCGCCGGACAGGACGCCGAATCGATCAAGGTCGAGAACGGTCAACTGGTCATGGGTGAGCAGCGTGCGAGCTTCGTCGATGTGCTGAACGGTCAGCGCCTGTCGCGTGCCGAGGGGACTTTCCAGAGCGGCATGCCTGAAGCGGGCAAGTACTCGTTCCGCTCCTTCGGTGTGCATTTTGTCGAGGTGCGCTGGGATCCGGGCATTTCCAGCCTGCGCGTCTCGCGGGTGGTCAGTGCCATTGACGTGGGCAAAGTGGTCAACCCGCTGGCAGCACGCAATCAGGTGGAAGGCGCAATTGTGATGGGCATCGGTATGGCCTTGTTCGAAGCCGGTGAATACGATCCGCGCAGCGGCATGCCGGTCAATAACAACTATGCCGAGTACGTGGTGCCGGTGCATGCGGATCAGCCGGACATCGACGTCCTGCTGCTCGATTATCCGGATTACAACCTGGGTGAATTCGGCGCACGTGGTATCGGCGAGATTGGTGTGACCGGGCTGGCGGCGGCAGTGGCCAATGCGGTGTATCACGCGACGGGGAAACGGGTACGCAGCCTGCCGATCAGCAAGGAAAAACTGATGGCAGGGTTGTAGTCATGAAACAGCTTGATTTGCAGGTTGTACAACAGGCGCGTGACTGGCTGGCCGGCGGCAAGGCCGTCTGGCTGTGTACGGTTCTTTCCACATTCGGCTCGGCCCCGCGCGGGCCGGGGGCGATGCTGGTGGCGCTGGGCAGCGGCGAGCATCGCGGCTCTCTGTCAGGTGGCTGCGTGGAAGAGGATTTTCTCGAGCGCGTTGCTGCCAGCCAGTTCGAGCCGGTGAATCAGGTGGTTCGTTACGGCGACGGCGGCTTCGCGCCGACGCGGGCCTTGCCGTGCGGTGGTGTGCTGGATGTGTTGATCGAGTTCATTGCCCCTGGCCCTGAAGCCGATGCTCATCTGGCGTCCATCGAGCAGGCGCTGGCCGGTCGCGAGCTGGTCAGCAGGCAGGTGCAACTGGGCGGCGTGCAGAGGGAGATCGGGCCTGCGACGATGGGCGAGTCACGCGTACAGGTCGACGGTGAGCGGATCAGCATCCGCATGGGTGCGGTGTATCGCGTGCTGCTCGCCGGACTGTCGCCGGTGGCGGAGTTCTGCGCCAGTTTTGCCGTTGCGATGGGGTATGAGGTGATCGTTTGTGACCCTCGTGTCGAGGTCACTTCCGGGTTCTCGATGCCGGGTGTCGAGGTGCGTGGCGTGCTGCCTGCGGTGTTCATTGCCGAGGGCGGCTGCCACAGTTCGACGGCCGTTCTTGCTCTGACGCATGATCCGAAGCTGGACGATCTGAGCATGCTCGAGGCGGTCCGTACCGAGGCGTTTTACATAGGCGCGATGGGTTCGATGCGCACCAGCAGCAAACGTCTGGAGCGTCTGGGGCGGATTGGCGGGCTGGACGCTCAGGTCCTGGACCGGATTCACGCGCCCATCGGCCTGAACCTGGGCAGCAAGACCCCTTCCGAGATCGCCATTGCGGTAATGGCCGATATCCTGCGGGTGGCCAACGGTGTCAGTCGTGCCGAGGTGTAAGGTGTTGCCGGCAGGCTTCTGCCAGCGCTGACGGGGTGTCGGCGTCACGCAGGATGCCAGGGTCATCGCAGTGCAGTACGTCACATGCCTCGGGGTTATCGATGATCAGGGCTTTCGCGCCCTGATCGCCTTCCAGCTTGAGCAGCGCTGGCCAGAACCGGCGGCCAATAATCACCGGGTGGCCGCGTTGGCCCTTGTGCATGGGCAGGACGATGCGCTGGGAATCGGCCATTCTGGCCAGGTCATGCAGGGTCTGCGGCTGTATCCAGGGCATGTCCGCGAGAACAATGGCAACCGCATCGGCAAAGGAGTCCATCACTGCCGCAACGGCGCTCGCTAGGCTGTGGCCCATCCCCAGTTCGGCCTGTTCGCTGCGGATGATCGTGACGTTCGAGGCAATCCCCAGCGCATCCGCCTGGTCATCAGGGCGCACTACCACCGCCGTTTTGCCGAATGCGTTTTGCGCGTTTTCCAGGCTTGCCGTGAGCAGGGTCCGCCCGCAGGGCAGAAGCGCCTGCCGTTTGTCACCGGCAAAGCGCCTGCTGCGCCCCGCTGCAAGGACCAGGGCGAACACTTCTGGGATCTGGCTGTCTATCCTGCTCAATCCGAAACCTTATGAGTGGGTGAAAGGAGAGGGCGCACGCGGCTTGCCCGTCGCACCCTGCAGTTCTGCTGATGCACGCACAATGCCTTATTTCGCTGCCTTGCCGGTAGCGGCACGAATCATGTTTTCGAGGGTTTCAAGTGGACAATCATATTCGTCCTGTCGATCTGGAAAAAGCCTACCGTTTGCTCAACCACGGCCCGACCGTGCTGGTCTCATCCAGCCACGAGGGCACGCATAACGTCATGGCTGCGGCCTGGGCCTGTGCACTGGACTTTTCGCCGCCGAAAGTGACGCTGGTCATCGACAAGATGACCAAGACCCGCGAGCTGGTTGAGAAGAGTGGCTACTTTGCCCTGCAGGTGCCCAATCTGGATCAATTGCAGATGACCTTCGACGTCGGCACCCAGAGCAAGGTCTTTACCCCGGACAAGCTGGACAAGGCCAATGTGGACCTGTTCCGCATCGACGGCCACGACTCGCCGCTGGTCGCAGGCTGCTCGGCGTGGCTGATCTGCAAGGTCATTCCCGAGCCGCACAATCAGCAGACCTATGACCTGTTCATTGGTGAAGTGGTGGGTGCCTGGGCCGATACCCGTGTGTTCAACGACGGACACTGGGAATTCGAAAAGGCCGACCCGAAATGGCGCAGCCTGCATTACGTCGCGGGCGGGCATTTCTACACGATTGGTGAGCCTGCGGTGGTGGAAACGGGCGAGGAATGATCGCGATGTCTGGCCCTGACGATCTCCACTGGCCGTAAAGGCTTCTTCGTGAGCAAGCTCACTCCCACACAAGCACACTCATCGTTCCCGTGGGAGCAAGCTTGCTCGCGAAAGCGGACTGACTGCTCCGCAAATAGTCAGCGGCTGCACCAGCCTTTTCATGAGCAAGCACACACTGCCTCCGTGGGAGCGAGCTTGCTCGCGAAGGCGGACTGACTGATCAGCAGACATTCAGCGGCCTTCGCGAGCAACGCGGATGGCCGCCCCGGTCACTCCCGTAACGGCTGTGTACCTGCTGAACCCTCAGTGACGATCCCGCCACACGGTCTGCGCATTGCAGAATTCGCGTACACCGAAGTGCGACAGCTCACGGCCAAAACCGCTTTTCTTCACGCCGCCGAAGGTCACGCGCGGGTCTGAAGCGCTGTAGCCGTTGATGAACACACCGCCGGTTTCCAGTTCTTCGGTCATGCGCTCGGCCAGTTGCAGGTCGCGGGTATAAACCGTCGCGGTCAGGCCGAAGTCACTGTCATTGGCCAGCTCCAGAGCATGCTGCGCGTCTCTGGCGGTGATGATCGACGCTACCGGGCCGAACAGCTCCTGCCGGAACGAAGTCATCTTATCGGTGACGTTACCGAGCACGGTCGGCTGATAATAATTGCCCTGGCCTTCAGCCTTTTTGCCGCCCAGCAATAGCGTGGCGCCTTCGGCGAGCGTGTCCTGCACCTGGGCATCCAGCTCGTCGCGCAGATCGAAGCGCGCCATGGGGCCAATGTAGGTTTCGCTGGAGAGGGGATCGCCTGTCACCAGTTGACGCGTTTGCTCGACGAATCTGCGGGTGAACTCCTCGACCACGCCTTGCTCGATGATCAGGCGCTTGGCCGCTGCACAGACCTGCCCGGTGTTCTGGAAGCGGCCAATCACCGCCGCCTTCACCGCCTGATCCAGGTCCGCGTCATTGAGCACGATGAACGGGTCGGAACCGCCCAGTTCCAGCACGCACTTCTTCAGTGCCGCACCGGCCTGGGCACCGATGGCCTGGCCAGCACGCACGCTGCCGGTCAGGGTGACGGCTGCGATGCGCGGGTCGGCAATGGCGCTTGAAACGCCTTCCGGGGTCACGTTGATGACCTCGAACACACCCTCCGGAAAACCGGCACGCTTGAACGCGTCGAGCATCAGGTAAGCGCAGCCCATTACGTTGGGCGCGTGCTTGAGCACGTAAGTATTGCCGGCCAGCAGGGTCGGAATCGCGCCGCGCAGCACTTGCCAGATCGGGAAATTCCATGGCATCACTGCGAGAATCGGGCCCAGCGGACGGTACTCGATCCGCGCCTTGTCATTCTCGACCTGAGTTGCTTCGGCCACCAGCATCGCCGGGCCTTGTGCCGCGTACCAGTCGCACAGCTGCGCGCATTTTTCGACCTCGCCTCGGGCCTGAGCGACGGGCTTGCCCATTTCCTGACTGATCATGCGTGCAATGTTGTCTACGTCATCACGCAGGGCCTGACCCATGGCGATGATCAGTTGCGCTCGTTGCTGAACCGGCGTGCGCTTCCAGCCGGCAAAACCGGCCGCCGCGCGCGACAGGCTTTGATCCAGCGCAGCGGCGGATTCGAAGGCATAGTGGCCGATCTGCTCGCCGGTGGCAGGGTTGATCGAGATTGCATGGGTGTTGCTGGTGACAGTAGTCATTGCGCCATCCTGTTGAGGTGGAAGTGGGACCAGAATATAGGCGTGCAATGCTTTGTAAAACTGAATAATAATGATCGTAACGTTCATGTTTGGAGAATGATATGGATCTGGTTCAGCTGGAGATCTTCAAGGCAGTGGCTGAACACGGCAGCATCAGTGCCGCCGCGCAGCACATCCACCGGGTGCCCTCGAACCTGACCACGCGCATCAAGCAACTGGAGCAGGATCTGGGCGTCGACCTGTTCATTCGCGAGAAGCACCGCTTGCGCCTGTCTCCCGCAGGGTGGAATTTTCTCGACTACACGCGACGCATCCTGGATCTGGTGCAGGAAGCGCGTTCCGCCGTTTCCGGTGAGGAGCCACAGGGGCCTTTTGCACTGGGCTCGCTGGAAAGCACGGCTGCGGTCAGGATTCCTGCGCTGCTGGCCGCCTACAACCAGCAGAACGCCAAGGTCGAGCTGGACCTGTCCACAGGCCCGTCCGGAACCATGATCGACGGCGTGCTGGCCGGTCGACTGGTCGCTGCGTTCGTCGACGGGCCAGTGCAGCATCCATCGCTTGACGGCGTGCCGGTCTTCGAAGAGGAAATGGTCATCATTGCGCCGCTCAATCATGCGCCGGTCAAGCGCGGGCGGGATGTCAGCGGAGAGAGTATCTATGCGTTTCGTGCCAACTGCTCGTACCGCCATCACTTTGAGCGCTGGTTCACCGATGACGCGGCAGTGCCGGGCAAGATCCATGAAATGGAGTCCTACCACGGCATGCTCGCCTGCGTCAGCGCCGGTGCCGGGCTGGCGCTGATGCCGCGCAGCATGCTGGAAAGCATGCCCGGCTGCGCCACGGTCAGTATCTGGCCGCTGTCCGAGAAGTTTCGCTACCTGCAGACCTGGCTGATCTGGCGCCGCGGCACGGTGTCACGCAGCCTGACTCGCTTCGTCGAGTTGCTGGAACAGCGCAACGAGCCAGCGAACGTTTAACGGCCTGCACAAACCCGCTCGGCAATCGCCGCACCGACTTGTTGAGTCGAAAGCGTGCCGCCCAGATCCGGCGTGACGTCGCCGTTGGCGATCACTTGCTCGATGGCGGTGATGATTTCGTCATGGGCCGCGGTGAAGCGCTGATCGCCCTGGCCGAGGAATTCGAGCATGAGCGCACCCGACCAGATCATGGCGATCGGGTTGGCGATGTTCTGGCCGAAGATGTCCGGGGCCGAGCCGTGAACCGGTTCGAACAGCGACGGGAAGTGACGCTCGGGGTTGAGGTTGGCTGACGGCGCGATGCCGATGGTGCCTGCGCAGGCCGGGCCGAGGTCGCTGAGGATGTCGCCGAACAGGTTGGACGCCACTACCACGTCGAAGCGCTCGGGTTGCAGCACGAAACGTGCGCAGAGAATGTCGATGTGTTGCTTGTCCCAACTGATGCCGGGGTACTGGCTGGCCATCGCTTCGGTGCGCTTGTCCCAATACGGCATGCTGATGGCCATGCCGTTGGATTTGGTCGCCGAGGTAACGTGCTTGCGCTCGCGTTTGCTGGCCATCTCGAAGGCGAATTTGAGAATGCGGTCGACGCCGCGACGGGTGAACACCGATTCCTGCAACACGAATTCGTTGTCGGTATTTTCGAACATGATCCCGCCCAGCGACGAGTATTCACCTTCGGTGTTTTCCCGGACCACGACAAAGTCGATGTCGCCCGGTTTACGATGGGCCAGCGGGCAGGGGACGCCGGGAAACAGCCGCACCGGACGGATATTCGCGTACTGATCGAATTCGCGACGAAACTTGAGCAGCGAGCCCCACAGTGAGATGTGATCCGGCACCTTTTCCGGCCAGCCGACGGCGCCGAAGAAGATCGAGTCAAAGCCTTTGAGCTGTTCGAACCAGTCGTCCGGCATCATCTTGCCGTGCTTCAGGTAGTAATCGCAGCTGGCCCATTCGAAGTATTCGAACTCCAGGTCCAGCCCGTGCCGTGCGGCAGCGGCCTGCACCACACGTACTCCTTCGGGCAGCACTTCCAGGCCGATGCCGTCACCGGCGATGGCAGCGATACGCAGTTTCTTGTTGTTCATGGTGGCGCTCTCTCTGAATCGATCCATTACGGGTGTGCGATGAATGAGTTGCACAGGCCATCCATGCTATAAGCACACGATATAAAGATAATCAGCTTATTAATTGACTGAGAAAACACGAATCGTGAATAAATACCCCAGTCTCGATGATTTGAATGTGTTCGTTCATGTGGCCCGGCGCTCAAGCTTCGTCGGGGCTGCGGATGAGCTGGGCATGTCCGCTGCCTACGTCAGCAAGCGCATTCGTTTGCTGGAGCAGGGCATGGGCGTGGTGTTGCTGCACCGCTCGACCCGGCAGGTGTCGATTACCGAAGATGGCGAGCGCGTCTACGAGTGGGCCAGGGGTATGCTCGACTCAGTGCAGCAGATGGGCGACCAAGTGGCGGCACTGCATGGCGAACCGAGTGGCTTGTTGCGCGTGGTCAGCAGCCAGGGTTTTGGCCGTCGTTTCGTCGCGCCGGCGTTGTCGGAACTGGCCGCGCGTTATCCGAAGCTGGATATCCGTCTGGACATTCAGGACCGGCTGGTCGATCTGATCGAGGAGGGCGTCGATCTGGATATCCGCGTCGGCAACGAAATCGCTCCGCACTTGCGCGCCAGGCATCTGGCCAGCAACTGGCGGGTTCTGTGCGCGAGCCCCGGCTACCTCAACCGTCATGGCACGCCGCTCAATCTTGGCGAATTGGCCAATCACGATTGCCTGGTGATCAAGGAGCGCGACCGGCCGTTCGGCATCTGGCACCTCAACGGACCGCAGGGTGCCGAAACCGTCAAGGTGACCGGCAGCCTGTCCACCAACCACGGCGAAATCGCCCGCCAGTGGTGCCTGGACGGACGCGGGGTATTGCTGCGTTCGCTGTGGGATGTGCGCACTGACCTGGCCGAGGGCCGGCTGGTTCAGGTGTTGCCGGATTACCGTCAGGATGCAGACATCTGGGCGGTGCATACCTCGCCGCTGATGAGTTCGGCCAAGGTCCGCGTCACGGTGGAGTTTCTGCGCGACTACCTTGCCCTGCATCCTTCGCCGGTCAACCACTGAGGCACAGCACACACTGTCAGTGGGTGCCGGCTGCCTTGTTCAGGTCGCTGTCTGTCCATTCGGTGTAGATGCATGCGTCTGCGGCGGCCCAGCGCACGCGCACCGGGTCGCCGGCCTTGAGCGACATGCCGTTCGCGGAAAGCGCCTTGACCGTCATGGCCGTACCTCCGGCAGTGACTACCGAGCACGTCTGGCTCTCGCCAAGGAACAGCACTTCATGGACCGTGGCGCTCACCTCATTTCAGCCTGTTTCGAGTGGCATGGCCGCAGCCTGGGACACGCTCAGCGCCTGGGCTTTCTCCGGGCGCACCATCAGCAGCACGTCCTGATCGGTCTTCAGCCCTGCGGTCAGGCGAATCGCCAGTGTGCTGCCCTCGAACGTCGCCACGGCATTGCCCTGAGCCTTGAGCCTGAGGAAGTTCGAGTTGCCGAGAAACGAGGCGACGAAGGCATTCGGTGGATCCTGGTACAGGTCATAGCCCGAGCCCAGACCGACGATCTTGCCATGGCTGAAAATGGCGATGCGCTGTGACAGGCGCATGGCTTCTTCCTGGTCATGGGTCACGTAAACGATGGTGATGCCCAGCCGGCGATGCAACTGACGCAGTTCGTCCTGCAAGTCTTCGCGCAGCTTCTTGTCCAGGGCGCCCAGAGGCTCGTCCATCAGCAGGATGCGCGGCTCGTAAACCAGCGCCCTGGCGATGGCGACCCGTTGCTGCTGGCCGCCTGACAGTTGCGACGGGCGACGATGAGCGAAGGCTTCCAGCTGAACCAGCTTGAGCATCGCATCGACTTTCATCTCGCGTTCGGCCGCAGGCAACTTGCGGATCGCCAGCGGGAAGGCAATGTTGTCGCGGACCGACAGGTGCGGGAACAGCGAGTAGCGCTGGAACACCATGCCGATGTCACGCTTGTGCGGCGGCACATTCACCAGCGATTTGCCGCCCACCAGAATCTCGCCCGAGTTGGGCGTTTCGAAGCCGGCGAGCATCGACAGCGTGGTGCTTTTTCCCGATCCGCTGGAGCCCAGGAAGGTCAGGAATTCGCCGTCCTGGATGTCCAGGGAAATGTCGTCGACGGCGGCGAAACTTCCGTAGTGCTTGTTCAGATTACACAGGCTGACGAGTGTGTTCTGTCGCTGATGGGCGGGGTCTTTGATCACGGCACTCATGAAGTACTCCTGGCTTCGTTGCGGCGACGCAGGGTCGCGGCGATGAACATGATCAGCACCGACAGGGCGATCAGCAGCGTTGAGGCGACGGCGATGACTGGCGTCAGGTCCTGACGCAGGGTGGTCCACATTTTCACGGGAAGGGTTTGCAGGGTAGGGCTGGCCATCATCACGCTCAAGACCACCTCGTCCCACGACACCAGGAACGCGAACAGCGCACCGGCCATCATGCCCGGGCGGATGCCGGGAAAGGTCACCTTGTAGATCGCCTGCAAGCGTGAGGCACCGCAGATGACTGCGGCATCCTCGATGGACTGGTCGAACAGCTTCAACGAATTGATGATCGAGATGATGGTGAACGGCAAGGCAACGATCACATGGCTGACGACGAAGGAAAACAGCGTGCCGGTGTAGCCGAGCTTGAGAAACAGCGCGTAGACCGCGACGGCGATGATCACCAGCGGTACGATCATCGGCAGTGTGAAGACGCCGTACAGCAGGTCACGCCCCGGAAACCGGCCACGCACCAGTGCGAATGCAGTGGGCACGCCCAGTGCCACCGAGGCGAGGGTGGTCAGGATCGCGACCTTGAAGCTGGACATGGCCGCGGCCATCCAGTCCGGGTTGGAAAAAAACTGCTGATACCACTTCAGCGTCCAGCCGGGCGGCGGAAACACCAGCCACTGCGACGAACCGAACGACAGCAGGACGATGAACAGGATCGGCAGCAACAGGAACAGCGCGATCAGGGCGGTGGTCAGGTACAGGCCCGTACGCAAGCCGGGGCTCATGGCATTGGGTGTCAGGAGCATGGCGGTTTACCTCGCATTGCTGGCGCCGACCGGTGATTCCGGCTGGAGCTTCAGGTAGAAGTAGAACAGCACCAGCGTGATCAGCACCAGCAACGCAGCGGCGGCACTGGCCAGCCCCCAGTTGAGGAACGACTGCACCTGCTGGACGATGAATTCGGGCAGCATCATGTTCTGCGCGCCGCCGAGCAGCGCCGGGGTGACGTAATAACCGAGCGACATGACAAACACCATCAGGCCTCCGGAAAACAGCCCCGGACGGCACAGTGGCAGGAACACTCTGAAGAAATTGCTCCACGGGCTGGCGCCGCAGATCGAACCCGCCTGCAGCACCATGGGATCGATGGCCTGCATGGTCGCCTGCAGCGGCAGGACGATGAACGGAATCATGATGTAGCTCATGCCGATCACCACACCGGTCAGGTTGTGCACCATTTCCAGCGGTTGATCGATGATGCCCATGGCCATCAATGCCTTGTTGACGACCCCTGAGGCCTGCAACAGCACCAGCCACGAATAGGTACGGGCCAGCAGGCTGGTCCACATCGACAACAGCACGATATTCAGAATCCAGCGTCCCCAGCCGCGCGGCACCAGGGTGATCACCCAGGCGAGCGGGAAGCCCAGCAGCAGGCTGAACAGCGTCACCAGACCGGCTACGGAAAAGGTATTGAGCAGCACCCGCGAGTAGGCCGAGTTGGCAAACAGTTGCTCATAGTTGCAAGGCCCGGCACCGGTTCCAGCACGCCCCGCAGCAGCAGAGCAATCAGCGGCGCGAAGAAAAACAGTCCGAGGAAGATCAGCGCCGGAAGCAGATTGCGGCTGCCACGCCAGCGCTGTGCGAGGGAAGGGGATGCCTGCATGCCCGGCGCCTTCTGGCTGGCCGTGCCAGCGGTGCTGGAGGCACCCCCGGCCGGCATGGATTGACGAGGAGCAACCGCTGTCATTTTTACTTGACCAGCCATTCGTTCCACCGTGTCGCAATATCAGCGCCGTTCTTGGCCCAGTATGCGAAGTCGAGAGTGATTTGATCGGCAACGTGCGCGGTCGGCAGGTTAGGTGCCAGCGTAGAGTCCAGGCGCGCAACGCTCTGGGTATTGACCGGGGCATAGGCACTGAGATTGGAGAAGTCCGCCTGGCCTTTGGCACTGGTTGCATTGGCGATGAATTTCATCGCAGCGTCCTTGTTCTTTGTGCCCTTGGGTACGACCAGAAAGTCAGCCATGACCAGATTCTGTTTCCAGCTCACACCCACCGGCGCGCCATCCTGCTGCAGGGCGTAGACCCGGCCGTTCCACATCTGCCCCATCGACACTTCGCCGGAAGCCAGCAGTTGCTGGGACTGCGCACCGCCGCCCCACCAGACGATGTCCTTCTTGATGGTGTCGAGTTTCTTGAAGGCGCGGTCGAGGTCCAGCGGGTAAAGCTTGTCAGGCGCTACACCATCGGCCAGCAGAGCCAGTTCCAGCACGCCGGGGCTTGGCCACTTGTACAGCGCGCGCTTGCCAGGGTAGGTCTTGGTGTCGAACATCGCGGCCCAGTCACCCGGCGCCTTACCGCCGACTTTGCTTTCGTTGTAGCCGAGCACGAAGGAGAAGAAGAACGAACCGGCGCCGTGGTCGGTCACGAAGCGTTTGTCGATCTCGTCGCGTTTGATGGCGTTGAAGTCCAGAGGCTCCAGCAGGCCTTCACTGGCGGCGCGCAGGGCGAAGTCGGCTTCGACATCGACAACGTCCCACTGCACGTTACCGCTTTCGACCATGGCCTTGAGTTTGCCGTAGTCGGTAGGACCGTCCTGCACGACGGTGATTCCGCTGGCCTTGCTGAACGGCGCCGCCCAGGCCTCCTTCTGAAAGTCCTGCGTGGAGCCGCCCCAACTCACGAGGTTGACGCTCTCGGCGGCAATAGCGGCGACACTCGAGAAAGCCAGCACGCCTGCGGCCAGGACTGCTGTTGCACGTTTGTTCAACACCATTTTTACGCCCTCATTTGTTGTGTTTTGAGCGGGCTTTTCTTGCCCGCGTAATCGGGAGCAGTAGGTCCAATGGGCCTTGAAACCTTGTAAAGGTCAGGTGCTGTTATTAGTGCTGTCCCTCGCCGGGCGCGTCTGACCAGATCTTGTATTTATGGAATGTCATATTATGGTATTCCAAAATTTCTGCAAGCGTTTTGCCCTGTCAAAACGCCTTCACAGTGGCTTTTTTGGTCAGCGCCTTCGGTTAAAGGCGGTGGATTATCAGGCTCGCGCGCCAAGCGTTTGCCTGGTCAGCCGGGAAACGGAATATTTTCAATCACTTCCAGATCGTAGCCAGTCAACCCTGCGTATTTCAGTGGCGGGCCGAGGTGGCGCAGCTTGCCGACGCCCAGATCCTGCAAGATCTGTGCGCCCGTACCGACCTCGGAATAAATACGTGATTGCGAGCGCGTGTATTGGCGTGGCGGCTGGGTGAGCTGTGGAATGCGCTCCAGCAGCGCTTGGGAGGATTCGTGATTGGCGAGCACCACCACCACGCCGTGACCTTCTTCAGCGATACGTTGCAGGGCGGCCCAAAGCGTCCAGTTGGCGGGGCCGTTGTATTCGGCACCGACCAGGTCGCGCAGCGGGTCGACAACATGCACGCGCACCAGCGTGGCGGCGTCACGGCGGATGTCGCCCATCACCATGGCCATGTGCACGCCACCTTCGATGCGGTCTTCGTAGCTGAACAGACGGAAGGTGCCGTGCACGGTCGGCAGTTCGCGCTCGCCAATCCTGACGATGGTGTGTTCGGTGCTCAGGCGGTAATGGATCAGGTCGGCGATGGTGCCGATGCGGATGCCGTGCTTTTTGGCAAACACTTCCAGGTCAGGTCTTCTGGCCATGCTGCCGTCATCATTCATGACTTCAACGATGACCGACGCTGGCGTGAAACCGGCCAGCCGGGCCAGGTCGCAGCCCGCTTCGGTATGCCCGGCGCGGGTCAGGACGCCGCCGTCACGCGCGCGCAATGGAAAGATATGGCCCGGCTGCACCAGATCTTCCGGTACTGCGTGCGGGTTGACGGCAGCCTGAACGGTACGCGCACGATCCGCCGCGCTGATGCCGGTGGTCACACCTGTGGTCGCTTCGATGGACACTGTGAGCGCGGTGGCGAATACGCTGCCGTTGCTGGGTACCATCTGTTCCAGGCCCAGACGCTGGCAGTGTTCGTCGGTCAGCGTCAGGCAGATCAGACCGCGCGCTTCGCGGGCCATGAAGCTGATGGCCTGTGGCGAACAGCAATCGGCAGCCAATAGCAGATCGCCTTCGTTTTCCCGGTCTTCGTCGTCGACCAGCAACACCATCTTGCCCTGGCGGTAGTCTTCGATGATGTCTTCGATGCGATCGAACGCCATAGTCAGTTTCCCGGTTTTATGGGTGGATGAATCGTGGTATACCATAAGACAGAATATTTCACAGATTGCCTATCAATGAAACAGTGAGATCGCGATGAAAGCCTATTGGATTGCACACGTTGATGTGACCGACCCTCAGCAGTACAGCGAATACACCCAGCGCGCCCCCGCGGCTTTCGAGCTGTTTGGTGGCAGGTTCCTCGCGCGCGGCGGGCGTTCCGAGGCGCTCGAAGGGCGTGATACGCCGCAGCGCACGGTGATTATCGAATTTGAATCCTACGAGAAGGCGCTGGCCTGTTATCGGTCGCCCGAGTACGAGTATGCGATGAGCCACAGGCAGGGCGCTTCGAAGGCCGAGATCGTGATCGTCGAGGGGCAGTTTTAAGCGTTCAGTTGCGAGCTGAAAGCTTCAGGCATTCACCGGATAAAGTGCACCTTGCCGGTGTCGTCGTTACCGATATAAATACCGTAGATACCCGCCTGACGTTCTTCGATATAGCGTTCCAGTATCTGGCGGATGGCGGGGTAATAGATGCTGTCCCACGGGATGTCTTCGGGGGCGAAGAATCTGTAATCCAGGGTTTCCGGGCCGAACTGGCCGGTCACCTCCAGCGCGATGGCGCGGAACACAATGTAGACTTCGCTGATGCGCGGCACGCTGAAGATAGAGTAGGGCGAAAGGATCTCGGCGCGTACACCGGTTTCTTCCCAGACTTCACGCAGCGCTGCCTGCTCGGTGGTTTCGCCGCTTTCCATGAAACCGGCAGGCAGTGTCCAGGTGCCCGGGCGCGGCGGGATGGCGCGCTGGCAAAGCAGGTACTTGCCTTCCTGCTCGATGATGCAACCCGCGATGATCTTCGGGTTGATGTAGTGAATATACTGACAGCCGCCACAGACCAGCCGCACGTGCGTATCGCCAGACGGGACACGCTGAGCCAGATCAGCGCTACCGCATTGAGGACAGAAGCGCGGTGTGGCCATTTCAGCGACCTATGCGAGGTTCTTTCAGCGCAACGGGGGCGATGATGTCACGGACTTTGCTGTCTTCGTCCTGCTTGGATTTGAGGTATTCCAGCGCCACACGTGCGGCGTTGCGTACGTGATCGACCGACGCCTGGTGCGCGGCCAGCGGGTCGCCGCTCTTGATCGCTTCGACCATGAGCTCCATTTCCTTGTTGCTGGCACCGCGGCGATTTTCCTGGGATACCGAGGTGGCGCGCAGGTAGCTGATGCGCGCCTGCAACTGGCGTAGCTGGGTCGCGGCCACATGGTTGCCCGAGCCTTCCAGCAATACATCGTAGAAACCCTGGACCGAGTCGATCACCTGCTGCAGTTCGCCTTCCTTGAGCGCCTGACGATTTTCCTCCAGGGCTTTTTCCAGAGCGCGAATGTCCTTGGGCTTGGCCCGCAGGGTAAACAGCTGAACGATCAGGCCTTCCAGCACGCAGCGTAGTTCGTAGATATCGCAGGCATCAGCCAGCGTGATGATTGCAACACGCGGGCCCTTGGCATCGGCGAACTCCACCAGGCCTTCGGATTCCAGGTGGCGCAGTGCTTCGCGAACCGACGTGCGGCTTACCCCGAGGCGGTCACATAGATCACGCTCGACCAGACGATCGCCCGGCAGCAGTTGAAAGTTCATGATTGCGCTGCGCAGCTTGTCCAGCACGATCTCGCGCAGTGTGACGGGGTTGCGGTTGACCTTGAAGGTGTCGTCGAGAGGCAGGCGTTTCATCGGGTGTGCTCGGAATGGGGCTGTCAAAGTAAAAACGTGACTGGAAATAACGTCTCGCTCATGTCGGCAACCCGCAAACCGCGCGGGCTGCTGCATGGCCCGGATGGATGAACCCGGGTCGCGGCCGAGTTTATCACGCCCGTGCCTGCAACCACCAAGACTCCCCTGAGCTACCTCAGACGATGGCTGGCAGTGCACCCATCTTGCCCCGGTGATAGACCATCGGCGTGACCGGTGTCGCGGGCAGGATCAGATTTTTCACCTCGCCGACAATGATCGCGTGATCGCCGCCGTCGTATTCCCGCCACAGCTCACACTCGATGATCGCCGTGGCCTTGCTCAGCAGCGGGTTGCCCAGCTCGCTCAACTGCCACTCGATGCCCTTGGTCTTGTCCTTGCCCTTGCTGGCGAAGGCATAGGCTTCTGTCTGCTGGTCGGCAGACAGCAGGTGAATCGCGAATTTTTTGCTGTCACGCAACACCGGGTAAGTGTCCGATTCATAGTTAGGGCAGAACAGCACCAGGGCCGGGTCGATGGACAGCGCACTGAATGCGCTGGCAGTAATACCGAACAGGTTGCCCTCAGGGTCGAGGGTGGTGACGATGGTCACGCCCGAAGGGAATGACGCCATGACTTCTTTGTAAATACCGGGTTCTATCATCGCAGCGGCCTCGTTAACGCATGACAAATGGATCAGGCATGGGCGCCTGCGAAAGGTTGATCCACACCGTTTTCAGTTCGGTGTAGGCCAGCACGGAGTCTATCCCGCTCTCACGACCGTCGCCGCTATTTTTGAAACCGCCGATGGGCGCCATGGCCGACACGGCTCGATACGTATTGACCCAGATGATACCTGAGCGAATATCCCGCGCCAGACGGTGTGCCCGGCCAAGGTCGCGGGTCCATATTCCGGCGGCGAGACCAAACTGGGAGTCGTTGGCGATGGCCAGCGCTTCGGCTTCGTCCTTGAAACGAATCACCGATGCCACCGGGCCGAATACTTCTTCCTGCATGATCTTCATCGAATTGTGATCGCACTCGAACAGCGTAGGTTCATAGAACCAGCCTTTGCTGTCCAGCGTCGGTCGCTTGCCGCCCAGACGCAGGCGTGCACCTTCGGCCAGCGCGTCGGCCACCAGGCCTTCTACCACGGCCAGTTGCTGAGCGGTGGCCATCGGACCCATTTCGGTGCCTTCATCCTGCGGATTGCCGATGCGGATACGACTGGCGCGCTCTGCCAGGCGTTCGACGAACTCGTCGTAGATTTCGTCCTGCACCAGCAATCGCGAGCCGGAAACACAGCTTTGCCCGGACGCCGCATAGATGCCGGCGACGGCGCCATTGATAGCGCTGTCCAGATCGGCGTCGGCGAAGATGATGTTGGGTGATTTTCCGCCCAGTTCCAGCGACAGTTTGGCGAAGTTCTCCGCGCTGCTGCGTACCACATGACGCGCCGTGGCCGCGCCACCGGTGAAGGCTATCTTGCGCACCAGCGGGTGCCGGGTGAGGGCCGCGCCAGTGGTCGGGCCGTAACCGGTGATGACGTTGACCACGCCCGGTGGAATGCCGGCTTCAAGTGCCAGACGCGCCAGCTCGAGCACGGTGGCCGAGGCGTGTTCCGAGGGTTTGAGGACAATGGTGTTGCCTGCCGCCAGTGCCGGGGCCAGCTTGATGGCGGTCAGGTACAGCGGGCTGTTCCAGGGTATGATTCCGGCCACTACGCCCATCGGTTCGTGCACGGTGTAGGCGAACAGGTCGGGCTTGTCGAGGGGCAGGGTGCCGCCTTCGAGTTTGTCAGCCAGCCCTGCGGTGTAATGAAAGAATTCGGGCAGATAGCCGACCTGCCCGCGGGTTTCGCGAATCAGTTTGCCGTTGTCGCGGCTTTCCAGCTGTGCCAGTTGCTCCCTGTTTTCGGCAATCAGGTCGCCCAGCTTACGCAGCAGCTTGCCGCGTGCCGTGGCCGTCAGGCCGCGCCAGGCCTGACCCTCGAAGGCTTTCTGGGCGGCCTGAACGGCCCGTTCGACGTCAGCTTCGTCAGCATCCGGCAGTTGCGCCCAGGGTTCGGCCCGCGCCGGATCGAGGCTGTCGAAGGTCTTGCCGGACAACGCATCGACCCATTGACCGTCGATGCACATCTGAAAGCGTATAAGGCTCATGCAACAATCCCCTTGATCGAATGGTGAGCGGACGCCGGTTTGTCGAGGCCGATCTTTTCGAAGAAACCGAGCAATACCTGGTTTACCAGGCGTGGCGATTCAACCGGCATCATATGACGCTGATCGGGCAATATCGCGACATCGGCACCAGAGATACGCGCGGCCAGTTCGCGGGCCATTTCGGGCGTCGATCCCGGGTCAAGTTCGCCCGTGGCGATCAACGTCGGTGCGCGAATATCGCCCAGATCCTCGGCGCGGTACATATCCTGAGTGGCGAACAGCTTGTACGTGGTCAGGTAACCCTGCGGATCGTTGCTGGCCAGGTTGTGCCGAATGGCCGCAATCTGGGCCGGGCTGGCCGCCTGATACTCGCGGCTGAACCAGCGTGACAGCGCTTCGCCCGCATTGGCGTCCGGGCCATGCTCGGCAGCCTGACTGGTGCGAGCAATGACGCTGGCACGCTGTTCCGCGCTGCGATTGAAGACGCTGTTGAGCACCACCAGCCCCGACAGGTGCTGGGGAAACTCCAGCGCAAACGCACGCGCCACCAGTCCGCCCATCGAGAAACCGACGACCGCCGCCTGCGGCAGTTGCAAGTGCGTCAGCAGCTCGTGCAGTTGTTCGGCATAGCCTGGCAGGCCCGTATCCGGGTGGGGGCGAGGGCTGGCACCGTGGCCCAGCATGTCGTAGGCGATGACCTGATATTGCGTGGCCAGCCCGACGATCTGGCCGCCCCACATTTCCTTGTTAAGGCCCACCCCGTGAATCAACACCACGGGGTGACCTTGGCCGGTAGCCAGATAGCTGGTACCCGCCGGGGTGTGTTCAGCGGTGAGCTGAATCATGGATCGCTCCTGCGCAGATGACAAAGGTGATCGGGCGACGAGCCCTTCATGAGTTACTGGGCTTTTTCGGCCGCCAGCTCTTCCAGGTCTATATAGCGATTGCCGATTCGTGGGTGCAGGCGTCCACCGTTGGCGGCACCCAGGACTACGATGATTTCGTCGGCACGCGGCGAATCTTCGATGTGCATTTCCAGGGTGATGTAGTGCGAGCGCAGCCCTTCATCGTCCTTGTGCATCATCGGAATCTGGATCGACGTACCTGGGCCGCCGCGTTTGTTGGTGAAGCTCAGGTAGCTCTTGGCCTTGACGGCCTCACGGTAATGATTGCCAAAGCGCAGGGTATGGATCACGGCCGAAGCGTGTTCGATTTCGCCTTCCGCCCCGACCACTGCAGCCTTGCCGTAGGCCTCGATGTTCTGCGCGCCGCCAATCGCATCGGTGAGGCGCTTGACCATCAACTCACCCAGTGCGGAGCAGTTGGCGCGAATCTCCGGTTTCAGGTCTTCGACGAAACCACGGCCCAGCCAAGGGTTCTTGATCACGGCCGCCAGCCCGATCATGGTGACCGGCTTGTCGGCGGCCTTGCCGCCCTCGATAAAGGTTTCTTCGGTGTACGTGACGATCTTGCGAATTTCAAAACTCATGAACGACTCCCGGAGCAAGTGCTTTTGTATTTCGTATGATGGTATACCATAAGATCGTGCGTGCAAATGCTTTCTTTGCAGTGAATACAGGGGCCGGGACTCGCCTCATTTGCCCGAATCACTGCGAGCGCGCAGCGTTGGCACGCGTTCATCAATGACCATTCGTCAGGTACGAAGGCAATCGCTTTGAACAGGCGTCTTCTGGTCGTGACAGATATTCGGTGAGCCATAAAAGGCCCTGTCGAATTTTTCACCCAAGGAGACTCAGAACATGAAAGCTATCGTCTATGGCGGTCCGCGTGACGTCAGTGTCAAAAACGTACCGGATGCGAAGATCCAGAAGCCAACAGATGCTCTTGTCCGAGTGACCTCCACCAATATCTGCGGCTCGGACCTGCACATGTACGAAGGCCGCACGTCTTTCGAGACCGGGCGCATTTTCGGCCATGAGAACCTCGGCCAGGTGATCGAAGTCGGCGCCGGCGTCGACCGTATCAAAGTGGGCGACTGGGTGTGCCTGCCGTTCAATATCGGCTGCGGCTTTTGCGAAAACTGTGAGAAGGGCCTGACCGGTTATTGCCTGACCGCCAACCCGGGCAGCGCGGGTGCGGCTTACGGCTTTGCTGACATGGGCGATCATGAAGGTGGCCAGGCCGAGCTGTTGCGTGTGCCGTATGCCGACTTCAACTGCCTGCTGTTGCCCGAAGATGCCGCCGAGCGTGAAGAGGATTACGTCATGCTCTCGGACATCTTTCCTACCGGTTGGCATGCCACCGAACTGGCCGGGCTGCTGCCTGGCGAAAGCGTTGCCATCTATGGTGCCGGTCCGGTCGGCCTGATGGCTGCCCACTCGGCGATGATCAAAGGCGCGTCGCAGGTGTTCGTGGTCGACAACCATCCAGATCGTCTGGCACTCGCGGCGAAGATGGGCGCGACGCCGATCAACTCGCTGGAGCAGGGCGCAGTGGATCAGATCCTCAATCTGACCGATGGCAAAGGCACCGACCGTGGCTGTGAGTGCGTCGGTTATCAGTGCTGCGACCGTCATGGTCACGAGGCCAACCACGTCACCATGAACAATCTCGTTGCCTCGACCAAGGCTACAGGTGGAATCGGTGTCGTGGGCGTTTTCGTGCCGCAGGATCCGGGCGCCAAAAGCGACCTCGCGAAGGAAGGCAAGATGGCCTTCGACTTCGGTTCGTTCTGGTTCAAGGGCCAGCAGATCCGCACCGGCCAGGCCAACGTCAAGGCTTACAACCGTCGCCTTGCCGAGCTGATCCACCACGGTCGCGCCAAGCCGTCGCAGATCATTTCCCATCGCCTGAAACTTGAAGAAGGCCCTGACGCCTACAAGCACTTCGATGCGCGTGATGAAGGCTGGACCAAGGTCGTGCTCAAGCCAGGTGCGTGATAAGCGCAGTTGACCAGGCCTTGCCTGAGAGCCCTTGTTGTATCTGCCACAGGCGATCGACAAGGGCGTCAGCACTTCAGTCACAACATTTTATTCAACGAGATTTATTCAGATGAACGAAGAATACCCAAAGCCGCCATTTGCCAGCCAGCCACAAGATGTTCCAGGCATGCAGGGCAAGATGGACCCCTATCCCGATTGCGGTGAAAAGAGCTACAAGGGCTCCGGACGCCTGCAGGGCAAGATCGCGCTGATCACCGGCGCCGACAGTGGCATCGGCCGCGCAGTCGCGATCGCCTTTGCACGTGAAGGCGCGCAGGTCGCGATCTCCTACTTGAACGAGCATGAAGACGCGCAAGAAACCAAGCGCTGGGTCGAAGAGGCGGGCCGTAAATGCCTGCTGTTGCCGGGCGACCTGGCACAGAAGCAGCAATGCGAAGACATCGTGAGCAAGACCGTTGCAGAGTTTGGTCGCATCGATGTGCTGGTCAACAACGCTGCGTTCCAGATGACGCATGAAACGCTGGACGAAATCTCCGACGAAGAATGGGTCAAAACCTTCGATATCAACATCACGGCGATGTTTCGCATCTGCAAGGCTGCGGTTCCGCATATGCCGCGGGGTGGCTCGATCATCAATACCAGTTCGGTCAATTCGGACATGCCCAAGCCGACGTTGCTGGCCTACGCAACCACCAAGGGCGCAATCGCCAACTTCACCGGTGGTCTGGCGCAGTTGCTGGGCGAGAAGGGCATCCGCGTGAACAGCGTTGCTCCAGGTCCGATCTGGACCCCGTTGATCCCGGCGACCATGACCGACGAAGATGTGAAAAGCTTCGGTAGCGAGACTCCGCTGGGGCGCCCGGGGCAGCCGGTGGAAGTTTCGCCGATCTATGTGCTGCTGGCCTCTGACGAAGCCAGTTACATTTCCGGCTCGCGCTATGCAGTGACGGGCGGCAAGCCGATTCTGTAATTACCCCGACAACGCCTTTTTTGTTGAAACGGTGCTCAAACAGGCACCGTTTTTTCAGGCGTCAATGACACTCTGTATTCGC
This sequence comes from Plantibacter cousiniae (nom. nud.), assembly GCF_977070315.1. Lineage (NCBI taxonomy): Bacteria > Bacillati > Actinomycetota > Actinomycetes > Micrococcales > Microbacteriaceae > Plantibacter > Plantibacter cousiniae (nom. nud.). The sequence continues at coordinate 438,885 of NZ_CDRVEU010000002.1, read as the reverse complement.
TCAAGCGGGTACTGCCATTGATTGTCTAATTTCCAGACTGATTCATCCGTGTCTGCGCATATCGGGCAGGCTGTCCGGTCGCCATGACAAGCGACGAAAGCGTGTCGGCATTCATCAGCAATAATGAAGTTCGGGTCGTTGTGTTGCTCAAGAACTCTTGTTTTCGCTCCGCTCGGGTGCGCGCATTCTCGGTCAACGCCTGCATGGCGAATATATAGTTGGCTGGATCGAATCGGTTTTCCCTGGGGCCATGCGTCGAGATTTTTCTTAACGACTTTCGGAACTCGCCTGACCACGTCTTAACCTGTGTGGCATCCGCTCCATTAACGAGGCGCTTACTGGCATCCGTCAGATAATAAAACGCATCCACTGTATTCAGGCGGACATGGGAGGTCTCGTGAATAAGGGATCGTGCAACTTCCAGCACATCGTAGTGGGCAAGAAGAGAGGTTGACACCCCAATCCGTTCGACCGATTCCTGAAACTCGCCTTGAAAATCAGTCGATGCGAGAATGTCCTCGGGTCCGTTAAAAAGAAACAGCGTCAGATCAGAGTCTGGACTGCCGATGGACTCAATGAGCTCCTGCATCTGCCGTAACGAATCTTCCACGTCGATACTCGTAGCGGCGCGAGCGCTCGGATCCAGCGCGCCAAAGGTTGCGTCGAAAGCCTTGTTTACGTCTCGCCTCGGTGATGCTTTTAGCAGCTCGGAACGCGTGAACTCCAATAACGAAACGGCAACATCCCTAACGTCATACATTTTGGATAGCTGCTCAGGCGCGAACTCGGAAAGGTCCTTTGCAACGACAACGGTAATGGGCACGTCGTAGGGAGCAGCCCCCTGTTGATCAGCAAACCGCAAAGGCGAATTCCTGACAAAACGATACAGATTCATTCCATCCACTGTGCCCGCCGGATCCGGATTGATCCATCGCTGCAACCACGGCGCGTAATAGCGCAGGCCGTAGTAGTACAGCCCCGTCGCGTCGCGTTCCTTGCCGGAATATCGAATGGTTTTATAGCTGGCTTCAACCGTACTGCGCCCTGCCCACCACGAGGTACCACCAAACGGGTAGTAACTTTCCTGGCTGATGATGCGCGCGTTGTTATCCAGCTCCAGGGTGCCGGACCCCAGATGATCGGCGAAGCTGTAGCGAACCTGATCGTTTTCAAGTCCTTCGGGTTGACCCGCCTGCCAGTGCAATACCCGAGCCTCGTTGCGCCCGGCCTGGGTGACGATAACGTGCAAAGTCTCGGCTGTGGCGCTGTTGCTGTGCACCTCCAGGCCTGGTAAGTAGCGCACTTCGGCACTGTGGACAACGGCTTTCGCCTTGGTCGTATGGATTTTGCGCAGGCGTTGCCCACTGGCGTCGTAGATGTAGCGCTCTTTGTCGTCGTCACCCGCTGCCCGAACCACCGGCCGCACTTGCTGCAACTGATTACGCCAGTCCCAGCTCATCGCTTGCCCGGCTTGCAACTCATTCAGATTGCCATTGGCGTCGAACGCGGCAGCGATGGCCGCTTCATCCGGCGGTCGATCGTTGATAACCGGCAGGCTGCGATTGCTGGTTTGCGAAGTGATCAGGGTGCGCGAGTGGGACTGGGTGCCCGTGTGGGTCAGTTGCAACAGATTGCCGCTCGCATCATAGCGGTAGGTTTGCGTGTAATTGGCCAGCTGCGTCAGGTCGAGCGGACACTGGAAGGATGGAAAAACAGGGCCTTGGTTGACTTTCTTGGCTTCCCTGCCGGTAGCCTGTATCAACTGATAAAGCGTGTCGTATTGATAAGTCGACACCGGCTCAATGCGCTGACCGGCACAACACCGTGTCGGCTGGGCGCGATCCTCGATACGCAGGACATTGCCCATCGGGTCGTAGTCATAGAGCAGATGTTGCAGCAGTTGACCATCTGCCCGTGTGCCTTTGAGTTCAATCAGACGGCCATCTGCGGCGTCGTGCACCGCCTTGGTCACAACGCCGTTGCCAGCCGTTTCCGAGGTTACGTGGCCTTGAGCGTCGTAATCGATACTGTGAAACAGAACTCGCTTTGTCTGCCCGGAGAGGCTGAGTGAAATGGCCTCAATATGACCTGCCACAGTATGGGCAAAGGTCTGGACGTTACGATGGGCGTCCGTTTGCGAGATGACATCGCCAAGCGGACTGTGTGCCCAGCGCGTAGTCGCGCCTGGACCAGATTCGAGCAGGGCGTCACGTTCTGCCAGCGGTTCTGGCCAGTCGACATTTTCGGGATTGAAGTGGAAATGCCGCGTCTGTTCAAGCACGCCACCCGTCAGGGCGAACTCGGTATCCATTCGCGAACCAGCCGGGTCATCATGGCGTATACATTGGTTGCACTGGTTATGGCCCTGAGTATCCGGACCACCGTATTGCCGCCGCTCGACGCAGCGTCCGTTTTCAATGATGGCAACGGGTCTGAGTAGGGCGTCATACTGCACGCTCCGCTCAGTCCCACGGCCATCCCATCCGGCCACGACCGCGCCGCTGTCACCGGCCAACATCAGCCGCCAACCGGCATCGACACTGTCGCTGAGAAGCGCCTGACCACTCAGGGAAAACACAGTGGCAAGATTGACGGCAGCCTGGCTTTCCCAGAGCCTTGCATCCCAGCAGTTGACCGGATGCCCGGCAGCATCATGAGCCACGCGGTTTATAAGAACTGCCGGCGTGTCCGTGGCCTGGTTGCGCCAAAAATCAATCGCGCGAATCTCCAGGCCGCGTGGCTCAATGACACTCAGGGGGGGCGTATGATGATGCAATGCGGCAGACTGTACGTTCATGATCACGTCATCCCTGACTGGTGACTTGAGTCCAGGCTATGTAAGTAAAGTATCGTCGTAAGTGCAGCATAGCGCAGGCCTATGAGACCGCCGGCTTCAAACGTTTTGTGAGCTTGTCGACGCGCGTCATGACGCGTCGCAAAATCGACGAGCCGTAGCGCTTGGCATTTTTGCCGATGGCCGGTGCTGATCAGCGAGTCTGATCAGTCGGTCACACCGTTCCTTTCAGCGACTTATGGAGAAATTGTTCATGTATCCAGACGTACAGCTTTATATCGATGGTCAATGGCGCGCAAGCCGCGACAATCGCACGTTGTCAGTCATCAACCCGGCGACGGGCGTGGCGCTGGGCACTGTGGCGCATGCCGCTATCGCCGACCTTGACGAAGCTCTGGCGGCGGCCGAGCGTGGCTTTGCCACCTGGCGTGCCACCTCAGCTTATGATCGCTACAAGCTGATGCAGAAAGCGGCGAACCTGATTCGCGAGCGTGCAGACAGCATCGCCCGAATCATGACGCAGGAGCAAGGCAAGCCCTTGGCCGAAGCGCGCATGGAAACCCTGTCGGCGGCTGACATCATCGACTGGCTGGCCGAAGAAGGGCGTCGCAGTTATGGTCGTCTTGTGCCGTCGCGGGGCTTGTCCATCGAACAGAAAGTCATCAAGGAGCCGGTCGGACCGGTCGCTGCGTTCACTCCCTGGAATTTCCCGATCAACCAGGTGGTGCGCAAGTTGTCCTCGGCACTGGCTGCGGGCTGCTCGATCATCGTCAAGGCCCCGGAAGAAACGCCAGCGTCGCCTGCCGAGCTGATTCGCGCTTTCGCCGATGCCGGTGTGCCGGCTGGCGTCATTGGCCTGGTCTACGGTGATCCGGCAGAAATTTCCGGCTACCTGATCCCGCATCCGGTCATTCGCAAGGTCACGTTCACTGGCTCTACGCCGGTCGGCAAGCAACTGGCCGCATTGGCTGGCAAGCACATGAAGCGGGCAACCATGGAACTGGGTGGTCATGCACCGGCGCTGGTGTTCGATGATGCGGATATCGACCTCGCCGCTCGCGTGCTGGCCACCGCCAAGTTCCGTAACGCCGGGCAGGTCTGCGTGTCGCCGACCAGGATTCTGGTGCAGCGCAAGGTACTCGACGCGTTCACCGAGAAATTCGTTGGCCTGACTCGCGAAATCAAGGTGGGTAACGGTCTGGAGGCGGGCACCACCATGGGTCCTGTGGCCAATGATCGACGTATTCCTGCGCTGGTCGATCTGATCGATGACGCGGTGCGTGGTGGCGCGACGCTGTCTGCCGGTGGCAAGGCTGTCGAGAGGGCGGGCTATTTCTTCGAGCCGACCGTGTTGAGTGGCCTGAAGCCGCAGATGCGCATCATGAATGAGGAGCCTTTCGGCCCTGTCGCGTTGCTGGTGCCTTTCGACACGCTAGAGGAGGCGATTGCCGAGTCAAACCGCGTGCCGTTCGGGCTGGCATCCTATGCCTTCACCACGTCGATGAAGACTGCGCAAGCGCTGAGTACCTTTATCGAAGCGGGGATGCTGTCGATCAATCATCAGGGCATCGGCTTGCCGGAAGTACCGTTCGGCGGGATCAAGGATTCCGGTTACGGTTCTGAAGGCGGCACCGAGGCCATTGAGGCCTACCTGAATACCAAGCTGGTCACTCAATACAACTGAGTGCCGCTCGGGGAAATAAAAAACGGTCGCGATGTGCAAGCATCGCGACCGTTTTTCGTTGCCAGCGTGACTCAGTCTCTGGCTTGAATACCGGTCTGTCTCATGACCAGATTCTTTTCCTTCTTGTACTGCAGGGCCACTTCGGGCGCTGGGCCGCTCTGACCGGTTTCCATCCACTTGCGTATGCGGCTGGCGTCGGCAAAGTGCGTGTACTTGCCGAACGCATCGAGAATCACCACTGAAACCGGGCGGTTGGCCATGCTGGTCAGCAGCACCAGGCAGTGACCGGCCTGGTTGGTAAAGCCGGTCTTGGTCAGCTTGATGTCCCAGTTATCCTTGCGCACCAGATGATCTGTGTTGCTGAAACCGAGGGTGTAGGTCGGTTTGCGGAAGGTCACGGTCTTCTGCTCGGTGGTGCTCAGTTCACTGAGCAGCGGGTATTTGCGCGCCGCCATCACCAGCTTGGTGAGGTCGCGCGCGGTCGACACGTTGTACACCGACAGGCCGGTGGGTTCGACGTAGGCCGTGTGCTTCATGCCCAGCGCCTTGGCCTTGGCGTTCATCGCCAGAATGAACGCCGGATAGCCGCCCGGATAGCTGTGCGCCAGGCTGGCCGCCGCGCGGTTTTCCGAGGACATCAGGGTGATCAGCAACATGTCCCGACGGTTCATTTCACTGCCGAGCTTGACTCGGGAGAAGACGCCTTTCATTTCCGGTGTCTGGGAAATGTTCACCGGAATGACTTCGTCCATCGGCTGCTTGGCATCCAGCACGACCATCGCGGTCATCAGCTTGGTGACCGAGGCAATCGGCACGATCACATCCGGGTTGCTGGAATACAGCACCTTGTCGGTCTGCAGGTCGATGACCATTGCGCTGCCCGAGGCGAGGTGCAGGTTGGAAGGATCACGGTTCAGAACGGCGGGTTCATTTGCCAGCGTAGGGGTAGAAAGCACCGGGCCGGTAAGTACAAATAATAGGCCCAAAAGAGACAGACGGATTTTCAAGAGCAAGGCTCACTCGATAAAAGGTGGTAAATGGAAGGGATCGCGTCAAAACGCTGCATTTTATGAGCAGACTTTGCTGCATGTCGATGGGCCGGGGTGGGCGTTTGCGCAATAAATGACGCAATCGGTCATTCATTAAGTTGCTGTTAAGTCGCTTTCTGCTCTGGAACCTGCCAAAAACCACATCTCAATTGAATATTCGTGGTGCGCAAGGCCCGCACCGATTAGCATTCCATGCCATTCAGGTCACCGATTCAGGAGTCATGCAATGCTCAAGGGGTTTGTCAGCAAGGATTACGCAGTACTGGTGATCATCGCTTCATTGATCGTCATTCTGCTGCTGGTTGTCGGCTTTACCTCACGTCCGAGTGACTGGGCCGGCTGGATGCAGGCGATCGGTCTGATCGTCGGGCTGATGGCCGCTGTGGCAGTACCGGCCATCCAGCGCAAGCAGGAAGCGGAACTGGCGCACAGGCAGATACGTGACCGAGAAGTGGTTTACGCGCGGCGCATGCAGTACCTGTGCGGCGAGCTGAGCGAACTGCAGGGCCGTATCAGCCTCAACCTGACCCATCTGCGCGCCAGTGACCGGCATAGCCTGAAATACACCTTGCAGGATTACCTGCATCGCCTGTTCGAGTCGCATAAACAGGACCTCAATGATGACCGCGTAGTACTGGCTTACGAATTGCGTCAGGTCGCCAATGACCTCATCGATGAGCTCGACAGTGGCCGTACCGATCGTGTGGTGTTCATGGCGCTGGAGAAACGCCTGCAGAAACTGGCCCATCGCTGTCAGGTCAACGCGGCCATGGCCGAGCGCGGCTGAGTCTGGTCACCGGCTTTTTCCATGGCAAAAAAAAGCCCGCCATCGAAGAGGCGGGCAAGGGATGTGCGGAGCAACGCACGAGGTTTGCAGAAGAAGTCAGCTGTTGAGGGGCTGACACTGCAGTTGCCGCGACAGGGCCTCTGCAACAGGCAATGACGCGAGCGGGCCGCTGACGGGTTCGCCATCCTGAATCAGGTACCAGCAGGCCAACAGGCCGCGCTCTCTGAGCGGGGCTGGAACTGCGCTACCGACGACGGACATGATGTGTACCTTGGCCATAAGTGCCTCCTCAATCCATGGCGCTACTGTAGAGGGCAGGCGGGCAAGTCAGAAATCGACGCTCTCAATAGTGGTCATTGATAACAACGAGGGTTTGGCGCATTGCATTGGCAGCCAATTATGTGAGCACAGCAACGAAAAACCCGCCTTAAAAGGCGGGTTTTTTGTTCTGTTACCAGCGGCCGCGTGGCGGACCGTAGTAATAGCCGGGGCCTGGCGGTGGCCCGTAACGGTGGTAGTAGCCTGGCGGTGGAGGCGGTGGGTAGCGCTCCACAACCTGATAGACCGGGGCCGGCTGGTAATAGACCGGTGGCGGCGCGTAGTAGACCGGCTGCTGTTGCACGTATACCGGCTCGCGCTCGACGTACACCGTTCTGTCGCGACCTGAAGATACCGCCGCCCCGACAACGGCAGCGCCAACGATAGCACCTACCACGGCAGGGCCACCCCAGCCACGGTCAGCATTCGCCTGGCCAGCAAGGGCCAGGGCACCTACAAACAAGGCGATCTTGGGGATTTGACGAATCATGACTGTTCCTCGCTCTCAACCCGTTGTCGCGCGCCTGCATCACTCTCAAGCACTGCCACGGGATAACACTATGACACCGAAATTGTAAGAATCTGCGAAAGTGCTGAGTAAATTTTATGTAAGGTGTGCCGCGTATGTCCTCGCGCTCGCTGGTGCGTAGCATACGCTTCTATCGAAGATTCAAGCCATTACCGTCTGGAGGAAACACCCGATGTCCGTCACTGCTAACAGGGAGACATTATTGTGCATGTCCATGGCCGCCCGTCCCGGCAACTTTGGTGTGCGTTTCCATAATCATCTTTATCAGCAGTTGGGCTTGAACTTCTATTACAAGACTTTCGCCCCCAATGACCTCGCCGCCGCCGTGGCCGGCATACGCTCGCTGGGGATTCGTGGCAGCGCAGTTTCGATGCCCTTCAAGGAGGCCTGCATCGAACTGGTCGACGAACTGGACGCCTCGGCTGCCGCTATCCAGTCGATCAATACCATCGTCAATACCGACGGGCATCTGAAGGCGTTCAACACCGATTACATCGCTGTCGCTCAACTGATGGAGAGTCATGCGGTGCCGCGCAGCGCGTTTGCCCTGCGTGGAAGCGGGGGAATGGCCAAGGCAGTCGCGTTCGCGCTGCGTGATGCGGGTTTCACCGAGGGGCTGATCGTGGCCCGTAACGAGCAGGCCGGCCAGCGTCTCGCAGAGGCGTGCGGCTTTCGCTGGCAAGCAGAGCTGGGCAGCGCGCGGCCACCCTTGCTGGTCAATGTCACTCCATTAGGGATGCAGGGCGCGCAAGCTGACGAGCTGTCGTTTGACCTGCAAGCCATCGACGCCGCTGAAACGGTTTTCGATGTGGTGGCTACCCCGGCCGACACGCCGCTGATCCAGGCTGCACGTCGCCTGGGCAAGCGTGTGGTGAGTGGTGATGAAGTGGCGGCGATCCAGGCACTGGAGCAGTTTGTGCTCTATACCGGGGTGCGCCCGACCGACGAGCAGTATCAGCAGGCGGCAGCCTTCGCCAGAGCCGGCTAGCCGGCAGGTCGGGCAGGGCGCGTTACTCCTCGGCGTGCTCCAGTCTGGCCAGTCGTTCTTCAAGGGCCGCGACCCGTGCCTCCAGCTCATCGATACGCGAGTTGGCCGCCGGACTTGCCGAAGGTCGCTCCGGTGCGTGCTGGCGGGCGGCAAGCAGCTCCTGCAGGGATTCCGGGTCGCCCAGCAGGTGCATGTAACGGTCTTCGCGCTGGCCCGACTGGCGCGGCACGAGCATCGCCAGACCTCTGGCGATCAGACGTTCCAGCTGGTGCACGACCTGCTCGCTGTCCTCGAAGTCGTGCATGCGGTTACTGCGGGTCAGCAGCTCGTTGACGGTCTGTGGCCCACGCAGCAGCAACAGGCCAGTGAGTATCACCTGCGCCGGGACCAGCTCGAGCCCCTTGTCGACCCTGTGTTCCCAGCGATCGGCGCGACTGCCCATGACCAGCCGCGTCAGACCGCGGCCTTCCAGGGCTCGCAGGCTCTGGCCGACCTGACCCTGGGTGAGGTTCATGACCGGGTCACGACTGGTCTTCTGGTTGCAGGCAATCACCAGTGCATTGAGGGTCAGCGGATAGGTTTCCGGGTTGGTCGCCTGTTTCTCGATCAGGCAGCCCAGAATGCGCACTTCAACGCCGTTGAGTTGTAACGCCTCGGCATTCGGGGAGGATTCGGTGGAGGACGATTCGATGGACATGGCGCTTCCCTGAGTGATGGCGGTGGATCAGCGTAGGGCGTGGCGGACATTATTGCCAGTGTCTGCTGCACGGATCTGCAGGGGCGCTGAAAAGTGTCACGGCGTTTGGCGTCATGTGGGTCTATAATTGCGCCTTTCTCAATCAGGATATGTCATGTCTATTTCCCTGTACGCCGCTTCCATTCCTGTCTTTCAGCAAATGCTCAACGCGCTGAGCGACGTTCTGACCAAAGCCGAAGCCTACGCGACCGAGAAGAAAATTCAGCCGCCAGCCCTGCTACAGGCACGTCTGTTCCCGGATATGCTGCCGTTCACCCGTCAGGTGCAGATCGCTGTCGATTTTGCCAAGGGTGCTTCCGCGCGCCTGGCAGGCGTCGAGATCCCACAATACGATGACACCGAAACCACCTTTGCCGAGTTGCAGGCTCTGCTTGCCAAGACACTCGCTTTCATCGGCAGCATCACCCCTGATCAGGTCGACGGCAAGGAAGGCATCGAAATCGTCCTGCGTCCCGGCACTGAAAAGGAAAAGCGCCTGAACGGTCAGGCCTATCTGCTCAGCTACGCCTTGCCGCAGTTTTTCTTTCACGTCACGACTGCCTACGATCTGCTGCGCCACAACGGCGTTGAAATCGGCAAGCGTGATTTCATGGGCAAGTTCTAAAACGCCCGAAATAAAGGGCTTACAGGCTTCTGCCCGAAGGGTGTGGGAGTGACCGGGGCGGCGATCCGTATTGCTCACGAAGTCGATGCATCAAGCGCCCTCTTTCCTGGGGGCTGTACCGGCCTCTTCGCGAGCAAGCTCGCTCCCACGGCCTTCGGCCAGAATCAAAAGCGGACTGGTTTACACCGACGCGTGCTCGGCGTGTGGGTGCAGTTCGTTACGCTTTCACGGAGCTTTGGCGTGAGCTTCGGGTCGTAAAGGATGCACTGTTTAGTCACTGCCTTGCCGGATTGAGAAGTTTCGACGCAGAGCCTCACGAAATGCACGCCAATGCGCAGCATTGGCGTGACACTCATCTTCAAGCCGCTTTAATTTTCCTCCCGCAGGCCGCGCTGTTGCAGCGGGCTGTATTGATGTTGTTCTGGAGTATTCATGTTGTTGCCCATCCTTCTGCTGTCAGCCGCCGGGTTCACCGTGCTGACTACAGAATTCGTTATCGTTGGCCTTTTGCCAGCCGTTGCCCGCGACCTGAATGTCACGGTCTCGCAGGCCGGGCTGCTGGTGACGTTGTTCGCGTTCACCGTCGCCGCCTTTGGTCCCTTTCTGACCGCCTACTTTTCGCGCTTCGAGCGCAAGCGCCTGTTTGTCAGCATCCTGGTACTGTTCGGCTTTGCAAATGTGCTGGCGGCGCTGGCGCCCAATATCGCCGTGATGGGTATCGCCCGGCTGATTCCCGCGTTGGGCTTGCCGGTGTTCTGGGCGCTGGCCAGCGAGACCGCCGTGGACATTGTCGGTCCGCAGTTTGCTGGGCGGGCGATTGCCAGGATCGGTTTCGGCATCGTTTGCGCCACGGTGTTCGGCATCCCCATCGGTACCCTGATCTCCGACGCGTTCGGCTGGCGCACGGCCTTTCTGGTGCTGGCCGGTCTGGCGTTCGCCAAGGCACTGTTGTTGACGGTCTATCTGCCGAAAACGGTTGCCCGGCCGAACCCGGTCTCGATCCTTGAACAGTTCGGCATCTTGCGCAGCCGGATGATGCAGGGGCACGTGCTGCTCTCGGTGCTGGTGTTCAGCGGCATGTTCACGGCCTATACCTACCTGGCGGACATGCTCGAGCGTCTTGCCGGTTTCGACGGCGCTCTGGTGGGCTGGTGTCTGATGGGCTTTGGCGCTGTCGGCTTGCTGGGCAACTCGCTGGGCGGGCGCATGGTCGACCGCCATCCTTTGATTGCCAGCCTGGTGTTCTGCGCTTTCATGGTCGTCGGCATGGTCGCGGTGGTGCCGAGCATTCATTCGGTGGTGGCCTTGCCACTCGCGCTTGCCGTTTGGGGCATTACCCAAGCGGCCTTGTTTCTGGTCAGTCATGTGCGGCTGATCAAGGCCGCGCCACAAGCACCTGCATTCGCGGCATCACTGAACATCGCCGGCGCCAACCTTGGCATTGGCATCGGCGCGTTGATCGGCGGCAGGGTCATTGATCACCTGGGGCTGGGCAACGTCGGTTTTGCCGCTGCGGGCATCATTGTGCTGGCGATTGTGCTGGCGCTGTTGTTGATCAAGCGTGATCCAGGGCCGCTCCCGGCTTAGCCTGCATCGGTAAACAGCTGGTTCCGAGCACTTTCGGCGATGGCGACAACGCCGGGGTGCCTGACCTTGCGCTCCACGGTAATGGCGTAGAACGATTCGGTCACCGCGTCAGTATGGCCAACCACTTGTACGCCATACTGGTTCTGCACTTCGTCGGCGATCACGCTGGGCGCCACGAACACGCCGCTGCCGGATTTGCCGAACGCCTTCATCAGCGCGCTGTCATCGAATTCGCCAATGATGCGCGGCTGAATGCTCTGTTCGGCAAACCAGCGCATCAGTCGGCCTCGAACCACGGTTTCCTGGCCTGGAATCAGCAGCGGTGCGCCATGCATGCACTGCGGAAAATCCGTCCCGATACGCTCCGCCATTTCACGCGTGGCGAAAAAACTGACCCCGCATTCGCCCAGCTTCTGGCTATACCCCTTGATGTCCAGGTGCGGCGGCATGGGGCTATCGGAAATCACCAGATCGAGACGCTGAATGGCCAGGTCTGCCAGCAGTCGTTCCAGCTTGTCCTCGCGACAGGTGATGCGGATTGACTCTTCCAGCGTCATGGTCGGGGCGATCAGGCGGTAGACAATCGACTTGGGCACGACGTCAGCCACCCCAATGCGCAACAGCAATTGCTGTTCATCCGGTTGCGAACGCAGCAGGTTTTCCAGGTCATTGCCCAACTGAAACATTTGTTCGGCGTAGGGCAGGGCGAGGCGACCTGCTTCGGTCATTTCCAGTTGCCGACCGACGCGCTGAAACAGATCGACCCCCAGTGACGCCTCCAGCAGACTGATCTGCCCGCTGACGGTCTGCGCGGTCAGATTCAACTGTTCACAGGCGCGCACGATGCTGCCGGTCTTGGCCACGACCCAGAAGTAGTGAAGTTGGCGGTAATTGAGCATATTTTCTGCCGATTCGGTAAAACCGAAGTATATGCCTTATAAAATCGAATTTTACTTATGTTTCAAGATGTCTAGAATCCGCTCCAATGCCGGGCTGAACAGGCCGCCCGGCTTCACCGACCGAGGAGCCCATGAACAAAGCCCTTTACGCTGTATTACTGAGCGGTTCGCTGCTGGTAGTGGCGGGATGCGATCAGCTAGAGTCTTCCACCAAGCAGATGGTGAACGCCGCCGCCGACAGTGCAAAACAGGTGGTCGATGACACCCATAAAGCCGCGACCCAGGCACTGGACGAGGCCAGGCAGGAACTTTCGTTGCAGGAGCCACCACCAAACTCGGCTGAAACCGAAAACACGTCTGATAAAGAAATCTGACTTATAACTATTGGCGCAGGCAGGGCAGTGATCTATGGAATACCTATTGGAACTCGCAACAAGTCCGGCAGCCTGGATCGCGCTGGCAACACTGGTGGTGATGGAAGTTGTACTGGGCATCGATAACCTGATTTTCATCTCGATTCTCACTAACAAGCTGCCTGAACATCAGCGCGAGAAGGCTCGCAAGCTGGGTATCGGCATGGCGCTGGTGATGCGTCTGGGCCTGCTCAGTACCGTTGCGTACATCGTGCAGCTGACAGAGCCGGTCTTCGAGGTATTTGGTCAGGCGTTCTCATGGAAAGACATGATCCTGATTGCCGGTGGTCTGTTCCTGGTCTGGAAGGCAACGACGGAAATTCACCACAGCATGGACGTCAAGACCGAGGAAGAGAAAGCCCTGGGTTCGGTGGTGGCGCTGAGCATGAGCGCGGCTATCGTGCAGATTCTGATGCTGGACCTGGTGTTCTCCATCGACAGTATCATCACTGCCGTGGGTATGACCGAGCACCTGCCGATCATGGTCATCGCGGTCATCTCTGCTGTCGTGGTGATGCTTGTCGCCGCCAACCCGCTGGCCAAGTTCATCAACGACAACCCGACGGTGGTCATGCTGGCCCTGGGCTTCCTGATCATGATCGGTATGACGCTGATCGCCGAAGGTTTCGGCGCCCATGTGCCAAAGGGTTATATCTATGCGGCCATGGCCTTCTCGGCAGCCGTTGAAGCCTTGAACATGCTGGTACGCAGGGCAAGACGCAAGAAAGCCGCTACTCAGGTGTCCACGCACTGATAGCTGGCGAAACTGTAAAAAAGGTCGGCCCTGGCAACAGGGTCGACCTTTCGCGTTCAAGTTGCTGGCAAATACGCTGATGAGGGCAGATCAGCTAAACGCTGCTCACGCCCTTGTAAGTCAGTTGGCTGCTACAGCGGGAGCCTTGAGATGTTTTGCAAGGACTGGCCGCTTTGCCACGCGCGACTCGACACTGCGTGGCTGGTGATGGCGACGGGATACGCGCATCACCCCCCACAGCATCGCACTGGCAACGGCAAGCCACGAGGCGATCAGCATCACGATTGTCAATTCCAGGCTCATAAGTGCCTCCACATTCCTGCTTTTTGTTGCGGTCTTGATAACTGACAGTCTAGTACGGGGCATGTTTCGGTTAATTGACCAGTGGCATCGGGCTATGAATTATTTTCGCCATTCCGCTGACCGGGGTGCCGCGCGCGGCTATACCCGGAACCCGGTCGGCTCTATCATCGGTGCTCAGGTCGGGTCGCGGGTTGCCCGATAACAGTTGAAGTGAGTGAACATGCTGTCGGTTTCTTTCAATACCGGTACTGCCGGTGCACTGCGTTCATGGTTGATTGCGGCCTTGCTGACGGGCCTTGCTGGTTGTTCGTCGATGGTTACGCCGGAGATGAAACGCCTTCCGGACCGGGTCGAGCTGACGTCGATTCCGTTCTTTCGGGGTAATGCCTATCAAAGCGGCCCGATGGTGCTGGCTAGCATGCTGGCCAACCAGCAGGTGCAGACAACGCCCGGTTTGCTCGACAAGCCGCTGCAACTGCCGGGCGCCGAGGACCGGCTCGAACAGAACATGCAGAAAGTCGCGCGTGAATACGGGTTCATGGTTTACCCGCTTGATGGCCAATTACAGGACCTGCTGACTCAGGTCTCGGCGGGTTATCCGGTCATGCTGCGTTTTGCCCAGGGCTCTGCGCTGTGGAAAGGGCCGCGTTATGCGGTGTTGATCGGCTATAACCGCATCAAGGAGACCGTGCTGCTCAACGCAGGCATGGATCGTCGCTATTCAATGAGTTTCAGCAGCTTCGCGTCGGCCTGGAAGGACGCGGGCAGTTGGGCGGTACTGATTCAGTCGCCCCGGCAGTTGCCGGCCAATGTCGATGCGCAGCGCTGGCTGCAGGCGGCTGAAGCGTTATCGACATCAGGACAGGAGCAGGCGGCGGGCGAGGCGAAAAGAACGCTGGCACGCGGCGTTAAATGAAATCAACGCGGCAGGAACAAAAACGGCACCGATAAGGTGCCGTTTTACGTTCAGCAAATCTAGAAACCGAGTCGGTCACGCAAGCTGTAATACCATGCGCCCAGCGCGGTCAGCGGGGTGCGCAGCAGCTGTCCGCCGGGGAACGGGTAGTGGGGCAGGTCGGCGAACGCATCGAAGCGCTCTGCCTGACCGCGCAGCGCCTCGGCCAGTACCTTGCCGGCCAGGTGGGTGTAGGTCACACCGTGTCCGCTGCAGCCCTGCGAGTAATAGATGTTGTCGCCCAGTCGTCCGACCTGGGGAAGACGAGACAGGGTCAGCAGGAAGTTGCCGGTCCACGCGTAGTCGATCTTCACGTTCTTGAGCTGCGGGAACGCCTTGAGCATTTTCGGCCGGATGATGGCTTCGATATTGGCAGGATCTCTGGCACCGTACACCACGCCGCCGCCGAAGATCAGGCGCTTGTCGGCGCTGAGGCGGTAGTAATCCAGCAGGTAATTACAGTCTTCGACGCAGTAATCCTGCGGCAGAAGTGTCTTGGCCAGTTCATCGCTCAACGGCTCGGTGGTGATGACCTGAGTGCCGCACGGCATCGACTTGGCCGCCAGCTCCGGGACCAGATTGCCCAGGTAGGCATTGCCGGCCACGATAATGAACTTGGCCCGGACCCTGCCTTGCGCCGTATGCACCACAGGGTTTGCCCCGCGCTCGATACGAATGGCCGCTGATTGCTCGTAGATCGTGCCACCCAGTGTTTCAACGGCCGCCGCTTCACCCAGCGCCAGGTTGAGGGGATGAATATGTCCACCGGTCATATCCAGCAACCCGCCGATGTACTGATCACAAGCCACGACTTCATTGATCCGGCGCTTGTCCATCAACTCGAGGCCGGTGTGCCCATAGCGCTCCCAGAGCCGCTGCTGGGCTTCGAGATGCGCCAGTTGCTTGCTGGTCAGCGCTGCGAATACACCACCATCTTTCAGGTCGCACTGAATGCCGTAACGGGAAACCCTATCGCGAATGATGGATGCGCCTTCGAAGGCCATCTGCCCGAGCAACTGCGCCTGGCGTGGCCCCACGGTTCGCTCGATGACATCGATGTCGCGGCTGTAGCTGTTGACGATCTGCCCGCCATTACGGCCTGATGCGCCGAAGCCGACCTTGGCCGCTTCCAGCACCGTGACCCGAAATCCGTTTTCCAGCAGGAACAGCGCGCTGGACAAGCCTGTGTAACCGGCTCCGATAACACACACGTCAGTTTCGACTTCGCCCTGCAGCGCGGGACGTTCCGGGGCAGCATTGGCTGAAGCCGCATAGAAGGACTGCGGGTAGGGCGTGTTTGCCATCCTGAGACTCCGTTTAATATTCTTGACGATGGCGGCAATCGTACCCGAGATATAAAAGCTCTGCCAGCAGCAGGCGAAAAGAGTCGTTGCCTGTAGTTTGGCAAAAAACGCTGTATTTCATAGGGTTAGCAAAAAAACAGATTGACAGGTATTCGCATATCCGTAGAATGCCGACCCACAGCAGGCACGTAGCTCAGTTGGTTAGAGCACCACCTTGACATGGTGGGGGTCGTTGGTTCGAGTCCAATCGCGCCTACCAGACAAAATCCGCTCTGCTGGGCGGTATCAAAAGGGTCAGCCGAGAGGCTGGCCCTTTTTTGTTTTGCCAATGATCGAGTAAACGCGCGTGTTGCGCAGTCCTCCCTGAATACTCATACGATCCTGTCTAAGCGTGCCTTCGTACTCAAATCCGACCCGCTCGGCGAGTCTCTGGCTGGCTTTGTATCTGCCTTGCATAGTTTCCAGTCCGGCGTCGGGGGCGGGCCCAGGATGTCTTGAATCATAATGACGATTCCGTCACTTCTCAGCCTTGCATAGCGATTCGTGATAGCGGGCCCGTCTTCGGAGGCAGCGTTGCTTTCATTGTCGCTTTGAACCGGGCCTGACCCGTTATCAACCACCAGTGCGGCCACGTCATCGTCCATGATTTTTTCTCCTGAGTGATGCATAGGTCGACGCCTATGACGCTAGCAAGCGTTATTGGGGCTGGATGATGAGTGATACTGGTAAATATGCTAGGTAAGGTTTCAAAAGGTGGGTGAACACAAGAAGGCCGCACGATCAGCGTGCCGGTAAGGCGAAAGGAATCCGATGTCGCGTGATCACTGGCAGGAGCCTTAAAAAATTCACGTATTCAGAGAGTTACTGCAAAAAAGCGTTTGACAGGCAATCGAATATCCGTAGAATGCCGACCCACAGCAGGCACGTAGCTCAGTTGGTTAGAGCACCACCTTGACATGGTGGGGGTCGTTGGTTCGAGTCCAATCGCGCCTACCAAACAAAATCCGCTCTGCTGGGCGGTCGAGAGGGGAATCCGAAAGGATTCCCTTTTTTGTTGCCTTGAGAAAACGTTCACAATCTATAGGCATCGTTCACACACTGCAATGGGAACGTCCGTTCTCGTTCAAATCATCGTTCACACGAACGTTCACAGTGGCATTCACACGAGTAAATGTGAACGACCATAGCTAACCTACTGATCTGTATAGCCTGATCACCTTCTTGTTAAGGTGGTGCTCATTGTTCGTGGCCTCACAATGGCAAGCTTCTAACCAACTGAGCTACGTGCCTGCTGTGGGCTGGACGCTACCCGACCCCTCTGTGGAATTTTCTTGACGCTCAAGGCAAGTGCCAATTTCTGTGTGCGTGGGGCCATCAAGGCGAGAGGGGTAGGCAGGGGGTTAGGGGCTGTCCTTTCTTATGCATTGCTGGTCGGAAATTTCTATGAAAAATTATTGACGTGGTGTATGTATGGCGCAAGGCCATCCCTTGTCTGAGGTGTAGGAGGTACTGTGCAAAATCTTCTCAAAAGTCTGATGCTGCTATGGAGAGAGAGAAAATTCGGAGATGAGATAGCAGACCTGCTCGGAGTAAACAGACGTCTATTCCACAGCGCTATGGAAGAGGGTGGTTGCCGGTCTCACATGGTGAGGTTGTGCATATTGCGTGATGGGGGCGTGTCGAAAGTATTGATTGCTGTTGATTGTTGCAATTACTTGCTACCAGGTCTCAGGAGGTTAGAGAATAGATATGGACAGCAGGTATTGATAGAAACAGGTAGGGCGAATTTAATGGCCTATATTATAGAGAATCGATAGCTATAGAGTTGGAGTACGCAACTGAGTTGAACACTCACAAGAGCCATTCGCTGGTTGCAAATGTCTAATCTGTCGGGCAGGAAGTGCTATGGATGATGAGCGCAGGAAGAGTATGAAGTTGGTTATGAAAGCAACAGCAGGCTATCATCCTGTGGGGGTTTTGTGTAACTGGGTTTTGATTAATTTCCTTTTTGCGTGTGTTGCGATAGCAGTATTCAAGGGTAAGGTGTTGAGTGCATTGCTTGTTTTCTTTGTGGTGTTCCTGATCAGGCAAGTGGCTATGTATATGCTCACTCTGTATCTCGTCAGAAAGTATGTTAAAGAAAAGTGAATGTGGTCCTAGAGCTTTAGGTACAATGCACCCCACCTCTTTTAATAAATAATTCTTTCAGTTTGGTGACACTAGGGTCAGTCTTCGGAAGTCAGCTTCCCATTCCTCGGTCACTTTGGCTTCTTTAGCTAGATGGCCTTCAATGTCTTGTTTCTTTGGCCGACCTACTGGTCTGGTTACGCCAGCAATCTTAAGTAGTTCCTTGACAGCAGGTATGCTTCCTTCGTTAAGCGCATACTTCAATGACTCAAGTGACTTGTCGAACCAGTAGAGTCGATGTTCTTCTTTCCATCCTTGGTTTTCTGCATGGCTATCTAGCAGGGCTAGACTAACTCCAAGTGTCTTGGCTAGCTCAATGTGTGAGTAGGCTTCTACGTATTGCTGCTTGTGTTCGTCTTGAATATTCATATTGTTCTCTTTGGTTTAAGTAAGTGTGGTAGTGGGCTTTCAGCAGGAGTCACTGCGTGACAGCAGAAGCAAGAGCACGCCACGTAGTGGTATACGCAATAAAGAAAGATCAAGAGCGATACATGCTGGTAAGTAGTCCGCTTTTGATTCTCTCTTTTATGCGTGCTCTTGTCAGCTATGCTGACGTTGCTTTTGCTTTTAAGAAAGATCCATCGATAGATGGTGGTCTAAGGATGGCATCTAACTTAATGTCCTGAGAAGGGAGTAGCACCTGTCAGCTTGCTGACGTTAAGGTGTTCTTAGAAATTTGCCAATTTCTCTTAAGGGGTCTTTAAGAGTTTTTGGGAAAAAGTAATTCTGACGTTGATCAATTCAAGCGGCATCTATAAGTTCCTTATATATCCGAGCGTATTAATTCCTAGATCATACCTTGGTTGATCTTCAACGAGTAATCACTAAGCGTCCCTGCGGGACAAGTATATCGATGTCTCTCTATATCCGAGCGTATTTAGAAATGTTAGGGAGGGGGCAGCTCCCCTTGTCTCTGGATGGTACGTTCAAAGACTGGTAGGTCTTTCGTGAGGAGGGGGGTAGAAAGTTCCTCTCTACTATCCGACCGTAATTAATACCAAGGTGGTTACCTCTTGGTACGTTAGTGGTGAGTCATAGAGGCGGTAGCTCCTCTACTATCCGAGTGTATTGATAGTTCTGTTGACGACTGATAGGATTGGGCTGAGCTGTAGCAAAATATGGTGTTCCCCATATATCCGAGCGTATTATAATCTAGGTGGGGAGGGATACGATTCAGCAAAGCTAACTTCAAACTCTAGTAGTCCTTTGATGCTAGGGTTACGCTCAAGGAAAAAGCTCATGCCGCTAATTGCATGCCTAGCGCATTGACATACTCTACGTGCTTGCTGGGGACTCATGGGTGTAAGCCCTTCTAGGTGGATAGTGGCTATGACTATTTCAGTGCTGACGATGTCTAACATACAAGCTTTCAGAACATGAGAAGGGCTAGTATTCATTGTGCCATTGCTAACTCCTCCTGCTGTCATACAGGAGCCGTAGACGTAATCATCAAGCCAAGTATTGTGCTCACTGTTTGCCACCTTGAAGTGCTTAGCATATGGGTTGAACATTGTCTTAGGCTTAGGACCTCTCTTAACTTTGATTTCTGTTGTCCCTATAGTCTGCTTATAAGGAGATTGCTCGCAAGGGGTAAGGAGACAGATAGCAGACTTATATGGAAGGTTGCAGTTTCGAGCAGTTGGATAATCATAAGGAACCTCGGGTATGGCATGAGTGGTGTACTCCCCTAAGACTTCACCGCTGAGTTTGTCTAAGACATAATCACCTACACGAATGGTTCTTTGTAGTTGAGTAACAATATCTCTGATGTCGCTAGGTTGGTGACTTAGCATAAAGAGTGTTCTTCTTGTTGTCTGTAAGCTCCTGAGAGCGTTTTTAGGAGGCGTTAGGGATAAGGCTATACCTTACGTGAGAGTGCTGTGAGACGCTTGCAGAGGCTTGCTGATGTCGTCTCTCTTGATGTCGTTTAACTATTGCTATCACGTATTAATTAGTAGTAGCGTTTTCTGGCTTGATCAATGTGCTCAATCGAAAGGTTGGAGATGTATCCAACTGCTTGTGAGGAAACTCGATACTTTAAAGAAAGCGCATAGATTGCTTTGGGGCTTCCTCTAGCGGCCACAAACTGTTTGGCAAGTCCTCTCTGTATGATGAGTGGGGTAAGGTGTTTCTTGTTGTACTCTGCATCGGGGATGTGTATGTAGTCATCGTCTGAATTCATGTTAGCGCTCTAAGCAAGGCAAGCCATGTAGCTCACTGCTATTCTTGTGATTGTTAAGAGGGTTAGGCAGGTGGTATACACGATGAAAGCTGTAACCAACCAGCTAATGATTGTCTTCATTTGCTTGGCTTGCGTGCTTCCATGTCATCAATGATCTTATGCAAGGCAAAGGCTGATGTGAATGTACCTTCCAATGGTGAATTCTTAGGAAGGCCTACACAGACATAGCTTCCACGCTGATGCATCTGATAGCTTACGCCCTTGTAAGTCTTCACTTCACCTACAAGGCTATTATTACTTAACTCTGCCTGTTCAATCATGGCCTTGAGCTGGGCCTTACGATGTTCCTGATACTGACGCTCACCTTCTGATAGATAGTAGTTCATTCTTGGACCCCTAGTCGCTTATAAACACTTGCCTTAATTGCTTTCATAGCATCAGTTTGGTTCTTGCCTGTGGCTGCTGGCCCACTTATGATGCTTCTCGTTACGCCAGTGAAGTTCCCTTCGCTATCATACTGGTTATTGCTAAGCTTATTGGTGGTTCGATCAAGGCGTGCTTGCTGTACTGCCACTTGCATATCCAGACTCTCTCGGATCAGCGGATCATTCTTATAGAGACGCTCAAGAGTGGCTTGCTTAACTTCTTTCATCGTGGCTACTGCATCCTTGGAACTGTCAAGGGCTCGGAGAGGGCGTGCCTCCTGCTCTAGCACCCAGCCTGAGTTATGAGCAATCTGTTTTACTTCGTCAAGGGAGCGTCCTGTTTCTTGTGCCAATGCTACAAGGTCTTCGTGTTTGTATGTACGCATGTGTGTGTTCCTTAATAGAGAGAGTTTACTTAGAGAGTGATGATACGATATTGATATCGAGCTGAATGGGCCTTGCCAGTCTTTCTACGCTCAACCATTGCTGTTGCTACCAGATGTTTTAGAACGCCTTCTACAGAGCGTCTGGGGAGCCCTGTAGCAATACAGAAGTCAGCGCTTGAGATAGTAGACCAACCAAAGACATCAGCCTGATTACGAACCATGAGCCAAATGATCTTTCTTGGTAGTGTATTAAGTTGATTGTGTTGCAGAGCAACAATCTGTTCTAAAGTAATAGACATTTAGTCTTACCTATAAGTGAGTTAGTAAAGGCAACCCCCTATATCCCCCACCGTGATTGGGCGTGATATTATCTAGGAGGAAGTCTTGTGTTCCTACATCGCGTAATGGCGAGTGATGAGGGGTGGTGCTAGAGGGTGGAGCTAATGAGAGGGGAGGCGCTAAGAGAAAACTTTGTCTTGTATTATACTATACCTGGATTCTAGGGAAAACCGGACAAACTAAATTGAGAAAAACTTCTCCTACGCATACTAGACCTGATTTTTAGGCAAAAGTCCTCAAACTATTTTCACATGCCGTAAAGTCATTATTTGCTGGGGTGTACTCACAGTCTATATAATACTATACCCCGATTTTAGGGAATTCCCCTCAAACTAAATTGAGATATTTATCTCACTCACATATACCTATACCTAAATTTCAGGCAAAAGTCCTCAAACTATTTTTCAAAGGGGGCTAATTAGTTTGCTTGATTGGTATGCTGTGGGTGTCTCTACGCCTCCTGTAAGGCTCTGTAAGGCGCGCTATAAGTGAAGCCTGCAACTGATGAGGGTTTTACTCTAACGCCTCACCAGCGAGCTTGTAGGGCCTCAGTCAATCAGGTGTAAGACGTCCTTAGCATTCAGGTGAGAGTATCTGGCGACAGACCTAGTGTCCCTGTGTCCCGACACAATCATTATCTGAGCGTTGTTAAACCCTCTCTTAGCTACATTGGTTATTCTTGTATGCCTGAGCTGGTGTAGTCTGACATTACTATCAAGGTTAGCTGCTGTCCTAGCTCTCCTGATGGCCTGAGAGACGCTGTGAGGCGCTACTGAGAACAGTCTGCCTCTTTGTATGCGTTGTGCTATGGCGAGTCTCTGAGCCTCTTTCAGTAGCTCTATCGCACGTAAGGTCAGGGGCACTGAGCGTGTACCATTCTTGCCATCTACTACGTCCACAATCCTCTGTCCCAAATGCAGGCAGTTAACTGTCAGCTTCAGTATCTCAGAACGACGCATGGCTGTTTCATATGCAAGCTCTGCTATCAGTGCCATTGTGGGTGATAGCTCATTGAGGATTAGACGTAGCTCACCAGCAGTCACCACCTTGTCGCTGGACTTGTCAGGCTTAGGTAGGGTGATATCACAGACAGGGTTAGGTATGTCTATCAGCAAGCCACGTTTAGCGTACTTGAAGAACCGAGAGAGGAACGCTAGTTGGTGTCTGCATGTGGCTGCCTTGACGGTCTGTAAGCGCATCAGTTTGAAATCGTTTACGAGCTTAGGGGTTATGTCATGAATTGACTGAGGGAAGGCGTGAGCTAGTTGCTCAACTATCTGGACAGCATGGGTGTAGGAACCCTTGCCCTTGAGGTGGGAGTCACAGTAGGTCATGCCCAATGTGAAGATGGTGTGGTGCTTATGGTCTTTGATGACAGCCTCAAGCTTGTCAGCCCATGCCTGAGCCTCAGCCTGTGTAGAAAATGTCTTCGACTGAGGGGGTTTCCCTTTTAATCTGACCTGAGCGTTCCAGTTGCCTGATGGTAGGGAGCGGATGTTAGCCATGTTGACGCCTCATGATGTGAATGGGCGTTCTCTCAAGGCCATAGCCTGTATGGGCTAGGGGGTATTGCTCCTCTCCTTGACATGGTGGGGGTCGTTGGTTCGAGTCCAATCGCGCCTACCAAACAAAATCCGCTCTGCTGGGCGGTAAAAAAAGGGTCAACCGAAAGGTTGGCCCTTTTTTGTTGTGCTTGCGTTACCCGTAGAAAGTGCCAGCTCTCGTGCCAATGCGAGTATTGGCACGAGAGCGTGAGCTGCTTCAGGGAATCAGGCGGTCACGACGCAGCTTTTCAAACACGTCGAAGAACGCATCGTCACTGGCCTGAAATGCCGTGAAGCCCAGTTTGCGGCTCTTCGACATGTCAGTGACTACTTCAATCGGACGGCCGAGATCGGCATCGCTGTGCCATGGCGAAATCAGGCGGTTGATGTCACTTTCCTTGAGCTGATGCTCGCGAACAATGTCATCCCAGATTGCTTGATCGTTGGCCATCTGCGTTTCCAGCGGGGCTGGCTCGCTCGGGAAATCGGCTGGCTGCAAGCCGAAGTATTCGGCGATCTGTCCCCACATCCAGCTCCAGCGGAACACATCGCCGTTGGTGATGTTGAACGCCTGATTGGCCGCTGCAGGTGTGGTCGCGGCCCACAGTTGCTGGCGGGCCAGCTGCCGCGCATCGGTCATGTCGGTCAGGCTGTCCCACTGCACACGTGAGCCCGGGAACACGAAAGGTCGGCCCGTGGCTTTACAGATCGAGGCGTAAACGGCCAGAGTCGTCGCCATGTTCATCGCGTTGCCGACGGCGACACCGGTCACGGTGTGCGGACGATGGACGCTCCAGGTAAAGCCATCCTTCTCTGCGGCAGCGAAGACTTCGTCTTCCTGGGCGTAGTAAAAGTTCTCGATATCGAGGCGCGCCTGCGATTCCCTGAACGGCGTTTGCGGCAGGGTGCCTTTGCCATACGCTTCAAACGGGCCGAGGTAATGCTTGAGGCCGGTCACCAGCGCGACATGCTTGACACTGCCAGCGGGCCGCACAGCGTCCAGCACGTTACGCACCATCGCGGCATTGACTCGGATGTTTTCTGCTTCAGTGGCCTGACGCGACCATGTCGTGATGAAAACGTGGGTGGGCTTTAAATCAGCCAGAGCCACACGTACGGACTCCGGGTTCTGCAGGTCTGCAGCAACCGGGATCACGCCGGGCCGCGCTGACGGGCTACGGGAGAGGGCGGCAACCTGCCAATCGTTTTCCAGTAACAACTGCGTGATTGCGCTGCCGACAATGCCACTTGCGCCAACAACCAGGGCGGTCTGAGTCATAGGGGTCTCCTGAGACGGGGAAGAAAGTAATGAACCGTCTGCTGTCTCAGAACAGAATCAGGCCATACCGTTCAACCCGATTGTCCCGATTACCCCGTCACGTGGCTCCGTGCACCGGAAACGTCTTCGGACTCGTTGGCATATGACTTGACGATGGTTTTGGTCGCACTGCTGGCTTTCAGGTCGTCAAGTTTCTGCGGCGCAAGCCATTTGCAGGCGGCAATTTCGTTCTGCGGCGATGGCTCGCTGGAGGCTGGAACCTGAGCGGTAAAAACGTAGTGGGCCACTTGATCTTTCTCGTACACATCGAGGTACAGAAGATCAAGGTCAGCAAGCCCGGTTTCCTCGCACAGTTCACGCACTGCGGCCTGGAAGGGCGTTTCACCCGCTTCAATCCTGCCGCCGGGCAATGCCCAGCGGGATTTCGGTTTGCGCACGTAAAGGACCTGGCCGTCACGTTTGCAGATGACTGTCGCGCGTTGTTTCATAATCCGTTCACCTGTTAAACGTCCGTTGACATGAGTATCTGCAAGGACTGCGTGAACTTGAGACTCAAAGACAGTCAGTAGTAGTCACCAAAATGTAATAAATAGTTCATTTTGGCGGGTGCGCCGCTCAGGTCTTGGCGTGAAACAGACAGAACGAGTCGCACAGCAGGCGGGTTGCCGAGGTCTGCAACCCGTTTGCTGCATTAGAGTATGGACGTCAGTGGGTGGTTAGCCGCGTTCGGTTCACCGGGGGCGACGTACGGCATGTCCGTGCGCTCAGCCTTCCCTGGCTGTTGGCTGCACGTCAGGCATCGTTCGAGTCGGCAGCCGCTTCCTGCTTGAGGCTGTCCATGTCGATGACAAAGCGATACTTGACGTCGCCCTTGAGCATCCGCTCATAAGCCTCGTTGATGTCCTGCATGTTGATCATTTCGATGTCGGAAACGATGCCGTGCTCGGCGCAGAAATCCAGCATTTCCTGGGTTTCCTGAATGCCTCCGATCAATGAGCCAGCCAGGCTGCGACGTTTGAAGATCAGGTTGAACACCGCTGGTGACGGATGCGGTTCTGCCGGCGCGCCGACCAGTGTCATGGTGCCGTCGCGCTTGAGAAGAGACAGAAAGGCGTCCAGATCATGCGGCGCTGCGACCGTGTTGAGGATAAAGTCCAGGCTGTTGGCCTGAGCGGCCATCTGTGCCGCGTCTTTGGATACGACTACTTCGTCGGCGCCCAGGCGCAAGCCATCTTCTCGCTTGTTGGGGGAGGTCGTGAACAGCACAACATGTGCGCCCATGGCGTGGGCAATCTTGACGCCCATGTGGCCGAGACCGCCAAGCCCGACAATGCCGACTTTCTTGCCCGGGCCGACCTTCCAGTGGCGCAAGGGGGAATAGGTGGTGATACCCGCGCACAACAGCGGCGCTACGGCGGCCAGGTTGGCATCATGAGAGATGCGCAAGACGAACTTTTCCTTGACCACGATCTTGTCGGAGTAGCCGCCGAATGTGTTCTCGCCGCCAAATACCGGGCCATTGTAGGTGCCGGTGAAGCCGCTCTCGCAATATTGCTCGTCACCCTCGGCGCACGATGTACATTGCTGGCAGCTGTCGACCATGCAGCCGACGCCAGCCAGGTCGCCGACCTTGAATTGCTTGACGTCGGAGCCGACCGCCGTGACCCGGCCGACGATTTCGTGACCCGGAACAGAAGGATAGAGTGTGTTGTGCCACTCATTGCGCGCAGTGTGCAGGTCCGAGTGGCACACGCCGCAGTAAAGGATGTCGATCTGAACATCGTCAGCGCCGGGCGAGCGACGTTCGAATTGATGGGGTTTGAGTATGTCTTGGGCAGATTGCGCTGCGTAGCTGTACGTCTTGACCATTACTGTCACCTGTTCAATTGAATAAATGTAACGCCGTACGACAGCATAGCCGAGCCTTGCTGCACGGCAATGCACCTGAATCTGACACATGAGGGAGCCGTGTAGTGCCCTGCGTCACACAAGCGTCATAGGGGAATACAAGGGTCTGCCAAAAAGGTATGAACTTTGCAACAATGCCTGACACGCTTGTAATCTCTGGTCATTATTTTAAGGATGACCGCCGTCGGCTCATGCATCTGGGTGTTTCCATGACAGTCTCACTTCTGGCCACGGGCCTTTGCCCAAGCGTAGCGTGCACCTCACGTACTCCCGGCAGCGCCTTGGCAGCCAACCGCGACCGATTCTCCTGTCACGCGTCCATCGAAGCACTCATCAGCGCCGCACGCGAGCAGATAGCGGATATTGCCTGGGCTGCCTACGCCGCTGGCGAACTGAAATGCCTGCTCGGACAGGGCGACAACACCGTTGTCTGGCCAGCACACATCGCGGCTGAAGACTTCGAAGCGTATTGCGCTCAATTGCAGCTGCATTGCCGGGTCGCAGGGCAGGGCGAGGGCGTGCTGGGCTGGGTGTTGGCACCGATGGCCGACAAAGACCACCCCCTGCTGGTGGATCTGGCCGCCAGACTGGGCTCGCTGTTGCAGACCGCCGCGTTGATCCGCGCGCAGAACACTCAGCGGGTTCTGTATGAAATCAGCCTGCTGGCCAGCTCTACGCTGGACCGCGGCGCTTTTCTGCAAGGCATTCATGAGCAATTGGGGGCGCTGATCGATGCCGAGAACTTCTACGTTGCGCTGTATGACCGGCAAAGCGGCAAGATCACTTACCCTTATTACATTGACCGTTTCGATGACGAAGCGATGGCTCACGAGACGTTCGAGTTTATCGACGCTGACCGGATGTCGCTGACCGGGTATGTCTTGAGCAGCGGGCAGCCTTTGTTTCTCGATGCCGCCTGCATCGAACTGGCCAAAGCCGAAAACCGCTTTTACTGCGTCGGACGTCTGCCCGAGTTCTGGATGGGCGCGCCCTTGAAAAATGCATCGGATGAAGTGTTCGGCATGGTCGCGATGCAGGTTTACGATGTGTCTCGTGTCTACAGTGCCCAGGATCGTGCATTGTTCGCCGTCGTGTCGCGCCATGTGGCGATGGCACTGGACCGGCAGTTGCGCCGAACTGACCTGGAACAGGTGGTAGCCCTGCGCACGCAACAACTTTCTGCAGCCAATGACGCGTTGCGTCAGGAAGTCAGGGATCGCGAGCGTGCCGAGCATCTGCAGAGTGCCCTGTTCCAGATTGCCGAGCTTTCCAGTCAGCCCGGCGACATGAACGAGCTTTTCTGCAGCCTGCACATGATCGTCGGCGAGCTGCTGGTGGCGCTCAATTTCTATATCGCGCTTTACGACAGCACGACGGGCGAAGTGACCTTTCCGTATTACATTGACGAGTTCAAGCCCACGCCGCCGCGTTCACGACGCGGGCAGCGAGGGTTTACCGAGTATGTGATAGGCCAGCGGCGACCGTGCCTGATCGATTACGATGAAGCCCGCAGGCTGGAAAGCCTTGGCGAGATCGAGGTCCAGCGACAATCCGGTCGTTGTTCTTCATGGCTGGGCATTCCGCTGTTCGACGGCGGACAGGTTCGCGGCGTGCTGGTGGTGCAGAGTTATTCCAAGGACGTCAGCTATACCTTGCGCGATCAGGAACTGCTCACCTTTGTTTCTCGTCACATCGATACGGCACTGTCCCGGCGCAGCGCGGCAGACGCGATCCATACCGCCAATGTCTTGCTTGAAGCCAGGGTTCGAGACAGGACCCGTGAGCTGGATCGGGCCAACGCCAGACTGCAGCACGAAAACTCCCACGACTCGCTGACCGGGCTGCCCAATCGCAGCCATTTGCAATATCGCCTGAGGCATGCCTGGCAGGACTTCTGCCGCGATGGCCAGCAACTGATCGTCATGTTCATCGATCTGGATCGCTTCAAGATGATCAATGACAGCCTTGGCCATCACTGCGGCGACATCCTTCTGGTGCAGGCCGCCGAGCGTTTGCGCAGTTGCATGCGCGAAAAGGACCTGTTGGCGCGGCTGGGCGGTGACGAGTTCGCCGTGTTGAGCATCGACACGCCGTTGCAGACCGGCACGGAGATTGCCCAGCGAATACTGACGGCGTTCGAGCAGCCGTTCGTGATCGATGATCACACGGTTTTTTCCTCCTGCAGTATCGGTGTGGTGGGCGCCGACAGCCGCTTCCATCAGGAGCCGGCTGACCTGCTGCGCGATGCCGATACCGCCATGTACCGGGTCAAGAATGGTGGCCGGGACAGCTTCGCGGTGTTCAATCAGGCGTTGCGTCGCGAGGTATCGGATCAGGTCGAGCAGGAGGGCGCCTTGCGCACGGCGCTGAAACGTACGGATCAGTTGATTCCCTATTTTCAGCCGGTGATTTGCGTCAATAGCGGAAAGTTGCTGGCGTTCGAGGCGCTAATCCGCTGGTGCATGCCTGATGGGCGAATCGTCGGGCCAGAGAGCTTTCTACCTGCGCTAGAGGGGCTGCGTCTGATTGGCCGTCTGGACTTTTACATGCTCAAGCGTGTGGTTGCCATTCTGGCGCAACCCGAAAACGGTCATTGGCCACCCGTGCATGTGAACTGTTCGAGTTACAGCATCACCCGTCCGGCATTCGCGGCGGAAGTGCTGGCGATGCTTGCCGAACACAATGTTGCGCCCGAGCGTCTGTGCCTGGAGCTCACCGAAGGCGCACTGGTGGCCGATCCCGAGCAGGCACGCCTGTCAATGAAGCTTCTGGCCGAGCACGGCATGTCGGTCATGCTCGACGATTTCGGCGCGGGCTTCTCTTCGCTCAGCTACGTGCACCAGTACCATTTCAGCGGATTGAAAATCGACAAGTCGTTTATCTTCGGCCTGGCTTCCAGTGTACGCAGCCGCGCGATTGTGCGTGCCATCGTGCGCATGGCCGAATCCCTTGATCTGACCGTGGTTGCCGAAGGGGTCGAGGACCGTGAAACCCTTGAGCTGCTGCGTGAGATTGGCGCCACACAGGCGCAGGGCTACTACTTTTCCGAGCCGCTGCCGATCGAGCTGTTGAATATCAACACCGGCCGTGCGGCAGGCTGACGCTCGGCCAATACTTGCCGCAGGCGGCCGGATGCATCCGTTTTTTGACGCGATCTATATGCCCTGTTTTATTTAAGCTTTAAAAATCAACAGGTTAATTATTTTTAGGGCAGTTGGCACTGGACTTGCTGTTGAACCTACGCAACAGGTTCATCAGGAGGTGAGAGATGATTATTGGCACGACTGCGCTTGAGCAGCTTGTTTCCCGAGCTGTCGTCGGGCGCAAGACTGTAGACGAGGTGTCCCAGGACGCCTTCAGCTCGGTCGCTGCCGCTGGCCTGACATCGGGTTCGGCACCGGTTACCGCGCAGACCAGCAGTTCGACATCGCAGGACAGCAAGCAGGACAACAGTGGTTACAACGAATCCTTTGCACGGATGATGATCAACCTGAAGTCCGCCGGTGATACGTCACTGTCGGAAAAGACGGCTGACCGTGACAACGGTGTCATCGGTTCAGTGGCTGGTACCACCAGCACCACTGACACGGCATCGACGGATTCGGTACAACAGAAATTCATGGACTCTCTGAAGCAGACAGCCGAAGAGAAAGTGCGCGAAAAGCTGACTGGCATCACCCAGAAAGACTATGACGCCATGGCACCTCAGGACCAACTGGCCATTGACCAGAAGGTTCAGGACGCGCTCAAGGACAAGCAGAACGACGTTGCGGATGACATCAACACCCGCATCAGAGGTATCAAGGCCGGTATGGTGGCCTGATGTTTGTTCGGCGACTTTGATGACCTTTTCGTGAACAAGCGAAGCGTCGCCCGGCTCACTCTCACCTAGGAAATGCTTTCCGATGGAGTTAAGTATCGATACTTTCTCCCTTCAGACATGCATTTAATGGGTGGGAGTGAGCTTGCTCACGAAGACTACCGTCCATACACCGCAGTTGATGCGGGTGTATGGAGGTAGTGTTCAAGCCCTCTCACCCCAATTGATGCCTGTACGGCAAATCCGGCCCGACCTTTGTGCAGGTCAGCGCGGCCGCGCCGACGGCAAAATTCAGCATCTCGTCCAGTGTTTCCCGTGACAGCGTTGACAAGCCTTGCGGCGTATCGAGCTGGCGTTCACTGAGGAAGGTCAGCAGCGCGGCCTGAAAAGTATCCCCGGCCCCGACGGTATCGGCGGTGGCCACGGTTTTTGCCGGCACCGACCAGGTGCCGTGCTGACGGGTGAAGACGCTGGCGCCTTGCGTGCCGCGGGTGACGATGACCAGTTGTGTACGCTTGCCGAGCCAGCCTTCGGCAATCTTTTGTGGGTCGCTGTCCGGGTACAACAGGTGCAGGTCTTCGTCGCTGACCTTGATCAGGTGCGCATACTCGGCGAATGCTGCGACCTGGCTGCGCCAGCGCTGAATGTCCGGTGCCGGGTTGAGGCGCACATTGGGGTCCAGCGAGATCAGGTGGGTGCTGCTTTCACGGGCTACCAGCGCCAGCAGCGTGTCGGCAATCGGCTGCACCACCAGTGAAAACGAGCCGACGTGAATGCCGCGTACCTGCCCGTCGAGTTGCGGCAGGTGTTCCAGGCGCAACTGGCGGTCCGCGCAGCCATCGCCTCGAAAGCTGTAAGTCGGCGATCCATCGCTGCCCACGGCGACCATGGCCAGTGTAGTGGGTGCGTCGAATTCGATCAGGTGATCGGTATTCACGGTTTCCTTTTCCAGCACGGCACGCAGCCGACGACCCAGGTAATCGGTGGACAGCCCGGCCAGGAAGCTCGCTTCCACACCCAGGCGGCGCAGGCCGATCGCAACGTTGAACGGAGAGCCACCGGCAATCGCATCAAACCCCAATCTGTTCAGGGAACCGCTGTCATCAGCGCGGGTGAAAATGTCGAACAGTGCTTCGCCACAAACCAGAAACATAAGTGCTCCATGAAAAAACGGTTCAAACCTTGCGCAGTTGCGCCTGATAACGCTGATAGACCTGCTGATAGGCGGCCACATTATGCACCACGGGGTGCGTCTCACTGCTTTGATCGAGACTTACGCAGCGTTCGCACAGTTGCTGCAGGTCCTGAACCTTGCCGTTGGCGTGCGACCAGCACCAGGCCGCCTGAATGGCAGCGCCCAGCGCAGCGGCTTCCGAGTGGTCGGTGCAGATCACCGGGGTGTTCATGATGTCGGCTACGATCTGCCGCCATACCGCACTTTTCGAGCCTCCGCCGATCAGGCGGATCTTCTCGCTTTTGATACCGCTGTCGCGCAGCAGATCGAGACCGTAGCGAAGGCCGAAGGTGGTGCCTTCGACCACCGCGCGGGACAGGTTGGCCTGGTTCAGATTGGTGCTGTCCAGCCCGACGATGCTGCCGGTAGCGTCGGGCAGGGCGGGCACGCGTTCGCCATTCAGAAAGGGCAGCATCAGTACGCCTTCGGCACCGATCGGCGCCTGGGCGACCGCTTGGTTGAAGCCGGCGATGTCGAGGG
Source organism: Plantibacter cousiniae (nom. nud.) (assembly GCF_977070315.1). NCBI lineage: Bacteria > Bacillati > Actinomycetota > Actinomycetes > Micrococcales > Microbacteriaceae > Plantibacter > Plantibacter cousiniae (nom. nud.). The sequence continues at coordinate 407,376 of NZ_CDRVEU010000002.1, read as the reverse complement.
CGAACAGCTCGCGAATGGCGGTCGTCGCGTTGGTCAGGTTCATTGTGCAGATCAGCGGCAACCAGCCGCCGGAGGATGAGCAGAAGGTCGCGACCGATTCATGCTCGCTGACCCGTGCCTCATCGGCATAGGCATACACCGTACCGGAAGAGCCGAGGCTCATGGTGATCAGCCCCGGCTGGATATTGCCCGTGCCAATCGCGCCCATCATGTTGTCGCCGCCACCACTGGACACCAGAGCGTCAGGGTTCAGGCTCAGCAATCGGGCAACTTCAGGACGCAGCATGCCGACCGGTTCGTGGGCTTGCAACAGCTGCGGAAGTGCCTTGCCCAACCGGCCGCTCGGGTCGATGTGCGCAAGCAATGGCAGGTCCCACTCGCGAGTGCGCACGTTGAAGTAGCCGGTGCCCGACGCGTCGCCAAACTCGGTGCAGCAACGACCGGTCAGCCAATAGTTGAGGTAGTCGTGGGGCAGCAACACTTTGTCGATCCGCTCGAACAGCTGCGGGAACTGCTCCTTGGTCCACAACAGTTTGGACACGGTATAGCCTGGGGCGATGACCAGGCCAAGGCGTTGCAGCGACCCCTGCGCGCCTCCCAGTTCGTCCAGCAGGCGCTGGTTTTCCGGTGCCGACTCGGTGTCACACCACAGCTTGGCCGGGCGCAGTACCTCGCCGCGGGCATCGAGCAGCACCAGGCCGTGTTGCTGGCCTGACACACCGATGCCCTGGATCTGCTGTCCGGAAACGCCCGACGCTGCCAATGCCTCGCGGGTCGCCTGTTGCAGCGCGTCCAGCCATTGCTGCACGTCCTGTTCACGGCGGCCGTTATGGTCGCTGATCAGGCTGTGCGGCGCCGAGCCTTCACCCAGCACGTTGCCGCTTTCGGTATCGAGCACCAACACCTTGGTGCCCTGGGTCCCGCAATCGATTCCAAGAAACATGGGAAGTCCCTCAGGCCCTGGCGGTCAAAAGTTTTTCCAGTGTGCCACTCACACCCAGCGTGCGCAGATCATTGAGGTTCTGCTCGAAAGCCGCCACGAAGGCTGCGGATTTCGGTATGGCCGAGCCAAATATTTCTTCCACCGCCAACAAGCGCTCGGCAATGAGCGCGTCATCAGCCACCAGCGCCTGGCAGAACTCGGCACGCGGGTCAGGAATCCTGTAGGTCGTGCCGTTCTCGTCAACACCCTTCAGGTACAGCGCCCATGCGGCGACTACCAGTGAGGCACGTTCGAGATTGCCCTGATCGACGATCAGACGATTGATCGTCGGAATGGTGAACTTGGGAAATTTCGACGAACCGTCCGAGCAGACCCGCTCCAGCTGGTCGGCAATCGCCTGGTTGGAAAAACGCTCGATCAGGGTGTCTTTGTAACCTTCCAGGTCGATGCCTGGCACCGACGCCAGTTGCGGGGTGACATCAAGGTCCATGTAGGCGCGGATATAGCTCACGAACAGCGGGTCATTCATGGTTTCGTGTACAAAACGATAACCTTTGAGGAAGCCCAGGTAGGTCAGTGCCAGATGACTGCCGTTGAGCAGTTTGATTTTCATCTCTTCATAGGGCGTCACGTCATCGGTGAATTGCACGCCGACTTTCTCCCATGCCGGGCGACCATTGACGAACTTGTCTTCCAGCACCCACTGCACGAACGGTTCGCAGACCACCGGCCAGGCGTCGTCGATGTGTTTATCGTCTGCCAGTTGCAGACGGTGGGCTGCGCTGGTCATCGGTGTGATACGGTCGACCATCGCGTTGGGAAAGCTGACGTTTGCCTTGATCCAGTCGTGCAGCTCGGCATCGCGCAACGTGGCAAATGCCAGCAATGCCTTGCGTGTCACTGCGCCGTTGTGTGGCAGGTTATCGCAGGACATCAGGGTAAAGGCCGGCGTGCCTTGCGCCCGGCGCCGCGCCAGCGCGGCGCAGAGGAAGCCGAATACCGTCTTTGGCTGATCCGGATTCGCCAGGTCGTGCTGGATCTGCGGCAGATGGGCCATGAACTGACCGTTGCTGTCGTCGATGCAGTAACCGCCTTCGGTGATGGTCAGCGAGACGATGCGGATGTCCGGACTGGCAAGCTTGTCGATCAGCGCCTGCGGACTGTCATCGGCCAGCAGCATGCCGCTGATCGAGGCAATGATGCGGGTTTGGGTATCGGGTGTGTCACCCAGTTCATAGAGCGTGTACAGGTAGTCCTGTTGTGCCAGAGCGTCGCGCACGGCCTTGTCTTCAGGACGCAGGCCCACGCCGCAGATGCTCCACTCGAAGCCTTCGCCGCTGTTCATCAGCGCATCGGTGTAAAACGCCTGGTGCGCACGATGGAAGCCACCGACGCCGATATGGGCAATGCCCTGGCGAGTGCTGTCGACGGTGTAGGCGGGCAGGGCAATGTCGGCGTCCAGTCGGGACAGATTGTTTTTATTCAGTTTCATGAAGGGCTCTCCGGAACTCAGGCGGCGGCAGTCTGCAAGGCTTTGGCAATCACCAGACCTTGAGCGTCGAACAGGTGGCAGTGGGCACTGTCGAGATGCAGGTTCAGCGTTTCGCCGTACTGGCTGGCCAGATCACCACGAATACGCATGGTCAGCGCCTCGCCCGAACGGGTGCGCACGTGACAGTACGTGTCGCTGCCAAGACGTTCGCTGACATCGGCAATCACCTGCAACTGGCAATCCTCACTCTGGGCAAGGTTCAGGTGTTCCGGGCGGATGCCCAGCGTCACAGCGGCGCCAACGCTTTGTCCTGCGCCATTGACCGGCAGGCTGATACGCGTTCCGGCATCCAGCTCGACTTCGCAACTGCTGCTGTCCGCCCGGCTGATCCTGCCCTTGAGGAAGCCCATTTTCGGCGTGCCGAGGAAGCCGGCAACGAACAGGTTGGCCGGGTGGTGATACAACTCGAGCGGCGAGCCGACCTGCTCGACCTTGCCGCCATTGAGGACGACAACCTTGTCGGCCAGGGTCATGGCTTCCACCTGATCATGCGTCACGTAGATCATGGTGGCCTGCAACTCTTTATGCAGGCGCGACAACTCCAGGCGGGTCTGCACGCGCAGCGCGGCGTCGAGGTTGGACAGCGGCTCGTCGAACAGGAAAATCTTCGGGTTGCGCACAATGGCCCGGCCAATCGCGACACGCTGACGTTGTCCGCCGGACAGCTGCTTGGGCTTGCGCTCCAGCAGTGGTCCGAGCTCCAGAATACGTGCGGCTTCATCGACCTTCTTCTTGATCTCGGCCTTGTCACCGCCCGCCAGGTCCAGCGCAAACGACAGGTTCTTGCCGACGGTCATGTGCGGATACAGCGCATAGGTCTGGAACACCATGGCCAGGTCACGCTTGGCCGGGGTCACCTGAGTGATGTCCCGGCCATCGAGTTCGATGGTTCCCGACGTCACTTCCTCGAGCCCGGCGATCAGCCGCAGCAAGGTGGATTTGCCGCAGCCCGAAGGCCCGACGAAGACCACGAACTCGCGGTCTTTCACGTCCAGGTCGATGCCCTTGATGATCTGGTGACCGTCAAAGCCTTTTTGCAGATTGCGGATGCTCAGATTAGCCATGTTGGACTCCTTCTTGTTCTTTGGGCCGGGCTATTTGACAGCGCCGAACGACAGGCCGCGAACCAGTTGTTTCTGACTGATCCAGCCGAAAATCAGAATGGGCGCACAGGCCAGGGTCGAGACCGCTGACAGCTTGGCCCAGAACAACCCTTCGGGGCTGGAGTAGGAAGCGATCAAGGCAGTCAACGGGGCCGCGGCGGACGAGGTGAGGTTCAGCGACCAGAACGCTTCGTTCCAGCACAGGATCAGCGACAGCAACGCGGTGGACGCCAGGCCGCCCTTGCAGATCGGCATCAGCACGCGAAAGATTTCCTGGCGGGTGCTGGCCCCGTCCAGCCGCGAGGCCTCGAGGATCTCGCCGGGGATATCCTTGAAGTAGGTATAAATCATCCAGACCACGATCGGCAGGTTGATCAGCGTATAGATGATGATCAGTGCCAGACGCGAATCCAGCAGGCCAAAGGTCTTGGCCAGCAGATAGATCGGCATCAGCACGCCCACCGGCGGCAGCATCTTGGTAGACAGCATCCAAAGTAGCGTGCCTTTGGTGCGCTTGGTCTCGAAAAACGCCATGGAATATGCCGCAGGAATCGCGATCAGCATCGCCAGTACCGTCGCGCTGAAGGAAATAAGCACCGAGTTCCAGGCAAAATGGAAGTAATCGCTGCGCTCCTGAATGTGCAGGTAGTTTTCCAGCGTCGGGGTGAAGAACAGCTGTGGCGGTGTCGCGAACGCATCGATCTCGGTTTTGAAGCTGGTCAGGACCATCCAGAAGATCGGAAAGAACACCAGCGCAGCGATGATCCAGGACAGGGCCCCGAGCAGCAGGCTTTGCAGACGGCGTGATTGTTTGAGGGTCATCATGGCAAGGTCCTCATGACTTGTCGGTGAGGTTTTTGCCGATCATCCGGATCAGGATGATCGCCGCGATGTTGGCTATGACCACTGCAATCAGGCCGCCCGCCGAGGCCATGCCGACGTCGAACTGCAGCAGCGCCTGGATGTAGATCAGGTAAGCCAGGTTGGTCGAGGCAAAGCCCGGCCCGCCATTGGTCGTGGTGAAGATTTCAGCGAATACCGAAAGCAGGAAGATCGTTTCGATCATTACCACCACGGCAATCGGACGTGCCAGGTGCGGCAGGGTCAGGTGCCAGAAAATTGCCAGGGGACCTGCGCCGTCCAGCCGCGCCGCTTCTTTCTGCTCTTGATCGAGAGACTGCATGGCGGTCATCAGGATCAGGATCGCGAACGGCAGCCATTGCCAGGAGACGATGATAATGATCGACAGCATCGGGTAATGGGCGAACCAGTCGATGGGTTGCGCGCCGAAGAACTTCCAGACCGCCGCGAGTACGCCGGACACCGGGTGGAAAATCAGGTTTTTCCAGATCAGCGCACTGACCGTGGGCATGATGAAGAACGGCGAGATCAACAGCACACGGACGATGCCACGACCGAAAAACTCACTGGCTTCCAGCAGCGCCGAAATCAGCACGCCGAAGATCACGCTGATCGCCAGCACACTGCCGACCAGCAGTAAGGTATTGCCGGCACCCGGCAAAAAGCCGCTGTCGGTCACGAAGTACTGGAAGTTTTCCAGGCCGACGAATTCGTTTTCGCCAGGGGAGAGCAGGTTGTAGCGGATCAGCGAGAAATAAATGGTCATGCCCAGCGGCACGATCATCCACACCAACAGAAGCGCCACCGAAGGACTGACCAGAAACCAGCCCGGCTTGAATCGACGGCTTTTGAGCGGTTGCTGTTCGCCGGACAAGTCCGTGCGTTCAGGGGAGGCTGAGGTATTCATGGGGAGCTCCGAACCGGATTGCACCAGAGTTGTTGCGCAGTTGAGCGGCAGGGCGAAAGCATCGGCTTTCGCCCTGGTGCGTGACGGTTACTTTTTCGGGTAACCCGCTCGTTTCATGTCGCGCGCGGTAGCGGTTTGCGCATTCTGCAAGGCTTGATCCACAGTGGACTGACCTATGAGTGCTGCGGAGAACTGCTGACCGACGCTGGTGCCGATGGCCTGGAACTCGGGAATGGTGACCAGTTGAATGCCGACGTAAGGCACGGGCTTGAGGGTTGGCGACTTGGGATCGACCTTCTTCAACGACTCAAGCGTGATGTTGGCAAACGGTGCTGCCTTTTTGTACTCGTCGGTGTAGGTCGAGGCGCGGGTGCCCGGCGGTACGTTGGACACGCCGTCGGTATCGGCAACCAGTTTGGCGTACTCTTTCGAGGTGGCCCACTGGGTGAACTCGGCAGCGTCCTTGGTGTTCTTGGCGCTGGTCGGGATCGCCAGCGACCACGAGTACAGCCACGACGAGCCCTTGTCGGTCACCTCATGCGGCGCGTAGGTGAAGCCGACGCTGTCGGCCACTTTGCTCTGCTTCTTGTCGGTCACGAACGAACCGGCAACGCTGGCGTCGACCCAGATGGCGCACTTGCCGCTGTTGAACAGCGCAAGGTTCTCGTTGAAACCGTTGCTGGAGGCGCCCGGCGGCCCGGACTGCTTCATGGTGTTGACGTAGAAGTTCAGCGCATTCTTCCACTCTGGCTGATCGAACTGTGGCGTCCACTTCTCATCGAACCAGCGTCCGCCAAAGGCGTTGGCCAGCGTGGTGATCAGCGCCATGTTCTCGCCCCAGCCAGCCTTGCCGCGCAGGCAGAGACCGTACTGTTCCTTGGATTTGTCGGTCAGTTTGCCGGCGAACTCGGCGATCTGCGTCCAGGTAGGGCGCTCTGGCATGGTCAGGCCGGCCGCCTTGAACAGGTCGGTGCGGTAGTAAGTGATCGAAGCTTCAGCATAGAACGGCAGGGCGAACAGTTTGCCGTCCACCGACAGGCCGTCACGCACGGAAGGGAACACATCGTCCAGCTCGTAACTGGCAGGCAGGTCTTTCATTTCCTGCAACCAGCCTTTCTGACCCCAGAGTAAGGCTTCGTACATGCCGATGGTCAGCACGTCGAACTGGCCGCCCTTGGTGGCGATGTCGGTGGTCAGTCGTTGGCGCAGGACGTTCTCTTCCAGCACGACCCAGTTGAGCTTGATGTCGGGGTGCTTTTCTTCGAAGGTCTTGGAGAGGCGCTGCATGCGAATCATGTCACTGTTGTTGACCGTGGCGATGGTCACGGTCCCCGCTGTGGCACTGCCACTGAACACGAAACAGGTACTGAGGACGGAACTGGCGAGCAGAAGTTTTGCTGAGTTCTTCATTGATCACTCCTCTTCCACGCCCAAAGGACTGTAGAAGGATGGTTATTGTTTTTTTCTCTTCCGGAGGTGAGGAAGATGTGCACTGATTACACCGGCGTTCGGTCAGAAAGACAAATCCTGCGCCGCACTCTGACTGATACTTTTTTGCACTCGGGTGCGAAAAGCCAACAGCGCCGAATCGCCCATAGGACGGCTTCGACGCATCTTCAGCGTAGACGATGAGGGCGAGAGCGGGGCGAATCAGTACAGGTTTTGTTCGGTCAGACGCTGAACGGCGAGGCGGCGGTAGTGCGACGGGGTCATGCCCTTGAGTTGCTGAAAGCGCCGATTGAAATTGGAAATATTGTTGAATCCGGACTCGAAGCACACATCGGTTACCGGTTTGTCGCCGTCGGCAAGCAGTTCACACGATTTGCTGATGCGCAGCCGATTGACGAACTCCACGAAGCAGCGCCCGGTAGCCTGTTTGAACACCCGGGAAAAATAGGTCGGCTTCATGCCCAGATACTCGGCGACTTCCTCCAGCGGCAGCTCGCGGCCATAGTGGGTGAAGATATAATCCACCGCCCGGTTGGTGCGATCCACACTGTGCTCGTCCGCCGTGTGGGCCACCGCCGTGCCTGACAGCAGCTGGTAGTCGTCGCTGGCGGCCAGCAGCTCGAGCAGGATGAAGAAGTGGCCCAGGCGAGTGATGCCTCGTGAGTCGGCGATCTTCTGCATTTGCTTCATGGCCTGACGAATCGTGCGTTTGCAGCGAAATTCGATGCCGTAGCGGGCGCGCTCCAGTAAGGGCGTCAGGGTCTTGAGTTCGGCAAACACCTGATTGCCGCTTTCCAGCAGCTCGTCGGTAAAGTTGACCAGCATGTCGCGCTTGGGCACCACCTCGCCATCGTCGATCTGGCTGATCCAGTTATGCGGCAGGTTGGGGCCGGTGAGAAACAGGCTGGCAGGATTGAAATTGCCGATGTAGTCGCCGACAAACACCTTGCCAGAGCTGGCGACAATCAGGTGCAGCTCATATTCCTTGTGGAAGTGCCAGCGCACCAGCGGGCAGGGGAAACCGTGCTCGCGGTAGATGATCGACAGACCGTTGTGGTCGTCCATCAATTCGTAGGAAGGGTCGGCGATTCTTGTTGTTTTATTCATTGGCGATGTCATGTTCATCCGTTGCCAAAAGAGTAATGTGCCTGATTTTTCAGTTCAATGCCCGGTCGTTGGCAAAAATCACCTACGATCAGGCTCCTGCACAGTGGAGGCGTTGCCCGATGAAACAGATCCTGCTGATCGGTATGGGGGCCGGTGATCCCGAGCAGATCACCCTGCAGGCTGTCGCGGCACTGAACCGTGCAGAGGTGATCTTTATCCTCGACAAGGGGTACGTCGACGATCAGTTGCTGAGGCTGCGCAAAGAGCTCTGTCAGCGCTATATCACTCATGAACGCTACCGTCTGGTGCAAGTTCAGGATCCTCGACGTGAAGATGATCCGCAGGCCTACGAGCGCGGCATCGAGGGGTGGCACGAACAGCGCGCAATACTCTTCGAGCGGTTGTTGACCGATGAGCTTGGTGTGGATCAGGTCGGCGCGTTTCTGGTCTGGGGCGACCCGTCGCTCTACGACAGCACAATGCGCATCCTTGATCAGGTCCTGGCGCGGCGCAACGAGGTATTCGAGTATCAGGTGATTCCCGGTATCACCAGCGTCCAGAGCCTGGTCGCGCGGCACCGGATCCCGCTCAATCGCATCGGCGAGTCGATTCTTATCACCACCGGCCGACGCATGGCGCAAGCTCCGCTGGAGCACCTCGGCAACGTCGTGGTGATGCTCGACGCGCACTGCACATTCGAGCGTTATGTGGGGCAGGGGCTGGACATCTATTGGGGCGCGTATCTGGGTACGCCGGACGAGATACTGGTGTCGGGCCGGCTCGATGATGTCTGCGAGCAAATCAGGCGGCTGCGCAGCGAGGCACGCGAGCGCAAGGGGTGGATCATGGATACCTATTTGCTACGCAAACCTGCCTAAGCCGGTTTTTCATCCTTGTTGCGATTCTTCGCTTCGATCCACTGCGCCATGTATTTGGTGCTCTTGTGGTGATGATGCCGCAGCATGGCGCCGGTGAAGTTCGCCAGACGATGCTCCGCGAGTCCGTTGCGAAGGGTTTCGATGCGTTCGATAAGGCTCGCACAGTGCTGCCGATGCTGGAAGCGCGCCTGCAGTAGCGCCTGACCCGCATGTTGCGCTTCAAGCCAGAGGTTCTGCTCCTGATACAGCCTGACCGCAGCGTCAGCGATGTCGGCCGGCTTATCGGCAATGATGCCGGGCCACGGCAGCCCGCCGCTCATGGCTTCCGCACCCACCGGGGTGGTGACTGATGGCGTTCCGCAGAGCATCGCGTCCATCAGCTTGCCTTTGATACCAGCCCCGAAACGCAATGGCGCGAGGCACACTCGCGCATTGGACATGACCTCCAGCGCATCCTCGGCCCAGTGCTTCACATGAAAGCCCTGAGCGGCGTTGTGCAGCGCCGCGGCCTTGGGTGGCGTATAGGCACCGTAGATGTGCAACTGAGCATCAGGCAGTTGTTGACGGATCAGCGGCCAGATAGTGGTTTTCATCCACAGCACCGCATCCCAGTTGGGCGCATGACGGAAGTTGCCGATACTGAGGAAGTGTGCACGCTGTGCAAAAGGCCGGAAGCTGTCGGGCGCGCCGTCGATCATCAGCGGACACCAGTGCAGCAGCGTCTCGGGCAGGCCGAAAGGGCCGCTCAGCAGCGCAATTTCGACATCGGACGTCATCAGGTTGAGGTCGCAGCGATACAGCGAAGCGATTTCGCGTTGCGCCAGATCACTGCAAGCGATCTGCCGGAAAAGCTGCGGCGCTGAAATGTCCACACTGCCCGGCGCAGCCTCGGGGCAATCGCTGTTCAGCGCGTCCTTCAACAACTGATGGCGGGCGTGGCGCAGGCTCTGGAAATCCGAAGTCTCCAGAATTCGCAGCGCGTCAGGACACTGCTGCTCGACACGCCAGCCGAACTGCTCTTCGATCATGAACTGATCGAAGAGCACCACGTCAGGCTGCAATTCGCTGACAAACACGTCAAAACTGCTGTCGTTGAGCGCAATGTGCACTTCGTGGATGCCCAAGCCGAGCAGATCGGCGCGGTGCTCGCCTTCAGTGGCAGGGCTGGCAAAGGTGATCTGCCAGTCCTGCTCCAGAAAGCATTGAATCAATTGCATCATGTGCCCGCTCGCGGCCGAGGAGCGCGGTTCTGGCCACACGTAGCCGATGATCAATAGGCGGGTGCTGACAGGCTTGTCGGTACGGTTGAAGACTGCGTCGATGTCAGTCAAGGCTGTTCCCGAGAATGCTTTTGACCTTGTCACGCAACTGGTCGATGGAGAACGGCTTGCCGATCGAGTGCATGCCTGGCGGCACGTCGATATTTTCGGAGTAACCGCTGGCGAACAGCACCGGCAATTGCGGGCGAAGTTCGATGACCTTTTTGGCCAGTGCGGTGCCCTTCATGTCAGGCAGCCCCTGGTCAGTCATCAACAAGTCGATGTGATTGGAATCGTCTGCAACAAAGGTCAGTGCCGACGTAGCGTCCTCGGCTTCCAGTACCTTGTATTCCAGCTCCTCGAGCACGTCGACAATCAGCATGCGCACAATGGCGTCGTCTTCGACCACGAGAATGGTGCGGGCTGTGTCGGGCATGGTTGACTCCTTAAACCTGAATAATGGCGATGGTGCAGACAGTGTGGAATTTTACGCATTCTTTCCCGTCAACTCAGGGTAACCGAGCGAGGGCCTGTCCGCTGTGGATACAGTCCCTGTATCAGTAAATAAAAACCGGGTGGAAGTTCAATCGAGGCACAAATACCGTAAATCGACAGGGCGGCTCACGGGTTGGCGTCATTAATGAATACAGGCGTGAGCTTATCGCGCATTTATGTGTGAAATTTCAATCCTCTATGTCAGAAATAAGAGTGTTTTTCGTAGGTTTACGGCAAACTCTACGGTTTTGATCCACTCGTCAGGGATATTTCATGAATCGGACGTCTGTTGTCGATGAACAACGCTTTCGAAAATTGCTGGGGCGTAACGTTGGCTTGCCACTGGGCGTCGGTGTATTGAGCGCAGTTTTCTTCATTCTGCTGATCAGTTATCTGCTCACTGCAATACAGTGGGTCGAGCACACTGACCGGGTGATCAACAACACCAACCGCTCAATGAAACTGTCGATAGACATGGAAACCGGCATGCGCGGTTTCCTGCTCACCGGTGATCAGCATTTTCTCGATCCCTATGAAGTCGCCAAGCCGCTGTTGCTCGCCGAGCTGCAGGGGCTGGAGGAACTGGTAGAAGACAACCCCACGCAACTGGATCGGTTCAGGCGTCTGGCCACGCTGCAACAGGAGTGGAATGCGTTCGCCCAGGAGATGATTACGTTGCGGCGCACCAACGCCGATTATCAGACGCCGGTGCTGGCCGGACGTGGCAAGCGAATTACCGATCAGATCCGCACCGAATACGATCAGGCCGTGGAAATGGAGCAGCAACTGCGCCTGACCCGCAATGCGGAAGTCACGCGCAGTACCATTCTTTCCGTCACCCTTTATCTGATATTCGTGGTGATTGTCAGCGCAATTCTGGCCTATATCGGTCGCCGGGATCTGATGTCGCTGTCGAACACTTACAGCGAAAACCTCAGACTGCAGGAAGTCAATGCCGAGCGCCTGCAGAAGGTGGCCTGGCTGCGCAATGGTCAGAGCGAGCTGGCCGAGCAGGTCCTGGGGCAATTGACGCTGAGCATGCTGGGCCGGAATATCCTCCAGTTTCTGACCCAACACCTGGGCGCGTCGGTGGCCGCTGTCTACATCCGCCAGGACCACGGCGGCCTCACGCGAGTTGCCTCGTATGGTTTCTCCCGCGAACAGGAGCAGCAGGATCAGACCATTCACAGTGACGAAGGCATTGTGGGGCAGGCAGCCCAGCAGGACCGCATCATTACGCTGGATGAACTGCCGGATAACTACTTCAAGGTCGCCTCCGGCCTGGGCGATGGCTCGCCGCGCAGCGTGGTGGTGGTGCCGACCAGCAATGACGATCAGGTCAACGGCGTGATCGAAATGGGCTTTCTGCGCACCCTGACCGAGCGCGATATCGAGTTTCTTGAGCTGGTGGCGGACAACATCGGTACGTCCATCGAAGCCGCCCGTTATCGCCAGCGTCTGCAGGAGGTGCTGGCCGAGACCCAGCAGCTCAACGAAGAACTGCAGGTGCAGCAGGAAGAACTGCGTACGGCCAACGAAGAGCTGGAGGAGCAATCGCGCATCCTCAAGGAGTCCCAGGTCCATCTGGAGACCCAGCAGGCCGAGCTGGAGCAGACCAACGAGCAACTCGCCGACCAGAGTCAGGCACTGGCCGAGCAGCGCGATGCGCTGGATCGCAACAATGAAGAACTGAATATTGCTCAGGCCGAGTTGCAGGCGCGGGCAGACGAACTGCAGCGCGCCAGCAAGTACAAGTCCGAGTTCCTCGCCAATATGTCCCACGAGCTGCGCACGCCGCTCAACAGCTCACTGATCCTCGCCAAACTGCTGGCCGAGAACCCGGGCGAGAACCTGACCGCCGAACAGGTCAAGTTTGCCGAGTCGATCTATTCGGCGGGCAATGACCTGCTGAATCTGATCAACGACATTCTGGATATTTCCAAGGTCGAGGCCGGCAAGCTGGAAGTGCGCCCGGAAAACAGCAGCGTACCCCGACTGGTCGAAGGTCTGCGGACACTCTTCCAGCCGCTGGCCGCCGAAAAGAAGCTCGCGTTTACCGTCGACATCCAGGCCGGTGCGCCTACCATGCTGTTCACGGATCGCCAGCGTCTTGAGCAGATCCTCAAGAACCTGCTGTCCAACGCGATCAAGTTCACTGAAGCAGGCTCGGTCAGCATGGTGGTTTCGCGTCATCCGGGCGCGGGTATCGCGTTCATCGTGCGTGATTCGGGCATCGGCATCGCCGAGGAGCACCAGCAGGGTATTTTTGAAGCGTTCCGTCAGGCAGACGGCACCACCAACCGGCGTTATGGCGGTACCGGATTGGGGCTGTCGATTTCGCGTGATCTGGCGGCATTGCTGGGCGGATCGATCAGTGTGACCAGCGCACCGGGGCAGGGCAGTATTTTCAGCCTCGTGCTGCCGGAGCAATACGTCGAACAAGACGGCCGCGAGCCGGACAGCGATCTGCTCATCTCACCAGCGCCTGCTGCGCTGCCGCTGTCTGTGGCTGCGCTTCCGGTCATCCCGCAGCCGGTACCGGCACCCGTGCCGATGGATACGCCGGTGCCGGTATTTGCCGACGACCGGGACAAGGCGCCCTTCGAGCGTCGTTGCATCCTGGTGATCGAAGACGAAGTGCGATTCGCCCAGATTCTCTACGACCTGGCCCACGAGCTGGGCTACGACTGTCTGGTCGCGCATGCTGCTGACGATGGCTTCAACCTGGCGTCCCGCTACACGCCTGACGCCATTCTGCTGGACATGCGCCTGCCGGATCATTCGGGCCTGACCGTGCTGCAGCGTCTCAAGGAGCTGGCGCCCACTCGGCACATTCCCGTACACGTGATCTCGGTCGAGGATCGCCAGGAAGCCGCCTTGCACATGGGCGCGATTGGCTACGCGGTCAAGCCGACCACGCGTGAAGAGCTCAAGGACGTGTTCGCCAAGCTGGAAGCCAAGCTGACGCAGAAGGTCAAACGTATCCTGCTGGTCGAAGACGATGCGTTGCAGCGTGACAGCATCGCGCGCCTGATCGGTGATGACGATATTGAAATCACTGCGGTAGGCTTTGCCCAGGAGGCGCTGGACCTGCTGCGCGATCATGTCTATGACTGCATGATCATTGATCTCAAGCTTCCGGACATGCTCGGCAATGAATTGCTCAAGCGCATGTCGATGGAGGACATCTGCGCCTTCCCGCCGGTGATTGTCTATACCGGCCGCAACATGACCCGCGATGAAGAAGCCGAGCTGATGAAGTATTCGCGCTCGATCATTATCAAGGGTGCGCGCTCGCCTGAAAGGCTGCTCGATGAGGTCACGCTGTTCCTGCACAAGGTCGAGTCGCAACTGTCCAACGAACGGCAAAAGATGCTCAAGACCGCACGTAGCCGTGACAAGGTCTTCGAGGCGCGCAAGATCCTCGTGGTCGACGACGATGTGCGCAATATCTTTGCGCTGACCAGCGCCCTTGAACATAAGGGTGCGGTCGTGGAAATCGCCCGCAATGGTCTGGAGGCGATTGCCAGGCTCAATGAGGTGGAAGACATCGATCTGGTCCTGATGGACGTGATGATGCCTGAAATGGATGGTTTTGAAGCGACCATCGAGATCCGCAAGGACCCGCGCTGGCGCAAGCTGCCGATCATCGCCGTCACGGCCAAGGCCATGAAGGATGATCAGGAGCGTTGTCTGCAGGCGGGTTCCAACGATTACCTGGCCAAGCCCATTGATCTGGATCGTCTGTTTTCGCTGATTCGCGTCTGGCTGCCGAAGATGGAGCGTATCTGAATGAGGCTTCAGTGGAGGGGCGTCTGCAATGGCAAGCCCGGGCGGCACCATGCAGCTTGATCGAAGCATGGACATCGAGTTGCGCCTGCTGATCGAGGCGATTTACCTTCAGTACAGCTACGACTTTCGTGACTACTCCGGCGCTTCGGTCAAGCGCCGCGTGATCCATGCGTTGCGCCAGTTCGATTGTGCAACCATTTCCGCGCTGCAGGAACGTGTGATCCACGACCCTGCGGCGTTCATGCAATTGCTGCAGATTCTCACTATCCCGGTCAGTGAGATGTTCCGTGATCCCTCGCACTTCCTGGCAATCCGTAATGAGGTCGTACCGGTGCTGCGTACCTACCCGTCACTCAAGGTATGGATTGCCGGCTGCAGCACGGGCGAGGAGGTCTATTCCACGGCTATTCTGTTGCGTGAAGAGGGGCTGCTGGAGCGAACCATCATTTACGCGACCGATATCAATCCCAGCTCGCTGGAGAAGGCCAAGCAGGGCATCTTTTCCATGGACAATGTGCGGGCCTACGCCGAGAACTATCGAAAGGCGGGAGGGCAGCGCGATTTTGCCGAGTACTACACGTCCGCCTATGACTACGCGATCTTCGACAAGACGCTGTGCGAGAACGTCACGTTTGCCGATCACAGTCTGGCCACAGATAGTGTATTCTCCGAAACGCAGTTTATTTCGTGTCGTAACGTACTGATTTATTTCAACAAAAAGCTTCAGGATCGAGCGTTCGGGCTGTTTCATGACTCGCTGTGTCATCGTGGTTTTCTGGCGTTGGGCAGCAAGGAGACGCTGGAATTCTCAGCGTACGGGGGCGCTTTCGAGGCGCTGGTGAAACCCGAGCGGATTTACCGGAAATCATGAAAACCACGTTTGGCGATGACGCCTTGAGTCACTCGTTGCCCGTGGTCGATGCCATTGTGGTGGGCGCATCGGCCGGCGGCGTGGAAGCCTTGCTGAAAATATTCAGCGGCCTGCGCAAGGGTTTTGCGTTGCCTATCCTGATGGTTCTGCATTTGCCTGATGACCGGCATAGCCAGTTGGCCAATGTGTTTCAGAACCGTCTGGCGATTCCGGTCAAGGAAGCCGACGACAAGGAGAGCATAGTGCCCGGCACTTTGTATGTTGCGCCAGCGGGCTATCACGTCTCGGTGGAGTTCGACTTTTCCCTGTCGTTGAGTCAGGAGGACAAAGTGTTTTATTCAAGGCCCAGTATCGACATTCTGTTCGGTTCGGCTGCTGATGCCTATGGGTCGCGACTGGCCGGGGTGCTGTTGACCGGTGCCAATAATGACGGTGCGAACGGGTTGCTGCAGATCAAGACGTACGGTGGTTTCACGGTGATTCAGGACCCCTCGCAGGCCCAGGCTTCTACCATGCCTGAAGCTGGCCTGGCGCTGCACTCGCCCGATTACCTCCTTTCCCTGAACGATATTGGCCGCTTGCTGGTCGAGCTGGAACGAACCGCATGTTAAGTGAAATTCAGGCAAAACTGCTTATCGTCGATGATTTGCCGGAAAACCTGCTGGCGCTCGAAGCGCTGATCAAGCGCGGTGATCGAATCGTCTACAAGGCGCTGTCTGCCGATGAGGCGCTGTCACTGCTGCTGCAGCACGAATTCGCCATGGCCATCCTCGACGTGCAGATGCCCGGGATGAACGGCTTCGAACTGGCCGAGATGATGCGCAGCACGGAAAAGACCAAAAGCATTCCAATCGTCTTCGTCAGTGCCGCCGGGCGCGAGCTGAATTACGCCTTCAAGGGTTATGAAAGCGGTGCCGTGGACTTCCTGCACAAGCCGCTGGATATTCACGCGGTGAAGAGCAAGGTCAATGTGTTCGTCGATCTTTACCGGCAGCGCAAGGCCATGAAGATACAGGTCGAGGAACTTGAGCGCAGTCGCCAGGAGCAGGAGGCCTTGCTCAAGCGTCTGCAGTCGACCCAGAGCGAGCTGGAGCATGCGATTCGTATGCGTGATGACTTCATGTCCATCGTCTCTCACGAGGTACGCACGCCGCTCAACGGCCTGATTCTGGAGACCCAGCTGCGCAAGCTGCACCTGGCCAAGGACAACGCAGCGGCGTTTACCATGGAAAAGCTACGCGCCATGGTCGATCGCGATGAGCGGCAGATTCAGAGCCTTATCCGCTTGATCGAAGACATGCTCGATGTATCGAGGATTCGTACCGGTAAGCTGTCGATCAGGCCGAGTCCGTTCGACCTGAGCGAGCTGGTCACTCAACTGCTGGAAAGTTTTGCCGCGCAGATCGCCGCCGCCAATTCCACGATCACCCGGTTCGCCGAGCAGCCGGTAATAGGCGTCTGGGATGAGTTCCGCATTGAGCAGGTGGTTGCCAACCTGTTGACGAACGCGCTGCGCTACGGCGCGCGAAAACCGATAGAAGTGCATGTGTACAGCAAGGACAGCGAGGCCTTCATTGAAGTGAGGGATCAAGGTATTGGCATTACGGCCGAAAACCAGAAGCGCATCTTCCAGCAGTTCGAGCGGGTGTCGACTAATCACGCTGTTGCCGGGCTGGGTCTTGGGCTGTTCATTTCCGATCAGATCGTCATGGCTCACGGCGGTCGCATCGAAGTGGAGAGTGAAGAGGGCAAGGGTTCGGTGTTTCGTATCTGTCTGCCTCTGTAAGGTCGCCGCCTCCGGCGATCAAGTTTAATCACACGTTGGCGCAACCTCCCACGCGTGCCGTGGTCGTAATGGCAGCTATTTATAAGATCAAAGGCAGTTCAATGAGCGCTGATGCAGAAAACGTCGTACTAATCGTCGAAGACGAGCCCCTGATCCTGATGCTTCTGGCCGATTATCTGTCGGGTGAGGGTTATCGTGTCCTGAAAGCCGAGAACGGCGAGCAGGCTTTCGAGATTCTGGCGACCAAACCCCATCTCGACCTGATGATCACCGATTATCGGCTGCCGGGCGGCGTCTCGGGCGTACAGATTGCCGAGCCTGCGATCATGCTGCGGCCCGAGTTGAAGGTGATTTTCATCAGCGGCTACCCGGCAGAGATACTCGATTCGGGCAGCCCCATCGCGCTGAAGGCGCCTATTCTCGCCAAGCCCTTCACCATGGACACCCTGCACACCCAGATCCAGAAACTACTGGCTTGAGCGGCCTGCCTGCCCGACGAGTGAGCGGGCAATCCGATAAATCTGCGCTGCCTGAAGCCTGAGTCTTGCTCAGGCTTCTATCATTTCCCGTACTTTTGACGTCAGGTGATCGAACGCAAAGGGTTTGGTGATCAATTGCATTCCTGTGTCCAGAAAGCCTCCGCGCACCGCCGCATGTTCTGCATAACCGGTGATGAACAACACCTTGAGCTCCGGCCGCAGTTGCCTCGCGATTTCCGCCAGTTGCCTGCCGTTCATGCCTGGCAGGCCTACATCGCTGATCAATAGATCGATACGCCGTCCGGATTCCAGTATGGGTACTGCGTCCGCTGCCTCGCCAGCCTCGATAAAGGTGTAGCCCAGCTCGCCAAGCACTTCACTGACCAGCGCGCGCACGGCAGGGTCGTCCTCAACGATCAGTACCGTCTCGCCGTTCTCGGCGTAAACGGCATTGCTCTGGAAGCTTTGCTCGGCCTCATCCGCCAGCCCCTGAAAGCGCGGCAGAAACAGTTGTACGGTAGTGCCGACGCCGACTTCGCTCTTGATCAGGACGTGGCCATGCGATTGCTTGCTGAAGCCGTAGATCATCGAAAGACCCAGCCCCGTGCCCTGGCCGATGGGTTTGGTGGTGAAGAACGGGTCGAACGCTCGACTGATGACGGTTTCTGGCATGCCACAGCCATTGTCGCTGACGCTCAGTACGACATAGTCACCCGGCAGCAGGTTCTCATGGGCATTGGTGAAGGATCTGTCCAGTTGCTGGTTGAAGGTCTCGACCACCAGCGTGCCGCCGTCAGGCATGGCGTCGCGGGCGTTGAGTACCAGATTGAGCAGGGCGCTCTCCAACTGATTGGGGTCGGCCTCTGCGGTCCACAGATCGTGTGCCAGGCGCAGCTGCAAATGAATGCTCTCGTTAACGCTGCGCTGTAGCAGTTCATCCATGGCGTTGACCAGATGATTCATTTCGACCGGCTTGGAGTCCAGCGACTGACGCCGTGAGAAGGCCAGCAGACGATGGGTCAGGGCGGCGGCGCGGTTTGCTGAGGTGACCCCCAGATCGATCAGGCCGTTCAGGTCCTCGACACGCCCGCGCGCCAGCCGGCGTCTTATCAACTCGAGGCTGCCGATGATCCCTGTCAGCATGTTGTTGAAGTCATGGGCAATCCCGCCGGTCAACTGGCCGACTGCCTCCATTTTCTGTGACTGGCGCAGAATTTCCTCTTTGTGACGTAGCTGCGAGGTTCGCTCTTCAACCTGTTGCTCGAGCGTTTCATTGAGGCGGCGCAATTGCGACTCGGCCTGCTTGCGCTCGGTGATGTCGGATGTCACGCCCGCCAGTGAGCCGACCAGGCCGTTCTTGCCGCGCGTGGCACGGGCGCGCACATCCACCCAGTTGAGTGAGCCGTCCGGCCAGATATTCCGGTATTCGATGATCAGATCGACACCGGTATCCAGGCTGCGCTGCAACGCCGATTGCATTCGGGGCTGGTCTTCGAAATAAACGGCGGCCAGCCAGTCGTCGTAACCGAAGGTGTTCTGCTCGTCGCGGCCGTAGTGACTTTTGGTGATGTCCGAACAGGTCAGTTTGAGATATTCGGCTTCCAGAACCCATGAGCCCAGCCTGCCGGCCTTCAGGGCATTCTGCAGGCGGCCTTCACTTTCGTGCAGATCCTCCATGCGCGCGCGAGCTTCATACTGGCGTCTACGGCCGCGCACCGCTGTCATCACCAGACTCACCAACGTCACCGGATGGAAAGGGCGTTCGAGAAAGGTCACGTTGCCCAATAGATTACCCATGCGCGCAGAGGGGTTGTGATCAGGTCCGTGGGTCAGCAAGACGATAGGCAAGTCCGACCAGGGCGGCTGACGGCCAAGCAGCTCCAGCAATGGGGTCATATCAGTGTTGCGCAGTGCCTCGTCGGCGATGATCGCCAGACCGGCACCGGCCCCCAGCTCTCTGACCAGTTCGGGCACGTCACGGGCGATCGTCGCGGGGTAACCTGCTTCGTCGAGAATACGCATGGCGATCTGACTGTCCCGCCCGCGTGGGGCGAGAATGATCGCGCGCTCTGATAACAGACCTGGGGTACTCACAGGTCGTCATCCTCAAGCAGCGGTTTCTTGTCGCCCATGTACGACGGCACACCGCGCAGTACACCCTGAAAGGCCTCCAGCGGTTCACCTATTTTCAATCCGCTGGAACTGATGCGGTACTCACGGATTGTGGACTCGTGAGTGCCGGTGCGTTTCTTGATGACCGATATCGCACGGCGTACCTGACCCAATGCTTCAAAGTAACGCAACAGAATTACACTGTCGGCAAGGTAGGTGATGTCTACTGGCGAGCGCATATCGCCGACCAGTCCGTGCTGCGCAACGGTCATGAAGGTCGAGGCGCCCTGGCGATTGAGGTAGAGCAGCAGCTCGTGCATGTGCAGAACCAGCGCGCTTTCTTCAGGCATTGCAGCCTGGTAACCGTTGATACTGTCGATGACAACGGTCTTTATCTGCTTTTTATCGACTGCACGCCGCACACGGTGTGCGAACTCGCCAGGGGACAGCTCTGCGGCGTCGATCTGCTCGACCACCAGATTGCCGGTTTCCTGCAGTGCACGCAGGTCGATCCCCAGCTTGAGCATGCGCTCGAACAGCAGGCCCATTTCCTCATCGAATATGAACAGACCGACGCGCTCACCGCGTGCGACCGCCTGCACGGCGAAAACCAGCGAGATGAGCGACTTCCCGGTCCCGGCCGGGCCAAGAATCAGGGTGCTGGAGCCACCTTCGATGCCGCCTCCGAGCAGGTTATCCAGCTCCTGGATTCCGCTGCTCAATTGAGTGCGCGAGTAGTTGGAACGGTGTTCGGCGGCTACCAGGCGAGGAAAGACGTGTATGCCATTCTCGGCAATGGTGAAGTCGTGAAAACCACCGCGATACTTCTGTCCGCGGTACTTGACGATTTTGAGACGCCTGCGCTCGGCACCGTAAGTAGGTGTCAGTGCCTCAAGGCGAATCACCCCGTGGGCAACGCTGTGCACGGTCTTGTCGAGTGCCTCGGTGGTCAGGTCATCGAGCAGCAGCACTGTCGCGTTGTAGCGGGTGAAATAATGCTTGATCGCCAGAATCTGGCGCCTGTAGCGCAACGAACTCTGCGCCAGAAGACGGATTTCCGAGAGGCTGTCGATGACGACGCGAGTAGGTTTGACACGCTCGACCACCTCGAATATCTGCCGCGTCGCCTCACCCAGCTCCAGGTCAGAGGAGTAGAGCAGGCTTTGATGATGATCCGCATCGAGCAGGCTTTCAGGCGGTGTCAGTTCAAAGATATTGATATGTTCGTCGAGCTGCCATCCGTGCGAGGCTGCACCCGAGCGCAACTCGCTTTCAGTCTCGGACAGAGTGATATACAACGAGATTTCGCCCGCTGCCGCCCCGGCCTGCAGAAAATGCAGCGCCACGGTTGTCTTGCCGGTTCCGGGTTCTCCCTCAAGAAGAAACACATGACTGCGTGAAAGACCTCCTGCAAGGATGTCATCCAGGCCTTCAATGCCGGTTGCCGCTTTTGACGTATTCAAGTATCGCCCTCTGATAACCGTACAGGTTTTGTTAATGCCTCATTACTGGACCGTCAGGTACTGCGACCGTTCCCCCTATTTGAGGGGAACGTCCATATCCAATATAGCCGGGCGGGTAGTTTTCGGGTCCTGCAAATGTCACTTCAGTCCGGTTACGATGTGTCTGTTGCAGTTGTTATAGTCCTGCGCCTGAACACCCACCTGCTTGAGGGATCACGTCGTGACCGATTATCAAAGTTTCCGGGTCGAGCTGGGCGACAGCGTTGCTCACGTACAAATCAACCGGCCTGAAAAACTCAACGCGATGAACGAGTCGTTCTGGACGGAGATAATCGACATCTTCGACTGGATAGAGCGTACCGACGAGGTGCGCGTTGTGGTGCTCAGCGGTGCAGGCAAGCACTTTTCGTCTGGCATCGATCTGGCATTGCTGGCTTCGGTCGCCAGCCAGTTGGGTAAGGATGCAGGGCGCAATGCCCGTCTGTTGCGGCGCAAGATCCGCGACATGCAAGCCTCGTTCACGGCCGTGGACAATTGCCGCAAACCGGTTCTTGCCGCCATTCAAGGCTACTGCCTGGGCGGTGCCGTCGACCTGATTTCTGCGTGTGACATGCGATATGCGGCGGCTGACGCGCAGTTCGCCATTCGCGAGATCGACATGGGCATGGCCGCCGATGTCGGCACGCTGCAACGCCTGCCGAGGATCATCGGTGATGGTGTGCTGCGCGAACTGGCCTACACCGGGCGTAGCGTCGGCGCTGAAGAGGCGCAACGGATCGGGTTGGTCAATCGCACCTTCGAGGACACTGAAGGTCTGTTGCAGGGTGTTCTGGCGGTGGCTCGGGAAATAGCCGGCAAATCGCCCATCGCCATCGAAGGCACCAAGCAAATGATCAGCTACATGCGCGATCACAGAGTGGAAGACGGCCTCGAACACGTTGCCATCTGGAACGCAGCCATGCTGCAATCACCTGACCTGAAGCTGGCGATGGCTGCGCAGATGAGCAAGCAGAAGCCGGTCTTCGATAATTGATACATGACAAGGCTCGAGTCTGAGCGAAGGAGTTTATAATGTCGCGCCCGGAGCGTTGGACAACTGCAGTTCTGGATGTCGAGGCCCCTGGCGGTTTGGCTGTGGTTCAGGGTGATCAGGGTTTTTTGCTGGATGCCAATGGGGTGATGTTCCCCAGAGGCTGGCTGAACGGGCTGGACCTGCCGGTGCAGAGTGAGCACGGCATAGGCTATTTCGAGGGTGAGCCTGTCTACCTTCTGGTGCTCGAACGCTCGGTTGCCGTCGAGGGCTGCGCCTGGCAAGGCTTGCGTCAATTCATGCTGGAAGGCGACTTCGCTGTTTTCCAGATGCTCGGCTACGCCGCGCAAGTCAGCACATGGGCCAGGGAACACCGTTTCTGCGGTGCCTGCGGTCGTGCGACGGTGCAGATTCGCGGCGAACGTGCGATGTTCTGCGAGCATGACAACCTGCGGCTGTACCCGCGTATTTCGCCCAGCATGATTGTGCTGGTCACCCGTGGCGATGAAATCCTGCTGGCGCGCTCACCGCGGTTCGTCACCGGTATGTACAGCGCACTGGCCGGGTTCGTGGAGCCGGGTGAATCTGCCGAAGACTGCGTGCATCGCGAGGTGATGGAAGAGGTGCAGGTGCGTATCAAGAACCTGAAGTACCGCGGCAGCCAGTGCTGGCCGTTCCCGCACTCGATGATGCTCGGGTTCCATGCCGAATACGAAAGCGGTGAAATCGTGCCCCAGGCAGAAGAGATTGAAGACGCACGCTGGTTTCATGTCGATGACCTGCCGCCGTTGCCGGCCAATCGGTCGATTGCCTGCTACCTGATCGAGGCGTATCTGGCCGAGCGCTCAGGCGCCCCCGAACCAGTGTTGCCAGGCTAGGCGCACGGTCAGGCCCAGAACCACGGTGATGAACACCGGGCGGATGAATTTGGCACCGCCCTTGATCGCGGTGCCTGCACCGAAGTAGGCACCGAGCATCACCGCAAGGCCCATGCTCAGGCCGATGATGTAATCCACCTGGCCGGAAAACATGAATACCGAGAGCGCCACGGCATTGCTGACGAAGTTCATGCTGCGCGCCACGCCGCTGGCCTTGACCAGATCAACCGGGTAGAGCAGCAGGGTGCTGACTGTCCAGAACGCGCCGGTACCCGGTCCGGCAACACCGTCGTAGAAACCCAGGCTCACTCCCTGGGGAAGCTGCCATTTCCTTTTGATCGGTGCGTTGCTGTCCAGAGGGGCCTTGGGCGTGCCGCCAAACAACAAATACAGTCCGCAACCGAACACGATCACCGGCAACATCTGGTTCAGCCATTCGGCTGGCAGGTAATGGGCAATCACAGCGCCTAGCGCGGCACCGATCGCAGTGCCGACCACGGCATGCAGCCATTGGCGCGGATCGAACAGTTTGCGACGGTAGAAGGTGAAGCTGGCCGTCGCTGAACCAAAGGTCGAACTGAGCTTGTTGGTGCCCAGCACCAGATGCGGCGGCAGGCCGGCGGTCATCAGCGCCGGGGTGGTCAGCAGTCCGCCGCCACCGGCGATGGCGTCTATGAATCCCGCTATGAAAGCAACCACGGCAAGAATGGCGAGGGTGGTCAGGTCGACGCTGAGTTCAAAGGGCATGGTGGCAGGGGGCTTATGGCGAGGACGGCAAGGGGGCAGAATGGCTGCCCGAACGTGGCTCATTCTACCCCTTGTGCAACGCTTGCAGGAAGTCAGATGTCGGCGAGCGCGACCCAGCGCTGCTCGGCTGCGGCCACGCGAATGGCCGTCGCCAGGCGCTCGATCTGCCACGCTTCCTCGAAGTCCGGGCCACGCCTGTGCTGACCGCATACGGCCTGGATGAGCGCTTGTACTTCGAGCGCCTTGAGCTCGTTGTAACCCAACTGGTGACCAGGGGCCGGGCAGAACGCGGCGTAACCCGGTTGTGCAGGGCCGGCCAGCAGTCGCTGAAAACCATCGCGTCCGGCTGTGCCTGTGCGGTAGAGGTGCAGCTCGTTGAGCCGCTCTTGATCGAACGCCAGCGTGCCCTTGGTGCCGCTGATCTCGAAACTCAGGTGGTTTTTGTAGCCGTGTTTGAGCCAGCTGCTGCTGAACGTCCCGCGCGCACCACTGGCAAAGCGCAGTAGCGCGTGGGTCTGATCGTCCACTGCAATGGCGCGCATCTGTTGGCTGCCGCTGTTCGCCGGGCGTTCACGGTGCACGGTGCTGGAGTCGGCGCAGACTGATTCGATGTCGCCCAGCAAATGACGCGCCATCGCCAGCAAGTGGCTGCCCAGATCTGCCAGCGCACCGCCCGCGTGCGCCGCTTCACAGCGCCACGACCAGGGGGACGCCGGATCGCCCATGAAATCCTCGCTGAACTCACCCTGAAAGCTGACGATCTCGCCCAGTTCGCCGGCTTCGATCATTGCCCTGGCGAGTCCGATCATCGGGTTGTGCTGGTAGTTGTAGCCAACCTGGGTGACGACACCCGCAGCCTTGGCACTGCGGCGCATTTCATCGGCCTGGGCGAGATTCACGGCCAGCGGTTTTTCGCAATACACCGCCTTGCCTGCGGCGATGGCGGCCATGGCCATGGGGAAGTGCAGGTGATTGGGGGTAGTAATCGCCACGATCTGTACGTGCGGATCATTGATCAATTGCTGCCAGTCAGCGTGGCTGCGGTCGAAGCCCCAGGCGCTTGCGCATCGCTCGGCGCGTGCACTGTCGGCGTCCGCCAGCGCGGAGAGTCGTATACGTGCAGGCAGGTCAAGCGCAGCGTTGGCGTTGCCAAACGCCAGCGCATGAGCGCGGCCCATGAAGCCGGTGCCGATCAGTCCGATACCCAGTTGCGCAGGCGATGTGGAAAAGGATTCCCGCATGACATTCTCCAAAAAGGATTGTTGTTATGCGGAAAATATATTCCAATTATTTTAATTTTGGAAAATTAATTCATTTTCTTTTTTTCTGCGGGCCAGGTGGGGCTTCAGGATAAAAAGCCGCCGTCGACGTTCAGTGCGACGCCAGTGGTATAGCTGGAGGCCTCGCTGGCAAGGTAAAGCACCGCGCCGGCCATCTCGCTGGGAGCGGCAACGCGTTTCAGCGGGATCTGCGACAGCGCCATGTTGAGGATCGCGTCATTCTTGACCAGTGCCGATGCGAACTTGGTGTCGGTCAAACCGGGAAGCAGGGCGTTGCAACGGATGCCGAACTCAGCGCACTCCTTGGCAAACACCTTGGTCATGTTGACCACGGCTGCCTTGGTCATCGAATAGACGCCTTGATAGGCGCCCGGCGATACCGCGTTGATGGACGCCACGTTGATGATGCTGCCGCCGCCGTTTTCGCGCATCAGCTTGCCAGCTTCCACGGACATGAAAAAGTAACCGCGAATATTGACGTCGACGGTCTTCTGGAAGGCCCCGGGATCCGTATCCAGCACGTTGCAGAACTGCGGATTGGTGGCGGCGTTGTTGACCAATACATCCAAGCGCCCGAACTGCTGACGAATCTGCGTAAATGCATGGGTTATCTGTTCCAGCTCACCGATGTGGCAGGCAATGGCTGTTGCCTTGCCACCCTCGCTGACGATGGCGTCCGCTACCGCCTGGCAACCCTCGAGTCGGCGACTCGAGACGATAACGTGCGCGCCTTGCTGGGCCAGTAGCCGGGCAATGGCTTCACCGATTCCTCGGCTGGCACCTGAAACGAAGGCAACCTTGCCATCAAGGTCGAAGAGCTGGGTTCTGGACATGTCATTTCCTTGTCTTGGCGCTGGCGGTCAGAGGCTGGATTTTTCGATCACGCTCAGGCTCATCTGCTCCAGCAGCCTGTTCATGTGAATGAATTGGGCAAAGCGCTTGTCCTGGGTCTGGCCATGGAAAAAGCGGTAATAGATCTGCTGCACGATACCGGCCAGACGGAACAGGCCGTAGGTGTAGTAGAAATCGAAATTGTCGATGCGCACGCCGGCGCGCTCGGCGTAATAGTCGACAAAAGCCTGGCGGGTCAGCATCCCCGGCGCATTGCTCGGCTGGCGGCGCATCAGTTGCACCGGAGCCGGATCGTCGGCCTGTATCCAGTAGGCGAGGGTGTTGCCCAGGTCCATGAGCGGATCGCCGAGCGTGGTCAGCTCCCAGTCCAGCACGCCGATGATGTGCATCGGGTTGGCGGGGTCGAGGATCACATTGTCGAAACGGTAGTCGTTGTGCACGATGCTCGAGGTGGGGGAGTCGGCAGGCATTTTGGCGACCAGCCAGCGCTTGACCTGCTCCCATGCCGGAGCGTCCGGGGTCAGTGCTTTCTCATAGCGCTCGCACCAGCCGGAAATCTGCCGTTGCACATAGCCTTGCGGCTTGCCGAGGTCACCCAGGCCACAGGCCTGATAATCGACGCGATGCAGGTCTACCAGTTTGTCGATGAAGTTTTTGCACAGCTGTTCGGTCTGTCGGGCATACAGCGCCAGTTCCGGCGGCAGGTCGGAGCGCAGGATAACCCCTTTGACGCGCTGCATGACGTAGAACTCCGAGCCGATCAGTGACTCGTCCGTACAGTGCAGATAAGCCTCGGGACAGTAGGGGAAGGCTTCCTTGAGCTGATTGAGAATACGGTACTCGCGGCCCATGTCATGGGCCGAACGCGCCTTGTGTCCGAAGGGTGGACGACGCAGTACCAGTTCCCGCTCAGGGTACTGAAGCAGATAGGTCAGGTTCGATGCACCGCCCGGAAACTGACTGATCGCCGGCGTGCCGTGAAGATCCGCCATGTGCGCCTTCAAATACGCGTCGATTCGGAAGGCGTCCAGTTCTTCGCCGCTGCGAACCTCGGTGGACTGGTCAGTCAGTGCCATACGTATCCCTTGTGTTTATTATGGTCAGCGCAAACTATTGACTAATCTAATGATCGTCCAATCCGCGATCAAGCGCATGGGCGCTTTATAGGCTAGCGTGTTGCCGGGCAATCAGTAGCTCTGATCGCTGTTTTACAGAAAGGTGCGTGCATAAAAAAACCGAAGCCGGCGGGGCTTCGGTCTCAGGTAGTCCAGTCTGCCGTGTGCGGCAGGTTTATACCGGGAACAGTTCGCTGAGCTTCATGGCCAGCATCATGTCGCCTTCGGCACGCAGCTTGCCACCCATGAACGCCTGCATGCCATCGGTCTCGCCGCTGACGATGCCCTTGAGGGTCTGGCTGTCCATGACCAGGGTCACGTTGGCGTCAGGGTTTTCGCCTTCCTCCAGTTGGCAGGTGCTGTCCTTGACGATCAGCGCGTAGTGTTTATCTTCGTCGGTGATGTTGAAGCCGAAGACCAGGTCCAGACCGGCAGCAGCAGCTGGGTTGAACTTGTCTTTCATTGTCTGTACGGCGTCTGCTACTGAGGTCATGAGGTGATCCTTTTAGAGTGAGTGCCAGCGTCCGACAGGACGCGATTGGCCGGGCTCAGCGATAGGTGATGAGCTCCGGCGCCTTCAGCAGTTGCAAATGTGTGTAACCGTTGAAGGAAGCCAGGGTCACGTCGTTGCCTTTGAATTTAAGCTGATGCAACGACGTATTGACGATGTGCCAGTGAAGCTCCAGTGCCTTCAATGCAGGCATTCCGGTAACAAGATGCAGCAGGGCAGTAATGGTGCCTCCGGAGGTGAATACCGCGATACGCTCATGCGGGCCGGCAGCCTGGAGAATCCGCTTCAGGCCTGCTTCGACGCGGGCCACGAACGCCTGCCAGCTTTGCAGGCCCGGTGTGTCGTGATTGCCACTCAGCCAGCGCCCGGTAATCAGGTTGAACAGGCGCTGGAACCCTGCAGGGTTTGCGGCAACGTCGCGCAGAATATCCAGCGCCTGTGGTTCGTCTTCGAGCATCGCCGGTATCAACGCCTTGATCACGCCTTCGGCATCGAATTCATCGAACGCGCTGTCCAGCTGCACGGCAGGCGTATCGAGGCCTGCTTCGGTGTACTGGCCCAGTACATGCTGGGCGGTGTCTTTCTGGCGCATGAGTTCACCGGACACGCAGCGATCGAAGCTCAGGCCCTGCTCGGCAAGGTAGGCACCCAATACCTGAGACTGACGAATACCCACGGGCGACAGCACGTCGTAATTGTCTGCACCAAATGAGGCCTGGCCATGTCGTATCAGGTAGATGCTGCCCACGTCCGTTTCTTCTCGGTATGTTGAAGGTTCGCCGAGGTTATGAGGGATGCCGGGGGACTGTCAATGAAAAAACATACGCTCGTTTGAAATCATCGTTTTAATGGTTTGTAACGGGTCATTGGCTGGTGCACTGCACAGGGCGTCGGTATGCTGCATTCATCACAGCCCTTGATTGGTAAGGGCCTGACACTAATGAGGGATATTCGTGGATTTCGTTGTCGATTACGCAAGTTTTCTGGCCAAGACCGTGACGCTGGTGATCGCCATCGTTGTGGTACTGGTTGCCATTGCGTCCATGCGTGGCAAAGGCCGTCGCAAGTCTTCCGGTCAATTGCAGGTCACCCGGCTCAATGATTTCTACAAGGGCCTGCGCGAACGGCTTGAGCAATCATTGCTCGACAAGGAGCGCCTCAAGACGCTGCGCAAGGAGCAGGGCAAGGCGCTGAAGAAAGAGAAAAAGCAGGCCGAGCCCAAGGCCCGCGTCTACGTGCTGGATTTCGACGGTGACATCAAGGCATCGGCCACTGAAAGCATGCGTCATGAAATCACCGCGTTGCTGACCCTGGCCACCGACAAGGATGAAGTGGTCCTGCGCCTGGAAAGCGGCGGCGGCATGGTCCACAGCTACGGCCTGGCGTCCTCGCAACTGGCACGCATTCGTCAGGCGGGCATCCCGCTGACCGTGTGCATCGACAAGGTCGCGGCCAGCGGCGGCTACATGATGGCGTGCATAGGCAACAAGATCATCAGCGCACCGTTCGCCATCCTCGGGTCCATTGGTGTGGTGGCACAACTGCCCAACGTCAATCGCCTGTTGAAGAAGCACGACATCGATTTCGAAGTGCTGACCGCGGGTGAATACAAGCGCACCCTGACCGTGTTTGGCGAAAACACCGAGAAGGGCCGCGAGAAATTCCAGCAGGACCTGGACATCACCCACGACCTGTTCAAGAACTTCGTTGCCAGCTACCGCCCGCAACTGTCCATCGACGAAGTGGCGACTGGCGAGGTATGGCTGGGCATGGCGGCGGTCGACAAGCTGCTGGTCGATGAACTCAAGACCAGCGACGAGTACCTGGCCGAGCGCGCCAAGGATGCCGACGTGTTCCACCTGCACTACGTGCAACGCAAGAGCCTGCAAGAGCGCATGGGGATGGCGGCAGCCACCTCAGCGGATCAACTGGCTACCAAGTGGTGGGGACGTTTGACTCAGCAGCGGTTCTGGTAGGTGTGGATGGCAAGGTGGCCTGAGTCGAGCCTCAAGTTACCCGATATCACAGAGCCGCTGTGTGACGCAGAGCGTCACGAACTGCATGCCGACGCGGAGCGTCGGCACGACCGTCATTAGTATCTAAGCCGTGCTTTAGCCACTTGCTTTAAAGTGCTTTTCAACCACGATGGCACTGACGACGCAGAGTGCGACGTTAGTGACAGGGCGAAGGAACCCGACGAAGTCGGGCCGGAAACAGGAGCGAGGACTTTGCCTACTTTGGTCCCTCAAAGTAGGGCGCCGAGAGGCGAAAAGGGGGCTTGAGTCTTATCTGAATCTACCTGGCATCGAAGAACCCTTTTGTGGCGCGCAGCGCCACAAACGAGGACGCAAAGCGTCCAGAACTGCGCTCCCACGCTGGAGCGTGGGAACGATAGTCATCTTAGGTGAACACCGGGGCGATGACTCAACGTCGCCTGAATCAGCGGCGGCGGAACAGCGGCAGCGGCTCGTCGGTCGCGGCCTGATAGGTGACCGAGAAGTCCTTCAGGCCTTCCAGCGCCTCGTATGGATCCTTGTCGGCACGCACCGCAAACGCATCGAAGCCACAGCGGCGCATGTAAAACAACTGATCACGCAACACGTCGCCGATGGCGCGCAATTCACCCTTGTAGCCAAAACGATCACGCAACAGGCGCGCATTCGAAAAGCTGCGGCCGTCAGTGAATGCCGGGAAATTCAAGGCGATGACCTGAAACTGGTCGACGTCCTCGCCGATCTCCTCGGCTTCCTCATCGCTGTCCAGCCACACACCCAGACCGCCGTCACGTGCCTTCAGCGAATGCGCGTGTTCGCGCCACAGCGCCAGCGGCACGATCAGGTCGTCGCAGTTCGACAGGCTGTCAAAGGCAGTATCCTTGGGCAGCAGATGCCAGGTTTCATCGATGACTTCGTTGTTCTTAATGATTCGCTGCATAGACGCGCTCCTTGAAAGGGTCAATGCCAATACGTTGGTAGGTGTCGATGAAACGCTCGTCTTCAGTCCGTTTTTCAACGTAGACGTCGATCAGCTTCTCGATCACGTCCGGCATCGCCTCCTGGGCAAAGGAAGGGCCGAGAATCTTGCCCAGGCTCGCATCACGGCTGGCACTGCCGCCGAGCGAGACCTGATAAAACTCTTCACCTTTCTTATCCACGCCCAGCACGCCGATATGGCCGACATGGTGGTGGCCGCAGGCGTTCATGCAGCCGGAGATATTCAGGTCCAGCTCGCCGATATCGAACAGGTAGTCCAGATCGTCGAAACGACGCTGGATGGATTCGGCGATCGGGATCGACTTGGCATTGGCCAGCGAGCAGAAATCACCGCCCGGGCAGCAGATGATGTCGGTCAGAAGGCCAATGTTCGGCGTGGCGAAACCATTGTCGCGCAGCTCGTTCCACAGCGTGAACAGCTCACTCTGCTCGACATCGGCAAGAATAATGTTCTGCTCGTGAGAAGTGCGCAGTTGACCGAAGCTGTAGCGATCGGCCAGGTCGGCAATGGCGTCCAGTTGCTTGTCGGTCACATCGCCCGGGGCGACGCCGGTTGGCTTGAGCGACAGGGTCACGGCAATGTAGCCGGGCTTCTTGTGCGCCAGCACATTGCGTTGACGCCAGCGAGCGAAGCCGGGGTGCTGAGCGTCCAGCGCTGCCAGTTCGGCGTGCTGATCGCTGAGGGTCTTGTATTGCGGGTCGACGAAGTGGCGGGAAACGCGCTGCACTTCGGCTTCGGTCAAGGTGGTCTGACCGCCACGCAGGTGCGCCATTTCAGCGTCGACCTTGGCGGCGAACACTTCAGGGGTCAGCGCCTTGACCAGAATCTTGATTCGCGCCTTGTACTTGTTGTCGCGACGGCCATAGCGGTTGTAAACCCGCAGGATGGCGTCGAGGTAGCTCAGCAGGTCCTGCCACGGCAGGAACTCATTGATGAAGGCACCGACGACAGGAGTACGGCCAAGGCCGCCACCCACCAGAACACGGAAGCCCAGTTCGCCCGCTTCGTTGCGCAATGGCTCGAGGCCTATGTCATGCACTTCGATGGCTGCACGGTCACTGGTCGAGCCGTTGATCGCGATCTTGAACTTGCGCGGCAGGTAAGCGAATTCGGGGTGGAAAGTGGTCCACTGACGGACGATCTCGCACCATGGGCGCGGGTCTACCAGTTCGTCTGCCGCCACACCGGCAAACTGGTCGGTGGTGACGTTGCGCAGGCAGTTGCCACTGGTCTGGATAGCGTGCATCTGCACGGTCGCCAGTTCAGCGAGAATATCGGGAACATCTTCAAGCGCAGGCCAGTTGAACTGTACGTTCTGGCGGGTACTGATGTGCGCGTAGCCTTTATCATAGTCGCGCGCGATTTTCGCCATCATGCGCGCCTGGCGCGAGGTCAGCTGACCGTATGGAACGGCCACGCGCAGCATGGGCGCGAAGCGCTGAACATAAAGACCGTTTTGCAGGCGCAACGGTCGAAACTCTTCTTCGCTCAGTTCCCCGGCCAGGTAGCGTCGGGTCTGATCCCGGAACTGCTTGACGCGGTCCTCGATGATCTTCTGATCGTAATCGTCGTATACGTACATATAGGTCCTGTTCTCAGGCTTCGTCATGAAGCAGGGCAGTGGCGTCAGTCTGGAAAAAGCCCGCTGCTCGTTGTTTCCTGCTTCATCTGGTCAATTCTGCGCGCACGGCCGCGCACTCCCTGGGGAGCGAAGGCGACGATAGCAGTTTGCAGTTATCGATAAAAGTGATGTTTATATATATGCAAATCACTAAAAGCGATAAGCAAAACCGCGTCCGTGCATATCCCTGCTTGCCGTGTGGGCAAGACTCGACTTAACTGAACGTTGACCGATGCCGAGCAGGTGTCGGAACACTCCTATTCATGTGCAATCACCCACAAGACCGACAAGAGGCGATGCGATGAGCAAGCACCCGAAAGTAGCCAAGCCAGGCAGATCCGTGGACACCTGGGCCATTTTATTCATTGTCATTCTGGCGGTAGGCGCAGCGATGTTCTGGGCCAGCAGCCAGTGAAGGGCTGATAAAGAATCTGCCGGAGTCTCCAGAACCTTGCTGCCGCAGCCGATAACACGCTCGTAGTGCTAAATCCCTGCTGCTTCAAGGTTCGTTGATATGAAGGCGTTACATGCTGGCTGGCTGTTACTGTGCAGTTGTCTCTGGGGCGGGGCGACACATGCCGCCTCAGTGGTATTTCTGAACCCCGGCGCACCATCCGATGGCTATTGGCAGAGTTACTCCCGGGTCATGCAGACGGCTGCCGACACCACCGGCATGTCACTGAAAATACTCTATACCGAGCGCGACACTCGCAAGTTGCTCGATCTGGCGCGAGCGGCGCTGCAAGGGGATGAGCGCCCGGATTACCTGTTGTTTTCCAATGAGTTGAATATCGCCCCTGAAGTCCTGCGTATGTCCGTGGGCAGCGGGGTCAAGCTGTTTGCCGTCAACAATACGCTGACCGAGGACCAGATTCGGATTCTCGGTGATCTGCCATCGCGTTATCCGGACTTCATCGGCAGCCTGGTGGGCAACGATGAACAGGGCGGCTACCTGACGGCAAAGCGGCTTATCAGTCTCGCGGCGCCTGGCGCAGACGGTCAGGTCATCGACATGCTCGCGTTTTCCGGGACCAACACCACGCCCGTTTCCCTGCTGCGTGAAAAAGGCATGCTGCGTGCCTTGTCAGAGCACCCAGAGGTGCATCTACGGCAGATTGCGCTGGGTGGCTGGCGCCGTGATCGCGCGCTCGAGCAGGCGCGCGTGCTGTTCAAGCGCTATCCGCAGACACGCCTGGTGTGGGCTGCCAACGAGCAAATGGCGTTCGGTGCGATGGATGCATTGCGCGAGAGCGGCGGCAAGCCGGGGCAGGACGTGCTGTTCAGTGCGATCAACGGCACGTCGCTTTCACTGCGGGCTCAGCTCAATGGCAGCCTGAGTGTCGTGGCTTCAGGGCATTTCACCCTGGGCGGGTGGGCCATCATTCTCTTGCACCACTATGACACTGCTCAATGGCAGGCCCGGCAACAGATCGGCACACGAATCATTGATGTGATTCACGTGGTCGAGCCACAGGATGCGCAGCGCTTTCTGGATGCCGCCCGGGACGAGCATTACCGGCTCGATATCCAGGCATTCAATATGGAAACTTCTGGCGAAGCGTCGCCATTTTCGCTGAAAGGCATGTTGCCGCCTGACCACTCAGGCGGCAGATAACCGGTCAGGCGTTACTCGTCGTAGCCCAGGTTGGGTGCCAGCCAGCGTTCGGTGACACTCAGGTCCTGACCCTTGCGGGCGGTGTAGCTTTCGACCTGATCCTTGTCGACCTTGCCCACTGCAAAATACTGCGCCTGGGGGTGGGCGAAATACCAGCCGCTGACCGCTGCAGCCGGGAACATCGCATAGTGCTCGGTCAGGAACACGCCGCTCTTGCCTGCGGTATGTTCGGCGCTGCCTTCCGGCAGTGGATCGAGCAGGGCGAACAGGGTGCCCTTTTCCGTGTGATCGGGGCAGGCCGGGTAGCCCGGCGCCGGGCGGATGCCCATGTATTGCTCCTTGATCAGTGCTTCGTTGTCCAGCGCTTCGTCCTGCGCATAACCCCAGTATTCCTTGCGCACCTGCTGGTGCAGCCACTCGGCGCAGGCTTCGGCGAGACGATCGGCAAGCGCCTTGACCATGATCGAGTTGTAATCGTCGCCATTGTCCTGATAAGCCTTGGCGACTTCCTCGGCGCCGATGCCGGCAGTGGCGATGAACCCGCCGATGTAGTCGGTCAGGCCGCTGTCCTTTGGTGCAACGAAGTCGGCCAGCGAGAAGTTCGGCTTGCCGTCGGGCTTGATGGTCTGCTGGCGCAGGTGATGCAGCCTGGCCAGCGGCTTGCCGTCGTCGCCATAGACTTCCAGATCATCGTCATTGATCTGATTGGCTGGCCAGAAGCCGAATACCGCGCGGGCGCTGATCAGCTTCTCGTCGATCAGCTTGCGCAGCATCTGCGTGGCGTCAGCATACAGCGCAGTGGCCGCTTCACCGACCACTTCGTCGGTGAGGATGCGCGGGAACTTGCCAGCCAGATCCCAGGAAATGAAGAACGGCGTCCAGTCGATGTACTCGGCCAGCACGTTCAGATCGATATCCTGCAGCACCCGGGTGCCGGTGAACGTCGGTTGGGCAGGGGTGTAGTTTTCCCAGTCGAACTGCGGCTTTTTGGCCACCGCAGCACCGTAGCTCAGGCGTTCGGTGCGCGCGCTGCGTGCCGAGGTGCGCTCACGCACTTCGACGTATTCGAGTCGGGTCTTTTCAATAAAGGCCGGCTTCAGCTCTTTCGACAGCAACTGGGTCGCGACGCCGACCGCTCGGGAAGCATCGGTGACGTAGATTACTGCGTCATTGCTGTATTTAGGCTCGATCTTCACCGCCGTGTGCGCCTTGGACGTGGTCGCGCCGCCGATCATCAATGGCAGGTGGAAGTCCTGGCGCTGCATCTCTCTGGCGACATGGACCATTTCGTCCAGTGACGGCGTGATCAGGCCGGACAGGCCGATGATGTCGCATTTCTCGTCGCGGGCCACTTGCAGGATTTTCTCTGCAGGCACCATCACGCCCAGGTCGACAATGTCGTAGCCGTTACAGCCCAGTACTACGCCGACGATGTTCTTGCCGATGTCATGTACGTCGCCCTTGACGGTCGCCATCAGGATTTTGCCCTTGGCTTCGGGCTTGTCGCCCTTTTCCAGCTCGATGAACGGAATCAGGTGCGCCACTGCCTGCTTCATCACGCGCGCGGACTTGACCACCTGAGGCAGGAACATCTTGCCTGCGCCAAACAGGTCACCGACCACGTTCATGCCCGCCATCAGCGGGCCCTCGATCACTTCGATAGGGCGGGTGAATGCCAGGCGCGACTCTTCGGTGTCCTGGACGATGTGCGTGGTGATGCCCTTGACCAGCGCGTGTTCCAGACGCTGATTGACCGGCCAGCTGCGCCATTCCTCGGTTTCGGCCTCCTTGACGCTGCCATCACCCTTGAACTTGTCGGCAATTGCCAGCAACGCATCCGTGCCCTCGGGATTGCGGTTGAGCACTACGTCTTCGACGCAGTCACGCAGTTCAGCGGGAATCTGGTCGTAGATTTCCAGCTGCCCGGCGTTGACGATGCCCATGCTCAGGCCATTGCGGATTGCATGCAGCAGGAACACCGAGTGAATCGCTTCACGCACCGGGTTGTTGCCACGGAACGAGAACGACACGTTGGACACGCCACCCGAGGTCAGCGCATACGGCAGCTCGTCACGGATGTAGGCGCAGGCGTTGATGAAGTCCACGGCGTAGTTGTTGTGTTCTTCGATACCGGTGGCGATGGCGAAGATGTTCGGGTCGAAGATGATGTCTTCCGGCGGGAAACCCACTTCGTTGACCAGAATGTCGTAGGAGCGCTTGCAGATTTCCTTCTTGCGCGCCTCGGTATCGGCCTGACCCTGTTCGTCGAAAGCCATGACCACCACGGCCGCGCCGTATCGCTTGCACAGTCGCGCGTGATGAATGAACTGCTCGACGCCTTCCTTCATGCTGATGGAGTTGACGATGCCCTTGCCCTGGATGCACTTGAGGCCGGCCTCGATCACTTCCCACTTCGAGGAGTCGATCATGATCGGTACGCGGGAGATGTCCGGCTCGCCTGCGATGAGGTTGAGGAAGGTCACCATGGCCTTCTTCGAGTCGAGCATCCCTTCGTCCATGTTGATATCGATCACCTGGGCGCCGGCTTCGACCTGCTGCAGGGCGACTTCCAGGGCTTCGGTGTAGTTGTCTTCACGGATCAGGCGGGCGAAGCGGGCAGAGCCGGTG
The DNA here is from genome assembly GCF_977070315.1 of Plantibacter cousiniae (nom. nud.). Taxonomy (NCBI): domain Bacteria; kingdom Bacillati; phylum Actinomycetota; class Actinomycetes; order Micrococcales; family Microbacteriaceae; genus Plantibacter; species Plantibacter cousiniae (nom. nud.). Next base: position 371,048 of record NZ_CDRVEU010000002.1, on the reverse strand, counting down.
ATGTTGGTACGCTCGCCGACGTTGACGAACAGCGACTGGCGATCGATGGTGAACGGCTCGAGGCCCGACAGGCGGCAGGCCTTGGGGATGTCCGGAATTTCCCGCGGCGCGTAACCGGAAACCGCCTCGGCAATCGCCTTGATGTGCGCCGGGGTGGTACCGCAGCAGCCGCCGACGATGTTCAGGAAGCCGCTCTGGGCGAACTCTTCGATGATCTTCGCCGTCTGGCTCGGCAGTTCGTCGTATTCGCCAAATGCATTCGGCAAGCCGGCGTTGGGGTGCGCGGACACATGGGTGTTGGCTTTATTGGCCAGCTCTTGCAGGTAGGGGCGCAGTTCGCTCGCGCCCAGTGCGCAGTTCAGGCCGACCGAGATCGGTTTGGCATGACTGATCGAGTTCCAGAACGCTTCGGTGGTCTGGCCGGACAGGGTGCGCCCCGAGGCATCGGTGATGGTTCCGGAGATCATGATTGGCAGTTCAAAGCCCACTTCTTCGAATACACCCTGTACGGCAAAGATCGCCGCCTTGGCGTTGAGTGTGTCGAAAATGGTCTCGATCAGGATCAGGTCGGCACCGCCCTCGATCAGCCCCTTGGTCGCTTCGGTGTAGTTCTCGACCAGTTCGTCAAAGGTCACATTGCGATAGCCGGGGTTGTTGACGTCCGGCGACAGCGAACAGGTGCGGCTGGTAGGGCCCAGCACACCCGCCACGAAACGCGGCTTGTCCGGGGTTTCCAGTGTCTTGGCGTCTGCGACCTTGCGCGCCAGGCGTGCGCCTTCGACGTTCAGCTCGTAGACGATCGATTCCATGCCGTAATCGGCCTGAGACACCTGGGTGGCGTTGAATGTGTTGGTTTCGAGGATGTCGGCACCGGCATCCAGATAAGCCTTCTCAATGGCGCCGATCACGTCAGGGCGGGTCAGGATCAACAGGTCGTTGTTGCCTTTGACATCGCTGGGCCAGTCGGCGAAACGCTTGCCGCGGTAATCCTGTTCTTCGAGCCTGTAGCTCTGGATCATGGTGCCCATGCCGCCATCGAGGATCAGGATCCGCTGTTTCAGAGCAGTGAGAAAGGCTTGATGGCGGGCGCTGCGGTCAGACATGGGGGCTACCTTGAGAAGGTCGATTCTTTAAAGAACGGGATGATAGCAAACCGGAACGGTTTTGGTGTTGTTGCGCCTTTTGCATGAAAATCATTCATGTTGGAGCGAGTGATGCCCTTGTAGAATTATGCCATTTTAATATCAGAGCCCACGGGATATGCCGCACCGTTTGTTGGCAAGCGTCGCCTTGCTTTTTATCTGCTGTGCTGCCAAGGCTCAGACTCCTGCACCCCCCGTCATACCGGCATCCCCGGCGATTTCCTATGTGAAGGACATCCAGCCGATCCTCACCGAGAAGTGCGTTGCCTGCCACGCCTGCAATGACGTTCCCTGCCAGTTGAATCTGGGCAGTGGCGAAGGTGTGAGCCGTGGCGCCAGCAAAGTCCCTGTCTATCAGGGCGAACGCAGCGAGGCGGTTGCGCCGACGCGTCTGTTTTATGATGCACGTGATACCGACGCGTGGCGCGGCAAGGGCTTCTATTCAGTACTGGAAGCCCAGGGCAGTCAGGCGGCATTGATGACGCGCATGCTTGATCTGGGCCGCAGCGCACCTTTGCCAGCCAACAGCAGGATTCCGGATGATATCGCCCTGGGGATCAATCGCGAAAACGTCTGCCCGCTGCCCGGCGAATTCAATGCCTATGCGGCTGCCCACGCGCAACAGGGCATGCCGCTGGCGGTCGCCGGACTGACCGATGCCGAATACCAGACCCTGCAGCGCTGGCTGGCCGCCGGTGCGCCGGTCGAGCAGCAGACCATTACCCCGAGTGTCACCGAGGCCGCGCAGATCAATGCCTGGGAGGCGCAGCTCAACGAACCTGGCGCGAATCAGGCGCTGGTCGGTCGCTGGCTGTTCGAACATCTGTTCCTGGCGCACATCTATTTCGAAGGCGGTGAGGCGGGGCACTTCTTCCAGTGGGTGCGCTCGCGAACTCCGAGCGGCAAACCTGTGGACCTGATCGCTACCCGTCGTCCCGACGACGATCCGGGCAGCGACTTCTATTACCGGTTGATCCCCGTGCAAGGTGTGATCGTTCACAAGACCCACATTACCTACGCCATGAGCCCGCAGAAACTGGCGCGGGTCAGGCAGTTGTTCTATGGGGCCGACTGGAAAGTCAGCGCATTGCCGGGTTACGGCCCTGGCCATCGTGCCAATCCGTTTCTGACCTTCGAAGCCATCCCTGCGGTGGCGCGTTATCAGTTCATGCTCGACAACGCGGAGTATTTCGTTCGCACGTTCATTCGCGGGCCGGTCTGTCGCGGGCAGATCGCCACAGACGTGATTCGCGATCAGTTCTGGGTGCTGTTTCAGGACCCGTCGCACGATCGCTACATCACCGATGCGACGTATCGCGGGGAGGCCACGCCATTGCTGGCCATGCCGGGGCAGAACGATGACGTGGGCAGCGTGCTGAGCCTGTGGCTGTCCTACCGCGACCGGCGCAATGAGTATGAAAACCTGCGCCGCGACAGTTACGCGAAAATGCCAGCGCCGGGCTGGAGCACGCTGTGGGCAGGCAATGACAATGCCTTGCTGACCGTTTTCCGCCATTTCGACAGTGCGTCGGTCAATAAAGGGCTGATTGGCGACGTGCCGCACTCCATGTGGCTGTTCGACTACCCGCTGCTGGAGCGCACCTATTATCAGTTGGCGGTGAACTTCGATGTCTATGGCAATGTTTCACATCAAGCCCAGACGCGGCTGTATTTCGATTTGATCCGCAACGGTGCCGAGATCAATTTCCTGCGCCTGATGCCTGCCGACCTGCGTGAAGACATGCTCAGTGATCTTTATCAGGAGGGCGGCAAAATCAAGATGTGGCTGGATTACCAGAAGATCGACGACGATACGCCGACTGGCATCAAGCTCGATGAAAAGGCCGCAAAGCGTGACTTTGCGTCCAGGCTGATCGAGCGCTTCGGCACTTTGAATGCCGCACCTGACCCGATCAACCGCTGCATCGGGGCGTATTGCTCGCGGCCTGGCCTCGACAGCAGCTTTGCCCAGGCAGAACAGGCGCTGAGCCGATTGACGTCGCGTCCTGCTGCGGGTCTGAAGGTCATCGATCAGTTGCCGGAAGCGAGCATGCTGCGCATCGAGGGCGGCAATGGCAAGCGCGTGATCTACAGTATGTTGCGCAACCGCGCGCACAGTAATGTCGCGTTTCTGCTGGGCGAGTCGTACCGCTATATTCCGGGCCTGGACACACTGACTGTCTACCCGGGCGTGCTCAGCAGTTATCCGAATTTCATCTTCAATATTCCGGTCGCACAGGTGCCGGCCTTTGTCGATGCCATGCAGCAGAGCAAGGATCAGGCTAGTTTCGAACAAATCGTCCAGCGTTGGGGCATCCGTCGTACTCATCCACTGTTCTGGAGTTACTTCCACGATCTGAATCGCTACGTTCAGGAAACTGAACCACGCGAAGCGGGCGTGCTGGACATGAATCGCTACGAGAACCTCTGAAAAACCGGGGCTTCACGCCGCAGGCCCTTGTGCAACATGGCCTGCGGCCATCTTTACTTCCTGAACGAAATGTATCTTGCGCGACCTTTTTTTCAAAAAGGTGGTCCGAAATGGTGCGCGTCATAGGCCGGTTTATTCAGCGGCTCATGATTGAAAGTCAGGAAGTAGAGGTTTTTAGTGATGTTGATTTCAGTTCAGGCCCTACGGGCGTTCGCAGCGTGGGTCGTGGTGTGTCATCACTTCATGCAGATTTTTTTCGATTTCAAGGCCAGTGGTCCGGTAGGGCAGTTCTTTGTGTCAAAGGGTGCGGTCGGCGTCGATATCTTCTTCGTCATCAGTGGTCTGGTGATCTTCTTGTCGACGCAGAACAGCGACATGCCAGCACGGCGCTTTATTCTGCATCGTCTGATTCGCATCGTTCCGGCCTATTGGCTGTACACCGCCGCCATGGCGTTGCTGCTGCTGATTGCAGCGCCGATGCTCCCGCATCAGGTCATCGGGTGGCAGAACTTCCTCTTGTCACTGGTCTTCATTCCTTCCGAAAACCCCGGTGGTTATGGTCTCTACCCGACGCTCAACGTTGGCTGGACGCTCAACTATGAGATGTTTTTCTACCTGCTGTTCTCGATGGTGTTCCTCTTCCAACAGCGTCACCGGCCGCTGATCATTGCCGCAGCGCTGTTTGCGGTCAGTGAGGTTCTGGCTCGCGCCGGGCTGATCAGCCGCTTCTACGGCAACGACATCATTTACGAATTCCTGCTGGGTATCGGCATCGGCATCCTCTATCGCCGTGGCTGGATCAAACCGGCGCTGTGGCTGCCGATGGCAGGCATTGCGGTCGGGCTGTATGCGATCAATAACCTGACCAACGAGCAGCGCCTGCTCAATTGGGGCCTGCCGAGTGCCTTGATCGTGCTGTCGTGCATCTCGCTGGAACCGTATTTCCAGGGCAATCGCCTGCTCAAGGTGTTGGGTGACTGCTCTTATTCGGTGTACCTGCTGCACGTTTTGGTGCTGTACGGCGGCTTGCTGATGGCGCAGCGCTTTGGCCTCAGCCCCTATGTGGTTTTCGCGTTCTGCGTGCCGATCATCGCCATCGGTGCCTGGGTCAGTTATGAGTGGATCGAGAAGGGCCTCTACCGCCGGATGAAAGCCTGGCTGGATGGACGCCGGGCGCTCGGTCAGGCGCAGGCATTAACCTGACAAAAATACTAGGACTTTGTGTGAAGCGGCCGATTGGCGTAAACTGCACGCACGTCTGCGAGGAATTTTCATGACCGCTATCACTATTACCGATGCCGCCCACGATTATCTGGCCGATCTGCTGGAAAAGCAGAATACCCCGGGCATTGGCATCCGCGTATTTATCACCCAGCCCGGCACTCAGTACGCCGAAACCTGCATTGCCTACTGCAAGCCGGGTGAAGAAAAACCGGAAGACAAGGCCATCGGCCTTAAGAGCTTCACGGCCTGGATCGACGGCTTCAGCGAGGCCTTTCTGGACGATGCAGTGGTCGACTACGCCACCGACCGGATGGGCGGCCAGCTGACCATCAAGGCGCCGAACGCCAAAGTGCCAATGGTCAATGCCGACAGCCCGATCAACGAGCGTATCAATTACTACCTGCAAACCGAGATCAATCCGGGCCTCGCCAGTCATGGCGGTCAGGTCACGCTGATCGACGTGGTCGAGGAAGAGGCGAAGAATATCGCCGTGCTGCAGTTCGGTGGCGGTTGCCAGGGCTGTGGTCAGGCCGATGTCACGCTGAAGGAAGGTATCGAGCGCACACTGCTTGAGCGCATTCCCGAGCTGTCGGGCGTTCGCGATGTTACCGACCATACGCAGAAAGAAAACGCCTACTACTAAGCGGCTCTTTTTGGCAAGTAAGTTGCTGCACGAAAACGCCCTGACTGTTCAGGGCGTTTTCATGTGCGGCGGTTGACGAGCGTCAGTCCAGCTCCACCAGTATCGCGCCTTCGTTGACCATCTCGCCCTCATGACAGTAGAGCGCGGTAATCACCCCGGCGCTGGCGGCGCGGATGCTGTGTTCCATCTTCATGGCTTCCAGCACCACCAGTTGCGCACCAGATTCGACAGCCTGACCCACTTCAACCAATACCCGTACGATGCTGCCATTCATCGGTGCCGTCAGGCCTGCATGCTGACCGTCACCGACGTCTGCCTGAGCGATGGCGTCCAGCCGGATGACGCTGTGCAGCTCGTCTTGCCATTCGAGGTACAGCGTATTGCCGCGCCGTATCGCCAGGTGTCGTTGGCGCATACCGTTGTGCTCGACCTGCAGATGCTCGCCACTCAGAGTGAATAACGACGGGCTGCTGTTGTGCAGGCAGGTGTTGCGGGTCTGACCGTTGCAGCTCAGTCGCAGATCCGTCTGCGAGGGCAGGCCGGCGCGAAAGCCACTGCTGACTGCCCAGGGCGAATACGGATCGGCTTGATCGATGCGTGCCGGTTCGCTCTGGCTGAAGGCCTCGGCGGCGGCCTGCCAGAATGTCTCGTCCGGCTCATCGATTTGCGGCAGCAGTTGCGTCTGATAACGGGGAATGAAGCCGGTATCAAGCTGCGCGGCGGCGAATGCTGGATGCGCGATGATTCTGCGCAGAAACGCCAGGTTGGTCCGAACTCCGCCCACGGCAAACTCATCGAGCATGGCCAGCAGGCGCAGACGGGCTTGCTCGCGGTCTTCACCCCAGGCAATCAGCTTGCCGAGCATCGGGTCGTAGAAGGGGGAAATGTTGTCGCCCTCGGCAACGCCGCTGTCCACCCGCCTGCCGGGGCCGGGTGCAGGCTCTCTGTAGAGCTCCAGGGTGCCGGTTGCCGGGAGAAAGTCGTTGGCCGGGTCTTCGGCGTATAGACGGACTTCGATGGCGTGGCCGGTCAGGGGCACCTGCTCCTGGGTGATGGGCAGCGATTCGCCTCTGGCGACGCGGATCTGCCATTCCACCAGGTCCAGCCCCGTGATGTACTCGGTGACCGGGTGTTCCACCTGCAGGCGGGTATTCATTTCCATGAAGAAAAACTCGCCGCGTGCGTCCAGAAGGAACTCGACTGTACCTGCACCCACGTAGCCGATGGCTTGCGCGGCTTTCACTGCGGCTTCGCCCATGGCTTTGCGCAATGTAGCTGTCAGGCCGGGCGCTGGTGCTTCCTCGACGACCTTCTGGTGTCGGCGTTGAATGGAGCAATCGCGCTCATTGAGGTACAGGCAGTGGCCATGCCGGTCGGCAAATACCTGTATCTCGACGTGGCGCGGGGTGAGCACGTATTTCTCCACCAGCATTCTCGCGTCACCGAACGAGGACAGCGCCTCGCGTTGCGCGGAAGCCAGCGCTTCGGCCAGTTCGCCAATGTGCTCGACCACTTTCATGCCTTTGCCGCCGCCACCTGCGGTGGCTTTCAACAGCACCGGATAGCCGATGCGCTCGGCCGCAGCGCGGAATGTTTCGATGTCCTGTGCTTCACCGTGGTAGCCAGGCACCAGTGGCACGCCTGCCTGTTCCATCAATGCCTTGGCGGCGGATTTGCTGCCCATGGCATCAATGGCCGAGGCGGGTGGACCGAGGAAAATCAGCCCGGCGTTTTCGATGGCGCGCGCAAAATCGGCATTTTCAGACAGAAAACCGTAGCCGGGATGGATCGCGTGCGCGCCACTCGCCCTGGCGGCTTCGACAAGCTTGTCTATCGCCAGATAACTCTCTGCGGCCTTGCTGCCGCCAAGGTCCACGCAGATATCGGCCTCGCGGCTATGCCGTGCGTTACGGTCAATGGCGCTGTGCACGGCGACCGTGGTGAGGCCCATGTTTTTCGCCGTGCGCATGATGCGGCAGGCAATCTCGCCGCGGTTGGCAATCAGCAGCGTGGTCAGCTCGGGCGTGCTCATGACTGCGAGTCCTTGTGTGGGTCGTGCCGGGCTGCCGAGGCTACGGCAACGGGATCGCCAGGTGGCTGATGGTTGACTGGCTGCCAGCCGGGCGTACGTTTTTGCAGGAAGGCGCGCAGGCCTTCCTGTCCTTCGGCACTGGTACGGATGCGCGCGATGGCGCTTTCACAGTAGCGACGCAGCGCTGGGGTCAGCTCACCGTTGCCGACTTCGCGCAGCAGCTCCTTGCTGACGCGCATGGCCTGCGGGCTGTTGAGCAACAGGTTGTCGACCCATTGCTGCGTTTGGTCTTGCAGCTCTGCAGCCGGGTAGCACTCGGCGATCAGGCCGATCTGCTGCGCCCGCTGGCCGTCGAAGCGCTCGGCCGTGAGGGTGTAGCGTCGAGTGGCGCGTTCGCCGATGGCCTGTACCACGAAAGGACTGATGACCGCTGGCGCCAGGCCGATGCGCACTTCGGACAGGCAGAACTGCGCATCCACCGCTGCAATGGCCATGTCACAGCAACCGATCAGGCCCAGCGCACCGCCGAATGCTGCGCCCTGTACCACGGCGAGCGTCGGGATTTTCAGCTTGGCGAGGCCGTACATCAGCTCTGCCAGTTCGCGGGCGTCATCCAGGTTGGTGTTGTAGTCCAGGTCTGCTGCCTGCTGCATCCACGCCAGGTCGGCACCGGCACTGAAATGCCGGCCACGGCCGCGCAACAGCAGGAAACGCAGGCTGGCATCGCCTTGCACCTGCTCCAGCGCGATAATCAGCTCGCGGATCATCTGCGCGTTGAAGGCGTTGTTCTTGTCTGGTCGATTCAGCCACAGCGTGGCGAAGCCACGTGGGTCGTTGATCCGCTCTATGGTTGCGAAGGAGGTCGAAGTCATGGTCATTTCCCGGCTCACATTCGGAACAGGCCGAAAGTGGTAGGTTCGATGGGCGCGTTGAGCGAGGCGGAAAGGGCAAGCGCGAGAATGTCGCGGGTTTGTGCCGGGTCGATGACTCCGTCGTCCCACAGACGGGCGCTGGAATAGTAAGGATGACCCTGATGTTCGTACTGATCGAGAATCGGCTGCTTCAGTTCGGCCTGCTGTTCGGCGCTGAACGCCTGGCCAGCCCGTTCGGCCTGTTCGCACTTGACCTGCACCAGCACGCCGGCAGCCTGTTCGCCGCCCATCACGCCGATCCGCGCGTTGGGCCACATCCATAGAAAGCGCGGGTCGTAAGCGCGGCCACACATGCCGTAATTTCCTGCGCCGAAACTGCCGCCAATGATCACCGTGAATTTCGGCACCCTGGCGCAGGCCACGGCGGTCACCAGCTTGGCGCCATGCTTGGCGATGCCGCCGACTTCATACTTCTGGCCGACCATGAAGCCGGTGATGTTCTGCAGGAACAGCAGGGGGATGCCTCTCTGGCAAGCGAGCTCGATGAAGTGCGCGCCTTTCTGGGCTGCTTCTGCGAACAGGATGCCATTGTTGGCGAGAATCGCGATCGGGTAGCCGTGCAGGCGCGCGAAGCCACACACCAGCGTGGTGCCGAACAGGGCCTTGAATTCGTCGAGTACCGAGCCGTCCACCAGGCGTGCGATGACTTCCCGTACATCGAAGGGCTGTTTTGTGTCGACGGGGATGATGCCGTACAGGTCATCGCCGGGGTACAGCGGTGCAATGGGCGCGACCGTGTTCAGTTGACCCTGCTTGCGCCAGTTCAGATTGGCGATGCTGCGTCGCGCCAATGCAAGTGCGTGATCGTCGTTGTCCGCGTAGTGGTCGGCCACACCGGACGTGCGGCAGTGCACATCGGCACCACCCAGCTCTTCGGCGCTGACCACTTCGCCGGTCGCTGCCTTGACCAGTGGCGGGCCGGCCAGGAAGATCGTGGCCTGCTGGCGGACCATGATCGCCTCGTCGGCCATAGCCGGTACGTATGCGCCACCGGCGGTGCAGGAGCCCATGACCACCGCGATCTGGGCAATTCCTTGTGCACTCATGTTGGCTTGATTGAAGAATATCCGTCCGAAATGTTCGCGATCCGGAAACACCTCATCCTGACGTGGCAGGTTGGCGCCGCCTGAGTCCACCAGATAGATGCATGGCAGGCGGTTCTGCTGGGCGATCGTTTGTGCGCGTAAATGCTTTTTGACGGTCAGCGGGTAATAGGAGCCGCCTTTGACCGTGGCATCGTTGGCGATGATCATACATTCGACGCCCTCGACCCGGCCGATTCCGGCGATCACGCCAGCGGCCGGCACCTCTTCGCCGTACACCTCATGCGCAGCCAGTTGGCCGATTTCCAGAAACGGCGAGCCGGTGTCCAGCAAGCGGTTGATACGCTCGCGCGGCAGCAACTTGCCGCGTGAAGTGTGACGCTCCTGGGCTTTGCGGCCGCCCCCTTGCTGGACGTTGCTCAACAGCGAGCGCAGTGCTTCGACCTGCTTGAGCAGGGCGTCGCGATTGAGGATGAATTCGGGCGAGCGGGTGTTGATTCGGGTCTGCAGGATGGTCATGGTGGCTCCGCAATCAACGGGTTTCGTTGAACAGTTCGCGACCGATGAGCATGCGCCGGATTTCACTGGTGCCTGCGCCGATCTCGTAGAGTTTGGCGTCGCGCAACAGTCGGCCCGCCGGGAACTCGTTGATGTAGCCATTGCCGCCCAGAATCTGGATGGCTTCCAGCGCCATCTGCGTGGCGCGCTCGGCGCTGTACAGGATCACCCCGGCAGCGTCCTTGCGAGTGGTCTCGCCGCGGTCGCAGGCCTGGGCCACCGCGTACAGGTAGGCCCGGCTGGCATTGAGCTGGGTGTACATGTCTGCGACCTTGCCCTGAATCAGCTGAAACTCGCCGATACTCTGGCCGAACTGCTGGCGGTCGTGAATGTAGGGCACCACCACGTCCATGCACGCCTGCATGATCCCGGTGGGACCGCCGGAGAGCACGACGCGCTCGTAATCGAGGCCGCTCATCAGCACCCTGACGCCACCATCAAGCACGCCCAGCAGGTTCTCTTCGGGCACCTCGACATCATCGAAAAACAGTTCGCAGGTGTTGGAGCCGCGCATGCCCAGCTTGTCGAACTTGCTGCCGCGCGAGAAGCCTTTCCAGTCGCGTTCGACGATAAACGCACTGATGCCGTGGGCTGCCTTTTCCAGGTCGGTCTTGGCGTAGATCACGTAGGTGTTGGCATCCGGCCCGTTGGTGATCCAGGTCTTGCTGCCGTTGAGCACATAACGATCACCGCGCTTGTCGGCGCGCAGTTTCATCGACACCACGTCCGAGCCGGCATTGGGTTCGCTCATGGCCAGTGCGCCAACGTGTTCGCCGCTGATCAGCTTGGGCAGGTAACGGGCCTTTTGCGCCGGGCTGCCATTGCGATTGATCTGGTTAACGCACAGGTTGGAATGCGCGCCATAGGACAGCGCAACGGATGCCGAGCCACGGCTTATTTCTTCCATCGCCACGACGTGCGCCAGATAACCCAGGCCCGCGCCACCATATTCTTCGCTGACAGTAATCCCCAGTACGCCCATTTCACCGAACTTGCGCCACATGTCGGCGGGGAACAGGTTGTCCTTGTCGATCTGCGCGGCGCGCGGGGCAAGCTCTGCGGCGACAAAAGACTGCAGCTGATCACGCAGCATGTCGATGGTTTCGCCCAGGGCGAAATTCAGGCTGGGGTAACTCATGGGGCGTTCCTTTTTGTTCTTGAATGACGCTTTGTTCGTGGGTCGGTTGTGGCGTGTACCAGCCATGACCTTTACGTTAACGTAAACCTGTAGGATTGTGCTGTCAACGCCGATGCCGATGTGAACAAAGCGTGATCGGACTGTAGTGTTCAATCATGAGAGAAGAGGGCGGAACGCCGGAAAGCACGAAGGGGAGCCTGGGCTCCCCTTCAAGGTATGTTGCTATGCTCTTTTTTGTTTTTCGGGAGGCCTGTTGTTGTTTTTGGCGACCTGGCCCTTCACATCTTTTTTGAGCGATCCGCATGCGGGACCAAGAGCAAACGTATTTTTTTGAGCGCTGATGACACTTTCATCGTAGTGATCCAACCAGTTCGGCAGCTGCCTTGGGGCAGTTTTATTGTTCTCTGTCTGGCTGCGAACGACTTGCCAGGCAAGCGGTTCATAAAAGCTATCCACTTCAAAAAAATCTGTTAGCTACGCCTCTGTCCGTGTTGTTCTTGTTATGTCAGAGCCGGTACGTGTTGTTTTTATTGGGTTACTGCGTGTTTTTATTTTTGTTGTACGAAGGATATAGCAGGACCCGTGCCAGTTTTTCAAAACCCCTGTAATACCGGGGGATGACCTTGTTTTTCCGGCATCGGACCGTTTGATTCTGCGGCCGAGTGTTTCCGTGTTACCCGTTTGTCTCGACTCGACGCGGGGCAGAGTAACACTCTGTGGCAAGTTGTCGCACCCTGTTACCGACAGACGACGACAGCGTTACGCAGACAATCTGGCCTTTGCTACACGAGAGCCATTGCTCCGGTGCAGCACGTCGCAGATGCGCTGGCCCGCCGCGATGACCTGGTCCAGATCGACGCCGGTTTCGATACCCAGCCCCTGCAACATATACAGCACGTCTTCAGTGGCCACATTGCCGCTGGCGCCCTTGGCGTAAGGGCAGCCACCGAGGCCGGCCACGGAGCTGTCGAACACCTGGATGCCTTCTTCCAGGCTTGCGTAGATATTCACCAATGCCTGGCCATAGGTGTCATGGAAGTGGCCAGCCAGCTTGCCGCGCGGTATCTGCGCAGCCACGGCGTTGAACAATGCCCGTGTAGCGCCCGGCGTGCCGGTTCCGATGGTGTCGCCCAAGGAAATTTCATAGCAGCCCATCGCGTGCAGTTCGTTGGCGACCGTCGCGACCTGTTCGGGCGAAACGCTGCCCTCGTAAGGGCAGCCCAGCACGCATGATACATACCCTCGAACCTGCACACCATGCATGCGTGCTGCTTCCATGACAGGCGCGAAGCGCTCCAGGCTTTCGCTGATCGAGCAGTTGAGGTTGCGCTGCGAGAACCCTTCGGTCGCCGCCGCGAACACCGCGACCTCCCTGACTCCGGCCGCCAAGGCATCTTCAAAGCCACGCAGATTTGGCGCCAGCGCCGAGTAGATGACGCCCTCACGACGCTGGATGCGTTCGAACACCTGTGCAGAGCCCGCCATCTGCGGGACCCATTTGGCCGAGACAAAACTGCCGACCTCGATATGGCCCAGCCCGGCTGCCGTCAGGTCATCCACCAAGCGCACCTTGTCGTCGACACTGATGGGTTGTGCTTCATTCTGCAGGCCGTCACGCGGGCCGACTTCAACGAGATTCACCTTTTGCGGAAGGGACATGGCAGCGCCTTTGTAGTCAGTGCGAATGGTCAGAGTGGGGCGGCAGCGGTTTTATCAAGTGCGGCTCGGCAGCGCTCTTCGGCGGTGTCCAGCTCCAGCTGCATCTGGTGGATGTCCAGCAACTGCTGTTCCAGCTGATCACGGCGTTCGGCGATCTTGTCCAGCATGGTCTGCAACTGCTTCTGGTTACCGCCGGCAGGGTCGTATAACGAGATCAGTTCCTTGCACTCGGCCAGGGAAAAACCGATGCGTTTGCCACGCAGGATCAGTTTCAGGGTGACCTTGTCACGCGCCGTATAGATACGCTCCAGGCCCTTGCGTTCAGGGCTGAGCATGCCTTGCTCTTCGTAAAAGCGTATGGCGCGGGTGGTGATGTCCAGCTCGCGGGCGAGCTCGGAAATACTGTAGGTCTGACTGCTCATGGCGTGGCTCGGAAAGGTATACAGCCACAAAGCTAAGGGTTGCTTTACGTATACGTCAAGCTGTGTGGCGGTGCCAAAGGTCGAGAGGTCACACTCCGGCACTTAGAAATCACATTAACTAATGGATTTAAATGTTTATAAATCATTGGCTTGTATTTTCTATTTCATGTCTTTTCGAGGCTCTGCTCCTGCGCCACAACCCGCTGCGAAAGCTCGATGATCTGTTCTCGCATCCAGCGATTGGCCGGGTCCTGATCGGTGCTTTCATGCCAGTACAGGTGGGTTTCGACCGAGGGAACATCGGCGACTGGCAGGTAGACATAGTGCAAGTCGTTACGACGGGCGAAGCGCTCGGGTACGGTCATGACCATGTCGGTCTGCTGCAGCACCTGAGTTGCCATCATGTAGTGCTGCGAGCGCAATGCGATCCTGCGCTGGATGCCCATCTTGCCGAGCGCCAGATCCACATGCCCCAGCCCGCTGCGGCGGCTGGAAATATGGATATGCGCCTGGCTTAGGTAATCGTCGAGGGTCAGAATGGCCTTGTTTGCCAATGGATGGCCCTTGCGCATGCCACACACATAACGGTCCTCCATCAGCTTCACATGCCGCACTTGCGGATCAGTGTTGAGCGGCGCGTCCACGGCGAAGTCGAGGCGCCCGGCAGCCAGTTCCTTGGTGGTTTCCCGGCGCTTGGACAGAAAGCTTTCGATGGTCACCGCAGGTGCCAGGCGTCGCAGACGCTGGAACAGCGCGGGCAGGATCACCGCTTCGGTCAGATCGGTCATGCTGATGCGGTAGTTCTTGTTGGCCTGTAACGGGTTGAAGATGCGGCTTTCCTGCACCGATACCCTGAGCAACGAAAGCGCATTGCGCACCGGGCCAATGATGTTCTGCGCCATCGGTGTCGGCACCATGCCTTGTGCCGTGCGCACGAACAGCGGGTCATTGAAGGTCTCGCGCAACCGCGCCAGTGCGTTGGAGACCGCAGGCTGGGTGATGCCGACAATCTGTCCGGCGCGGGTCAGATTGGCTTCGGTATAAATGGCGTCGAAGACAATGAAGAGGTTGAGATCGACCTTGTTCAGGTTCATTGATGGGGCGCCTCGTGCCGTTATTGTGATTGACTGTTTAGAGGGGCGTAATGCCGCAATGGTGATGGATCATATATCGGTTATGAATGTTTATACACGCTGAGAATAGATTAGATAAATGTGCAGCGGTTCTCTAGCATCGCGTTCATGACTTCGACAACCCGATCGACACGGTGGCGACCCCATGGATTTTGCGTATTCCCCGAAGGTGCAGGCCCTGCGTGAGCGCGTCACGGCGTTCATGGATGCATACGTCTATCCGGCCGAGCCGGTTTTCGAGCGGCAAGTGGCCGAAGGGGATCGCTGGCAGCCCACGGCAATCATGGAAGAGCTCAAGGCCCGTGCCAAGTCGGATGGCTTGTGGAATCTGTTCCTGCCAGACTCCGGGTTTGGCGCCGGCCTGAGTAATCTGGAGTACGCGCCGCTGGCGGAAATCATGGGTCGCTCACTGCTCGGTCCCGAGCCCTTCAATTGCTCGGCGCCCGACACCGGCAACATGGAGGTACTGGTCCGCTATGCCAGTGAGGACCAGAAAACCCGCTGGCTCGAACCGCTGCTGCGCGGTGAGATTCGCTCTGCCTTTGCCATGACCGAGCCCGACGTGGCCTCATCGGACGCCACCAATATGGCCGCGCGCGCTGAGCGTGACGGTGACCAATGGGTCATCAACGGACGCAAGTGGTGGACCTCCGGTGCCT
The DNA here is from genome assembly GCF_977070315.1 of Plantibacter cousiniae (nom. nud.). NCBI lineage: Bacteria > Bacillati > Actinomycetota > Actinomycetes > Micrococcales > Microbacteriaceae > Plantibacter > Plantibacter cousiniae (nom. nud.). Next base: position 356,032 of record NZ_CDRVEU010000002.1, on the reverse strand, counting down.
GCGACCCGCGCTGCAAAATCCTGATATTCATGGGCCTGAGCAATCCTGAGGGGCCGCGCCATCAGCAGCATTCGATGATTCTGGTGCCGGTCGATACGCCCGGCGTAAAGATTGTGAGGCCACTGCCGGTGTTCGGCTATGACGATGCGCCCCATGGCCATGCCGAAGTGCTGTTCGAAAACGTCAAGGTCCCGTCCGAAAACGTGCTGCTTGGTGAAGGGCGAGGGTTTGAAATCGCTCAGGGAAGGCTAGGACCAGGGCGCATTCACCACTGCATGCGCTCGATCGGCATGGCGGAGCGGGCGCTGGAGCTGATGTGCAAACGTTCCATTGACCGCGTTGCGTTCGGCAAACCGTTGGCCAGGCTGGGCGGCAATATCGACCTGATCGCCGACTCGCGCATGGAGATTGACATGGCACGCCTGCTGACCCTGAAAGCGGCGTACATGATGGACACCGTCGGCAACAAGGTTGCCAGGAGCGAAATCGCGCAGATCAAGGTGGTTGCCCCCAACGTGGCGCTGAAGGTCATAGACCGAGCGATTCAGATGCACGGTGGCGCCGGGGTTTCCAATGATTTCCCGCTGGCCTACATGTACGCCATGCAGCGTACCCTGCGTCTGGCTGACGGCCCGGATGAAGTGCATCGCGCTGCCGTCGGCAAGTATGAACTGGGCAAATATATGCCGGCAGATCTGGCGCGCAGCCAACTCTAGCTGTCAGCCAATTACTGCACCCAGACTTCGACGCGACGGTTCTTGATCCGGCCGTCGTCGATATCATTGGTGGCCACCGGCATCTCGTCACCCAGGCCAACGATATCGCGGAACGTCACGCCACTTTTCAGCAGTTCCCGGCGCACGGCCATGGCACGCAGCCTGGAAAGCAGGGCGGCACGCTCCGGGTCGCTCTTGGCGTCGCCGAAGCCGACCAGCGTCACATGCCGGTCCAGTTTGTCGCTGGATTTCAGGTAATCCGCGACCCGCTTGAGGTCCTGCTGCGCCTTGTTGTCCAGGCGTGCGCTGCCTTGGGCAAAGCGGAAGTTGACGGACAGGCGTTCGGCCTTGCGTGCCAGCGCCTGGTAATCGGCGGGCATCTGCGCGGTAGGCTGCACCTTGAGCACCTGTACGGTCTGCGCGACAAAACCGCTCTGCGCGACGATGGCCTGGCCTTCGGCGCTCTGCGCGAAACGGACCAGCGCCTGCGCCCAGCGCTGATGGGCCGAGGTGGGCACATAAAAGTACAGTCGTCGCGACAACGGATAGTCTTCGGTGGCAATCAGGCTGACGGTCGGCAGCATGGGCCTGGAATCGCCGTCGGCTATGGCCACCGCCTTGGCGCGGCGGATGGAAGGCAGGCCGATGAAGCCGATGCCATTGATGTCCTTGCTGACTTCGTCGGAGAGCTGTTCGCTGGATTCGAATCGCGCGGCGCTGCCGAGCAGGGTCTTGCCGTATTTGCTCAGTACAAGGTCCTTGAACGTCTCGTAGGTGCCGGACTTTTCATCGCGAACATAGAGATGGATGGCGCCTGGATTGCCACCGATCTCACTCCAGTTTCTGACTTCGCCACTGAAAATGCGCGCCAGTTGAAGGGTATCCAGTTGTCTCAGCGGATTGGCGGGATGCAGGATCACTGCAACGCCGTCGATGGCAATGGTTTGCTCGCTGGCTGCGCTTTTCAGGTCACCGAGGCTGGCCAGATCTTTGGCCTCCTGATCCTTGATCGGTCGAGAGGAGGCCGCGACATCCGCACTGCCGGCTTTCAGCGCAGTGAAACCGGTGCCTGAGCCATGTGCGGCGACTTCGACACTGACGGGTTGACCGGCGGCCGTGGTTCCGATCACGCGCTGTTCATTGAGGGAGTTGCCGGGAAGGGTCTGTACCGATTGCAGACCTTGCTGGCGCATCAATCCTTCGACCAGCGCAGGTCCGAGTTGGGCATTGATGGTGTTGGAGCCTTGAATGCGCAACGCCGGTATATCGCCAGCAGGCAGCGGCAGTACGGCTTGCGCGAAAGCGGGCAGGGTGGCGCTCGACAGAATGAGCGCCGTAAGCAAAGCGCGCAGCATCGGCGTCACCATGAATCACGGGAGGGTGCCGGGAGAATAAGTCAGAGAGATTGCCGGAATATGACAATTTCAGGGTCTGTGCGTGTTTCAGCTTTCAGCGCGACCCACCCCTTATAAGGAAGGATCGCGCAGGAGGAGCCCGGGAGGGGATCAGTCAGCTGAGTTCCAGCCAGATGGGCGCGTGATCGGACGGTTTTTCCATTCCGCGCAAATCGTAATCCACACCCGCTTCCTTGATACGTGGCTGCAGACCGGTAGAGGTCATGATCAGATCGATGCGCAGGCCGCGTTTGGGCTCGTCTTCAAAGCCACGGCTGCGATAGTCGAACCAGCTGAAGCGGTCGACGACTTCCGGATACAGGTGCCGAAAGCTGTCCACCAACCCCCAGTTTTTCAGACGCTCCATCCACTCCCGCTCTTCAGGTAGAAAGCTGCACTTGCCGGTTTTCAGCCAGCGTTTGGCGTTGTCGGCGCCAATGCCGATATCGCAATCCTGCGGAGAGATATTCACGTCGCCCATGACGATCAGCGGCTGATCGTTACTGAAGTGGCCTTCGAGCAGTGTTTGCAGGTTCTCGTAAAAGCGCTGTTTGGCGGGGAATTTGGTCGGGTGGTCGCGGCTCTCGCCCTGTGGAAAGTAGCCATTCATGATGGTTACCGGCTGGCCGTTGCTGTCGGCGTAAGTCCCCCAGATGAAACGCTTCTGGGATTCCTCGTCGTCGCCTTCGAAACCCTTGTGCAGGGCCAGTGGCGCGTTGCGAGACAGCAGAGCGACACCGTAATGGCCTTTCTGTCCGTGGAAGTGAACGTGATAGCCCAGCGCTTCGACTTCCGCCTGGGGGAATTGCTCGTCCGAAACCTTGGTTTCCTGAAGACCGATCACGTCAGGTTGATGTTTGTCGATCAGCGCCGCCAGCTGATGCGGTCGAGCGCGCAGACCATTGATGTTGAACGAGACGATTTTCATAAAGCAGCGGTCCTGAGCAAAAACAAACAGCGATGCTAGCCGACCTGTGGTTTCAGGACCAGTGCCGTGTCGGAAGCGCAGGCCAGGGGGGTGTCTGGATAATTCGTTGGAACTGTTATCAATGGCCATCACTCGAAAGCCTGCTTGCCAAAACCGCTGCGCCAGACGCAGTTCCGTTAACACGAGGCCCTTTATGTCCCTACCTGCTGCCATCACGGGTGAAATTCGCCAACTCGACAGTGGTTATTCCCGTGAAACCCGCTCCTTGCTGTTCAGGGCCTACCGGCACGATCCGACATTTGCCTATCTGTTCAACGCCGAGCGTGAGGGATATGAGCAACGTGTGTTGGCGACCATTCGCCAGCTGGTCAAACAACACTTTCTACAAAACCAGCCTGCGCTGGGCCTGTTCCTGCAGGACCGTTTGGTCGGCGTAGCGCTGATCGCACCGCCGCAGCGTCGTCTGGGTGTCACCGAAAGCTGGGCCTGGCGTCTGCGCATGGTGATGGACACCGGTCTGGGCTGCACTCAACGCTATCTGGCCTATTACAACGCTGTGCTCGCCTGTGTGCCGTCGGAAACCGTGCATGTGCTGCCGTTGATAGGCCTTGATCCGGAGTTCCAGGGGCAGAAGCTCGGCCAGGACCTGAGCGAGCAACTGCTGGCAGCGTTGCATGACTGGTGCGCAGTGGATGAGCACTCCCAGGGCATCGTGGTCGATACCGGCAATCCGCGTTATCTGGAATTCTATAAGCGACAGGGCTACGAAGAGATCGGTGAAATTGCTGTAGGTCCTGTCCGAGAGCATGTGTTTTTTCATCCGAACCCTCAGGTTTCACTGCCGGTCCCTGACGTAATGGCCTGAATATCCGACAATTCGTGGGCTTCCAGTGCAGCCTGTCGATCGTGGTAGCATCTACGCCCATGAAGCTTTTCAGACTATTCAGCAGCGTGTTCCTGATGACCATGAGTGCGGCAGCGCTTGCCCAGGCCCGCCTCGACGTCAGGATCAAGCCTGCCAATCCGCAACTCAAGGCCAACGTCGAAGGGTATGTCGGTGATTTGGGCGAGCGTGACGTCCAGGCGCTGCGTAATTTCAGCCTCGGCGCTGAGCAACAGGCGGAAAAAGCCGCTCAGGCGCTGGGTTATTACCAAGCGCAGATCGACAGCGAGATCAAGGACGGAGATCAACCCAGCCTGGTGATCAACATCCAGCCGGGCGAGCCCATTCACCTGCGTAACGTGGTGATCCGGGTCGAAGGGCCGGCGGCAGCAATGAAGGCCTTTCGTGTGCCGAGCAGCGACGCGCTGAAAAGCGGCGCGGTGTTGAACCACGGCAACTATGAAGACGCCAAGCGCCTGATCCAGAATCAGGCCTCGCGCTACGGATTTTTCAGTGGCCATTTCACCAGTCAGCGTCTGGCCATCGATCCGCGGGCCGGTGTGGCCGATATCGAACTGGTTTATGAAAGCGGACCGCGCTACACGCTCGGCAAGGTCATGTTCAGCGGCGACGCGCCATTTGATGACGATCTGCTCAAGCGCATGGTGCCGTTCAAGGAGAACACGCCCTACGACTCCCAACTGATTGCCGAACTGACTCAGGCGATGCAGGGCAGCGGCTATTTCGAGGGCGTACGGGTCGATGCGGCGCCCACCGCAGCGCAAAACCAGGTCATTCCGGTGACCGTCCAGCTCGAAACCCGTAAACCTCGCACCATGGGCCTGGGTCTGGGCTATTCGACCGACGTCGGCCCGCGCGGCAAAGCCAACTGGACCCGGCACTGGGCCAACCCGCAGGGCCACAGTTACGGTTTCGAATCCGAGATATCCGCGCCACGGCAGAATATCGGCCTGTGGTACGACGTGCCACTTGATCCGCCGCTGACCGACAAATTGCGCTACGCCGGCGGGTATCAGTACGAAGAGATTGCCGGAACCGACAGCCTCAGCAAGTTGCTGACTGCCGGGCCGGAATGGCACAGCAAGCTGCCCAGCGGTTGGGAACGGGTCATATCCCTGAAATGGCAGCGTGAAGAATATCGCCTGGGTGATGACGCCGGCCTCAGTACGCTGCTGATGCCCGGTATCAGTTACTCGTACCTGCGCAGTGACAATCGCATCGACCCGCACCAGGGTTATCGCCTGCAATTCGATACGCAGGTGGCCAAGGAGGGCATGTTGTCTGACGCTAACCTGGTGCATGCCAATGTGCTGCTCAAAGGGCTGACCACCGTCGCGCAAAATCACCGCTTTCTCGGTCGCGTGCAGTTTGGCGGCAACCTCACGGACGGTTACACCTCGATACCGCCATCGCTGCGCTTTTTTGCCGGCGGCGATCAAAGCGTGCGCGGCTATGAATATCAGAAGCTGTCACCGACCAATTCTGACGGCGACCGTATCGGCGGCCGGTATATGTTTGCCGGTAGCGTCGAATACCAATATTCCATTGCTGACAAATGGCGCCTGGCGACCTTCATCGATCAGGGCAACTCGTTCAACAGCCTGGACAAGCCAGACCTGAAAACCGGGGTGGGTTTCGGCGTGCGCTGGGTATCTCCAGTGGGCCCGCTGCGTCTCGATCTGGCCCACGCGCTGGACGATGACGGCGGAATCCGTCTGCACTTTTCGATGGGGCCGGAGCTTTGAACACGTCGAACATCACCCGCGGAGCCAAGGTCGTCGGGCTGGGACTTGTCGCATTACTGCTGCTTGTGGTCATTATTGTCGCGCTGCTGCTGGGCACCCACACGGGCAGCCAGTGGGCCCTGGCTCGGGTACCCGGCGTACAGCTGGAAAACTTTCAGGGGCGACTGGGTAGCCAGTGGAGCGCCGAGCGTCTGGTATGGCAGCAGGGCGCAGACCGTGTCGAGGTTCAATCCGTCGATTTCGCCTGGACGCCTGCCTGCCTGTTGAAGATGACGCTGTGCATCGACCGTCTGCATGCGCAGCAGGTGCTGATGCACTTCCCGCCGAGCGATACGCCCGCCAGCGACGGCCCGATCCAGTTACCGACGCTCAGGTTACCGCTGGCGCTGCAACTGGGTGATATACAGCTGGGTGGTCTGCAACTGAATGGCGTCGAACAATTGCGCGATCTCAAGCTGGCAGCGCACTGGACAGCCGAAGGCTTGAAGATCGACAGTGCGCACCTGCAACGTGATGCGCTTGTGCTGGACCTCAGTGGCCTGCTGAAACCCGAGGGCGACTGGCCACTCAGCGTGCAAGGTCAACTGCAACTTCCACCACAGGATGGCCAGCCCTGGGCGCTGGCGCTGGATATTCAGGGCGACCTGCTGAAAACGCTGCAACTCAAGGCGGACAGCAGCGGCTACCTGCCGGGTTTGCTGACCGGCGAGTTGCAACCCCTGGCCGAACACCTTCCGGCACGCATCAAGCTGACGGCCGAGCACTTCAAACCCAGTGCTGCATTGCCTGATACGTTGCAGCTGGACCAGTTGCTGCTGACCGCCGAAGGCAATCTTGACTCGGGCTATCTGATAGATGGCAGCGCCAGCCTTCCCGCAGAGAAAGGTCCTGTCGCGTTGTCATTGAAAGGAAACGTGGATGCCAACGGCGCAACCATCGCCGGACTCGATCTGGCCGCCGATGATCAGCAGCGTCTGGCCATCAACGGCAAGATGAACTGGCAGAGCGGTTTTTCTGCAGATGCGAGCATCGACTGGCTGGATTTCCCCTGGCAGCGCCTGTATCCATTGGCGTCAGAGCCTCAAGTGGCATTGCATGCCTTCAAGGGCGATATTTCCTATACCGATGGCAAATACCTCGGCAATTTCAACGCCAGCCTCAAAGGGCCTGCCGGTGCATTCACCCTGGTCAGCCCGTTCAGCGGCAATCTGCAAGAGATCCATCTGCCGCAACTGGAACTGGTCGCAGGGCAGGGCAAGGCCAGCGGTTTCCTGAACCTGCAATTCGCTGACGGCATCGGCTGGGATACGGCTCTGGACCTGAGTGCGCTGGACCCTTCATTCTGGGTTGCCGAACTGCCCGGCACACTGGCAGGCCCGTTGCGCAGCAAAGGTCAGATGCGCAACGCGCAGCTTGAACTCAGCGCAGACCTCGATTTGACAGGGCGTTTGCGTGGTCAGCCGGCGCTGCTGCAAGCCAAGGCTGACGGCCATGATCAGCAATGGAATGTCAGCAGCCTGAGCATCCGCCTCGGCGACAACCGTATTCAAGGTGCGGGTAGCCTGCAGGAGCGTCTCAAGGGGCAGCTGGACCTGGATCTGCCGCGTCTGGCCCAGCTTTGGCCACGTTTGCAGGGGCAAGTCAAAGGCCGGCTGGATCTGGCCGGAACGCTACAGGCGCCCCAGGGGCAATTGGCCTTGCAGGGCAGCCAGCTCGCCTTGCAGGACAATCGTCTGCAGACTCTCACGCTCAACGCCAGACTGGATCAGGCGCAGCGCGCGATCATCAACCTGAAAGGTGCCGGTATTCAGGCTGGCGATACCCAGCTGGGCACCTTGCTGGTAGACGGTCAGGGCACACTCAAGAGCCAGCAGCTGAAGCTGGACCTGCAAGGACCGCTGCTCAAGCTGGCCATCGGCCTTGACGGTGGCCTGGACAAGGGTGATTGGCGAGGCCGACTGGCCAGCGGTACGGTGCAGAGCGGCGGGCAGAACTGGCGTTTGCAGCAGCCGGCGAAGATCGAGCGTCTGGCCGATGGCCGGCTCAACTTCGGTGCCCATTGCTGGTTGTCCGGGGGCGCCAGCCTGTGTGGCGGCGATCAGCGCCTGATGCCGGAGCCCCATCTGCGTTATCAGCTCAAGAATTTCCCCCTGGACAGCCTGGCGCAATGGATGCCCAAGGATTTTGCCTGGAAGGGCGCGTTGAATGCAGACGTGCAGCTCGACATTCCGGCAGCTGGCCCCAGCGGCAAGGTCACGATTGACGCCGGAGGCGGCACGCTGCGGGTACGCAACAACAACCAGTGGCTGGACTTCCCTTATCAGACGCTGAAACTGGCCAGCACGCTGGCGCCCAAACGCATCGACACGCGTCTCGACTTCGAGGGCGGCAAGCTGGGAAGGCTGTTGCTCAACTCACAGATCGACCCGCTGGCCAAGGACAAGACCCTGGCGGGCGACTTCAATCTCTCGGGGCTGGATATCTCGGTGGCACGTCCTTTCGCGCCGATGGTGCAGAAACTCAATGGGCGTCTGAATGGCAATGGCCGGTTGTCAGGCACGTTGCTGGCGCCACTGGTCAACGGCAACGTGACGCTTGAAGGGGGTGAAGTGGCGGGGGCAGAGCTGCCTATGGAACTGCATGACCTCAAGGTCCAGGCGTTGATTGCCGGAGAAAGCGTACAGCTCAACGGCGGCTGGAAAAGTGGCAGCACCGGGCAGGGCAGCATAGGCGGTCAGGTGGCTTGGGGGCAAAGCCTGAATGTCGATGTGAGCCTCAAGGGCTCGCGCCTGCCGATCAATGTCGAACCCTATGCGGCGGTAGAGGCGGCGCCTGACCTGAAAATCTCCATGCAGGGCGAGCGACTGGCGATCTCCGGCAAGGTGCTGGTGCCCAAGGGCGCGATTACCGTACGCGAGTTGCCGCCGTCCACTGTGAAGCTCTCCGGTGACTCAGTGATCGTCGGACAGCAGACCGAGGAGGGCGCTCCGCCGCTGGCCGTGGCGATGGATATCGATGTGGAAGTCGGCCAGGAAAAGCTCAGTTTCAGCGGGTTCGGGCTCACCGCCAATCTGGTCGGGCATGTACATATTGGTGACAATCTGGACACTCGTGGCGAGCTCAACCTGAACGACGGTCGTTATCGTGCCTACGGTCAAAGGCTGACCATACGTAAGGCGCGTCTGCTGTTTGCCGGCCCGGTCGACCAGCCTTATCTGGACATCGAGGCGATTCGCCAGACCGACGACGTGATTGCCGGTATCCGCCTGACCGGCAGCGCCGAGCAGCCCACCACCGAGGTTTTTTCCGAGCCTGCGATGAGCCAGGAGCAGGCGCTTTCCTATCTGGTCATGGGCAGACCGCTCAGCACTTCCGGCGAAGACAACAACATGGTCGCTCAGGCTGCGCTGGCACTGGGTGTTGCGGGCAGCTCGTCGACCACCGGCAAGCTCGCGGACAATCTGGGTATCAAGGATTTCGAGCTGGACACTTCGGGAACCGGCGACAAGACCAATGTGGTTGCCAGCGGCAAGATCACCGACAAGCTCAGCCTGCGTTATGGCGTAGGCGTGTTTGAACCGGCCAATACCATTGCCTTGCGCTACCTGCTCAGTAAGCGCGTGTACCTCGAGGCCGCGAGTGGTGTTGCCAGCTCGCTGGATATTTTCTATAAAAGGGACTTCTAGGCGAGGGCTGGTGGCGGTAACGGCGCGGCCCTGTGCCGAACCGCCTGGCTTTTCTCGAGCGTCCCTCTTGCAACTGCAAGTCCCTTCACACGTCATTTACCTTCAGGTTGCCGGTCATCATGGATAGATTCAACGCCATGCGCGTGTTCACCCGTATCGTCGAACTCGGCGGTTTCGCCAGGGCGGCCGAGAGTCTGCACATGCCTCGTGCTTCGGTAACGATCCTGATCAAGCAGCTGGAAGCGCACCTGGGCGTACAGCTTTTGCAGCGTACGACGCGTCAGGTCAGCGCCACCCCTGACGGCAAGGCCTATTACCAGCGCTGCGTCAGCCTGCTGGCCGATCTGGACGATGCCGAAGCATCGTTTTCGGCGACGGGGGCCGAGCCCAAGGGGTTGCTGCGTGTCGATCTGCCCGTCAGTCTGGGGCGCATGATCATCATCCCGGCGTTGCCTGAATTCAGCCGGCGCTATCCGCAGATCCGCCTGGAAATCGGCATGAGCGACAGGCCGGTCGATCTGATCCGCGAAGGCGTGGACTGCGTGCTGCGTGCCGGCGCCGCACTGGATGAAACGCTGGTTGCCAGGCCGCTGGGCAGTCTGACCCAGATCACCTGCGCCAGTCGTGAATACCTGGAGCAATACGGCACGCCACGGAACCTGAATGAGCTCGCGCAACATCAGGTAATCGAATATTTTTCGACCAGTACCGGCAAGCGCTATGGTCTGGAGTTCATGGCCGATGGCATGGACGTTGAGCACGCCTCGGCCTGCTCGATCGCTGTCAACAGTGCCGATGGCTATGTCGCGGCGTGCGAAGCGGGATTCGGCCTGATTCAGGTGCCGCGCTACCATGTCGCCGCGCAATTGCGCAGCGGTGTGCTGGTGGAAGTGCTGCGATTGCATCGTCCGCCGCCACTGCCACTGACGGCCCTTTACCCCCCGCATCGACAGTTGTCACGACGAGTGAGGGTATTCGTTGATTGGCTGGTGGAATTGTGTGCCCACACAGATATCAGGGACAGACTGGTTTCCTGAAAAAATTCAGAATTATCCCATATAGGCCGCGGCACACTTTCGTGTTTAACTTCCGGCTCTTTCATCCATTTTGAAAAGGAACGTGTTTCATGGCTCAAGTGACCCTCAAAGGCAGCCCCGTTCAGGTCAGTGGCAACCTGCCTGAAGTCGGTAGCAAGGCACACGATTTCACGCTGGTTGGCGCAGGTCTTGCCGATAAGACCCTGGCGTCCTTCGCCGGCAAGCGCAAGGTATTGAACATCTTCCCGAGCGTCGATACGCCGACCTGTGCCACCTCGGTACGTAAATTCAACACCCAGGCCAATGACCTGAGCAACGCCGTTGTTCTGTGCATCTCGGCTGACCTGCCGTTTGCCCAGGCCCGGTTCTGCGGCTCCGAAGGTCTGGAAAATGTTCAGAACCTGTCCTCGTTCCGCAGCGCCGATTTTGCTCAAAATTATGGTGTTGCCATTGCAGACGGCCCGCTCACGGGTCTGACAGCACGCGCCGTGGTCGTTCTGGACGAGAACGATAAGGTACTGCACAGCGAACTGGTTGCCGAGATTGGCAGCGAGCCCAACTATGACGCTGCATTGGCTGTGCTGAAGTAACTTTCCGCAACCTGTCGACGGCCTGAATCCGCTCAGGCCGTTTTTTTTGTTTGTGCGTCATACGTTTATCCAAAGTAAGCGCTTGGTAAAGCCGCTTTGCTTGTAACGTAACTGTGCTTATTGTTCAGCCTTCTGAACAAACCCCACCTGTAATGGTTGATTTATTCATGCAATTGTCTGGCTCCCGTAAATCCCGTCGCTGGTTGATCAGTTTGTTGGTCCTGTTGGTCATTGTTGCCTTGTGCTGGTGGTTCTGGCCTGCGTCCACTGCCGGCAAGGGGGCCGAGAGCAACAAGAAGCCGGCTGCAAGCGGCATGGCACGACCCGGCTTCGGCGGATCGGCTGTCGCGGTCCCGGTGCGTGTGGCCCCGGCTACCGAAGGTGATTTTCCGATCTACTACAAGGCGCTTGGCACCGTGACGGCAATGAACACCATCAATGTGCGCAGCCGCGTGGCGGGGGAGCTGGTCAAGCTTTATTTCCAGGAAGGGCAGATGGTCAAGGCCGGTGATCTGCTGGCTGAAATCGATCCGCGCAGCTATCAGGTGGCGTTGCAGCAGGCCGAAGGTACGCTGGCCACTAACCAGGCGCTGCTCAAGAATGCTCAGCTCGATGTGCAGCGTTACCGAGGCTTGTTTGCCGAGGACAGCATCGCCAAGCAGACCCTCGACACTGCCGAGTCGCTGGTCAACCAATACAAGGGCACGATCAAGACCAATCAGGCTGCTGTGGCTGACGCAAAACTGAGCCTGGACTTCACTCGCATCCGTGCCCCGATTGCCGGGCGTGTCGGCCTCAAACAGCTGGACGTGGGCAATCTGGTTGCCGCCAACGACACCACTGCACTGGTGGTGATTACCCAGACCCAGCCTATTTCCGTGGCGTTCACGCTGCCTGAAAAGGACCTGTCGAAAGTCATTTCCCGCTACCGAACCGGCGACAAGCTGCCCGTTGAAGCCTGGGACCGTGGCGATACGAAGATGCAGGCCAGCGGCGTACTGGCCAGCCTCGACAACCAGATCGACGTGGCGACCGGCACACTGAAGTTCAAGGCGCGTTTCGATAACAGTGACGAGGTCCTGTTCCCCAATCAGTTCGTCAATGTACGGCTGCGCGCCGACACGCTGAAAAAAGTCACGCTCGTACCGACTGCGGCGGTGCAGTTCGGCACCGACGGGACCTTTGTCTATGTGCTGGACGGTGACAAGAAGGTCAAACTCAAGCTGCTGAAGACCGGCCCGAGCGACGAGACATCCACTGTGATTACCGAAGGTCTGGCAGCCGGCGAGCGGGTGGTGCTCGAAGGTACCGACCGCCTGCGCGACGGTGCCGAAGTCGAAGTCGTCAACGACAGCAAGGAAGTGCCGGCCGGCCCGGCTCAGAAGCTGCAAGGCAAGCCTGACAGCAAGACCGACAAGTCGGCGGCGCTCGGCAAGGTGGAAAAACCAAGCGTATGAACATGTCACGCCTGTTCATCCTGCGTCCGGTTGCCACCACGCTGAGTATGTTGGCAATCGTCCTGGCGGGTCTGATCGCCTATACCTTGCTGCCTGTTTCGGCGTTGCCCCAGGTCGACTATCCGACCATCCGGGTGATGACCCTGTACCCGGGCGCCAGCCCGCAGGTGATGACCAGCTCCGTGACTGCGCCTCTGGAACGTCAATTCGGACAGATGCCCGGCCTGACCCAGATGGCCTCGACCAGCTCGGGCGGTGCGTCGGTCATTACGTTGCGCTTTAGCCTTGAAATCAATATGGATGTCGCCGAGCAGCAGGTGCAGGCGGCGATCAATGCGGCCACCAACCTGCTGCCGACCGATCTGCCGGCGCCTCCGGTCTACAACAAGGTCAACCCGGCCGACACACCGGTTCTGACCCTGGCGATCACCTCGAAAACCATGTTGTTGCCCAAGCTCAATGATCTTGTCGATACGCGCATGGCGCAGAAGATCTCGCAGATCAGCGGTGTGGGCATGGTCAGCATTGCCGGCGGGCAGCGGCAGGCGGTACGGATCAAGGTCAACCCGGAGGCGCTGGCCGCCAACAGTCTCAACCTGTCCGATGTACGTACCCTGATCAGCGCCTCCAACGTCAACCAGCCGAAGGGCAATTTCGACGGGCCGACCCGGGTTTCGATGCTGGATGCCAACGATCAGCTGAAGTCTCCGGAGGAGTACGCCAACCTGATTCTGGCTTACAAGGATGGCGCACCCTTGCGCCTGAAGGATGTGGCCGAAATCGTCAATGGTGCCGAAAACGAGCGGCTCGCGGCCTGGGCCAATCGGAGCCAGGCGGTGCTGCTCAACATTCAGCGTCAGCCGGGCGCCAACGTCATTGAGGTGGTCGACCGGATCAAGGCGTTGCTGCCGTCGATCACCGAAAACCTTCCGGCAGGGCTCGACGTCGTGGTCCTGACGGACCGTACGCAGACCATCCGTGCGTCGGTGACCGATGTTCAGCACGAACTGCTGATCGCGATCGTCCTGGTGGTGCTGGTCACCTTCCTGTTCCTGCGTCGTTTCAGCGCGACGATCATTCCCTCTATCGCCGTCCCACTGTCGCTGGTAGGCACGTTCGGCGTGATGTACCTGGCCGGTTTTTCGGTCAACAACCTGACGCTGATGGCCATGACCATTGCGACCGGTTTCGTCGTCGATGACGCCATCGTCATGCTGGAAAACATCTCCCGACACATCGAAGAGGGCGAGACGCCCTTGCAGGCCGCACTCAAGGGCGCGAAGCAGATCGGTTTCACCCTGATTTCCCTGACCCTGTCGCTGATTGCGGTATTGATCCCGCTGTTGTTCATGGCCGACGTGGTCGGGCGGCTGTTCCGCGAGTTCGCGATTACCCTGGCGGTCGCGATATTGATATCGCTGGTGGTCTCGCTGACCCTGACGCCGATGATGTGCGCGCGCTTGCTCAAACGCGAGCCCAGGGAAGAAGAGCAGAGCCGTTTTTACCGGGCCAGCGGTGCCTGGATCGACTGGCTGATCGACATCTACGCGGGCAGACTGCGCTGGGTGCTCAAGCATCAGCCACTGACCCTGCTGGTTGCCCTGGCCACCCTGGCCTTGACTGTGTTGCTGTACATCGTCGTACCCAAAGGCTTTTTTCCGGTGCAGGACACCGGAGTGATTCAGGGTATTTCGGAAGCGCCGCAGTCGGTGTCGTTCGCAGCGATGAGCCAGCGTCAGCAGGCACTTGCCGACATCATTCTCAAGGACCCGGCAGTGGTCAGTCTGTCGTCCTACATCGGTGTCGACGGTGACAACGCCACGCTCAACAGTGGGCGCCTGTTGATCAACCTCAAGCCTCACGGAGCGCGCGACCTGACCGCGTCCGAGGTGATCCAGCGCCTGCAACCCGAGGTCGACAAGCTGTCGGATATCCGCCTGTTCATGCAGCCGGTGCAGGACCTGACCATTGAAGACCGCGTCAGTCGCACCCAGTATCAATTCAGCATGTCGTCGCCCGACGCCGAGCTGCTGACGCTGTGGAGCGAAAAACTGGTAGACGCGCTCGGCAAGCGGCCCGAGCTGACGGATGTGGCCAGCGACCTGCAGGATAAAGGTTTGCAGGTGTACCTGAACATCGATCGTGATGCGGCCAGCCGGGTCGGGGTCACGGTTGCGAACATTACCGATGCGCTGTACGACGCATTCGGTCAGCGCCAGATATCCACCATCTACACGCAGGCCAGCCAGTACCGCGTGGTGCTGCAGGCTGCGTCGGGCAGTGAACTTGGCCCGGCGGCGCTCGAGCAGATCCACGTCAAGACCACCGATGGCGCGCAGGTGAAGCTATCCAGCCTGGCAAGTGTCGAGCAGCGCCAGGCACAGTTGGCCATCGCCCACCTCGGGCAGTTTCCGGCGGTGATGATGTCGTTCAACCTGGCGCCCGATATTGCCTTGGGCAAGGCGGTGAAGGTGATCGAGGAGGTCGAGCAGGAGATCGGCATGCCGATCGGCGTGCAGACTCAGTTCCAGGGCGCTGCCGAAGCGTTTCAGGCTTCGTTGTCCAGCACGTTGCTGCTGATTCTGGCGGCGGTGGTCACCATGTACATCGTGCTGGGCGTGCTCTACGAGAGCTACATTCACCCGATCACCATCCTCTCGACCCTGCCGTCGGCAGCAGTGGGGGCCTTGTTGGCTCTGCTGATCAGCGGCAACGATCTGGGGATGATCGCGATCATCGGCATCATTCTATTGATCGGCATCGTCAAGAAGAACGCGATCATGATGATCGACTTCGCGCTCGACGCGGAGCGCAACCGCGGTGTTGCGCCCGAGCAGGCGATCTACGACGCGGCACTGTTGCGCTTCCGGCCGATTCTCATGACCACCCTGGCCGCATTGTTCGGCGCCATCCCGCTAATGCTCGCCAGTGGCTCCGGCGCCGAATTGCGGCAACCACTGGGGCTGGTGATGGTTGGCGGACTGTTGCTCAGTCAGGTGCTGACACTGTTCACAACGCCGGTCATCTACCTGTATTTCGACCGCCTTGGCCGTCGCTGGAGTCGCAAACCGGCTGACTCGGACCGACTGGAACGGGCTGACGCATGAACCTCTCAGCGCCGTTCATCAGTCGCCCCGTTGCGACCGTTCTGCTAAGCCTGGCGATCATGCTGCTGGGCGCGGTGAGCTTTCGCTTGTTGCCGGTGGCACCGTTGCCGAACATGGATTTCCCGGTGATTGTGGTCTCGGCCAGCCTCGCCGGTGCCAGTCCGGAAGTGATGGCGTCCACGGTGGCAACGCCGCTGGAGCGATCGCTGGGCAGTATTGCCGGTGTCAACACCATGACCAGCAATTCAAGCCAGGGCACCACGCGGATCATTCTGCAGTTCGATCTGAATCGCGACATCAACGGCGCCGCGCGGGAAGTGCAGGCGGCGATCAATGCCTCACGCAATCTGCTGCCCAGCGGTATGCGCAGTATGCCGACCTACAAGAAGGTCAACCCGTCCCAGGCGCCGATCATGGTCTTGTCGATGACGTCGACGGTGCTGGAAAAGGGCCAGCTTTACGACCTGGCGTCCACCATCCTGTCACAGAGCCTGTCACAGGTTTCCGGGGTCGGCGAAGTGCAGATCGGCGGCAGCTCGCTGCCTGCTGTGCGTATCGAACTGGAGCCGCAGATGCTCTCCCAGTACGGTGTATCGCTGGACGACGTACGCACTGCCATCACTGGCACCAACGTACGACGGCCGAAGGGCTTTGTGGAGGACGACCAGCATAACTGGCAGGTGCAGGCCAACGACCAGCTGGAAACCGCCGAGGATTATGCGCCGCTGATCATTCGCTACAAGGACGGAGCGACCTTGCGCCTGAAGGACGTGGCGAAAGTCAGCGATGCCGTGGAAGACCGTTACAACAGCGGGTTCTACAACAATGACCGTGCCGTGCTGCTGGTCGTCAATCGCCAGGCGGGCGCCAACATCATTGAAACCGTGGCGCAGATCAAGGCGCAGTTGCCGGCGCTGCGAGCGGTGCTGCCGGCCAGTGTCAGTCTCAATATCGCGATGGACCGCTCGCCGGTGATCAAGGCGACGCTGCACGAAGCCGAAATGACCCTGCTGATTGCCGTGGTGCTGGTGGTGATGGTGGTGTTCCTGTTCCTCGGCAGTTTTCGCGCCTCGCTGATCCCCACCCTGGCGGTTCCGGTATCGCTGGTCGGCACCTTTGCGATCATGCACCTGTTCGGCTTCTCCCTGAACAACCTGTCACTGATGGCGTTGATCCTCGCGACCGGTCTAGTGGTGGACGATGCCATCGTTGTGCTGGAAAACATATCCCGGCATATTCACAACGGCCTCGACCCCATGAAAGCGGCTTTTCTGGGCGCCAAGGAGGTGGGGTTCACCTTGCTGTCGATGAACGTCTCGCTGGTCGCGGTGTTCATTTCCATCCTGTTCATGGGCGGTCTGGTCGAAAGTCTGTTTCGCGAGTTTTCCATCACCTTGTCGGTAGCGATCATCGTCTCGCTGATTGTGTCCCTGACCCTGACGCCGATGTTGTGCGCGCGTTGGTTGAAGCCACGCGAAGCCCATGGGGAAAACGCCTTTCAGCGCTGGAGCGAGCGGGTCAACGATCGAATGGTGGCAGGCTACGACCGCTCGCTGGGCTGGGTGATGCGGCATCGACGGCTGACGCTGCTCAGCCTGCTGGTTACCGTGGTGGTCAATATCGCGCTGTATGTGGTGGTGCCCAAGACCTTTCTGCCGCAGCAGGACACCGGGCAACTGATGGGTTTTGTTCGCGGTGACGACGGTCTTTCGTTTTCGGTCATGCAGCCGAAAATGGAGACCTTCCGCCTGTCGATTCTCGCTGACCCTGCGGTGGAAAGCGTTGCCGGTTTTATCGGTGGCAGCGGTGGCACCAATAACGCCTTCATGATCGTGCGCCTCAAGCCGATTGCCGAGCGCAAGCTGTCTGCCGAGAAAGTGGTCGAGCGCCTGCGCAAGAACATGCCGCATGTGCCGGGCGGCAGGTTGTTCCTGGCCCCGGATCAGGACCTGCAACTGGGCGGCGGTCGCGAGCAGACCAGTTCACAGTATCAATACATCGTGCAGAGCGCTGATCTGGGCAGTCTGCGTCTGTGGTACCCCAAGATTGTTGCAGCGCTCAAGTCGGTGCCCGAGCTGACCGCCATCGACGCACGGGAAGGGCGCGGGGCACAACAGGTGACACTGGTGGTCAACCGTGACACGGCCAAGCGACTGGGTATCGATATGAACATGGTCACGGCGGTGCTCAACAACGCTTACAGCCAGCGCCAGGTATCGACCATCTATGACAGCCTCAACCAGTACAAGGTGGTGATGGAGGTCAATCCAAAATACGCCCAGGACCCGGTGACGCTGGAGCAGGTTCAGGTCATTACCGCAGACGGGCAGCGTGTACCGCTATCGAGCATCGCCCATTACGAGCGCAGCCTGGCCAATGACCGGGTATCGCATGACGGTCAGTTCGCGGCCGAGAACATATCCTTCGATCTGGCCGAAGGGGCCAGCCTCGACAAGGCCACCGTGGCGATAGAACGGGCGATTGCCGCCATCGGGCTGCCGTCCGACATCATTTCCAAGATGGCCGGGACCGCCAACGCCTTCGCTTCCACGCAGAAGAGTCAGCCGTGGATGATCCTCGGTGCGTTGCTGGCGGTGTACCTGGTGCTGGGTATCCTCTATGAGAGCTACATTCATCCGCTGACGATCCTCTCGACGCTCCCGTCCGCAGGCGTTGGCGCATTGCTGACGATCTATGTGCTGGGCAGCGAATTCAGCCTGATCTCCCTGTTGGGGCTGTTCCTGCTGATTGGCGTGGTGAAGAAAAACGCGATCATGATGATCGACCTTGCCCTGCATCTGGAGCGCGAACAGGGAATGACGCCGCAAGAGTCGATTCGCAGCGCCTGCCTGCAGCGCCTGCGGCCCATTCTGATGACCACGATGGCCGCCATCCTGGGTGCCTTGCCGCTGCTGCTGAGTACCGCCGAAGGTGCCGAAATGCGCAAGCCGCTGGGTTTGACCATCATTGGTGGCCTGATCTTCAGCCAGGTCCTGACCCTCTATACCACCCCGGTGGTTTACCTTTATCTCGACCGTCTGCGCCATCGTTACAACAAATGGCGTGGCGTGCGCACCGATGCTGCTCTGGAAACTCCGCTATGACCGAACGCCTGGCATTTACCTCCCGCCCGACAGGGCTGATTCGTCCATTCGCGCTGGGGCTTTGCGTCGTGCTGCTCAGCGCCTGCGCTGTGGGTCCGGATTACCAGAAGCCGTCGATGGCCGCGCCCGCGCAGTTCAAGGCTGCGCAGGGCTGGCGTGCGGCCATGCCAAGTGACGGGATGGCCAAAGGTGCATGGTGGGAGGTGTACAAGGACCCGCAGTTGAACGCTCTGGTCGAGCGCCTCAACACCTCCAACCAGACAGTCGCCCAGTACGACGCGCAGTATCGACAGGCACAGACACTGGTGCGCAGCTCCAGGGCTGCCTTCCTGCCGACCCTCGACCTGACGACCGGCAAGACGCGCTCGGGGCAGGGCACTGGCACCTCGAACACCGGCACCAGTGCTTCGGGGATTCGCAACAGTTACAACGCGCAGTTGGGCGTCAGTTGGGAGGCCGACGTCTGGGGCAAGCTGCGTCGTGGGCTGGAAGCCGACACCGCCAATGCGCAGGCGAGTCTTGCCGACCTGGCGGCGATGCGCCTGAGCCTGCAATCGGAACTGGTGCAGAATTACCTGCAATTGCGCGTGATCGATGAACAGAAACGCCTGCTGGAGTCCACAGTGGATGCCTACCAGCGCTCCCTGACCCTGACGCAGAACCAGTACCGCGCCGGTATTTCCGGAAGTGATGCTGTTGCGCAGGCACAGACGCAACTGAAAAGTACCCAGGCCGATCTGATTGACCTGGCCTGGCAACGGGCGCAATACGAGAATGCCATCGCCGTACTGATGGGCATGGCGCCGGCAGACTTCAATCTGCCCGTCACCACTTCGATTCCGCAGTTGCCGCAAATCCCGCCAGGCCTGCCTTCGCAGTTACTCGAGCGCCGCCCTGACATCGCCGCAGCCGAGCGCTCGGTAATGGGCGCCAATGCCAACATCGGCGTGGCCAAGGCGGCTTATTATCCGGACTTCACGCTGAGCATGAGCGGCGGTTACAGCAGCAGTACCTTTGCCAACTGGATCAGCCTGCCCAACCGCTTCTGGTCGGTGGGCCCGCAGTTGGCGCTGACCCTGTTCGACGGCGGAAAACGTTCGGCCGAGGTCGATCGCACCGAAGCGGTGTATGACCAGACTGTCGCCCAGTACCGGCAGACCGTGCTGAACGGCTTCCAGGAGGTCGAAAACTATCTGGTTCAGCTCAAGGTATACGAGCAGGAAGCGGCGGTACGCCAGGAAGCGCTGGTCTCGGCTCGTGACTCGCTGCGCCTGACCAACAATCAATACAAGGCCGGGTTGATCGGTTATCTGGACGTCGTCAATGTCCAGGCCACCGCATTGAGCAACGAGCGCAGTGTGCTCAGCGTGCTGCAAAGCCGTTTGATTGCCAGCGTTCAATTGATCGCCGCACTGGGCGGGGGCTGGAATGCCGAGACAGGCCTGACGCTCCGGGAGTAAATATTTCGGGTTCAAACACACTTTTTCAGTGAACTGTTCGCAGTAACCGGAAAAATAATAGCTATTCGCCATCTTTGCGACCAAGTGCCGCGACATTCTGCCGCGAATGCGTACAATCACCCGCACAAGATCGGCATGGACGCGCTCATTGGTTTCCAGGTGCGTTTATGTTGATTGGCAGTTACATCCCTTCACTCGTCGTAATCTCGATTCTCGTCGCTATTCTTGCTGCGTACACGGCCCTCGATCTGGTTGGCCGCATCGTCTCGGCAAGGGGCCGTGCCGTTCACGTATGGATCGCGGGAGGCGCGATCGCGATGGGCGTCGGTACTTGGTCAACGCATTTCATCGGTATGCTGGCGTTCGTATTGCCCATCAACCTTGGCTATGACGTGCCACTGGTGCTGCTTTCGCTGTTGATCGCCATCGGCTTTTCAGGGTTCGCCCTGTGGCTCGCCACCCAGCCGCGATTGCCCGCACTGCAACTGAGCCTGGGGTCGTTGTTGCTGGGGCTTGGCATCAGCGCCATGCACTACACCGGCATGGCGGCCATGCGCATGCAGCCGGGGATTCAATACACGCCGTGGCTGTTGGTACTTTCGTTGGTGATCGCTTTCGCTGCGTCCGCGGCAGCACTGCGAATAGCCTTCCATCTTCGCCAGCGACGCCCTAGGGTCTACCTGCTACGCGCCTCGGCGGCGCTGTTGCTCGGGCTGGCTGTCATTGGCATGCATTACACCGGTATGGCCGCTGCGAATTTTGCTGATGGCAGCTTTTGCGGGGCGCTGCCGCAGGGGCTGAGCAGCAACGGGCTGGACAGATTCGTGCTGGTCGCCAGCCTGTCGATTCTGGGGATTGCGCTGTTCAGCTGCATTCTCGATTCTCACCTGGAAACACGTACCGCGGTTCTGGCCGATTCCCTGACTGAAGCCAATCTGGAACTGACCCACTTGGCCCTGCATGACAACCTGACCGGTTTGCCAAACCGTGCGTTGTTGACGGAGCGCATTGATCGGGCAATGAAGAGGGCCAATGAGACGGGTGGGTGCTTTGCATTGATGTTCATGGACCTCGATGGCTTCAAACCGGTCAACGATGCATTCGGCCACCACACCGGCGACCTGCTGTTGCGGCAGGTCGCCTTGCGTCTTCGCAACAGCCTGCAGCGGCGTGACACGCTGGCAAGAGTCGGCGGCGATGAGTTCGTCCTGCTGGTGGAGCTTCAACACCCTGAGGATGCATTGGCCGTTGCCAGACGACAGGTCAACGAAGTCGGCAACCCGTTCACCATTGGTGAACATCAGTTGCAGATTTCACTGAGCATCGGCATCTGCATCTACCCGGGCAATGGCAGCACCCAGCATGAGCTTCTGATCAATGCCGACGCCGCTATGTACCACACCAAGGCTGCCGGCAAGAACGGCTACAGCTTTTTCGATGCGTCGATGAACAGTAACGCCCGCAATCAGCTGCAAATGTCGCAGGATTTGCACAAGGCGATCAAGCATCGACAGTTCTGTATCTATTACCAGCCCAAGTTCGATGCCATGACCGGACTGCCCGTAGGGGCAGAGGCGTTGTTGCGCTGGAACCATCCGGAACAGGGGATCCTCGCTCCCGACCTGTTCATCGCCATGGCAGAGAAAACCGGTCTGATCATTCAGATCGGCGAGTGGGTCCTGGATGAAGCCTGTCGGCAAATGCGTGAGTGGTACGCGCAGGGTTACTCGCACTGGCGCATTGCAGTCAACCTGTCAGCCTTGCAGTTCTGTCATTCCGGGCTGGTCACGGCAGTGGCGGACACACTGGCGCGGCATCAGTTACCGGCCAACTGCCTGACCCTGGAAATCACCGAAACCACTGCCATGCATGATGCGGATGCCAGCCTGGCGGTGTTGAGAAGGCTTTCGGAAATGGGTGTGGACCTGTCGATCGATGATTTTGGCACCGGTTACTCCAGCCTGATGTACCTGAAGCGATTGCCTGCCAATGAAATCAAGATTGATCGAGGCTTCGTCCGCGATCTGGAGCATGACACCGACGACGCTGCCATTGTTTCGGCCATCGTGGCGGTAGGGCAGGCGCTGAATCTGCGGATAGTCGCCGAGGGCGTCGAAACCGCCGTTCAGCAGCGTTTCCTGACTCATTTGGGATGCCACTCGCTGCAGGGCTTCCTGCTGGGTTATCCGTTGCCGGCCCAGCAGTTTCTCGAAGAAATCCATGCTGCTGAGGCAAAAGCTGCGGTGGATGAGTCCGATACCGGGCAATCCGATTTCTGAAACGCACAGATGGCGCTGGACGGTAAAGGCTGGCACGATCTGAACCGGCTGGTTAACCTGCGAGGGTTGGCTGGATCCTGATGTCGGCCTTTAAAAAAACACGAGACACTCCATGGAAAAAGTCCTCATTATCACCGGTGGTTCGCGCGGGATCGGCGCTGCCACGGCGCGTCTGGCCGCCTCACAGGGTTATCGGATCTGCATCAATTACCTGTCGGATCATGCCGCCGCCGAAAAGACCGCAGTCCAGGTAAGGGCGATGGGCGCCAGAGCGATCACCGTGCAAGCCGACGTCAGCAACGAAGATGAGATCATGCGGCTGTTTGCCCGGGTCGACGCCGAACTCGGTCGAGTCACTCATCTGGTCAACAATGCGGGCACCCTGGCGCAGGCTTCCAGAGTCGAGGACATGTCGGAATTTCGCATGTTGAAGATGATGATGAACAACGTCGTCGGCCCGATGCTGTGCAGCAAACACGCCTTGTTGCGCATGTTGCCGGCACACGGTGGGCACGGCGGCAGCATCGTCAACGTATCCTCGCTCGCGGCGCGCCTCGGCTCGGCAGGCGAGTACGTCGACTATGCGGCATCCAAAGGGGCACTGGACACTTTCACTATCGGACTTTCCAAAGAGGTCGCGGCGGAAAACGTGCGCGTCAACGCAGTACGTCCGGGTTTCATCTTCACCGACTTTCACGCCCTGAGCGGCGATCCGTTCCGCGTCAGCAAGCTTGAGGGTGCATTGCCCATGGGCCGTGGCGGTAACGCGGAGGAAGTGGCCGAGGCCATTCTCTGGTTGCTGTCGGACAATGCGTCGTATACGACTGGAACGTTCATCGATGTAGCGGGAGGGCGCTGAAGGCGTCCATGCTCGGACAGACGCCTTCAGATCCCGTTTACTGACTCGTCACACCGTAACCGGTGGCGCATTGGCAGGCGGGTCGCCGACTGGCGTTTCATTGGGTGGTGGCGTGGATGGCGGCGGCTCCTGTTCGGGGATTGGCTCGGGCAGGGCGGGGTCATCGATGTTTGGATCGGGTACTTCTACCGGATTGGGTAGGGTCATGGTTGCAGCCTCCTTGTCGACCCTGTTTACGACCGCCCGGCAGGGCCGATGATTCAATTGATTTGCTTCCCGCTACAGTCGCCTCGTTGATCCGCTCGCTGGCTGCTTCATCTCTGCGCACGACCACCAAACATCCTCAAAACCTTTGAACTTTACCCTCGTTGACCGCTCGGAACCTAGGCAGCGGAAATAGACGAGTCGCCAGCACAGTGCGATCGTACGCTGCCATACCGTCAATTTTTCCATTGCATGGAATGCACAGGAGCGTCCCTGGGGCGTGAGGAGTGATGCTCGATGAATGAACAGCCATACGGTCCGGATTCCCTGGCCACCGATGTCCCGCAAGCAACCCTTCCGCTGTCACTGACCCAGGCGCTGCAATTACCCCGCATCGTGATCGAAGACACGTTGCCGGTGATCGACGGTGGCCTGTTTGCGGCCAAGGCGATCATCGGGCAACCGGTTACCGTGACCAGCAAGGTCTATGCCGATGGGCACGACAAAATGGCGGTGAATATCCGCTGGCGTGCTGCCGATGAAGAACACTGGCACAGCGCGCCAATGCGCGAACTGGGCAATGACAGCTGGGTTGGTGAATTCACCCCGACCTCCGTAAGCCGTCATGTGTTTCGCCTCGAAGCCTGGATCGATCAGTTCGGCAGCTACCGCTATGAACTGGAAAAGAAGTTCGGCGCTGGCGTTCCTGTCGATCTGGAGCTGGAAGAGGGCCGCATTCATCTGGTCCACGCCGCCGAGCGCAGCCAGAACGAACAGCGCCAGCAGATCGAAAGTCTGCTGGGTCAGCTTGAACAGGGCGATAAAGACGAGAAAGTAGCGCTACTGTTGCACAGCGAAACCGCCAGCCTGATGAAGCTGGCCGACAATCAGGCCTTCCTGAGCCGCAGCGTCGAGTTCCCGCTTGATGTCGAGCGTGAGCTAGCACAGTTTGCCAGCTGGTACGAGCTGTTTCCCCGTTCGATGACCGACGATCCGGCGCGCCACGGCACATTCAACGACGTCCATTCGCGTCTGCCGATCATTCGCGACATGGGCTTCGACGTGCTGTATTTCCCGCCGATTCATCCTATCGGCCGTGCCCACCGCAAGGGGCCGAACAACTCCCTGACCGCCGGACCTGATGATCCGGGCAGCCCGTATGCAATTGGCAGCGGGGATGGCGGCCATGAAGCCATTCACCCACAGCTGGGCAGCCGTGAAGATTTCCGTAACCTCGTGAAAGCTGCAGCCGACCATGGTCTGGAAATCGCGCTGGATTTCGCCATTCAGTGTTCCCAGGATCACCCGTGGCTCAAGCAGCATCCGGGCTGGTTCTCGTGGCGTCCGGACGGCACGATCCGTTATGCGGAAAACCCGCCGAAAAAGTATCAGGACATCGTCAACGTCGATTTCTACGCACCAGACGCCATCCCCGGCCTGTGGACGGAGTTGCGCGACATCGTTCTGGGCTGGGTCAACGAAGGGGTGAAAATCTTCCGCGTCGACAACCCGCACACCAAACCGCTGCCGTTCTGGCAGTGGATGATCGGCGAAGTTCGCAGTCAGCACCCTGAGGTGATGTTCCTGGCCGAAGCCTTTACCAAGCCGGCAATGATGGCACGCCTGGGCAAGGTCGGTTACAGCCAGAGCTACACCTATTTCACCTGGCGCAACACCAAGGCGGAACTCTCTGAGTATTTCACTCAGCTCAATGAAGTCCCGTGGCGTGATTGCTATCGCCCGAATTTCTTCGTCAACACGCCCGATATCAACCCGCGCTTCCTGCATGAGTCCGGTCGCCCTGGGTTTCTGATCCGGGCGGCACTGGCCACTATGGGCTCCGGACTGTGGGGCATGTATTCGGGGTTCGAGCTGTGCGAAGCGGCACCAATCCCTGGCAAGGAAGAGTATCTGGACTCGGAGAAGTATGAGATTCGGGTTCGCGATTACGCGGCGCCGGGCAACATCATTGCCGAGATCGCTCAGCTCAACCGTATTCGTCGGCAGAACCCTGCGCTGCAAACGCACCTGGGGCTGAAGCTGTATAACGCGTGGAATGACAACATCCTGTATTTCGGCAAGCGCTCTGCGGATGGCAGCAACTTCATTCTGGTTGCCGTCAACCTTGACCCGTACAACGCACAGGAAGCGGATTTCGAGTTGCCGCTGTGGGAAATGGGGCTGCCGGATGACGCCGCTACGTCGGGTGAAGACCTGATGACAGGGCACCGCTGGACCTGGTATGGCAAGTATCAGCACACGCGTCTCGATCCAGCTCAACCGTTTGGAATCTGGCGTATCCAGGCCGCGCAATAACACTCCCGAGGAGTCAATAATGGCCAAAAAGCCCGGTGACGCGACATTTATCAAAGACCCGCTCTGGTACAAGGATGCGGTGATTTATCAGGTTCACGTGAAATCGTTCTTTGATTCCAACAACGACGGAATCGGCGATTTCGCGGGCCTGATCGAAAAGCTCGACTACATTGCCGCGCTGGGCGTCAACACCATCTGGTTGTTGCCGTTTTATCCGTCGCCGCGCCGGGACGATGGCTACGACATTTCCGAATACCGCGATGTGCACAGCGACTACGGCACCATGGCCGACGCCAAGCGTTTCATCGCTCAGGCACACAAGCGCGGCCTGCGAGTGATCAGCGAGCTGGTCATCAACCACACGTCCGATCAGCATCCATGGTTTCAGAAAGCCCGCAATGCCAAGCCCGGCTCCAAGGCGCGGGATTTCTATGTGTGGTCGGACACTGATCAGAAGTACGACGGCACGCGGATCATTTTTCTCGATACCGAGACGTCCAACTGGACCTGGGACCCGGTTGCCGGCCAGTACTTCTGGCACCGTTTCTACTCGCATCAGCCGGACCTGAACTTCGACAACCCGCACGTGCTGGATGCGGTACTGGAAGTCATGCGCTTCTGGCTGGATCTGGGCATTGACGGCTTGCGTCTGGATGCCATTCCGTACCTCATCGAACGGGACGGCACCAACAACGAGAACCTGCCGGAAACCCATCAGGTGCTCAAGCGCATCCGTGCCGAGATCGACGCTAATTATCCTGACCGCATGCTGCTGGCCGAGGCCAACCAATGGCCGGAAGACACCCAACTGTATTTTGGCGACAGCAAAGGCCCGGATGGCGATGAATGCCACATGGCTTTTCACTTTCCGTTGATGCCGCGCATGTACATGGCGCTGGCTCAGGAAGATCGTTTTCCGATCACCGATATCCTGCGGCAGACGCCGGAGATTCCGGAAAACTGCCAGTGGGCGATTTTCCTGCGCAACCACGATGAACTGACCCTGGAAATGGTCACCGATCGTGAGCGTGATTATCTGTGGAATTACTACGCCGCCGACCGCCGTGCACGGATCAACCTGGGCATCCGTCGGCGCCTCGCGCCGTTGGTGGATCGCGACCGCCGTCGGGTCGAGTTGCTCAACAGCATGTTGTTGTCGATGCCCGGCACACCGACGCTGTATTACGGCGACGAGATCGGCATGGGCGATAACATCTACCTGGGCGACCGGGACGGTGTGCGCACGCCCATGCAATGGTCCATCGACCGCAACGGCGGCTTTTCGCGCGCCGACCCGGCCAGTCTGGTGTTGCCACCGATCATGGACCCGATGTACGGATTCCAGTCGGTCAACGTCGAAATCCAGGAACGTGATCCGCATTCTCTGCTGAACTGGAACCGGCGCATGCTCGCCGTGCGTAAACAGCAGAAGGCATTCGGGCGTGGCACGTTGAAAATGCTCTCGCCGTCGAACCGCCGCATTCTTGCCTATACCCGCGAATACACAGCGCCTGACGGACACAGTGAAGTTGTGCTGTGTGTCGCCAACGTTTCCAGCGCTGCCCAGGCTGCAGAGCTTGAGCTGTCTGCCTATGCAGGCACGGTGCCGGTGGAAATGCTCGGCGGCAGCGCATTCCCGCCTATCGGCCAGTTAAGCTACCTGCTGACGCTGCCGCCGTACGGCTTTTACTGGTTTTTACTGGCTTCGGAGAATCAAATGCCCAGTTGGCACGTTGAACCCGCGCAGAGCATGCCGGACTTCCCGACCCTGGTGCTCAAGAAGCGTCTGGAAGAGCTGCTCGAAGAGCCACTGCGCAGCACCATGGAAAACACCTCGCTGGCGGTTTACCTGCCCAAACGACGCTGGTTCGCGGGCAAGGACAAGGCGATCGAGCAGGTCAGCATTGCCTACGCCGTGCGCTTCGGTGACGAAGCGAATCCGGTATTGCTCAGTGAAATAGAAGTCACCGCAGGCGGGCAGACCGATCGCTATCAATTGCCGTTCGGCTTGCTGGCCGAAGACGACATCAGCAGTGCATTGCCGCAGCAGCTGGCGCTCGCCCGAGTACGTCGCAACCGCGATGTCGGGTTGATCACGGATGCATTCACTCTGGAAACCTTCATCCGTGCCGTGATTCAGGGCATGCAGTCGGATACCGTCATACCCTGTGCCGACGGCGAGTTGCGTTTTGAGCAAAGCTCGCAGCTGGCGCCCCTGGGCCTGAACGCCGAGTCGGAAGTGCGCTACCTGTCTGCCGAGCAATCGAACAGTTCAGTGGTGGTGGGCAGCAGCCTGGTGCTCAAGCTGATTCGCAAAGTCAGTGCCGGGACGCACCCCGAGCTGGAAATGGGCGCATTCCTGACTCATGCCGGCTTCAAGAACATTTCACCGCTGCTGGGTTCTCTGGTACGCGTCGGCAAGGACGGTCAGCCTAACCTGCTGATGATCGCCCAAGGCTACCTGAGCAATCAGGGCGATGCGTGGGAATGGACCCAGAACAATCTCGAGCGTGCGGTACGCGACGAGCTGGCACATGGTGTTTCCGGCCAGGAACAGCACTACAACGCGTTGCTCGAACTCGCGGACTTCTCGCGCAGTCTTGGCCAGCGCCTGGGTGAGATGCATCAGATTCTGGCATCGCCCACCGACAATGCCGACTTTGCCGTTGAGGTCACCAGCAGCCAGGACAGCAAGGCTTCCGGGGCCAGCGTCAACGCTCAGCTCGAGCGCGCCTTGCAGTTGCTGGAACAGCGCATGGGCGAGCTGGAGCAGGACGATCAGCAACTGGTCAAAGATTTGCTCGCGCAGCGCAAGCAGATCCGTCAGCGCGTCGAAGGCCTGGCCAAGCGCTCGGCCGGTGGCCTGCGCATACGTGTGCATGGCGATCTGCATCTGGGGCAGGTACTGGTGGTCAAGGGCGATGCCTACCTGATCGATTTCGAGGGCGAGCCGGCCCGCGCACTCGAAGAGCGCCGTGCCAAGCACTGCCCGTTCAAGGATGTCAGTGGTGTCCTGCGCTCCTTCGACTACGCTGCGGCGATGGCTGTACGCAGTGCGCAGAGCGTAGACACGTCTCCCGAGGCTGCCGGCGCGCGCAAACGTGTTGCCGATACCTACCTGGCGCAGGCGCGAGAAACCTTCATCGAAGGTTATCGCTCGGCGACCACCGGCATTGCCCATGCCTGGAAAGATGCGAAAGGGGAGGACGCTGCACTCGAGCTGTTCACCCTTGAAAAAGCTGCTTATGAAGTGATCTACGAAGCCGAGAACCGTCCAGCGTGGCTGGCCGTTCCCTTGCAAGGCTTGCGTGGACTGCTGCAACCGTCTGATGGAGAGTCAATATGAATGCGCCTGACAAAACCGGCACGCGCCGCCGCGCGATTCCCGCTGCTGTGGACCTCGACGCGCTGATCCGTGCTGAACATCGTGATCCGTTCTCTGTCCTCGGCCCGCATGGCGATGGCGGCAGCGGGCAGTTCGTTCGCGCCTATCTGCCCGCAGCCTTGAGTGTGCGCTTGCTGGCCAAGGATGACGGTCGCGAACTGGGCGAGATGGAAATGAGCGAAGTGCCGGGGTTTTTCGTCGGCCACCTTGAGCACCCGCAGCCTTACTTGCTGAAAATCAACTGGGCCGGTGGTGAACAGATCACCGAAGACCCTTACAGTTTTGGCCCGCTGCTGGGCGAGATGGACCTTTACCTGTTTGCCGAGGGTAATCATCGCGACCTGAGCAGCTGTCTGGGCGCACAAGTCACCCGCGTCGATGGCGTGGACGGTGTGCGTTTTGCGGTCTGGGCGCCCAATGCGCGTCGTGTTTCTGTCGTTGGCAGCTTCAACAGTTGGGATGGCCGTCGCCATCCGATGCGCATGCGCCACCCGACCGGCGTATGGGAAATTTTCGTCCCGCGTCTGCAGCCAGGTGAGCTCTACAAGTACGAGATTCTCGGCGCTCACGGCATTCTGCCGCTGAAAAGCGACCCGATGGCTCTGGCCACCACGTTGCCGCCTGACACCTCGTCGAAGATCTCTGCGCCGCTGCAATTCGAGTGGAATGACCAGGAGTGGCTGCAATCAAGGGCAGGCCGTCACCAAGTGACTGCACCCTTGTCAATCTACGAGTTGCACGCAGGCTCCTGGCAGATGGAGCAGGTCGACGACAATCAATGGCGGCAGTACAACTGGCGTGAACTGGCTGATCGCCTGATTCCTTACGTCAAGGAACTTGGCTTCACGCACATCGAGCTGATGCCGATCATGGAGCACCCGTTCGGTGGTTCGTGGGGCTATCAGTTGCTGGCCCAGTTCGCGCCAACTGCCCGCTACGGTTCGCCGGAAGATTTCGCCTTCTTCGTCGATGCCTGTCACCGGGCTGAGATCGGCGTCATTCTTGACTGGGTTCCCGCGCATTTTCCGACCGATACCCATGGTCTGGCGCAGTTCGACGGCACTTGCCTGTATGAGTACGCGGACCCCAAGGAAGGCTTCCATCAGGACTGGAACACCCTGATCTACAACCTGGGGCGCACTGAGGTTCACGGCTTCATGCTGGCCTCGGCATTGCACTGGCTCAAGCATTACCACATCGACGGTCTGCGCGTGGATGCAGTGGCGTCGATGCTGTACCGCGACTATTCGCGTAATGCGGGCGAATGGGTGCCGAATCGCTTCGGCGGCCGCGAAAATCTCGAGGCCATCGACTTCCTGCGTCATTTGAACGACGTGGTTGCGCTGGAAGCCCCCGGGACCATGGTGATTGCCGAAGAGTCGACGGCGTGGCCGGGCGTCAGCGAGCCGACCCAGCAGGGTGGGCTTGGCTTCAATTACAAGTGGAACATGGGCTGGATGCATGACTCGCTGCAGTACATGGAAGAGGACCCGATCAACCGCGGGCATCACCATGGCAAGCTGAGCTTCAGCCTGGTGTATGCGTGGTCCGAGCGTTTTGTACTGCCTATTTCCCACGACGAAGTGGTGCACGGCAAACATTCGCTGATCGACAAGATGCCGGGTGACCGCTGGCAGAAATTCGCCAACCTGCGCGCGTATCTGTCTTTCATGTGGACGCATCCCGGCAAGAAGCTGCTGTTCATGGGCTGCGAATTCGGCCAATGGCGCGAGTGGAACCACGACAGGGAGCTGGACTGGTATTTGATGCAATACGCCGAGCACGTGGGCGTGAAGAATCTGGTCGGCGATCTGAACCGCCTCTATCGAGACGAAAAGGCGCTGCACGAGCGCGATGCAGACCCTGCCGGCTTCCAGTGGCTGGTTGGCGATGACAGTGCCAACAGCGTGTTTGCCTACCTGCGCTGGAGCAACGAGGGTGAACCGCTGCTGGTGGTCGCCAACATGACCCCGGTGCCGCGCCTGGACTACCGTCTCGGCGCGCCGATGCGAGGTGCCTGGACGGAGCTGTTGAACAGTGATGCGGAAACCTACGCAGGCTCCAACTTTGGCAATGGTGGCGAGGTCATGACTGAAGCCGAGCCGGCGCATGGGATGGAAGATTCGCTGGTGCTGAATCTGCCACCACTTGCGGTGTTGATCCTCAAACCGAAGAAAGACTGACCAAGGCGCGTCCCCGCGTTGATGGTCGCGTTACCACACCAGCCTGAACCCCAGGCTGGTGTTCACTCCCTCCGCTCCACGCTCGTTCAGATCGCCAAGGTAATCAGCGCTCCAGTGCAGACTGGCGTTGCTGCTCAATGTCGCTATCATCCCTGCGCCAATACTGCCCGTCGTTGATCGATGCGCGGTTTTTATCTGCTCTGCGTGATCGAAGGTCAGCGTGTCATGGCCGTCTTTGGTGTGCCAAAGGTTGGCCCGCAGATAAGGCTCTATCGGTACGCTGCTCAATTGATAGCGTCCCTTGAAACGCACGCCGATGCGCCCTGTGGTGTAGGCCTGACTGTCGAACCCGAGATGGGCAATGCCGTCATCCTGATCCTGCAGGTCTACGCGCTGGTAGATGATCTGTAACTGCGGCTCGGCAACCCAGCGCTGTGAAAGCGGCAGCGGATAACCTGTCTCGACGGACAGGCTCATGACGTGGCCTTCAGTGTCGACACCGATGCCCCTGACAGAGCGGCTGCGGCCATCCAGGCGTGTGCCCATCGCTACTGCGTCGACGTATCCGCCACTCGGTGTGGTCAGCGTCCAGTACGCGCCCAGGCTTTCTCCCTGCAGTTTCAGACGCCCTGTTTCGTAGTCGCTGAAACCGTCTGCAAAACCCTTCACCTTGCCGTCCAGACGGTTATGCGCGACGAACAGGCCGACGCGCTGAGTCTGTCCGCTGTCCTGTTGCCAGGCATACAGGTCATGGCCAATCTGATAACCCTTGAATGAAGCGTCCAGGCCAGGCCTCACGTCCCCGGACCAGCGTTGCCTGAAGTCACTGCCGAACACGCGTGCCCAGCCTGCCGACGTCGCGCCGTTTTGTGTCAGCAGGGCTTGATCACCCTGACGCTCATGAAAGGTGCCCAGTGAACTCAGCGCGAGTACCGCAGCAGTTGGCGCCAGGACGGAGTAATTGGCGACCTCGGGTCGGTACAGCGCGATGGGCGCGGCTCCGCGAACGGGTTCAGGTAGTGGCGGGGTTCCAATGGCAGGCACCGGCAGTGTGGCTGCTGGCAGGACAGGGGGTGGGCTGTTCGGCTCAGGCTCAGGGTTTGGGGCAGGTACAGGTTGTGGTGTGGGTGCAGGTTCAGGCTGCGGTGTAGGTGTCGGCTCGGGAACAGGAACAGGTGTTGGCAGTGGCGTTGGCTGTGCCGGTTCTGGGGTGGGTTCGACAGGCGCTGGCGTTGGCGTTGGCGGAGCAATCACCGCAGAGCGCAGGAACCAGCTATTCTCCGAGCCGGCAGTGGCGCCGCCCTTGAACAGGTAATACTGATAAGCGCCTGCAGACAGCGGATTTTGCAACGAAAAGGCGCCGCTATCGCTGGTTGCACCGTTGATGGTTTGTACCACTTCAATGCCGTTGCCACGAGTCAGGGCGCCCAGCCCACCCGAGTTGCTGACGATCATGCGCGTAAACCCACTGATACGACCCTGTGCAATCACCAGTCGGTCGCTGGCGGATGCATCATCGCCCAGTGCCGAGAGCAACAGCAGCCGTCCGTTCTGGCCGGTGTAATTGCCGGTCACCGTCAATGTGCCAGTGAGCGAACGGCCTGCATCGCTGACGTCCAGCGTTCCCGCATTCTCCAGTGACGCAAGGGATCCGGCGCTGAAGGGGAGAATACTGCCCGAAGTCGAGATCAATGTGCTGGTGGAATCGATGTTCAGAACGCCGGTGTTACTCACGTTGTCACCAAGGACCAGCTTGCCGGCCAGATTCAACTGCGAGCCGTTGCTCACATTGATCGTTTCCCAGTTGGCATAACGACCCGGCTGCGACGATACAGTGTTATCGAAGGTCAACACGTCGTTGCCCGGGCCGCCGTCGAGCAGCGGGTTGGCGCTCAGGTAGTATTCGCTCAGGTTGTACAGGCGTGCCGTATCGTTGCCGTCGGCCATCAACACGTTGCTGCGTGCGTAACCGCCGTTCAGCCAGTTGAAGTTGTCATTGCCAACGCTGGTGCGAACTTCGCCGCGAATCTCGCCGCCGCTGAGGGTGATCTGGTCGTCGCCGCCACTGACGCTGACGTTGCCGCCAACAATGCCGCCCGACAAGGTGATCGTGTCTCGGCCAAAGCCGGTGACCAGGTTGTTGATGATGGTGCCACCGGACATCTCGAATACATTGTTGTCCAGCTTCATGTCCACGCGACCGATGCTGCCACCGCTCATCACCGCCACGTCACCATCCTCGAACGCGCGGGTGATGGTGCCGCCCGTCATCAGAAAGGTATCCCGCCCATCCCCTTGGGCCAGAGCGCTCAGCGTGCCGCCGCTCATGACAAAATCGTCGGGATCATCGCCCTGGTTCAGATCGCCGCTGACCTCACCTGTGGAGAGTGTGAAACGGTCGATTCCGGCCGCTTGGGTGACGTTGCCCAGAATCCGCCCCGACTGCATGTCCACGCTGTCCATTCCTGGACCGAACAGGATATTGCCGGACACGGTGCCCGTTCCGCCGGCCGGAAATATCAGCACGTGGTCACCGCTCAGCGCGCTAAACGGCCAGCTGCTGCCGCTGTCGCAGACCTGAACGCCTGCCGATGCCAGGGAGGAAAGGCTGCAGGCACCTTCGGCCCAGGAAGGGATGGTTGCCAGTATCACTACCGGTAGCACGTTGCAGGTCTGGTAAAGATGGACACAACGGATTTTCATGACAGCACTCCCGTCCAGGCTGGCAGCAGGGAGGCGGAGGCAATCGAGAGGGATCGAGGTGCCTGACTGCTACGCAAAGCGGCGTCACGCCAAGGCGGCTGACAATCGCTTTGCAAGCCTGTTTCGAGGCTCGCAGTATCAAGTCAAGAAGTCGTTGCTGAATGCGTCAAGAAGTTGACCGACCGATGGCGGACTTTAAGCTTTATCTACTAACTATTGGAACTACAACCGAAAAGCTTATGCGGTAAAGCCACTGTCTAGGGCGATTTACTCTAGTCGAGCGGTGCGCCGCGACAACCAGATTGTCAGGGCCAGCGCGCAAACCGATAGCAGGGCAGCGTAAAAAAATATCCAGTCATAACCCTGACCCAAGGCAATTGCGCCCATCACCGGACCTGCGATTGCCAATGCCAGGTCAAAGAACACCGCGTAGGCGCTCAGGCCTGCGCCGCGGCTAGGGGTGGGTACGCGCTTGATGGCTTCTACGCCGAGCGCCGGGTAGACCAGCGACAGCCCCACGCCGGTCAATCCGGCCCCTGCAAGGGCAACGCCGCTGCTCGACGAAAGCCAGAGCATCAACAGCCCGCAGATTTCTACCGCCATGCACACAATGGCCGCGTTGTAGCCGCCCAGCCGGTTGATGGCACCGATGAACAGCAGGCGGGCGAGGATAAAGCACACACCAAACATGCTCAGGCAATAGGCCGCGCCTTCCCAGCCACGATTCAGATAGAACAGGGTGATGAAGGTGGTCAGCGTGCCATAGCCGATCGACGATAGCGTCAGGCCCAGACCATAGGGTGCGATCCGGCCGAATACCGACCAGTAGGGCAGGCGCTCACCGACAATAATGGGCACCGAAGGCTTGTCGCGAATCAGCCTCAGCGCCAGACCTGCCATCACCATCAGGGCAATACCCAGGCTGTTGAAACCAATGCTATCGATGACCACTACGCCCAGCGGTGCACCGATGGCAATCGCCCCATAGGACGCGATACCGTTCCACGAGATTGAGCGGGCAGTGTGCTCCGGGCCGACCTTGCCGATGCACCAACTGATGGTGCCGACCCCGATGAGCCCTTGAGAGACGCCGAGGAACAGCCGCGCGACGATGAGAATTGACAGGCTCAGCGTGGCAAACTCGTGCAGCAGTGTGGCCAGCAAGGTCATGCTGCCACTGATGACGATGCCCCAGAGCCCGAATACGATGGAGCGCTTGCTGCCCAGCGTATCTGTCGCACGGCCGGCGAAAGGCCGGCTGAGCAGGGTGGCGAGGTACTGCGAGGCGATGGTCAGGCCGGCAATCAGCGGGCTGAAACCGAGCTGGTCATGAACATAGCCGGGCAACACCGCAATAGGCAGGCCGATGCACAGGAAGGCGATGAACGTGTAAAAGACGATAGAGACGATCTGCAGCGTAATCGTCATGGAACCGGGTTGTGCGGCAGGCATTGGACTCTTCGCTGGCAGGCGGTGGGAGTGCCCCATCATGGCGTGCGTCGTGGATAAATGAAAGCAGGCTAACGGTATTATGCGGCTGCTTATCAGACAGTTGCCGTTGTGAGGAGATACTCATAGGATGACTGATCACATCACAATAATAAAAAGGTTTGTCATGAGAAATATTCTATTGCTGGCCGCTGCGGTTGGTTGTTCATTCGGCCTGAGCGCCCAGGCAGCCACCTTCGCCTACATTTCCAGCCCCATCGATGGGCTGATCTCTCAATACCGTCTCGATGAGCAGAGCGGGGCGCTCAGCCTGGTCGAGCAGACCAAGGCAGGTGATCAGGTCAATCCGATGGCCATCACGCCGGATGGCAAAGCGTTATTCGCCGCGCTGCGCGCCAAACCCTATCAGGTGCTGAGTTTCAGCATCGAGCCTGGCACCGGGCACCTCAAACCCCTCAGTCAGGCGCCGCTGGCCGAGAGTCTGGCCTACCTGTCTACCGATCGCAGCGGACGCTTCCTGTTTGGTGCGTCCTATGGCGCCGACTTGCTCAGCGTCCAGCCCATCGACGCGCAGCACCGCCCGAGCGACAGCATTCAGACTTACAAGACCGGCATGCATGCGCATTCGGTGCGCACCGATCCGAGCAACCGGTTTGTGTACGCCGGTAACCTGGGCGTCGATCGTGTGCTGCAATACCGCCTGGAGCCCAAGGACGGCAAGCTTGTGCCCATCGGCGAGGGCTACGTCGTCGTTCCCGACAACACCGGCCCACGCCACCTGACCTTTTCGTCCGATGGCAAGTTTCTGTATGTCGTCGGTGAAATGAGTGGCACCGTCACGGCCTTCGCGATCAATCAGAAAACCGGTGCGTTGAAGCAGACCAGTCAGGCAGACGGTATTCCCAAACGCTTGAACCTGGCACCGGGGCAGGCCCGTGATGCGCGCAACAACGATCTCAAGGATGACCCGACGCCGCGCATCTGGGCTGCGGATATTCGCCTCGCGCCGAACGGCAAATGGCTGTTCATCAGCGAGCGCACCAGCAGCAGCGTGTCGGTGTTCAACGTTGATCCCACCAGCGGCAAAGTGACGTTCGTTGAAAATTATCCCGTTCAGGAAAAGCAGCCGCGCAACATCGCGGTGTCGCCCAATGGCCGTTGGTTGCTGGTGAGTGGCGAGAAAAGCGACAAGGTCGGCAGTTACGCCATCGACGAGAAGGGTGCCTTGCAACGGGTCGGCGAAGCGCCTTCGGGCAAGGGTGCGCTGTGGATTGAAATGCTCAGCCAGTCGAGCGAATAAGCGCTCCGAAACCAAAAAGCCCTGTCACAAGACAGGGCTTTTTGCTATTGCAGGCTGACAGGCTTAGAACGAAACGCCCTGGCTGCGCAGGTAGTCGTCATAGGTGCCGCTGAAATCGACTACGCCACTTGGGCTGAGTTCGATGATGCGGGTAGCCAGCGAGGACACGAACTCGCGGTCGTGACTGACGAAAATCAGTGTGCCTGGATAGTTTTCCAGCGCCAGGTTCAGCGACTCGATGGATTCCATGTCCAGGTGGTTGGTCGGTTCGTCCATCACCAGCACGTTGGGCTTTTGCAGGATCAGTTTGCCGAACAGCATGCGGCCCTGTTCACCACCGGAAATCACCTTCACCGACTTGAGGATCTCGTCGTTGGAGAACAGCATGCGGCCCAGGGTGCCACGTACCAGTTGCTCGCCGCCCTGGGTCCACTGACCCATCCAGTCGAACAGGGTGGAGTCATCCTCGAAATCGTGAGCATGATCCTGAGCGTAATAGCCGATTTCCGCCGCATCGGTCCACTTGACCGTGCCAGCATCCGCTTGCAGCTCGTTGACCAGCGTGCGCAGCAGGGTGGTCTTGCCGATGCCGTTCGGGCCGATGATGGCCACGCGTTCGCCGGCTTCGACCTGGAAGCTGAAGTCCTTGAACAGGGTCTTGCCGTCGAAGCCTTTGGCCATGCGATCGACGATGACCGCCTGGCGGTGCAGCTTCTTGGTCTGTTCGAAACGAATGAACGGGCTGACACGGCTGGAGGGCTTGACCTCGGCCAGCTGGATCTTGTCGATCGCCTTGGCCCGGGAGGTGGCCTGCTTGGCTTTCGAGGCGTTGGCCGAGAAGCGGCTGACGAACGATTGCAGTTCGGAAATCTGCGCTTTCTTCTTGGCGTTGTCGGACAGCAACTGCTCGCGGGACTGGGTCGCCACGGTCATGTACTCGTCATAGTTGCCCGGGAACAGACGCAGCTCGCCGTAATCCAGGTCGGCCATGTGCGTGCACACGCTGTTCAGGAAGTGACGGTCGTGGGAGATGATGATCATCAGGCTGTTACGCTGGGTCAGGATGTTTTCCAGCCAGCGAATGGTGTTGATGTCCAGGTGGTTGGTCGGTTCGTCGAGCAGCAGTACTTCCGGATCGGAGAACAGTGCCTGAGCGAGCAGAACGCGCAGCTTCCAGCCCGGCGATACTTCGCTCATCGGACCATTGTGCTGTTCGATGCCGATACCCAGACCCAGCAGCAGTTCACCGGCGCGGGACTCGGCGGTGTAACCGTCCATTTCCGCAAACTCGGTTTCCAGCTCGGCAACGGCCATGCCGTCATCTTCACTCATTTCCGGCAGAGAATAGATGCGGTCGCGCTCGGCCTTGACCTTCCAGAGCTCTTCGTGACCCATGATCACGGTGTCGAGCACTGTGAACTCTTCATAGGCGAACTGATCCTGGCGCAACTTACCCAGACGCACGTTCGGCTCCAGCATCACCTGCCCACCCGAAGGCTCGAGGTCGCCACCGAGGATTTTCATGAACGTGGACTTGCCGCAGCCGTTCGCGCCAATCAGGCCGTAACGGTTACCGGCGCCAAACTTGACCGAGACATTCTCGAACAAGGGTTTGGGGCCGAACTGCATGGTGATGTTAGCTGTGGAGATCAATTACTTTACCTATCAATAACGTGGGCAATAACCGGGGGAGCGCTGGCGTCAGGGGTGTGGTGTTCAGGACCCCACCCAAGCTGTTCAGTCCGCTCCGTCCGAGCATGAGCTGACCCAACGGGCATACGTCTACCGCAACGGCAGCCTGCCACGACTGCGTTGCCGGGATATGAATGTGGGGGTTCACGCCAGACATTGGCGCGCATTGTCGCATAGGTCGGGCGGCAGTGACATGGTGGACGGCAGAGGATTGCCGAGTTTAACGGTTCGGGGCAGGGCTGGCGCCCGTTTCAGCACCCTTCGCCGCGGGCAACTGCGGATGCCTCAAGATAAACAGGTGCATTGCAGGCGACGCTCTCTATAGTGGCGAAGTACTATCCCTGAAGTGCGCAACTGACTTTATGGCGAACTTCGTCAAGGCTCAACTTGGGAATCACCTCGTGCGGCACTCGCGAGCTCTCGGAGACATTGAATACCTGGAAGTCGCTTCCGACGACCTGTTTCGACATCAGCTCCAGCGAGGGAAGAATTCTTGATTCGTAATGCTGATCCAGACCGCAGGGTGAGCAATTGTCGCTGGATGATTCATAGAACCGGCCCACGGACTGATTCATGTCGAAACCGACCAGAAAGACGTCGTCGAAACCAAGGTGATAGGACAGTTGCAGCGCCAGATACATGACCGTTCGGGCGTCGAAAAAACCAAGTTCCAGATTCTTGCTGAAGCCGATATCCCGGCTTCTGCTACTCCATAACGAAAGTTTTCTGACCAGTGCATTTTCCCGGGAGCACAGCGCTGCAACCGTCGACAATCTGGGCGATTTCTTCAGTGCATAAGCGCGTCCGGAAGGTCTGGGAATGTCGCCGCGAAACTGATCTTCCCAAAGGCCTACATTCTCGCTGGAGCGCATTGCAGCGGCGAACAGCTCAGGCTGCTGGTTGGGGAAATCCCTGTCGGAGCAGACGTAGAACAACGGTTTTATATTCGTGCCTGCGAACATCGAGAACGCACCGTTCATGGTGATCATGGGGATGTGCGAGAACTCTTTGATCGGGAAATCCTTCGCTGACTTCCCAGAGCCAATCAGGAAGACCGGCCCTTTTTTAGTGCCCCTGCATGTACTGAAATCAAGCACGCGCGTCGGTTCAGGCATGTGCTCGTCAACAGCATTGCGTAGGTAGCGCGTCGAATTAATTGATTGACTAGTCATGGCTACCCTGTAGGCACTAGTGGCAAATTAGTTGGGACATATTGCGCAGGATGTTATTGGCTGGTGGCCAGTAATTCAACATCAAAGGGTCTAAAAAGAGTATCACACTGGAAACAACTGGCTACATAGCTCGGGCGCCGATTCACGAAACGCGTTATTCACTAGATGGTTTTCGGATGTAAGGTCAGGTCGGTGATATTGATTTAATATTGATTAGCCACTACTTGATGGCGGCTGTATCGGCTTCTGTTTCTGGCAAAATATTCTGTACTTTAGATGCGCAGCGAGAAGATCGAAATATGTATCAGGACGATACATTTGCAGAGGGTAAGTTGGACGAAGTCGGTCACAAAAGGTTTTTTCTGCAAGGCCCGGTGATCACCGGGCCCGCCATTTCTGGTGCGTGTTGACGGTTAGTCGGATTTCCTTTCCTGCTTTTTCCTCTTGAACCAGCTTCCCAGCGCATGGAAAGGGTGAATGAACATCGCAATCGCTCCGAGCAGAAAGACGATGGAGACAAGGATCAGACCCAGCCCTTCGTGTGCAAACATAGTGATTGACTCCTGTTGTCACTTTGTCGGTCCGTTGAAGACTAGTCGCTGAAACGTTTCACCTCATGAAGAAATGTTAAGGAACTTTCCCGCAGTGGCTTCAAGAGAGGACCCGGCGCCATGCAGACGTACGCACGATCCGGGCGCAGATGCCCGGTTTCCTTCCGCCGAACCAGTGCGGTCGCGCGCTGACTTTGCCAGGATGACGCGCTGAAGCTACACGCGATATTTATCTGAAACCGGGTTCGACCGGCATCCTGCTGCTCTTCGAAGGACCCGCACCGCGTGACGTTTGCACCGCCCATCACCCGAAACCCTCAACGGTCAGCTGGCATTCCGACAAGTATCTTCAATGCCGTCGTGGAACTAGATGAGGCGATGACGAGACTATAAGCACGCTCGCGTTCAGCAGGCGTGGCCTGTGAACGTGCATTCTTATGATCCCGGAGGTTACTGACATGAAGTCCCTTTTCCGTCCAGCTTTGCTGCTGGCTGTCGCTTTACCCCTGTTCCTGGCTGGCTGCGGAGACAAGGAACCCGAGCAGCGCACTGCGTTCACTCAGTTCCTGCAAACCCGAATTGTCGACAAGCCGGGCGTGCATGTGCCCAAGCTGACGGATGAAGAAAAGAAAGCGTTTGGTGACTACACCTCGCACTACGCGGTCATCTCCGACTTCGGCGCGGGTATGGACACTGCGGTGCAGCCACTCGCCGGCTTGATGCAGAAAGGCTCCTTTCATTCGGTCAGCGATGTCATTCAACGCCGTGCAGACCTGGCCGCCGTGCAGACGGGACTCGATGAAGTGGGCGAAAAGCTGACCATCGAGCAGGGCAAGGCAGACGCGGCACGTGCGAAACTCAAGCAGCCAGAAGACCTGAAGGTGGTTTACGACAAGGCCTACGACCGAACTGTCAGCGTACCCGCCAACACCTTCCGTGAAGTGCTGCCGCAGATAAAGGGCACCTTTTCCAGTGGTCTGAAGGTTGCCGATTATGTGGACGCGCACAAATCGCAGATCGATATCTCGGGTTCGACGATCACCGTCAAGGACCCGGTGGTACAGACCGAGCTCAACAAACTGCTGCAAGAGCTGAATGAGCAGGGCAAGAACGCGCAACAAGCCCAGTCCAAACTGCAATCGCTCATGACCGGCCGCTGATAACGAGCTGCTGCGTCTGAAGTGACGGCCCGGTCCTGCTGCCGGGCCGATTCTTGTGTCAGGTATGATTCCGCCATCTGTC
The DNA here is from genome assembly GCF_977070315.1 of Plantibacter cousiniae (nom. nud.). Classification (NCBI taxonomy): domain Bacteria; kingdom Bacillati; phylum Actinomycetota; class Actinomycetes; order Micrococcales; family Microbacteriaceae; genus Plantibacter; species Plantibacter cousiniae (nom. nud.). The sequence goes on along the minus strand of NZ_CDRVEU010000002.1, from coordinate 314,569 downwards.
TACCTGACGCCGGGAATCCACCGTCTGATGATCACTCCCTCTTCAATGACCATTACCCTGCGTGATGCTGCCTCTGCGGACGCGTTGTGCCTTGCGGCGCTCGGCATGCAGGTTTTTCTCGATACCTACGCAACGCAGGGCATTCGACAATCCATCGCCCGCGAAGCGCTGGAAGCTTTCTCGCCTGCGAACTTCGCACAACTGCTCATCGAGCCGACGACATTGATCATCGTTGCGGAGTCGCAAGGGCATTTGATTGGCTTTGCTCAGGTCGCGTTGCGCACCGATCATGCAATGCTGGGCGTATCGACCGCTGCCGAGTTGCAACGGCTCTATGTGCAGGAACGTTTTACAGGGCGTGGAGCAGGGCGGCTGTTACTCGAAGCCGCCGAGCGGCGTGCAACAAGCCGTCACGCCTCGCTATTATGGGCGACGGTCTGGGTTGGCAACCCGCGCGCGCTGGCGTTTTACCCTCGTCAAGGCTATGAATTGAAAGGTGCTCCGCACTATGTGTTTCAGGGCGAGACACATGAGAATCACCTGTTTGCCAAATCGCTGATGACCACTGACTGACACGACGTTGCTGTGCAACAAGGACGCTGAATGCTGCGCATACTGGGCAAGACCTCCTCGATCAACGTACGAAAAGTACTCTGGACCTGCGAGGAACTGAAGATACCCTTCACTCAGGAAGACTGGGGGTCAGGCTTCAAACCTGCCAACACGGACGAGTTTGTCGCGCTCAACCCGAATGCCATGGTGCCGGTTATCGTGGATGATGACTTCGTGCTTTGGGAGTCCAACAGCATCGTTCGCTATCTGGCCAACCGTTATGCTGGCGACGCTGTTTATCCGCTGGATCCACGTGCCAGAGCGCAGGCCGATCAGTGGATCGACTGGCAAGGCTCGGATCTGAACAGATCATGGAGCTATGCCTTCATGTCACTGGTGCGACGCTCGAGCGAGCACCAGGACCCTGTCGCCATAGCCGCTTCCTGTGCCCAGTGGGCCAGGCATATGCAAATACTCGACAGGCAACTGGAAAAGACTGGCGCCTATGTCTGCGGCGAGCGTTTTACCCTGGCTGACATCCCCATCGGTCTTTCAGTCAATCGCTGGTTCGAGACGCCTCTTGAGCATCCCGACCTGCCCGCCGTCAATGCGTATTACGAACGCCTGAGCCATCGCTCCGGCTACCTTTTGTATGGGCGTAACGGAACTCCGTGACGGCTTGTCGGGCTCGCGTTTATCCTTGGGCACCATTCTGAGCCTTGTTGTCTGTTAAGGAGTCGTTGAAGTGACCACCATCAAAATCACCGCGGGCGGATACGAGTTTCTCGCCGAAACCCATCCGGACGCGCCGCAAACGGTGGAGGCGTTTCTCAAGCTGCTGCCTTATCGGCAGAAATTCATCCATGTACGCTGGAGCGGCGAGGGCTGCTGGGTGCCGCTGGATGATTATCAGCTCAAGCTGGATGACGCATTGATCGGTTTCGAGAACGCAACCAGCCATCCTTCGGTGGGCGACATTCTTTTCTACCCGGGCGGTTACAGCGAAACCGAGATTATCCTTGCCTACGGTTCGTGTTGTTTCGCCAGCAAGATGGGGCAGTTGGCGGGCAACCATTTTCTGACCATCACTCAGGGCAAGGAAAACCTGCGCAAGCTGGGCGTGAAGACGCTTTGGGAGGGCGCTCAGGATGTGGTTTTCGAGCGTGCTTGAGTCTGCCGTTATTGCGCGATACGCATTTGCCAGTATTTGGTGGAACTGCTGATCTTCGACAGGGGTCTAGTCCACGATGCTTCCAGCTCCCGGAAGCCGACCTGGAGATACGCCCTTGAATATTTTCGAAGCCCTGCGCGAAAGCCATGACCGTCAACGCAGCTACGCTGACGCCCTGATCCAGACCAGTGGCGACAGCGCCGAGCGCGAGAAGGCCTACAAACAGCTCAAGGAAGAACTGCAGGCCCACGAAACGGCCGAAGAACGGTTTTTCTACATTCCTCTGATGGCCCACGACAATGGCGTGGATCTGAGCCGTCACGCCATTTCCGAGCATCATGAGATGGACGAGATGATGGAAGAGCTCGATGAAACTGAAATGTCGAGCCCGGCCTGGCTGGCCACTGCGAAAAAATTGTCGGAAAAAGTGCACCACCACCTGAAAGAAGAAGAGCAGAAGTTCTTCCAGATGGCGGGCAAATTGCTCGACGAAAAGCAGAAACAGAGTCTGGCCGGCGAATACGTGAAGGAATACGAAGAGCAATTGGCTGAGGGTTGATAGCGCTGTGCAGTGCTAGAATCGGCTTTTTATCAGCGAAGGCATGACATGAAGTTTCTGTTTCTGACAAGCGCGACGGTGATTGCGGCAACCTTATTGACCGGGTGTGCAGCGCCTTCCAGTGCTGCACGTGCCGCAGGACCCTACAAGGTCCTGTCGAGCACCAAGCAGGATGCCGCCGTTGCCCAGTGCATTCAGGTGACCTGGCAGAACGAAGCCATGTTCGGCACGTCCTCTGACGTGTTCCTTCATGACCTCTCCGGCGGCGGCTTCACCGTGTTTACCACTGAGTCGACCTACTTCGCTGACGTGCGCGGCAAGGGCCCGACCACTGCCGTTGAGTTCTATGCCCCGCAAGGCGATGCTCAGGCCGCATTGCGCTCTGCGGCCATTGCTACCTGCCTTTAAGTCTTTTCACACTCACACCTCTCATTCCCATGAGCCCGCGTGGGAATGCCGTTCTGGACGCGTTGCGTGCGCCCACTCATGCTTCGGGCTTGACCGGGTCGATACTCCACGCCCGATAACAGCGCATATGCACAAGAGTGGGGCCCTAGCACTCAGATATGGCAATCGGTAGCGTTACCTGCGCAATGCGCCCCCGCGTCTCCGCTCCAAGCCAAAATTCCAGTCTGTTGATTTATCTAGACTTTTTCATGCGGTGTTCTCCGCGCGTCCTCTGTGGCACACTTTCTGCTGTCTATTCCGTTGTTACATACCTGTATCCGCTATAGCGGAATAACGAATACTTCGGCGGAGTTTAAGTCATGCATCGCGGACCTTCCTTTGTGAAAGCTTGTGCCTTTGTTCTTTCAGCTTCATTCATGCTGGCCAATACGGTGCAGGCAGCCGAAGGCAGCAAACTGGATGCAGTATTGAAACGTGGCAATCTGGTGGTAGGCACGGGCAGTACCAATGCCCCGTGGCACTTTCAGGGCGCGGACGGCAAGTTGCAGGGCTTCGATATCGACATTGGCAGAATCATCGCCAAAGGCCTGTTCAATGACCCGAGCAAGGTGGAATTTGTCGTGCAGTCCTCGGATGCACGTATCCCCAACCTGCTGACCGACAAGGTCGACATCAGCTGCCAGTTCATCACCGTTACCGCCAGTCGCGCACAGCAGGTGGCATTCACCTTGCCCTACTACCGCGAGGGTGTGGCGCTGCTGTTGCCTGCCAATAGCAAGTACAAGGAAATCGATGACCTGAAGGCAGCAGGTGACGATGTGACCGTGGCCGTCCTGCAAAACGTGTACGCCGAGGAACTGGTGCATCAGGCACTGCCCAAAGCCAAGGTCGATCAGTACGACAGCGTCGACCTGATGTACCAGGCGATCAACTCCGGGCGCGCCGATACAGCGGCCACCGATCAGTCTTCGGTCAAGTACCTGATGGTGCAGAACCCTGGTCGCTACCGTTCGCCTGCCTTTGCCTGGAGCCCGCAAACCTATGCCTGCGCGGTCAAGCGTGGCGATCAGGACTGGCTGAACTTCGTCAACACCGCGTTGCATGAAGCCATGACCGGTGTCGAGTTCCCGGCTTACGCGGCGTCTTTCAAGCAGTGGTTCGGTGTCGATCTGCCGGTGCCTGCAATCGGCTTTCCGATGGAATACAAATAAGGCCACTCTGACCTTCAGCGGCAGGGCAGGCCCTCGGGCTTTCCCTGCCAGGTACGGGCAAGCATGAATTACCAATTGAATTTTGATGCCGTGTGGCGCGACTTCCCCAGCCTTCTGGCGGGGTTGGGCCTTGGCCTGGAACTGGCCCTGATCTCGATCGCGATTGGTTGTGTGATCGGGCTGGCGAATGCATTTGCGCTGCTGTCACGTTACAAGGCGTTGCGTATCGTCGCGTCGATCTATGTAACGGTGGTACGCAATACGCCGATCCTGGTGTTGATCCTGCTGATCTACTTCGCGTTGCCCGGGCTGGGCATTCGACTCGACAAGCTGGCGTCATTCATCGTCACGTTGTCGCTGTACGCCGGTGCCTATCTGACCGAAGTGTTCCGTGCCGGGCTGCTGAGCATCCATAAAGGGCAGCGTGAAGCGGGGCTGGCGATCGGCCTGGGCGAATGGCAGGTGCGGGCATATATCATCGTGCCGGTGATGTTGCGCAATGTATTGCCGGCGCTCTCCAATAACTTCATTTCGCTGTTCAAGGACACCTCGCTGGCGGCCGCCATTGCCGTGCCGGAGCTGACCTACTACGCGCGCAAGATCAACGTCGAAAGCTACCGGGTGATCGAAACCTGGCTGGTGACCACAGCACTCTATGTGGTGGCCTGCTACGTGATCGCTTTGTTTCTGCGCACCCTCGAACAACGTCTGGCGATTCACCGCTAGGAGGCTGTCATGTATCAACCCCCTGGCTGGTTGCAGGAATTGTGGAATGCGCGGGAAGTGCTCTGGTCCGGCTTTCTGACCAGTATCCAGTGCTCGGCGCTGGCGATTGCCGCAGGTACGCTGATCGGCATGCTGGCCGGTCTGGTGCTGACCTACGGCGGTTTTTTCGCCCGCTTGCCGATTCGGCTCTATGTGGATCTGATTCGCGGGACTCCGGTGTTCGTGCTGGTGCTGGCGGTCTTTTACATGGTGCCGGCGCTGGGTTGGCAGATCAGCGCGTTTCAGGCCGGCGCAATAGGCCTGACGCTGTTCTGCGGCTCTCACGTTTCGGAAATCGTGCGCGGCGCCCTGCAGGCCATTCCCCGTGGCCAACTGGAAGCCGGCAAGGCCATCGGTCTGCGCTTCGGCCAGTCGCTGCGCTATGTGTTGCTGCCTCAGGCCATGCGCCAGATCCTGCCGACCTGGGTCAACTCCTCAACCGAGATCGTCAAGGCGTCGACGCTGCTTTCGGTGATCGGTGTGGCTGAACTGCTGCTCAGCACCCAGCAGGTGATTGCGCGCACGTTCATGACCCTGGAGTTCTACCTGTTTGCAGGTTTCCTGTTCTTTCTCATCAACTACGCCATCGAGCTTCTTGGGCGGCAAATCGAAAAACGGGTGGCATTGCCATGACACAGACTCATAACCCCGGCCCGGCGCTGCTCAGCATCGAGGGCCTGCATAAATCCTACGGCGCAGTGGAGGTGCTAAAGGGTGTCGATCTGCGCATGCAGAAAGGCAATGTCGTGACCCTGATCGGTTCCAGCGGCTCGGGCAAGACCACCTTGCTGCGCTGCGTCAACCTGCTGGAAGAGTTTCAGGGCGGGCATATCCGTCTTGAGGGGCAGGACATCGGCTACAGCAACGTAGACGGCAAGCGCACCCGCCATCCGGAGCGTCTGATCGCGCAACACCGGGCAATGACCGGCATGGCCTTCCAGCAATTCAACCTGTTTCCGCACCTCAGCGCCTTGCAGAACGTCACCCTGGGCTTGCTCAAGGTCAAGAAGATGCCCAAGGATCAAGCCGTTGCGCTGGCCGAAAAGTGGCTGGACCGGGTCGGCCTGCTGGAGCGGCGCAATCACTTCCCCGGTCAGTTGTCCGGCGGGCAGCAGCAGCGTGTGGCGATTGCCCGCGCCATTGCCATGAACCCCAGCCTGATGTTGTTTGACGAAGTCACTTCGGCACTCGATCCGGAGCTGGTGGGCGAAGTGCTGAGCGTCATCAAGGACCTGGCCGAGGAGGGTATGACCATGCTGCTGGTGACGCACGAAATGCGTTTCGCCTACGAAGTGTCGGACCAGATCGTGTTCATGAATCAGGGCCGCATCGAAGAGCAGGGGCCACCCAAGGCCTTGTTCGAGCAGCCGAAGTCGGCGCGCTTGAGCGAGTTTCTCAAGAACATCCGTTTTTAAACGTTCACTACGTCCAATGCTTCAAGACAAGGAAAAACTCATGACTATTACCCGTTATGGCGCAGGCAGCACAGCAGGAGGCGGCCAGCCACGCCCATTCGCTCGCGCCGTCGAGGCTGACGGCTGGTTGCACGTTTCCGGCCAGGTACCTGCGCTGGATGGCGAGATCATCGTCGGCGGCATCGTCGAGCAGACGCACCAGACCATGCGCAACCTGATCGCAATTCTTGAAGAGGCCGGTTATGCGCTCAAGGATGTGATCCGGGTCGGTGTATGGCTGGAGGACCCGCGGGACTTCTGGAGTTTCAACAAAGTATTCGGTGAGTACTTCACCCCCGAGCATGCGCCGGCACGCGCTTGCGTTCAGGCCAGCATGATGGTCGACTGCAAGGTCGAAATCGACTGTATTGCCTACAAGCGCAAATAGCACACGTGCAGCCACACGTTGCAAGCCGGAAGCCCGATCACCTGAGGCTTTTGGCTTGCCGCTTTCCCAAGGAACGAATCTCATGACCGAAGACACTATCAAGCGCCGGGCACGTGGACTGGACCGGGCGTTCGATATCCTGGATTTTCTCAAGGAAAAGGCCAGGCCCATGCGCCCCAATGAGATTGCCAGCGGGATCGGCAGCCCCAAATCGACGGTTTACGAGCTGGTGGCATCGTTGCTGGAGCGGCGGATTCTGGAGACGGTGGGCAAGGACGGGCATGTCTATCTGGGCCGTCAATTGTATTTTCTGGGGCAGGCACACTTGCGGCACTTCGATTTCACTCGCGAGGCCGAGGCCTGCCTGTGCGAGATCGTCAGCCAGACGCGGGAAACTGCCCAGATGTGCCTGCTCAATGGTCGCAAATACACCGTGGCGCTGATGAAGGAGGGTGAGCGTCATTTCAGGATTTCTTCGGACATCGGCGAGAACGCGCCCATCCCATGGACGGCGTCCGGACGTCTGTTGCTCAGTCACCTGAGCGATCAGCAGATCATCGACCTGATCGACCCCGACGACTTCATTCTGCCGGGGGGCGAACGTCTGCCGCTGGAGACCTTTCTTCGGGAAATCCGCAAGGCCGGCGAGGAGGGCTTCTTTTCCTTCAATAGCGTGGCTGACACCTTCACCCACTGCTTCGCCGCTCCGGTGAACAACGAACACGGTCAGTGCATCGCTACGCTGTGCATCGTCGCGCCGCGTGCCGATGCCAAGACCCACTACGACGACTATCGGCGGGTGCTGATCGAAAGCGCCAATGGCCTGGCTCGCCGTATCAATGAATAACCGCAGGAGATTACCGATGAGCACCGCCGTAATGGACAAGGGTACTGCGCAGCCGGGTGACAGCCTGGTCAGTGATGTCAGCCTGCCCGCACTGGTAATTCATAATCAGGCGCTGCAACACAATATTCGCTGGATGCAGCAGTTTGTCAGCGACAGCGGTGCAGAGCTGGCACCGCACGGCAAGACCAGTATGGTGCCCGCGCTGTTTCGCCGGCAACTGGACGCAGGCGCATGGGGCATGACACTCGCCACGGCGGTCCAGACGCAGGCCGCTTATGCGCATGGCGTGCGCCGGGTGCTGATGGCCAACCAGTTGGTCGGTGCGCCGAACATGGCAATCGTTGCCGACATGCTGGCTGATCCCATGTTCGAGTTTCACTGCATGGTCGACCATCCGGACAATGTCACTGCGCTGGGCGAGTTTTTCGCTGCGCGTGGCCTGCGTTTGAACGTGATGATCGAATACGGCGTACCTGGCGGGCGTTGCGGCTGCCGTAGCGAAGAGCAGGTGCTGGCGCTGGCCGACGCTGTTCTGGCACAGCCGGCGCTGGCATTGACCGGCATTGAAGGGTACGAGGGCGTCATTCACGGCGACCACGCCATCCAAGGCATCAAGGCCTTTGCCGCATCGCTGGTGCGCCTGGCTGTCGACCTGCAGGACAAGGGCGCCTTCGCCCTGGATCGCCCGATCGTCACAGCCTCCGGCTCGGCCTGGTATGACCTGATCGCCGAAGCCTTCGATGCCCAGTCTGTTCGCGAGCGCTTCCTCAGCGTGCTGCGGCCCGGCAGCTATGTGGTGCATGACCACGGCATCTACAAGGACGCGCAGTGCTGCGTGCTGGATCGGCGCGCCGAATTGAGCGAAGCACTGCGCCCGGCCCTGGAGGTGTGGGCGCATGTGCAATCCCTGCCGGAACCGGGCTTTGCAGTGATTGCCATGGGCAAGCGCGATGTTGCCTACGACGCCGGGTTGCCCAACCCGTTGCTGCGTTACAAGCCAGGCGTGCAATCGGCTGGCGACGATGTGAGCGCCTGCAAGGTGACGGCGGTTATGGACCAGCACGCGTTCATGACGGTTGCACCCGGATGTGAGTTGAAGGTCGGCGATATCATTTCCTTCGGCACCTCGCACCCGTGTCTGACGTTCGACAAGTGGCGTTCAGGTTGCCTGGTGGATAATGACCTGCGCGTGATCGAGTCTTTCAGTACATATTTCTAGTCAAAGTATTTGCAGGAGTATCGTCACATGAGCCTTCCACGGGTCGCCCTGATCGGCGAATGCATGATCGAACTGCAACAACATGCCGATGGCAGTCTGCGCCAGAGCTTCGGCGGCGACACACTCAATACGGCGGTCTACCTTTCCCGATTGCTGGGTGAGCGGGCCAAGGTCGACTACGTTACGGCACTGGGTGACGACAGCTTCAGCGACACGATGTGCCGGATCTGGGCGGACGAGGGCGTCGGTCTGGGCAAGGTGCAGCGCCTGCCCGGACGCTTGCCGGGACTCTACTGCATCCAGACCGACGCCAATGGTGAGCGGCGCTTTCTCTACTGGCGCAACGAAGCTGCCGTGCGGGACTGCTTCATGACCCCGGCGGCCGAGCCGATCCTGGCAGCGCTGGCCAGCTATGACGTGCTGTATTTCAGCGGCATTACCCTGGCAGTGCTTGGCGAGCAGGGGCGTGCCAAACTACTGGAGGCATTGGCGCGTGCGCGTCAGCGCGGAGTCAGGGTCGCCTTCGACAACAACTATCGTCCGCGGCTGTGGGCCAGTGTCGAGCAGGCCCGCGAAGCCTACCGTGCGTGTCTGCAGCATGTGGATCTGGCCTTGCTGACCGAAGACGACGAGCAGGCACTGTATGGCTATGCCGACAGCGAACAGCTGCTGGCCGCCTATCGCGGGCGCGGCATCGGTGAAATCGTCGTCAAGCGTGGCGCGCAGAGTTGCCTCGTCGAAGCCGGCGGCGAACGTTTCGACATCGCAGCGCAGAAGGTCGAGTGTGTGGTCGATACCACGGCTGCGGGTGACTCCTTCAGTGCCGGCTATCTCGCGGCCCGGCTCACGGGTGACCACCCGCTGCAGGCGGCGGAAGCAGGGCATCGTCTGGCCAGTATCGTGATCCAGCACCCAGGCGCGCTGGTGCCCAAGTCGGTCATGCCAGTCTGATAGCACTTGCCACAGAACATGCAGTTGATCGGCTAACACACTGACAGACAAGCATTTCGCTGGAACCCGCGCGAAAATCCGGCCACCATAGGCGACCTTTTCGCCTGCGAGCCCACCACCGGAGTCTGCGTGCCTGACGACCTGCCTTCTGCGCTTCCTCATGACCTGGATGTCGACCTTGTACCGCCCCGGCAATTGCCGTTTTTTCGACGCCTGTTGGCGCGGCTGATGGGGCGTGGTCTTACCGGACTGCGCTCGCAGCACGCGCCCTCATGGTCGCAGGGGCATGCCGACGGTTATCTGAACGGCCACATCGAAGGCGTGCGTGAAGGCTATGAAGAGGGTTATCTGGATGGCCAGGAGTCGGGCCGTCAGGTACTGGTCATCAGCGATACCCGGCCAGCACGGCATCGTGGCCCCAAGGTCGATGATCATCTGTTCGATGACTGGCGACTGGCACTCACACCTGAACTGAAAAAGCGCATCAAGGCCGATGTCGCCGAAAAGCTCCCCGCACATGCCCAGCCCAGCACGGCACAGTGGAAGATGATTTTCAGCGACACGCCGTCTACCTACGTGATTGCCGGGGCGGGCGCGGGCAAGTCCACGTCGCTGGTACTGCGCATTCTGCTGCTGCATCACTACCTGGGCTTCGAACTGAACGCCATGACGGTGGTGACCTTCACCCGCGAGTCGCGCAAGGACTTCATCAGCAAACTGATCGACATCATGGCCCTCTGGGGGCATGCGCTGGAGCAAAAGCAGGCGCGCGAGGTAGTGCGCACCTTCCATTCACGCATTCTGCCGCTGGTGCGCAGTCTGCCGGGGTTTGAGCAGCTGCGCGCGTTCGAGAACCTGAGCAGCCAGTCTTCCGGTCTGGAAGAGGCGGACAGCAACCCCTTCGACTTGCGGATCAACGATGCGCAGCGCCAGCAACTCAATCTCTGCTATCGCGATCTGTACGCTGGCAATGAGCGTTTTCGCGAAGTCATGGCGCCGCTGTATCGCCATGCCCTGCAGCTCAAGGAACTGGACCGCGATCACCCTGATGTGCAGAAACGGGTCGCCGTGACCGAATTGTCCTCGAAACGCGATGAAGAGTGGTGTGACACCGTTGAAGACTTGTGGATCCGCGCCGGGGCCTGGCCTATAAAGGGCATTGAGCCCATGCGCCAAGCTGTTGAAATAAATGGCTTTTCATTTTCGTTTCACGGCTATATCGCTGAGCTGGATGCCTGGGTTGTGCTGGGTCTGGACGCCAGTGAGGACCAGCAACTCAAGCGCCCTGGCGCCAAGCTACCGGTGTGGGCAGAGGGCGTCATAAAGCGCACCCTGTTTCAAGCTTTCTGCAATAAGCCTTTGATATGGATGGATAATTACCAGTCAGCCAATCAGGTTTTGCAATCCCTGGCAGGCGATGCCGTCGCGGGGCCTGGATTCGATTACCGGGTCAAGGGCGAGCTCGGTGCGGCACCCTTGCTGGACTGTTTTGTCACGGCTGCCAGCTTCATCGAGAACCTCGGGCTGGATGTGCCGAGCGCTGTATCCGAGATGAGTTTTGCCAGCGATGACCCGGACCGTTTCTTCTTCGAAGCGCTCAGCCTGTTCTGGAAAGCCTTCGAAACGCACCTGCTGGCTCAATCGCCGCCGATCATGACCTACAACCGCATGTTTGCCTTGTTCGGCGAAACGTCTCCCGAGAACCTCAAGCACGTCAGTGACCCGCTGCTCAGACCCTTGGCGCATTTGATGATCGACGAGTTCCAGGACGTCTCGCCGCAGATCGTTTCATGGCTACGCGCCAGCCTGCGCGAAATCAGGCGTCGTGGTCCGGCATTGCACACCGGCCGCATCGCTCAGCACTCATCGTTGCTGTGTGTCGGTGACGATTGGCAGTCGATCTACGGCTGGCGCGGCAGTTCACCGAAATACTTCATGGAGTTCGCAAAGGAGTTTTCCTCCCCGGCGACCACCAAGGTCATGCTCAGCGACAATTTTCGCAGTCATCAGCACATCATCGACGCCGCCGAGCACATCGTCCGTGCGGCCCCGGCTATCCCTGGCAAGAAGGCCCGCGCCAGTGGCACGCTCCAGGAGCTGCTGCCGGTCAAGGTACTGGATCGCGATGAGGACGAGCTTGCCGAGCGGGTCGCCGAGCACTATCACGATGGCGACTCGATCCTGCTGCTGTACCGCAAGGGCAGCGAGAAGGCACGTTTCTCGACGCGCCTGCAGGTATTGATCGACGCTGATTCGGCAAATGGCGCGCAGAATCGCCGCATCCGAACGCTGACCTACCACAGTTCCAAGGGCTTGCAGGCGGATGCCGTATTTCTGCTGGGCGATTGTCAGCATCTGACCGTCTCGCCATACAAGAATCAGGTTTACCGGTTGGCAGGGCTGGGTGATGCGAGTGATCTTCAGCCATTCGATACAGCACAGAAGGATGAAGTCTTGCGTCTGGCCTATGTCGCCATTACTCGCTCGGCGCGGCACTGTTATTGGTATATCGATGAAAGCGCCAGTTCGGGAGAAGCAGTTCAGATGCCCAAAGCGTCAGACAGGATTGCCCGCGACAAGCCTTTCTTCGAAGACCTGCGTAACAGGGTTCGTGCTGGCTGAGGCGTTCATGTCAGATGAAACCGGCGATCTGTCGTTGCGTCTGAGTGCCGAATAACTCCAGCTCGTCCTCGATCGCTTCGATGATGCGCTCCACGTCTGCGGCATTCATCACGGTAGAACAGGGCAGGCCGGCAATGGCGACCACGGTCTCACCGCTGGCACGGTCGAAAAGTCGCGCAATCATGCTCCCTGGCGCATCCATCGAGGCTTCAAAGCCCACGGGATGGAAGTGCCAGCGCATCAGTTGGCATGCATTGGGGAATGTGACTTTAGTCATGACGGTGGCCCACCTGAATCAATCGAGCACTTCCCTTGCTCCAATGGGTAGGCAGACAGCCAGAATGCGTCCGGTAAAGCCATGATGACGAGACGATGACCAGCAGTACGCATCATCGGTCGGTCAAGTTGCTTTCCAGCAGGATCGCTGAGCGGTCTGACGAATACTGAAAATAGCATTTGCCAGTGCCGTTCTGGAAAAATTTTTTATGACGCAGCATAAAAAAATCAATTATATGACCGGTGTCATTCGAAGGTATTAATGGGCACGCTCCATGCATCTGCCGAGCCGCTGCCGCAAGTCCTTCAACGGACTGAATTTGCCGTGACGAGGATGGTTTTCGTGCCGGGTCTGGGGCAAGCTGTCGCTATTGACCCGAGGAACTGCACATGCTGAGAAAATCCCTTGCCGCACTGGTGTTGCTGGCCTCCACCAGTCACGCGGCGGAGACGGTCAATATCTACAACTGGACGGACTATATGGCGCCGGACACCCTGAAGAATTTCGAAGCCGCCACCGGCTTCAAGACCACTTACCAAACCTTTGAAACCAATGAGGCGCTGAACGCAAAACTGCTGGCCGGCCACTCAGGCTACGATGTGGTTTTTCCGTCCATTCATTTCATGGGAAGACAAATCCAGAGTGGGCTGCTCAAAACCCTCGACAAGCGTCAATTGCCCAACTGGAAAAACCTCAACCCGGTCCTGCTCAAGGCGCTGGAGGGCAGTGACCCCGGTAATCAGCATGGTTTCCCCTATCTGTGGGGCAGTACCGGCATCGGCTATGACGTAGCCAAGGTCAAGGCCATCCTCGGCAAGGATGTACCGCTCGATTCATGGGATCTGGTGCTCAAGCCGGAAAACATGAAAAAACTCGCCCAATGCGGTGTCGTATTTCTCGACAGCGCACCGGCTCTTCTGCCGATCACCCTGAATTACCTTGGCTTGCCGCCGCACAGTGAAGTGCCTGACGACTACCGTCAGGCAAAGGCGGTACTGGACAGCGTACGGCCGTACATACGCAATTTCAGCTCTGCCGATTACATCGCCGACCTCGCGAAGGGCAGTATTTGTGTCGCAGTGGGCTATTCCGGGGATATTTCCCAGGCTCAGGAGCAGGCGCAGAAAGAAGGCAATGGCTTTACCATCGATTATGTCGTTCCGAAGGAGGGCGCACCCATGTGGTTCGACATGGTCGCCATACCGGCTGACGCCACCGATACCAAGGGCGCCTACGCGTTTCTGAATTACCTATTGCGCCCCGAAGTGATCGCCAACATCACCAATACGGTGCATTACGCCAATGGCAATGAAAAGGCCGACGCGCTGATCGGTCCCGGCCTGTGGACCGATACCACGGTGTACCCGGACGCCGACATGTTGAGCCGCCTGTTCGTGATGTCTCAGGTCTCGGACACTATCAATACGTTGCGCGAGAAGCTCTGGGACACATTCAGGGCCGGCAGGTAACGCTGTTCAGATGACATGGGCCTGCTGCAGCTCGGTCAGCGCCTGAGCCTTCAATCGCGCCAGCAGCGGATCGCGACGATCCCTCGGCGTCTGCAGCCCGACCGGCAAATCGTGGGTGATTGTGCCGGGACGGCTGCCCATCACCAGCACACGGTCACTCAGGTACAACGCCTCGTCGACATCATGGGTCACCAGCAACAGGGTGATGGCATGGCGCGCAGCCAGTTGCAGCAGCAGGTCCTGAAGCTTCATCCGGGTAAACGCATCGACTGCGCTGAACGGTTCATCCAGCAGCAACACCGCCGGGTGCGAATACAGGCCGCGCGCGATCGCCACACGCTGCGCCATGCCACCTGACAGCGCTTTGGGCAAGGCGTCGGCAAAACCGGACAGGCCCACTTCTTCGATCAATTGACCGACCCAGCGGCGGTCGTAGCGGTCATCATCACTGAAACCGATATTCTGTGCGACGGTCAGCCAGGGCATCAGGCGCGGCTCTTGAAACACGAACGCCACTTCGCCCTGAATGCGCCGCACCGAGCCACGAAAATCCTGCTCCAGTCCGGCGACAATTCTCAGCAGCGTGCTTTTGCCGCAGCCGCTGGGGCCCAGCAGGCTGACGATTTCCCCCGACTGTAGCGACAGATCGATGCCGTGCAGTACGGTATTGCCCGCAAATGCCTTGTGGTCGACGCGTATGTCCATCAGTGATTCCGGCATCTATCAACCCTCACGGCTTTGCCCGTTGAATGTGTCGCGCCAGGCCAGGAAGCGTTTCTCCAGGTTTGCCAGCAGACCGTCGCTGAGTTTGCCCAGTGTGGCCAGAACGATGATGGCCGCCAGCACGATGTCCGGGCGCGAGGTTTCGCGTCCGTCACTGAGCAGGTAGCCCAGGCCTTTGGTGGCCGCGATCAGCTCGGCAAACATCCACGACAGGCTCATGCCGCTGCGCAAACCGGTAAACAGGCCGGGCAGGGCGGCGGGCAGAAGAATACGCCGGGTCAGGCGATAGCGGCTCAAGCCATACATCTGGCCGACTTCCACCAGCTTTCTGTCAATGCCTCGAATCGCGGCCACGCCGTTGAGGTAGACCGGAAAGAACGCGCCGATGGCAATCAGCACGATTTTCGATGTTTCGCCAATGCCCAGCCACAACAGCAGAAGCGGCACCCAAGCCAGGCTTGGAATGGAGCGAAGCCCGGCGAACGTCGGCTCCAGATACGCCTCTGCTTCACGACTGAGCCCCACCCACGCAGCAAACACCAGGGCCAGGCTCGCGCCGATCACAAAGCCGCTGAGCACACGCAACAGACTGGCACTGATGTGCTTCCACAACGCACCGTCCGCCAGATCGCGAAGGGTCAGCACGATCTCGCTGGGCGCTGGCATCTGGTAGGCAGGCAGCCAGCCGATACGGACGATAACTTCCAGCAGGACGATGATCGCCGCCGGCACCACCAGGCCCTTGAGTGGCGTTCGGTAGCGCTGCCAAAGCGTTGGTTGCGACTTGTCCGGTGCTGCCTGCGCTGATGCAGACAACGCTTTGTCCCGGCTGGTCATGGAGTGGCGATCACGGCTTTGGAGAATTCAGGCGTGATCAGTTGATCGATGACCTGCTCGACATTGACGCCTTTGCGCACCAGATCCTCGGAAACCAGAATCGGCGCCGCGGCCTTGGACGCTTCCATGTCTTTCGCGCTCAGTTGCGGGTTGCTCAGGTCTGTGCGGGTCAATTGCAGCCTGGCGACTTCCAGCGGCAAACCCGACTCGGTCGCCAGCAGCCTGGCCAGCTCGTCAGGGTTTTTCACTGCCCATTCCCGAGCCTGCTCATAAGCGCTCAATACTGTTCTGATCGCCTGTGGATGTTCCCTGGCGTAGGTTTCCGTGACGCTCAGTACGCCATAGCTGTTGAAGTCCTTGTTGCGGTAAAGCAGGCGCGAGCCGGACTGTATTTCACTGGCCGCCATGTGCGGGTCAAGCCCTGCCCAGGCATCTACGTCGCCTTTTTCGAGGGCGGTGCGTCCATCGGGATGCTGCAGGTGCAGCAACTCGACATCATCCTTTTTCAGCCCGGCCTTCTGCAGCGCGCGCAAGGTGAACAGATAAGGGTCGGTGCCTTTGGTGGCGGCTATTTTCTTGCCTTTGAGTTCGGCAACCGATTGCAGGGGAGAATCCTTGCGCACCACCAGAGCCGTCCATTCTGCCCGGCTGTAGACATACACCGATTTGATCGGGCTGCCATTGGCCCGGGCCAGCACCGCAGACAGGCTGGCCGACGATGCAAAGTCGACGCTGCCACTGTTCAGGTATTCCAGCGAGCGGTTGCTGCCCTGGCTCAACACCCAGGTGACTTTCGCCTCCGGCAGGGCTTTCTCCAGCCAGCCAAAATGCTTGAGCGCCAGGCTGACCGGCGAATAGTAGGCATAGTCCAGACGGATTTCGGCAGGTACGGCCTCGGCGGCCTGCACCGCGCCGTTGAGGCTCAACGCCAATACGCAGGTGCTGGCCATCCAGCGAATCAGCGCACGGGGAGACAGCAACCGAAAGGAAACGGAGGGTTGTGGCATAGAGGCATCCAGGTCAGGAAAACTAGAGCCGCAGCGATCGGCTGGTATATTCCAAAACAGGCAGTTCGCAGGGCGTGAAATTCAGAACAGGAATATTGCACGCTCTATGCCAAACAGCAGGGGCTTGAATTCCGGGGCTTTACGCGGTTTTTCGACGTCCGTGATGTTGATCTGACAGCGGTCTGTTGAATGGCTGTTGCCAGGCAAACAGTCGGTCTTATGCCCCGTCTTTCGACGATTTTTTGACATTTTCTCTGCTTGTCAGACGATTTTTTTTGCCGGTATTGCAACAGAATCGTTTTTTGACACTCTTAATCGTCCACATTCTTAATTTCGAAACATGTGCGCACTAAGATTCGCGCGTGACCCTGTTTGACTGATCCGCAGAAATTTCCAGGGCGAGCTGCACAAGCCTGCGTATTCGCACCAGCCAGATGGCTGTCCCCTTTCAAATGCGCACCGGACTCAGAAAATAATGAATATGCCGAAAATGCCTTCCATCACCCGACTTCAGCGCCGTCTTGCGTGGTGCTTCTTCCCCTCCTTGCTGGTGGCTTCGGCCCTGGCCCTGTTCACCATGGGCAAAGGCGTGCATGCAGAGCCCAAGAATGGCACCCAGACACTGGTATTCCTTCGGCATGCCGAAAAACCGGCCATGGGGTTGGGGCAACTGAACTGTCAGGGGCTTAACAGGGCGATAGAACTGTCGGAAGTCCTGCCCAGGGAATTCGGCAAGGCTGACTTCATTTTCGCTGCCAATCCGAGCCGACATGTGGAAGAGGGTGAGGGCGATCAGTCCTACAGCTACGTGCGTCCGCTGATGACGGTAGGGCCTAGCGCAATCAAACTGGGGTTGCCCGTCAACCTCGACTTTGGTGCCAACGACACCGCAGACCTGGCCGATGAGCTGATGCGGGACAAGTACCACAACGCAGTTATCTACACCGCCTGGTCGCATGGCTACCTGCCGGAGCTGATCAACAAGGTTGCTGAAGAAGCGTCCGGCAAGAGCACTAACCTGCTGGATGACTGGACGAACGATGATTTCGACTCAGTGATTGTCGTCACCCTGAAATGGGTCGATGGCAAGGCCACGCTCGATTACAAGAATCAAAAACAGGGCCTCAACAACGGCACCGAGACCTGCCCTGAGGCGACCTGATCTCGAATCGCAAGCGTTAGCCATTGAGGGACTTCATCGACTCCGCGCTATAGCGCTCGCCGGATGCCGACCCCTGAGCCGGAAAAATCGCCTCCAGCTGGGCAAGGTCATCGGTACTCAGCGTCAATGAAGCTGCGGCCACGTTGCTTTCCAGGTACTTGCGCTGTTTGGTGCCCGGGATCGGAATGATGTCCTCTCCCTGGGCAAGCACCCAGGCCAGCGCCAGTTGCGACGCGCTGATGCCTCTGGCCGTAGCCAGTGCCTTGACCTTCTCGACCAATTGCAGATTGCGATTGAAGTTTTCGCCCTGAAACCGTGGGGTGAAGCGACGATAGTCATCGGCCGCGAAATCGTCCGGGGTGCGCAATTCACCGGTCAGAAACCCCCGGCCGAGCGGACTGTAAGCCACGAAGGCAATGCCCAGGCGACGGCAGGTGGCAAGCACGCCATTCTGTTCCGGATCGCGTGACCAGAGTGAGTACTCGCTCTGCACAGCCGCCAACGGATGCACCGCGTGGGCCTTTTCGATGGTCGCTGTACTGGCTTCACAGATGCCTATGTGCCGAACCTTGCCAGCCTTGACCAGTTCGGCCATGGCGCCAACGGTGTCCTCGATGGGCACCTTTGGGTCGACGCGGTGCTGATAATAGAGATCAAGGTAATCGGTGTTCAGCCGCTTCAGACTGGCGTCGATGGACTGGCGAATGTACGCCGGGCTGCCATTGACGCCACGTGCATGCGGATCGTCGCCACGCACGATGCCGAACTTGCTGGCCAGGTAAATACCTTCACGCTTGCCTTCGAGGGCCCGGCCAAGCAAGGCTTCATTGGTGTGCGGGCCGTACATGTCCGCTGTATCGAAAAAGGTGACACCCAGCTCCAGTGCGCGGTGCAAGGTGGCGATGGATTCCTTTTCATCGATGCCGGTGGTGTAGAAGTCCGACATTCCCATGCAGCCCAGCCCAACGGCGGATACGTGCGGACCGAGTTGACCCAATTGGCGCGTGATCACAATGAGTGCTCCTGATCGTTGAAAGAGCGGTCGAGTTTCGCCTCTTTGCCAGGCTCAATAAACCGGGTGTTTCTTATTTCACTGTTGTTGAAATTCAAACAATGTCGCCCATAGCGGTGTTCATCGCCTGTCGTTGGGCATGCAACACCGCGCCTCTCGAATCCGACAAAGCGCGCTAGTCACGCAATGTCGAATGGAGTACAAATGTACTCCATGAGCACATTATCTCCTCGACGCAGCGCCATCCTTACCTTCATCCGCGATCGCATCGCGCAGCAGGGGCAATCACCGAGCCTGGCGGAAATTTCCGAGGCTTTCGGTTTTGCTTCGCGCAGTGTGGCGCGCAAACACATTGTGGCCCTCACCGAGGCCGGGCTGATCGAAGTCGTAGCGCATCAGGCGCGGGGCATTCGCCTGCTGAGCAGTGAGCCACGCCCCGAATTGCTGGAAATTCCGGTACTGGGGCGCGTGGCGGCGGGCGCACCTATCGGGCCTGACCTCGATATACACAGCACGCTGCACCTGGACCGCAGCACCTTTACCCGTGTGCCGGACTACCTGCTGCGTGTGCAGGGTGACTCGATGATCGAGGACGGTATTCTCGATGGCGATCTGGTGGGCGTGCACCGTAACCCGCAGGCCAGTGACGGGCAGATCGTGGTTGCCCGGCTGGACGGCGAGGTGACCATCAAACGCCTGCAACGCCGAGCCGAGCAGGTGCGCCTGTTGCCGCGCAACCCGGCCTACGAGCCGATCATCGTCACGCCCGATCAGGACTTCGCCATCGAAGGTGTGTTCTGCGGGCTGGTGCGCCGCGAATGATGGGCGCGGTGGTCAGCCTGGATGCCTTGCTGGATGAGCGCAGGGTCTGGAAAGGGCGCCAGCAGAGCGCGCCACCGGTCAGCCCGCAGCCCAGTGGCCACGTGTTGCTGGATGCTGCATTGCCCACCGGCGGCTGGCCTGCAGCGGCCCTGACTGAAATCCTCATTCCGGCCAATGGCAGCGGCGAACTGCGCCTGCTGTGGCCAAGCCTGGCACGGCTTTCCGCAATCGCTGAGCGCATTGTGCTGGTCGCACCGCCTTATATTCCGTACCCACAGGCCTGGCTGGCCGCCGGTGTCGATCTGCGCCAGTTGGTGGTGATCGAGGCGAGTCCCCGTGATGCCTTGTGGGCCGCCGAGCAATGCCTGCGTTCCGGCAGTTGTGGCGCGGTCGTGTGCTGGCCCGGCATGGTCGATGACCGTGCGCTGCGACGCTTGCAGGTGGCTGCCGAAACCGGGCAGACCCTGGCTTTTGCCTGTCGCCCGCAGCAGGCCGCCGCCAACCCTTCACCCGCAGCCCTGCGCATAGCTATAGATACCCGCCCGGCACAGTTGCGGGTGCTCAAATGCCGGGGCGGACTTGCGCCGCCTTTCCCCATTCCGTTCCCGACCGACGCTTGAGGTTCTTATGCTCTGGGCCTGTGTCTTGCTGCCGCAACTGGCGCTGGACGGCGTCATGCGTCGTCACGGCAACCCCGATGAACCGCTGGCGCTGATCAGCGGCAGCGCTCAACGTCGCGTGTTGCAGAGCGTCAATCCGGCTGCGCGTGCGTTGGGGCTGAAAGCCGGGCAGTCGCTGACCGCAGCACAGGCGCTGGTGCCGAACTTCACCACGATCGAGCATGACCCGGCCGATATCGAGCGTTTGCAGCAACTGCTCGCGGCCTGGGCCTACGGTTTCAGCTCCAATGTCAGTCTCAAGTACCCGCGGGTACTGCTGATGGAAATCGAATCCAGCCTCAAGCTGTTCGGCCCTTGGCCAGTGTTCGAGGCGCGTTTGCGTGAAGAGCTGACCACGCAAGGTTTCCGCCATCGCATCGTGGTCGCGCCCAACCCGATAGCCGCGCGAATGCTGGCCAACATGCATGACGGGCTGAGCATCGACTGTCCGCATGAATTGCGCCGCCGTCTGGAGCAGATGCCTTTGGAACGCATCGGCCTGAGCCGCGAAACCGCTACTGCCCTGACGCGCATGGGGCTGCGTAGCGTGCGGCAGGTGCTGGCGCTGCCCCGCGATACGCTGGCACGGCGGTTTCCGGCCAGCGTGCTGCAGCACTTCGACACCTTGCTCGGCGAGCGCCCCGTAGCGCTGGAATGCTACACGCCGCCGGATTTTTTCGATGTACGCATCGAGCTGAATTTCGATGTCGAGTCCCATCAGGCCCTGTTGTTTCCGCTCAAGCGGCTGATCGCCGATCTGGCCTTGTTCCTCGCCGGACGCGACAGCGGTGTGCAGCGATTTTCCCTGCATCTGGAGCATGTTGAAGGTCCGGAGACTGTGGTACCAGTCGGACTGCTGAGTGCCGAGCGCGATGCTTCGATGCTGTTCGAACTGGCCCGCGGCAGGCTGGAGCAGGTGCTGGTCGCGTCGCCGGTACGTGCCGTGCGCCTGCTGGCGCGAGACTTGCCGGATTTTGTCCCGGCGCACCGTCAGTTGTTCGATGAGCGCGTGCAGCAAACCTTGCCCTGGGAGCAACTGCGCGAGCGCCTGCGGGCGCGTCTGGGCGACGAGTCGGTCAATGGCTTACGCGCTCAGGCCGATCACCGCCCTGAATGCGCCTGGCAACCGCACAGCACAAGCAAACCGGTCTTGCCGAGCAAGGGTTGTACGCGCCCGGGCTGGTTGCTGCGAGAACCCCAGCCGCTGCCACTTCATGCCACGCGCATCGTGGCGGGGCCCGAGCGAATCGAATCAGGCTGGTGGGACGGCGGCGATGTACGTCGCGACTACTATCTGATCGAAACCTCCAGCGGCCAGCGCGCCTGGGCCTATCGCAGCGTGGGCGAGCAGGGTGAACTGCTGCTGCATGGCTGGTTTGCATGACAAGCGAATACGCCGAGCTGCATTGCCTGTCCAACTTCAGTTTTCAGCGCGGCGCCTCAAGCGCCCGTGAGCTGTTCGAACGAGCCTTGCGCCACGGCTACCAGGCGCTGGCCATCACTGACGAGTGCACGCTGGCCGGTATCGTACGTGCATGGCAGGCGTCCATCAGCACCGGCCTGCCATTGATCATCGGCAGCGAAATGCACATCGAGAACGGGCCGAAAGCCGTGCTGCTGGTGGAAAGCCAGACAGGCTATGAGGCGCTGTGCAAATTGATCACGGTGGCACGCCGCAGAGCCAAAAAAGGTGAATACCGGTTGTTGCGTGAAGATTTCGAGCCTGCGCCGGACGGGTTGCTGGCCATATGGCTGCCGGATATCGAAGGCGACGCGCAAGCCTGTCTGGCGCATGGCCGCTGGTTGCGTGAGCGCTTTGCCGAGCGCCTCTGGCTCGGCGTGGAGTTACATCGCGGCGCGGATGACGAGCAGCGTCTGGCCGACTTGCTGGCGCTGGCTCAATCATTGGGTATCCCGGCAGTAGCCAGTGGTGATGTGCACATGCACGCACGCGGCCGGCGTGCCCTGCAGGACACCATGACTGCCATTCGCCATCACACGACCGTGGCCGAAGCAGGGCACCTGTTGTTTGCCAACGGCGAGCGCCATTTACGGCCACTGGATGCGCTTGCCGAGCATTACCCGGACTGGCTGCTGGCCGAATCGGTGCGTATTGCCCGGCGCTGCACGTTTGATCTCAAACAATTGAAATATGAATACCCGCACGAGCTGGTCCCCAAAGGCCAGACACCTACGTCGTGGCTGCGTGAACTGACCGAGCGCGGTGTCCGAAAACGCTGGCCGAAGGGGCTGACGCCAGCTACCCGTGCGCAGGTCGAGAAGGAACTGGCGCTGATCGCGGAAAAGAAGTTCGACAGCTACTTTCTGACCGTGCATGACATCGTCGAGTTTGCCCGCAGCCAGCACATCCTTTGTCAGGGACGCGGCTCGGCGGCCAACTCGGCAGTGTGTTATGCGCTGGGGATCACCGGGCTGAATCCGGAAAAGAGCAATCTGCTGTTCGAGCGCTTCATCTCCAGAGAGCGCAACGAGCCACCGGACATCGACGTGGATTTCGAGCATGACCGCCGCGAAGAAGTCATTCAGTACATCTTTCGGCGCTATGGCCGGGGCCGGGCCGCGCTGACTGCTGTCGCTAGCACTTATCACGGCTCCGGCGCGATGCGTGACGTGGCCAAGGTGCTGGGCTTGCCGCCAGACCAGATCAATGCTCTGGCCGAAGCCTTCAGCCGCTGGAGCGATTCATTGCCGTCGCCTGAACGCTTGCGCGAATATGGCTTCGATGCCGACACGCCGATCCTCAAGCGCGTGCTGGCGCTGACCGGCGAACTGATCGGTTTTCCCCGGCACCTGTCGCAACACCCGGGTGGATTCGTGATTTCCGAACACCCACTGGAGACCTTGGTGCCGGTGGAGAACGCCGCGATGGCCGACCGCACCATCATCCAGTGGGACAAGGACGATCTGGACCTGGTCGGCCTGTTGAAAGTCGACATCCTTGCACTGGGCATGCTCAGCGCCTTGCGCCGCACGTTCGATCTGGTGCATCTGCACCGGTGCAAACGCTGGACCCTGGCAAGTCTGCCGGGCGACGACCGGAAAACCTACGAAATGATCAGCCGCGCCGACACCATCGGCGTGTTTCAGATCGAGTCCCGTGCGCAGATGGCCATGCTGCCGCGCCTGAGGCCGGAAAAATTCTACGATCTGGTCATCGAAGTCGCCATTGTCCGGCCGGGGCCGATCCAGGGCGATATGGTTCACCCATATCTGCGTCGACGTAATAAAGAGGAAGCCATTACCTATCCGCCTAAACTAAAAAGCGTCTTTGAGCGCACCTTGGGCGTGCCGCTGTTCCAGGAGCAGGTCATGGAAGTGGCGATCATCGCTGCCGACTACACGCCGGGCGAAGCGGACGAGCTGCGTCGCGCGATGGCTGCGTGGAAACGTCACGGCGGGCTCGAGCCACATCGCGAACGGCTGCGCACGGGCATGCTGAAAAACGGCTATGAAGCGGACTTTGCCGACCGGATCTTCGAACAGATCAAGGGCTTTGGCAGTTATGGTTTTCCCGAATCCCATGCCGCCAGTTTCGCCTTGCTGACCTACGCCAGTTGCTGGCTCAAATGCCACGAGCCGGCAGCGTTCACCTGTGCGCTGATCAACAGTTGGCCGATGGGGTTTTACAGCCCGGATCAATTGTTACAAGACGCACGTCGCCACCACATTGAAATCCGCCCGGTGGATGTGCGCTACAGCGACTGGGATTGTTCGCTGGAGCCGCTTGATCATCCCGACCGCACACGCAACCTGGCGATTCGCCTCGGGCTGCGCATGGTCCGTGGCTTTCGTGAGGAAGATGCCTTGCGCATCGAAGTCGCGCGCGCGAAACGCCCGTTTGTCGATGCCACGGACCTGACGTTGCGCGCCGAACTGGACTCGCGCGCCGCCGAAGCACTGGCGGATTCCGGTGCCTTGCGCGGCCTGATCGGCCATCGGCACCGGGCGCGCTGGGAAGTGGCCGGGGTTGAGGCCCAGCGCCCGCTGTTCGACGACCTGCCCAGCGAAGAAACCCAAGTGATCTTGCCACTGCCGACTGTGGCCGAAGACCTGGTGGCCGACTACACAACGCTGGGCACCACCCTGGGCCCACACCCGCTGGCCTTGCTGCGCCGGCAACTGGCTGCCAAGCGCTTTCGCAGCTCACAAGACTTGTTACACCTGGAAAACGACCGGACCCTCAGCGTGGCGGGGCTGGTCATTGGCCGTCAACGACCGGGCACCGCCAGTGGCGTGACCTTCGTGACGCTGGAAGACGAATTCGGCATGGTCAACGTCGTGGTCTGGCGCGACCTGGCCGAGCGTCAGCGCAAGGTGCTGGTGGGCTCGCAACTGCTGCAGGTGTTCGGGCGCCTGGAATCAAAAAGCGGCGTACGGCACCTGATCGCCCAGCGGCTGTATGACCTGACGCCGCTGTTGACCGGACTGGATGTGCGCAGTCGGGACTTCCAGTAATCGGGCCTGTAATTTGCAGTAGCAATCGGTACATCCTGCCACCGAGAAGCCCTGTATGTACAAAGACTATCCAGCCGCTTACCAGGTCAGCAAAGGCGCGGCGCTGCAAGTGGACACTGCCTTTTATGAGCGCATCCGCACGAATGCGCAGCAACGCACCCTCGTCGAACAGTTCGAAGTACCGATTCGTACCGGGCGGGCCTGGAAGGTCAAGGCCGGTCAGGTGTTTCGGGTCACCACACCGGTGGGCCCGCAGGTGGGTGATTTAAATGTCTGGAACGCCAACGACCCCCGCGAGCGCCTGTGGGCTGCGCGCACGCGTCAGTTGCAGGGCGCGCATGTCAGTACCCACGACCGGTTGTGGTCGAATCTGCCGTTTTTGCGGCCAATGGTAACCATCACCGATGACAGTCTGGCCAGTTATGGAACTGACGAGCACGGCGGCCGCCTGCATGACCTGCTCGGCACGCGTTGCGATCCCTACGTCAACAAGATGCTGACCGGCGAAGACTTTCACCATCACTGCCATTCCAACCTGACCCGCGCAGTGCTGCCGTACGGGCTGACCGAATTCGATGTGCATGATGTGCTGAACATCTTCCAGTGCACCGGCCTGAACCATGACGACCTGTATTTCATGAAAGCCTGCCCGGCGCAGAAGGGCGACTATCTGGAGTTCTTCGCGGAAATCGACCTGCTATGCGCCTTGTCGACGTGTCCGGGTGGCGACCTGTCATTACCGATGTGGGGGCCTGATGCGCAGGACCCGCTGAGCGTCTGCCGACCGCTGGGCGTCGAGATCTATGACCTCGATGCGTCGCTGCTGGACGGTTGGCAGTCCCCCGAGCGCGCGGCTTACAACGGCCTGCATGGTCTGCAGATCGCCAAGGCCGAGTGGGAGCAATAACCGCTCAGGCCGCGCGAGCCATTCTGCGCAGCCCCCAGACCATCGCCGCCCCCATCCCGAGCATGGCCAGCAGCAGTGCCGGGTAAGCCACCCACCAGTGCAGCGGGGCGGTCATCATGCTGAATTCCGACATGCCGCCGATCCCGGCAATCAGGTTCAACGGCAAAAACACCACATTGATCAAGGTCAGCTTGCGCAGCAGGATGTTGGTGCTGTTATTGACCAGATTGCCTCGCGCATCCATCAACCCGGCGAACACCGTGGAATAGATCTCGGCCTGTTTGTAGCACTGATCGTTCTCGATGATCATGTCGTCGATCAGCGCCAGGCTGTCGGCTGCGTATTGCCGGCCTTGCGCATGGTTGCGCAGACGCGTCAGGACCGCACCGTTGCTGTGGATGGCATTGATGTAATACACCAGACTTTCGCTGAGGTTGAACATCTGCAGCAAATGGCGGTTTTCCAGGGAAGAGTTGAATTTCTGCTGCAATTCCCGGGCGACCATCTTGATGACTTTCAAATGGCCCAGATAGTGATGAATATTGTTGAACAGCAGCTCCAGAAGGATATCCAGCGGCTGGTCCAACGGGCGGTGAGCC
This sequence comes from Plantibacter cousiniae (nom. nud.), assembly GCF_977070315.1. NCBI lineage: Bacteria > Bacillati > Actinomycetota > Actinomycetes > Micrococcales > Microbacteriaceae > Plantibacter > Plantibacter cousiniae (nom. nud.). The sequence goes on along the minus strand of NZ_CDRVEU010000002.1, from coordinate 288,472 downwards.
CCCAGCGCGCTCAAGGGTTGCTCGTCATCGCAGATCAGCACCAGCTGGTCCCGGCTCAACAGCACGCCAAAGGACGAAACGTCGAACGAGAAGCTGTCCTTGCCCGAATAGTTCTCGGGACGTTTCCAGATGACGAACAACGCATCAGGGTGAAACTCGATGCGCGAAATTTCGTCCGGGTCGAGTGCCGAGGCAACGGCATGCTCATCAAGGTGAAATCGCTCCAGCAATAATCTGCGTTCCCCGGCATCGGGTTTGCTGAACCACAGCACCTGAGCCTTTTGCGGATCACATGCCAGCAACTGGTTGTTGTCGAGTTTCAGGCCCTGAATCATCGTTTCACCATGCCTGACCGAGGCGCTTGAGCTCCAGACGGCGGACGAACTCTTCCAGCACCAGGCTGTAAAGATCATCCTGCAGATAAGCGTCTTCGATGCCGGCATCCAGGTTCGGGTTGTCGTTGACCTCGATCACCACCACGTGATCGCCTGACTGTTTCAAGTCCACGCCATACAAGCCGTCACCAATCAGGTTGGCGGTCTTGAGCGCCAGTTCGACCACGGCGCGCGGCGCTTCGTGCACCGCCAGCGTGCGGCATTCGCCAATCACCTCGGCACCGATCGCCTTGTGGTTGTAGATCTGCCAATGCCCCTTGGACATGAAGTACTGGCAGGCGAATATCGGTTTGCGATTGAGAATACCGATGCGCCAGTCGTACTCGGTGTAGAAAAACTCCTGAGCCAGCAGCAATACCGAGTGCTCGAACAGCTGGGTCGTTGCCGTGTGCATTTCCTCGGGTGTGCTGACCTTGATCACGCCTCTGGAAAAACAGCCATCGGGAATCTTCAATACCAGCGGGAAACCCAGGCGTGTGGCCACGTGTTGCAGTTCTTCCGGGCGGTCCTTGTAGAGGATTTCCGTTCGCGGCATGCCCAGATCATGGCTTTTGAGCAGGTCGGTCAGGTACACCTTGTTGGTGCAGCGCAGGATCGAGGTTGAGTCATCCATGACCACCAGCCCCTCGCTTTCGGCTTTCTTGGCAAAGCGATAGGTGTGGTTGTCAACGCTGGTGGTTTCACGAATCAGCAGCGCGTCGTACTCGGCCAATCGGGCGTAGTCTTTCTTTTCGATCAGCTCGACATCGATGCCCAGACGCTGACCGACGCGGATGAAATTGGCCAGCGCCTCAGGGTTGGAGGGCGGCAGCTGTTCCTGCGGATCATGTAGAATCGCCAGGTCGTAGCGGGCCATGCGCCGCGAACTGGGCTGGCGCCAGACGTTGCGGCTGAAGCCCTCCAGCGCCGTGGCGAACTCATCCTGCTGATCCTCGCGCAGACGCGGCAGAGCTCCGGCCTTGATACCGGCAATGTGCCAATTGTCGCGCTTGCGAAACTCCACCATCAGGATCGGGCAGGGGAAGACTTCAAACAATTGACGGGCGAGATCCTTCAACGGTTCAAGTGTGGTCTGACCGAAGTACAGTGTCAGGGTAAACCCTTCGGTGTCGTCATAGGGATGGTCCTCAAGTGCGGTCTCCAGCAACTTGTCCAGGTCATCGAGTGCCAGGCCGTAGAGTGACTTTCGGGTCAATTCGCTGATGGTCTTTACCGAGGGAATGACATTGTGCTGGCGCGCTTCGGCCAGCAGGGAACAGTAATAACCATGGCCCAGGTATTTGTAGCTGCGGCACAGGTTGATGACTTGCACACGCTTGCCTGCCGTGGCTTTCAGCGGTTTTTCCAGATAGTCCTGGGCGCTGATCAAGTCTTCGCTGGGGAAGTACGATGCCCAGTCTTCGAGCCGTTCGACAATAATCACCAGTTGCCTCTGCGCTGCAAAGAGTGTTGTGGGGTCTGCTCGTCGGGTTGTTGCTGAAAGCGCAAGTTGCGCAGATACTTCGTTCATCTTCACCTGTGCCGCTGACATGTGTAATCGATCCGATGGGAAACAAGTCCTTTCTATTAAGCATGTGCTTTTTGAAATGTCCCGTTTCGTTACACAACTTTTACGGCGGTGGAGATGGACTTTATATTTCGAGATGCAGTTGAAACCGATGTCGATGATTTGCTGCTTCTGGAGAACCAGTGTTTTGACGGCGACCGTCTGACCGAGCGCAGCTTTCACTGGATGATTCGCCGCGCCAATGCCAGCCTGATCGTCGCCGAGCAGGCCGGACAGCTCACCGGCTATGCGCTGGTGCTGTTTCATCGGGGCACCTCGCTGGGGCGTTTGTATTCGCTGGCGATTGCCGATGCGGCGCGGGGCAAGGGGCTGGGCAAGCAGTTGTTGCAACGTGCCGAGCAGAAGGCCGTGGGCCGCGACTGCGCTTACCTGCGCCTTGAGGTGCGCCCTGATAACCACTCGGCTATTGGGCTGTACGAACGCAATGGTTACCGGCGTTTCGCTCAGGTCGACGACTATTACCAGGACCATGCCCCGGCCTTGCGCTACGAGAAACGTATCGTTGAGCACGCCCGGCTGGACAGTCGCTCAGTGCCTTACTACCAGCAGACTCTGGAGTTCACCTGCGGCCCGGCCTGTCTGTTGATGGCCATGAAAGCCCTGCAACCTGCGCGTTCGATGGGGCGTGCCGAGGAGCTGCAGATCTGGCGCGAGGCGACCACCGTGTTTATGACCTCCGGCCACGGCGGCTGCAGTCCTCAGGGGCTGGCGCTGGCTGCCCGGCGACGGGGCTTTGCCGTGAAGTTGCTGGTGTCGGTCTCGGGCCCGCTGTTTCTGGGCGGCGTGCGCAGCGACAACAAGAAACAGGTGATTCGCCTGGTTCATGAGCAGTTCTGTCATGAGCTGCGAACCTGCGGTGTAGAGACGCTGCCCAACCGCTCATTGAACCTGCCGCGCTTAATGGCCGAGGGCGGCAAGCCGCTGGTGCTGATCAGCAGTTACCGTCTGACCCGTTCCAAGGCACCGCACTGGGTGATGGTCACCGATTGCGACAGCGATTTCGTCTACCTGCACGATCCCGATATTGATCACAGCCTGCATCGGCAAGCCATTGACTGCCAACATATGCCGGTAAGCCATGCCGACTTCAATCGCATGAGTTGTTTCGGTGCCGATAAACTTCGGGCGGCAGTGATTGTGTTTGCCGCGCCTGTGGATGATCATGCGGGCGCTTCAGCAGACCGGCCACAGGATTCCCCATCGTGATTAAGTTCGTGCTCAAGGCTTTTTGCGTACTGGCCATCGCTGCAAGCCTGTCGGCCTGCATCAGCGCGCCGATCCCGCTGACCGCGAAAACCGCCGCGCAGCTGCAGCAACAGCCACCGGTGCGCTTTCTGCTGACCTTCGACGATGGCCCGAGCGCCTCGACGTTCTACAACCCCAGCATCACCGTGCTCGACAGCCTGGCGGACAATCCGCTGCAGCCGGGCATCAAGGCGGTGTTCTTCGTGCAGACCGGCGCAACCGGTGCGGGTAACAGTGATCAGGGCCGGGCGATCATGCGCCGTCAGCATGAAGAAGGGCACCTGCTGGGCTTTCACACCGCCACGCCGCACCACACCAACCACCGTTCACTGAGCGATGAGGAACTGGAGCAATCCCTGACCCAGGGCTGCGCGATCATCGCCTCTATCACCGGTGTGCCGACCACCTTGCTGCGTCCGCCGTTCTGGAACTACGACAAACGCACGTTCAGCGCCTATCAGCGCCACCATCTGCAGGTACTGCTCACTGACCTGAGTGCCAATGACGGCAAGATCTGGGGCTATAACTTCAGCCTGCGCCGCCGTTCCAACATGGTCAGCCAGCTCTCGCAGGTGCGCGAACGCATTGCCGCCGGAGAGCTGCCTGCGGTGGATGGCGTGATTCCGGTGGTGGTGACCTTCCACGACCTGAACCGCTACACCGCGCGGCATGCGCGGGAGTACCTGCAGATCTTGGTCGACAGTGCCGAGCAGACTGGCGTAAGGCTCGCCGACAAGCCGTTCTACGACGACAGTGCGCAGTTGCAGCGCGCAGCACTGGCCAGGACGGTCAAGGAGGCGGGCGAGCCTGTCAGCTTGCCCGGTGTGTGGAACTGGATCTGGGACCACAACGCGCACTGACCAGGCGTCAGACCAGGGTGTTCTTGCGCACATGACCGCCCTGGACAATCATTGCCAGGTGTTCGCCCTGACCGACCAGGCAACTGATATCGCTCAGCGGGTCGCCATCCACCACCAGCAGATCGGCGATCGCGCCGGCGGCGATACAGCCCAGTTCGCCTTCGCGCTGAAGGATCTGCGCTGCCACGCTTGTGGCACTGCGCAGCGCTGCCAGATTACCCAGCAGTTCGGCGCGAATCTTCAATTCATGAGTCTGGTACTCATGCATTTCCCCCAGCAAATCCGAGCCATAGCCCATCGGTACACCCGCTTCGGCGAACAGCAGCAGGGCATTGCGCCCGGCCTGACGCACATCCTCGATCTTGGCGACCGAGTCAGCCGGCAGCCCGAAGCGTTCGCCGTATTCAGCGAGCATTTCGTAAGTGACCTGGGTGGGCACCGCAAATGCGCCTTTTTCGGCCATCAGCCGCGCGGTGTCGGCATCGACCAGGTTGCCATGTTCGATGGTTCTGACACCGCACTCGATGGCACGGCGAATCGCCCGAGCGGTGTAGGCATGCGCCATGACGTAGGTGTTCGCGGCGGCGGCCTCGTCGACGATGGCGCGGATTTCAGCTTCGCTGTATTGGGTGTTGGCAATCGGGTCGGTTGGCGAGGACACACCGCCCGAGGCCATGATCTTGATCTGGTTGGCGCCTTGCTGCAGCTCCTCGCGCACCGCCAGGCGCACGTTGTCGACGCCATCCACCACGCGGGCGATGGCCCCGGCGCGGAAGCAACAGGAGCAGGGCTCGTTGAGCAGCAATTCGCCGCGTGCGCGCATGTCGCCATGGCCGCCGGTCTGCGACAGTGCCTTGCCCGATGCGAAGATGCGCGGGCCGGGAATCAGCCCCATCTGAATCGAACGGGCCAGTGCCCAGTCAGCGCCCCCGGCATCGCGCACGGTGGTAAAACCACGGTCGAGCATCGCCGCCAGAATCGGCAAGGCGCGGTACATGATGATTGCGTTGGGTTGCAGGGCGTTCATGCCCAGGTTGGCGTTGGAAGCCAGCACGTGCACATGGCAGTCGATCAGGCCGGGCATCAGTGTTCTGCCACCCAGATCGATGACCTGAGCGCCAGCCGGGGCCGGTTCACCCTCGGCACGTACTTCGACAATGCGCTCACCCTCGATCACGACCTCCTGGCCCGAAATCAATTGCCCGCGTTGCACGTCCAGCAGGCGGCCGTTGCGCAGGATCAGGCGTGTGGGTTCAGTGGTACTCATTGGTAAGCTCCAGACAAGGGGGGGTGAGCCGCGGGCGCACGGTCGCGATAAAGCAGTGCGCCAATACCGCTGACGATGGCGGCGAACATGATGTAAAAGGCCGGCGCCAGGTTGCTGCCGGTCGAGGCAATCAGCCAGGTGATGGTGAAGGTGGCAAACCCGCCGAAGATCGTGACGGCGAAGTTGTAGGCCACCGAAAGCCCGGTGGACAGTACGTGGGTTGGCAGCAATTCACCGAAGGCTGCGAGGATCGAGCCGATGTAAGCGGAAATCAGCAGGCCGAGCACCAGCTCGAAGATCAACAGTGAAAACAGCCCCGGCATCTGGTTGATGAACAGAAACATCGGGTAGGCGCTGAGGAAGATGGCAATGGCCGAGCCCAGCAGCCACGGGCGATGCCCGCTGCGGTCGGCCAGGGCGCCGACAATCGGTGTGGCGACGATCAGTACCGCGCCGCCCATCATGCCGGCGCTGAAGCCCATCCATGACGGCAGGCCGAGCACGCGCTGGGCGTAGGAGGGGATGTAAAACAGGATGGCATAGGTGCAGACGGTCCACAGCACGACCAGCGAAAAGCTAATCAGGGTCTGTCGCGGGTAAGTCTTGATCACTTCGCGCAGCGGCGATTCGACCGGTTTTGCAGCCTTGTAGGCAGGTGTCTCGTCAACCCGGCTGCGAATATAGAAGCCGACCGGCCCGATCAGCGTGCCGATCAGAAACGGCACCCGCCAGCCCCAGCTTTCGAGCTGTGCCTGGGTCAGGTAACTGGACAGCACCGCGCCCAGCGCGGAACCCAGCAGTACCGCGACGCCGATGCTGGCCTGAATCCAGCTGGAGTAGAAGGCTTTTTTGCCCTCAGGCGCATGCTCGGTGAGAAACGCCGTGGCGCTGCCCATCTCGCCACCGGCAGAGAAGCCTTGCAGCAGACGCGCCAGGACAATCAGCAGGGGTGCCAGATAGCCGATCTGCGCAAAGCCGGGTGTCAGCCCGATGATCAGTGTCCCCAGCGCCATCAGCAGGATGGTCAGCGACAATGCCGCCTTGCGCCCGCGCTTGTCGCTGTAGATGCCCAGCACAATGCCACCCACCGGACGCATGAAGAAGCCCACCCCGAAGGTCGCCAGCGCCAGCAGGTAAGAAGTCAGTTCGCTGCCGGTGGGGAAGAACACCTTGGCGATGATCACCGAGAAGAAGCTGTAGACCGTGAAGTCAAACCATTCAAGGCCATTTCCGATGACCGTGGCAACCACCGCGCGGCGTGCCTTTTGTTCATGGGTGCGTGAAGCAGAGGATTGTGGTGTGCTCACTGGATAGGCTCCTGCATGCGATACACGCAGGGAAACCCCCTGCATCGGTTGCATTGATTGAGGGGCAGGGTGTGTGTGAGTGCGGCCGAGTCAGGTCTTTTTGCCCGTTTCAGTCGAGAGTAGGCGCTGGGCCGATTTTAACAAAACGCTTATTACGCAGATTTGCATGCGCCAAACGCATGCAGGATTCAGAGCGGTGGAGCCAGTGTGGCTATTTCGTCTGCCAGCCATTTCTCGAAGGCACGCGCGGCACGCCGAGGCGTCTTGTCGTTGGGTGTCAGCAGATAATAGCCGCCTACTGCGCCGACGCTTTTGCGGCACGCGGGCACCAGCGCGCCGGACTGTACGTGGCGGTCGATCATCGGCTGCCAGCCGAGCACGATGCCATGCCCGGCGACCGCCAGATCGACCAGCACCGGATACAGGTTCACGGTCATGCGCTTGCGGATCAGCGAGGCATCGACACCCTGGCGGCCGAACCAGTCACCCCAGGACAGCCATTGACGCTGGCCGTCTTCGAGCATCAGCAGGCAATGATCCAGCAGTTGCGCGGGCTCCAGCAGGCGCCCGCCGAGGTAGTCGGGCGAGCAATAGGCGTTGACCGATTCGGCGAACAGCAGACGGCTGTCGAGACCTGCCGGTGAGACTTCACGCAGAAAATACAGCGCCAGATCGAATTCGGCGCGAATCAGCGAATCCAGCCCATCGACCACGCGCAGTCGGATATCCACGGCCGGAAAGGCATCGCGATAACGTCCCAGCAAAGGCCCCAGCCACAAGGCCGCCACGCCACTGGAGCAGGCCAGGGTCAGTTGCTGATCACCGCTGTGAGTGATCACCTGTGCGGTGGCCTCGGCGCACAGGGTCAGTACGCGCTGGATCTGCTCGGCGTAAATCTGCCCGGCGACTGTCAGATGAATGCGCTTGTGCTCGCGACGAAACAGCGCGCGGCCGAGAAATTCCTCCAGTTGCGCGACCTGACGGCTGATCGCGCTCTGAGTCAGGTTCAGTTCGGTGGCGGCACGCGTGAAGCTGCCATGCCGGACGGCAGCTTCGAAAGCGATCAGGTTCTGCAGCGGCGGAAGGGGCTCGATACGCACAGTGGCTCCTGTTGCGGGCAGGTTTTACAAAGGGTCGGGAAACGGCGTCGCCAGCAGCCAGTCCCTGAACACACACAGCGAGGGCAGGTTCTGAAAGCGCGTGGCGTAGGCCAGATAGTAATTGCGTCCGCTGTCCAGAGGCTCGAACAGGGTGACCAGTTCGCCGCTGTGGATTTCGTCCTGCACCAGAATGCGCGGCACCAGTGCGATACCAATGCCGGCCGCGACGGCCTGGATCAGGTGCGAGGTCAGTTCGAAACTCGGGCCGGGGCGCATGATGTGGTGGTCCAGCCGATTACTGTCGAACCAGTCCGACCAGGCATTGGGCCTCGACACCACGCTCAGCAACGCATGCTGGGCCACCTGCGCCGGAGTCATCGACTGGTAGCCGGCAAGGGCTGCCGGGCTGGCAATGACCACCAGTTTTTCACTGACCAGCGGATGAGCGATGTAACCGGGCCAGTTGCCGTTGCCGGCACAGATGATCGCGTTCATTTCGCTGGCCGCGGGCGTCAGGTCGGCATGCACGATGCGTGAATGGATGTGCACCACATAGCCCGGATGCCGGGTGTAAAAGTCATTCATGCGTGGCAGCAGCCACTTCGAGCCGAAGGTGGGTAGCACGGCCAGATGCAGCGTGCCGCCTTCGGCCTTGTGCGCGATGGTTTGCAGAGTTGCACTGCGGATGCGGCCCAGTGCGGCAGCCAGCTCATGCTGATACAGCGCGCCTGCGGTGGTCAGCTCGATGCGTCTGCCATCGCGCTTGAACAACTCGACTTCCAGTTGTGCCTCCAGCGCCTGCACCTGCCGGCTGACGGCGCTCTGGGTCAGGGCCAGTTCATCTGCGGCCTTGGTGAAGCTGCCATGCCGGGCGGCCGCCTCGAAGGCAAGCAGCAGCGACATGGAGGGCGTCAGTCTTCGGGTGTTCATTCATAAAGCTCATGGAAAAACGGCAGGTTTTACGTTTGCACTGAAGCATGACAGGCCGGAGAATCACGCTAACCGTTGATAACGCCATGTATTCGAGCGTTTCGAAGCATACGTGCTTTGCATATAAAACGCCTAGCGAGGAACACCACCCATGATTGCGCTGTTGAAACCGACTTCCGAGCAGGTCGGTCACTATGACCGTTTTCTCAATGCCCTGGCGGAGGGCGGCTTTCGTGGCGAAATAGCCCGTGACCACGGTTCGCGCACAGTACTGGCCACTGACAACTCCATCTACCAGCGCCTGCCGCAGGCTGCCGTGTTCCCGATGGACAGCCATGACGTCGCAATCGTCGCCCGACTGGCGGCGCGGCCCGAGCACAAACAAGTGGTGTTGACCCCGCGTGGCGGCGGCACCGGGACCAACGGACAGTCGCTGACCGACGGCGTGGTGGTCGACCTGTCGCGGCACATGAACGCTATTCTCGAGATCAACGTCGAGCAACGTTGGGTGCGCGTGCAGACCGGTGTGGTCAAGGACCAGCTCAATGCCGCGCTCAAGCCGCACGGGCTGTTTTTCGCGCCGGAACTGTCGACTTCCAACCGCGCCACGATTGGCGGCATGATCAACACCGATGCCAGCGGGCAGGGCAGTTGCACCTACGGCAAGACCCGTGACCACGTCCTTGAACTGTCCACGGTGTTGCTGGGCGGTTCGTACGTCAACAGCCATGCGCTGAATGTCGAACAACTGGCCAGCGAGCAGGCACGCGTCGACCGCGCGGGCGACGTTTATCGTTGCGCGCAGCAGATCGCCGATACGCAGGCACAACTGATCAAGGATGTCTTTCCGCCGCTTAACCGCTGCCTGACCGGCTACGATCTGGCGCACCTGCGCGAGGAAGACGGGCGTTTCAACCTCAACAGCGTACTTTGCGGTTCCGAAGGTTCACTGGGGTTTATCGTCGAGGCCCGACTCAACGTCCTGCCGATCCCCAAACATTCGATTCTGGTCAACGTTCGCTATGCCGGTTTCATGGACGCCCTGCGGGACGCCAAGGCGCTGATGGCGCACAAACCACTGTCCATCGAGACCGTGGACTCCAAGGTGCTGATGCTGGCCATGCAGGATATCGTCTGGCATGGCGTCGCCGAGTATTTCCCCCAGGACCCTGCGACGCCGACGCTGGGCATCAACCTGATCGAATTCAGCGGCGATGAGTTGAGTGAGGTGGAACAGCGCGTTCATGCGTTCGTTGCGCACTTGCAGACTGACACATCGGTGGTGCGCCTCGGCCACACGCTGGCGGCTGGCAGTGCAGCGGTGAACCGCGTCTACACCATGCGCAAGCGCTCGGTGGGGCTGCTCGGCAACGTCAAGGGTGAAGCGAGGCCGCAGCCGTTCGTCGAAGACACTGCCGTGCCTCCGGAAAATCTCGCCGACTACATTCAGGAGTTCCGTGCGCTGCTGGACAGCTACGGGCTGCAATACGGCATGTTTGGCCATGTGGATGCCGGCGTGCTCCACGTGCGACCGATTCTGGACATGAAGGACCCCGCGCAGGCGGCGTTGATTCGGCCAATCTCCGACGCCGTCGCCGCGCTGACTAAACGCTATGGCGGGCTGCTCTGGGGCGAGCATGGCAAGGGCTTGCGTTCGCAATACGTGCCTGAATATTTCGGCGAGTTGTATCCCGCATTGCAGGCCCTTAAGGCTGCCTGCGACCCGTTCAACCAGCTGAACCCCGGCAAGATCGCCACGCCTGCGACGGTGCCGGAATCGCGCTTGACGCTGGTGGATGAAGTGACACTGCGTGGTGACCTGGATCGCACGATCGATGAACGCGTCTGGCAAAGCTACGACAGCGCGCTGCACTGCAATGGCAACGGCGCCTGTTACAACTATGACACCGACGATGCCATGTGCCCGTCGTGGAAAGCCACCCGTGATCGTATTCACTCACCCAAGGGCCGCGCTTCGCTGGTCAGGGAGTGGCTGCGTCTGCAAGGCGAGCAGGACGTCAATGTCCTCACCGCCAGCGCCAGGACGCGCAGTGCCAATGTGCTGAAAAGTCTTGCCGAGCGAACCGTCAACAGCGTCGCCAGAGTTGCGGGGCAGAAGGATTTCTCCCATGAAGTCTACGACGCCATGGCCGGTTGCCTGGCCTGCAAATCCTGCGCGGGACAGTGTCCGGTGAAGGTCAACGTGCCCGAGTTCCGTTCGCGCTTTCTCGAGCTGTACCACAGCCGCTACCTGCGCCCGATCAAGGATTACCTGATTGGCTCGCTGGAGTTCAGCATTCCGCACCTGGCGCGCTTTCCGAAGCTGTATAACGCGATCATGGGCGCAAGGCCGGTGCGTTACCTGCTTGAGCATGTAGCCGGTATGGTCGACAGCCCGTTATTGAGCCTGACCGATTTCCGCGCGGCCTGCGCTCGCTGGAATGTCGGCATCGCTACGCCGCAGCGCCTGGCCGCGTTGAGCGAGGAGGAGCGCAAGCGCACGGTGGTGCTGGTTCAGGATGCATTCACCCGATACTTCGAAACCCCGTTGGCGGCAGACTGGCTGGAGCTGATTTCGCGTCTCGGTTATCAGGTCTACCTCGCACCGTTTGCGCCCAATGGCAAGCCGCTGCAGGTGCAGGGTTTTCTGCAGGCGTTCGAGAAGGCTGCCGGTTTCAACAGCCAGTCGCTGGGCAAGCTGGCCGGGTACGGCATCCCGCTGATCGGTCTGGACCCGGCCATGACCCTGGTTTACCGCCAGGAGTACAGCAAGACGTTGGGCAGCGAGAATGTACCCGAGGTCATGCTGCCGCAGGAATGGCTGGCGTCCACGGTCGAGGAAGGTCGTGATGGGGCATCGGAAGAGACGTACTACTTCCTGCCGCATTGCACTGAAAAGACCAACGAGCCCGCCAGTGTCGGCCTCTGGCAGAAAGCCTTCGCCCGTGCCGGGCTCAAGCTGGAAGTGCTGGCCAGCGGCTGCTGCGGCATGTCCGGCACCTATGGGCATGAAACCCGAAACGCGAAAACCAGCGACATCATCTATCGTCAGTCCTGGCAGCCACTGGTGGCGCGGCATGGCGGTGAAGGTCGACTGGTCGCCGATGGCTACTCATGCCGCAGCCAGGTCAAGCGCCAGGATGGCAAAGTGGTGCAGCATCCACTACAGGTACTGCTGGAACGGGTGAGGGCACTATAGAGAGGACGCAGAGCGTCCAGAACGGCATGCCCACGCAGAGCATGGGCACGATAGTTACAGGACTATCGTTCCTCACGCTCCTGCGTGGGAATGCCTTGCGTGATGCTGCGCGTCATAGATCTGTGCCGCGCCGTTCGGCCAGAACTTAGACCAGGTACTTGTTGAACCATCCCAATGTGCGGTCCCAGGCCAGTTTGGCCGCGGCTTCGTCGTAACGTGGGGTGGAGTCGTTGTGGAAACCATGATTGGCGCCCGGATAAATGTACGTTTCGTACGTCTTGCCCGCAGCTTTCAAGGCTTTTTCATAGGCCGGCCACCCTTCGTTGATGCGGGTATCCAGTTCGCCGTAGTGAATCATCACCGGCGCCTTGATCTTCACCACGTCTTCGGCATTGGGCTGACGCCCGTAGAACGACACCGCAGCGCCCAGCTCCGGGTACGCAACCGCCGCAGCATTGGCCACACCGCCGCCGTAGCAGAAACCGGTGATGCCGACCTTGCCGGTGGTCGCGTCATGCTTCATCAGCCACTCGATGGCGGCAAAGAAATCGTTCATGAGCTTTTCCGGGTTGACCGTCTGCTGCAGCTCACGGCCCTTGTCATCGTTGCCCGGATAGCCGCCGACCGACGACAGCCCGTCAGGTGCCAACGCAATGAAACCGGCTTTGGCAACGCGGCGCGCCACGTCTTCGATGTAAGGATTCAAGCCGCGATTCTCGTGTGCCACAACCACTGCGGGTACTTTTCCGGCGGCTTTGGCCGGACGTACCAGATAGCCGCGAACCTGACCATGCCCCTTGGGCGAAGGATAGGAGACATACTCGGCAATGATGTCCGGGTCGGTGAATTCCACCTGTTCGGCCAGCGCATAGTTGGGGCTCAGCGAGGCAAGCAGCGCACTGGCGGTCAGGCCGCCAAAGGTGAACAGCGCTGCACGATCGAGAAACTCGCGCCGATTGATCCTGCCGTGTGCGTAGTAGTCATAAAGCTCAAGCAGTTCAGGAGCAAAGTCTTTTGCGGTGAGACGTTCCATCGGTAAGCTTCCTTCCGAATCATTCAGGGCTGCCTGCATCTTGGCGGGCTGATGAGCAATACGTGATCAACACAAGGTCCGCTCCCGATAGTATTTTCGGAGCATCAGGATCGCTACCGTAAAGCGACGAAAAACCGCCATACGCTGCCCGGAGTGCAAGCTCACTGCATATTGCCGGACGCTGCCGACGGCCAGCTGACTATGAAAAAGTCAGGCACGGGATTGCACTACACGGTCTCAATGATGTCCATTTGAGTCCTTCCGGCATTCACGGGGTTCGGGCGCTGCAGACAAATATATTATCCAGTCGCTGTATAAAGCGGCGTCGGTTCAGGCCGACAATACATCATGATCTCGCCCCTACGCTGATGGTCATACTCCACCTGCATTTCGAGATAACGTGATGATGAGCCTTCCGACGGAAGACCGCACCCAGCTGTTCAAGGACACGGCTATCCAGTTCTGGAAACACATCACCCCGATCGTTTATGTCGCTCTGGGCATTCACTGTGTGTGGCTGACAGTGTTCCTGGGGTTGGGCATGAAGATCATGTGGATGGCGAACATCGTCAGCACGCTGGTTTACGTCAACTGCATCTACCTGATCCGCAGGCGTCGACATCGACAAGCCGGACAACTGATGTGCCTGGAGATCATCGGCCATGCCGTGCTCGCGACGTGGCAGCTGGGCTGGGAAAGCAACTTCAGTTTCTACCTATTCTGCGTGATTCCCGTCATTGCCTTCACGTTTCAACTGAACGTCATCAGACGCATTGCCTACAGCGCGGCGATTCTGCTGTCGCTGGTGGGCTGCTTTGCCTTTCGCCGATACACGGGGCAGGGATCCGGTCTCAGCCAGAACGTGCTCGATGCGTTCGGTATAGTCAACGTACTCTCTGCGACCACTCTGTCGATTTACGCCACTGCACTGTCGGTACGTTTCACCTCGTCGATGCAACTGAGCCTGTTTCATATCGCCAACCGCGACAGCCTGACCAATCTTTATACGCGCAGACGAGTGCTGCATCGCATACGCGAGCTGGAAGGCCGACGGCAGGGGCTGTCGGCTTCGTTGATCCTGCTCGACATCGATCATTTCAAACAGATCAATGATATCCACGGGCATGAAACCGGCGATGTGGTTCTGCAACGGGTCGCCGAGATCATCGGTTCGAGCGTGCGCAGCAGTGATATGGCAGCGCGCTGGGGCGGCGAGGAATTTTTGGTGCTCATGCCTGACACTACGCCCGAAGACGCACTGCGCGCGGCAGAACGTATCTGGCGGCGTATCGCCGAAGAGGCCGGTCTGATCAACGAGCGCATCATCGCCGTCAGCGCCACAGTCGCTGTGGCGACCATCGCCACGGGCGAGGCGTTTCAGTTGGCCCTCAATCGCGCCGACACGTCGCTGTACATGGGCAAACAGCAGGGCCGAAACCGGGTAATGATCGCCGGATGAGGTGCTGGCTCACGTCAGACGCTACCAGCGTGTAGACTTTCGCGCTTTGAACCGGGGAGCACAGCGTCGTGCTTTCTCATCGGCGGTGTATCGATCAAGGCATGCTTATGGATTTGCGTCAGCTCGAAGCCTTCGCGGCAGTCATGTCGGCAGGCAGTGTCACGGCGGCAGGGAAAATGCTCGGCCGATCTCAGCCCTCGGTCACCCGGGCCATTCAGGAGCTCGAGCAGGAACTGGGCTTTGCGTTGTTCGAGCGCAGCGGGCCAAAGGTCACGCCTACCCACAAGGCATTCATGATGTATGGCGAAGTGGAGAGTGCGCTGCTGGGGGTGCGCAACATCCGCCAGCGCGCGCAGCACATTGCCCAGGAGGAGAACCATCAGATCAAGCTGGTGGCGATCTCGGCCCTGGCGGCTGGCCTGCTGCCTGCTGCACTGTCGCGCCTGCCCGCGCACCTGCGTCCGCAACAGATTCAGCTGCAGAGCATGTCTCCGGAGAACGTGGTTCAGGCTGTCCTGTCGAAAACCATGGACCTGGGCGCGGTCAGCCTGCCGCTTGAGCATCGTGGTCTGGAAATCCACTGGATCGGCGAGGCGCCTTGTGTGGCGGTATTGCCAGCCGATTCGGCGCTGGCCGCTCATGAGGTGCTGTCGATGGAGCTGCTGCGTCAGCAAACGCTGATCACCATGGCCAACCCGTATCGCTTTCGTCGACGCATCGACAAGGCGTTTCAGGAGGCGGGTGGTCAGCCGCCACGCATGCTGGACACCAATACGTCGCTGATTGCCATGCAGATGGCCAGGGTCGGGCTGGGCGTTGCACTGGTCGATCCGTTCACAGCGCTGGGGGTGCCGGTACAAGGCCTGGTCGTCAGACCGATCGCCTGCAACATTCCGTTTTTCTTCGGGCTGATTTCAGCCTTCGCTAGCCCGTTGTCGGATGTGGCGAGCGCGCTGATCGATGAAATTGCCGACAGCGCAAAAATCCTGCTGCCGGAAATGATCATGCACGAAGCCAGCGCGCACGATGCCCTGTTACAGAGCATTTATGCCGAGTGAGCGGGCCATGCAGACGGCATGAAAGCCCGGTTGCTGATAACGCCTGTCGTCGCACAAGACTGAAAGCCGGACGCAGCGCGTCCATGAATAGCCTCCGTAACGCCTTGTTTCTCGGCACGCAAAGCTCGCTCAAATTCCATTTAGGAATATAAATATGCTTTTTTGCGCGTTGCGAGAATAAAAATCGGCTTTTACTATTCGAATTAAGCATTCAAAGGCTTTAAGAATTCATTTAAAACAATATTGGAATGATTCTTGAAGTGCTTTGAATCAAGGCTCGGGCTTGTAGCCCGATCATTTTTTCGAGTACCGATCAATGTCCGATGTGAACGCACCCACTGGCCTGGCCGCTCTGGAAGCTCGCTTGCAGCAGGATCTGGCCTGGCTGGATCTGCCCGCCAAGCCATGGGTCAAGCCCAGGATCAGCGCAGGGCAGGCCGTGCTCGACGTAGCGATCATCGGCGGAGGCATGGCCGGTCTTGCGCTGTCCGCAGAGCTGCGCAACCTCGGCGTAGCGGCGGTCATTTTCGATCAATCACCAGCAGGTTTCGAAGGCCCCTGGGCCACCACCGCACGGATGGAGACCCTGCGCTCGCCAAAGCAGTTGACCGGGCCGGCGCTGGGCTTGCCAGCGCTGACATTTCGCGCCTGGTACGAAGCGCAATTCGGCGTCGACGGCTGGGCGTTGCTGGACAAGATTCCACGTCTGCAATGGGCCGAGTACCTGCGCTGGTATCGCAAGGTGCTGGCCCTGGACGTACGCAATGAGCACCGCATAAGCCGGGTAGCGCCCAGAACGGACGGTCTGATTGAGCTGGATGTCGTCACGCCGGTGCAGACGCAATTCCTGCTGGCCCGCCATGTGGTGCTCGCCACGGGTCGGGACGGTCTGGGCGGTCCTTGGGTGCCGGATTTTGCCCGGCAGTTGCCGCAGCACTTGTGGACACACTCGGCGGCGGGTTTGCAGGACAGCTGGTTCGCCGGCAGACGCGTTGCGGTCATCGGCGGTGGCGCCTCGGCGATGGACAGCGCTGCCACGGCGCTGGAGGCTGGCGCAACGCGGGTCGATCTGCTGATCCGGCGTGCCGAGCTGCCGCGCATCAACAAAGGCAAGGGCGTCGGCAATCCAGGCATGGTCCATGGCTACTGGCGCCTGCCCGACGTCTGGAAATGGCGCATTCGCCACTACCTCAATACCCAGCAGGTCCCACCGCCGCGCGGCAGTACCCTCAGAGTGTCCGCTTCCGGCAAGGCGCGGTTCATGCTCGACAGTCCGGTGCTTTCCGTCGAGGAGAGCGCTGCTGGAGGCGTCTGGCTGAATACGCCGAAGGCCCGTATCGAAGCAGATTTCGTGGTATTTGCCACCGGGTTTCGCACCGACTTCCGGCAGCGCCCGGAATTTGCGCCATTCTCTGCGCAGATCCGCGTCTGGCAGGATCGCTTCCAGGCACCGAGCGGCGAAACCGATGCCGAACTGGCTGCGCTGCCGGATCTGGGCAACTGCTTCGAATTTCAGGAGAAGACCCCAGGCGCCTGCCCGGGGCTGAACCACATTCACTGCTTCAGTTACCCGGCAGCATTGAGCTACGGCGCGGTATCCGGTGACATTCCTGCTATCAGCGAGGGCTCCAAACGTCTGGCCCATGCCCTGGTCGGGCAGTTGTTCAACGAGGACATCGCCCTGCATTTCGACACCATGCTCGATTACGCCGAGCCAGAGCTGCTGGGCGATGAGTGGGTCGCCAGCCAGCCAGGCGCTGCAGAGCTGCGCCAATGATCGGCTGGGCGCTGCGTCGGCTGACTCAATCATTGCTGGTCATCCTGTTGATGACGCTGGTGGTGTTCGTCGGCCTCAATGCCATCGGCAACCCGATGGACATTCTGGTGGGTGAAGACCTCAATCAGGCCGAGCGTCTGCAGGCCATCGCGCATTTGGGGCTGGACCAGCCGCTGTGGCAGCAGTACCTGATTTTTCTCAAGGGTGCGGTTCACGGCAATCTGGGGCAAAGCTTCGTGTATCACGAGGACGCCATGCGCCTGATTCTGCAGCGTTTGCCTGCAACCTTCGAGCTGGCGTTCAGTGCCCTGTTTCTGGCAGTGGTCATCGGTGTGCCGCTGGGAATGTTTGCCGGCATGTACCCCGAGCATCCGCTGTCCCGGCTGATGATGGCCGCCAGCATTGTCGGCTTCTCGCTACCAGCCTTCTGGGTCGCATTGATGATGATCATGCTCTTCTCCATCACCTTGGGCTGGCTACCGGCCAGCGGCCGGGGCGAGACCCGTGAGTGGCTGGGCGTGCAATGGTCATGGCTGACGCTGGACGGTTTGCAGCACCTGCTGTTGCCAGCGCTGAACCTGGCGTTGTTCAAGATTTCCCTGGTGCTGCGCCTGACCCGAGCCGGTGTGCGCGAAGTGCTGCCCCAGGAATTCGTCAAATTCGCCCGCGCCAAGGGCCTGTCACCGATGCGCGTGATGTGCATGCACGTCATGCGCAACACCATGATTCCGGTGGTGACAGTGCTGGCCATGGAACTGGGCTCGACCATCGCCTATGCCGTGGTGACTGAAAGCATTTTCGCCTGGCCGGGTGCCGGCAAGCTGATTCTCGACAGCATCAACATGCTTGACCGCCCGGTGGTGGTCGCTTACCTGATGGTGGTCGTGGTGATTTTCGTGGTGCTCAACCTGATCGTCGACGGCTTGTATTACCTGCTGGACCCACGTGTACGCATCGAGGCCTCCCGATGAATGTCATTGAAAAAGCCCCGATCGGCAGCACGCTGTTGCAGGCCCAGTCACCCTGGCGACGAGTGCTGACCGAGTTCTTCAGCTCGCCCACGGCGGTGACGGGCCTGGTGGTCCTGCTGCTCATTGTGCTGGTTGCAGCCCTGGCTCCGTGGATTGTGGTGCAGAACCCCTACGACCTGATGCAGCTTAACGTCATGGACGCGCGCATGCCGCCTGGCAGCCTCAATGGGGACAGCGGTTACACCTATTGGCTGGGTACCGACGGGCAGGGCCGCGATCTGGTCTCGGCGATTATCTATGGCCTGCGCATCAGCCTGTGGGTCGGCATTGGCTCGGCGTTGATTGCGGCAGTGATCGGTACGCTGCTCGGGCTGGTGTCTGCGTATGTCGGCGGTTGGCTCGATGCTTTGCTGATGCGTCTGGTCGACCTGCTGCTGTCGTTCCCGGTGATTCTCATGGCGCTGATGATTCTTGCCTGGCTGGGCAAGGGCGTCGGCAACGTGATGCTGACTCTGATAATGCTTGAATGGGCCTATTACGCGCGCACCGCACGCGGTCAGGCGCTGACCGAAAGCCGCCGTGAATACGTCGATGCGGCGCGCGGGCAGGGCGTGGGGCCGCTGCGTATTGTGGTTGGCCACATTTTGCCCAATTGCCTGCCACCGCTGATCGTGATCGGTGCCTTGCAGATCGCCCGCGCCATCACGCTGGAAGCAACCCTGTCGTTTCTCGGCCTGGGCGTACCGGTCACCGAGCCGTCTCTGGGGCTGCTGATTGCCAACGGCTTTCAATACATGCTCAGCAATGAATACTGGATCAGCCTGTTTCCGGGCCTGGCGCTGTTGATCACTATCGTTGCGATCAATCTGGTCGGTGACCGTTTGCGCGATGTCCTGAACCCGAGGTTACAGCGATGAGCGTGTCTGAAATGTCGCCTGCACCTGACGCAGCCCAACAGCCGACCCTGGATGTGCGCGACCTGTGCACTTCGTTTCATACCCGCGCCGGTGTGCTGCCAGCGGTGCGCAACGTTTCGCTGCGGGTACAGCCGGGACGCATTCTGGGCCTGGTGGGTGAGTCCGGTTCGGGCAAGTCGGTCACCGGCTTTTCGATCCTCGGTCTTGTCGATGAACCTGGGCGCATCAGCGGCGGCCAGGTGCTGTTCAAGGGGCGCGATCTGACCAGACTGTCTGCCGCGCAACTGCGTGACATTCAGGGCAACCGGGTAGCGATGATCTTTCAGGACCCGATGATGACCCTCAATCCGGTGTTGCGGGTCGACACGCAAATGATCGAGGCCGTACGTGCGCACAGCCCGCTGAGCAAGCGCGAGGCCCGCGAACATGCCAGCCGCACGCTGGCGCTGATGGGCATCGCCAGCCCGGAAGAACGTCTGCGCGCCTATCCGCATCAGTTGTCTGGCGGTATGCGCCAGCGGGTGGCGATTGCCATCGCGCTGCTGCATGCACCGGACCTGATCATTGCCGATGAGCCGACCACGGCGCTGGATGTGACCATTCAGGCGCAGATTCTCAGTGAAGTGCAGAAGCTGGTGCGCGAGCAGGGCACCTCGCTGATCTGGATCACCCATGATCTTTCCGTGATCGCGGGGCTGGCTGACGATGTGGCGGTGATGTACGCCGGACGCATCGTCGAGCAGGGTTCGGTCGCCGATGTACTGGATCGCCCGCAACACCCCTACACACAAGGGCTGATCGACAGCCTGCCAAGTCGCAACCAGCGCGGTCAGCGCCTGCGGCAGATCCCGGGCATGGCACCCGACCTGCTGTCGATGCCGGTCGGTTGTGCTTTCGCGGCGCGTTGCCCCAGAGCCTCGCAGGTCTGTGCGCAGGAGCCTCAACCCCACGAGGCACGACCGGGCCAGATGGTTCGCTGTTTTCACCCAGGAGCGGCCGATGCCCAGTGATCAGATTCCCCTTATCGAGCTGCATCAGGTCAGCAAGACCTTCGGCAAAGCCGTGGATAAGCGCTCCCTTCAGGGGCTCCTGCAACGGCTGCACCTTACCCGTGCAAAACCGCTGACCCATGCGGTGGATCGTGTCGATCTGCGCATCATGCGCGGTGAAGTGGTCGGGCTGGTGGGCGAGTCAGGCTGTGGCAAATCGACCCTGGGGCGCATGGTTGCCGGGCTGCTGCCGGTCTCTTCAGGCACCACGTCGGTGGACGGCAGGCCGCTGGACAGCCTGACCACACGTGAGCGCAAGGCGCTGCGCCTGAAAGTGCAGATGATTTTTCAGGACCCGTCGTCGAGCCTCAACCCGCGTCTGCGGGTCGACCGGATCGTCGGCGAAGGTGCGCTGTTGCACGGCTTGACCGACCGCAAGGGCGCAGACGATTACGTCAGTGCGCAATTGCAGCGTGCCGGGCTCAGCCCGCAATTGCGCCAGCGCTATCCGCATCAGTTCAGTGGTGGTCAGCGTCAGCGTATTGGGATTGCCCGTGCGCTGGCGGTGCAACCGGAACTGCTGGTGTGCGACGAGTCGGTGGCGGCGCTGGACGTGTCGATTCAGGCGCAGATCCTCAATCTGTTCATGGACCTGCGCGACGAACTGGGGCTGACCTATCTGTTTATCAGCCATGACCTGGGCGTCGTCGAGCACCTCTGCGACCGCGTCATCGTGATGTACCTGGGTCGTGTGGTCGAGACAGCATCGGTCGATGACCTGTTCGCACGGGCCAATCACCCGTATACCCAGGCTTTGCTGGCGCAGATCCCGCGCTTCGATATTCGCAGTACCCGTTATGACGCGATCCAAGGGGAAATCCCCAGCCCGCTTAACCCGCCTGCCGGGTGTCATTTCCACCCTCGCTGCCCGCACGCCATGGCGCGCTGTCGCGAGGAAGTTCCAGCGCTGCGGGAGGTTTCGCCGAATCACCAGAGCGCCTGTCACCTGAATGACCAACGCTGAACGGGCACTTCAAACCCGTCACCTTCTGCCATTGCGTACAAGGAATCACCCATGAAACCACTCGTTCGTTCGTTGTTAGCGTCGGCCCTGATGCTGGCCGCCGGCAGTGTCACGGCACAGGACTTGCGCATCGGCTATGCCGACCCGGTCTCGTCTCTCGATCCACAGCTCAATAACTACGCCGGAGACCGTTCGGTAGCGTTGCATGCCTTCGAATCGCTGGTCAGCCGCCGTGATGACAAGACCCTGCCAGGCTTGGCCAAGAGCTGGAAGGTCGTGGACGACACCACCTGGGAGTTCGCCCTGCGTGATGACGTCAAATGGCAGGATGGCACGCCGCTGACCGCCGATGATCTGGTCTTCTCCTTCGAGCGCGCGCGAAACGTACCCGGCAGCGTGGCCTCTTACGCAGGGGCCATGCGTACCGTGGAATCGGTCAAGGCCAAGGACGATCACACACTGATCATCAAGACCCGTTCGCCCAACGCCAATCTGCTGCCGGACGTCGATTCGATCTATATCGTCAGTCGCCACGCCGGTGCGGCAGCCAGCAGCGCCGATTACAACTCGGGCAAGGCGATGATTGGCACCGGACCTTACCGGTTTGTCTCGTTCGTGCCGGGTGATCGCACGATATTCGCTCGCAATGACAGTTACTGGGGTGGCAAACCGACCTGGGACAAGGTTGATTTCCGTTTCATCGCCAACGCCGCCAACCGTACTGCAGCCTTGCTGGCGGGCGATGTCGACGTGATCGACAAGGTATCGCCTACTGATGTGGAGCGCCTGCGCAAAACGCCGAACGTCAATGTCTTCGCCTATCAGGGGCTGCGTGCGCTGATCATTCAGCCGAGTTTCCGTGCCGGGCCGAACGAGTTCATTCGTGACAACGCAGGCAAGCCGCTGGCCGAAAACCCGCTGCTGGATGTGCGGGTGCGTAAGGCGCTGTCCCTGGCCATCAACCGCCCGGCCATCAACGAACGCATCATGCAGGGCACCGTCACCGAAGCCAATCAATGGATGCCGGCCAATACGTTCGGTTACAACCCGCAGATCAAGAACATTCCCTATGACGTCAAGCAGGCCAAGGATCTGCTGGCGCAGGCAGGCTTTCCCGAAGGCTTCCAACTGACTGTGCATGTGCCAGGCGACCGTTATCCGCAGGCACCGGAGGTCATGCAGGCGGTGGCGCAGTTCTGGACACGGATCGGCGTCAAGGTTCAGCTGGAGGTATTGCCGTGGGCGGTGTACGCGGGCAAGGCCAACAAGAATGAACTGGCGATCAGCGTGATTGCCTGGGGCAATGGCACCGGCGAGGCGGCGTATGCCCTGACCAATATTCTGACCACGGTCGACAGCAGCAAAGGGCAGGGCGCTTCCAACTGGGGGCATTACAGCAATCCGCTGGTGGACAAGGCCCTGGCTGATTCGACCGCTGAGTTCGACGAGGCCAAGCGCCGCAAGATTCTCCAGGACTCGGTGCAGATTGTCAGTGACGACGTCGGCATCATCCCGCTGTTCCATTACCAGAACATCTGGGCCGCGCGCAAAGGCCTCAAGGTCGAGCCGCTGGTCAGCGACCGCACTGCAGCGACCATGGTCACCGAGCAGCCTTGATTCTCTTCCATGAACGCGCCGCTTTTGCCAGCGGCTGCGCGAATGCAACCACAGCATTGCAGGACCTTTCATGACATCGACCACTGAACATTCAACGACTCCGGACACCCTCGATAGCCTGTTGGGCATTGCACCCGGCAGTCCGCTGCACGCGGTTCGTCATGCGCGGGACAAGGTGGCCCTGGCAACCCAGGGCAGTCAGGACTTGTTTTTCGACCCGGCACTGGCACACAACCTGTCACTGAGCGAACGCCTTTGGGTGGCGTATTACGCAACGCTGCTGAGCGCGCAGCCGACTCTGAGCGGGTATTACCTGTCGCAGTTGCGAACGGCAGGCGCCGAGGCAAATGTGCTGGCCGATGTGGACGCCAGCCGAATCGATCTGCTGGAAGACCCACGTCTGTCGGCGATTCTGCGCTTCACGCGGACCTTGATCGAGTCTCCGGTACACGGCGATCAAAGCGCGTTGCAGGCGCTGCAACATCAGGGCCTGAGCACCGCTGAAATCGTAGTGCTGGCACAACTGATCGCATTCCTGTCCTATCAAGTGCGTCTGGCCGCAGGGCTGGATGCGTTAAAGTCTGCCGGAGCAGCCTGATGAGCGAACTGATTGAAATTGAAGGTTTCACCAATCAGGTACTGGGCTGGAAAGCCTGGCTGCCCACCGTGGACCTCGACAGCGCAAGCGCCGAGCAGGTCGCTGTGCTTGAAGAAAGCCACCCGCAGGCCAAGACCTCGGATTACTACCTGACGCTGGCCCATCATCCGGACATTCTTCGCCAGCGCTCTCAGGCGTTCAACGCGATCATGTACGCACCGGGTGGCCTGTCGCGCGCCGAGCGGGAGCTGGCGAGCACTGTCGTGTCGCGGATCAACCGTTGCGTGTACTGCGCGTCAGTGCACGCGCAACGCTTCGAACAACTGGCCAAGCGCAATGATGTTATCGCCCAGGTATTTGCCGACCCCCATACCGCAGGTACGACCGCGCGTGAAAAAGCCATCGTGCAGTTCGCCATCGACCTGACGCTCGAACCGGCCTCGCTCAACGCCGGGCATATCCAGGCGCTGTACGAGCAGGGGCTGGACGATACACAGGTGCTGGACCTGATTCACGCCATCTCGATATTCGCCTGGGCGAACCGGCTGATGCTCAATCTGGGAGAACCAGTGTTTCCAGAGGTTTAAAGACTGCGGTGTTCTCAATCGCTGCCGCGCTTCAGTAATGGCCGGGGCGAAGTCTGGTCCGGTCGTTGCAGGTTCGCTGTACTAGTGGATAAGCGACCTGGTCACGATTGAGGTAATGGAATGCTGATAGCGCACATTTCTGACACGCATGTACGACCCAGAGGGCTACTCTATCAAGCCGTTGTCGATTCGAATGCAATGCTGGCGGCTGCCGTCGAAACGATAAACGCCCTGGATCCGGCGCCTGATCTGATCCTGTTCAGCGGTGATCTGGTGGACGAGGGGCGACCCGAGGAGTACGCAATGGCCCGAGAGCTGCTGCAGCCGCTGCGCCAGAGGCTTTTGATGATACCGGGCAACCATGATCATCGGCAGAACCTGCGTAGTGCCTTCCCGGAGCACGATTACTTCATCAATGAGGAAAACTGCAGCTTCGTCGACTCGGGTTCCGCGCCGATGCGCATCATCGGGCTGGATATCAGCGTGCCCGACCAGCACCACGGCGACATGACCGATACCGCCACCCAATGGCTGGATCGTACACTGGCGCTGGAGCCTGACAAACCGACGTTGATCATGATGCATCAGCCGCCGTTTTCAAGTGGCATTCACTGCATCGACGCCTATCGCTGTGAAAGGGGCGAGCGGCTGGCCGAGGTGGTCTCCAGATACCCGGCTGTCGAGCGAATCGTCTGCGGTCATATTCATCGTTTCATGCAGCTGCGCTTTGGCGGCACGCTGATGTGCACGGCCCCGAGCACGACGACGGCCATTGCCTTGCAACTGCGCCCGGATGCTGCCGACGCTTCCTATGTCGAGCCTCCCGCGCTGTTGCTGCACCAATGGAAGGCCGACACCGGTCTTATTACCCACTGGGTGCCGATAGGTCGATTTGAAGGACCGTTCGCCTTCGCCTGAGCCGCCGCATCAGCCTGGTAGCCAAGCGCCGTCAGGCCACTTGGTCGTTAATGAGATTGAACAGAATGACGGCCGCAATCAATCACCGGTAGCGCAATGCCTCCAGCAAAAGGGCAAACGCGGGTGATGCCTGGCGTCTGCTCGGTAGTAGAGGTGGAAGCCGGCAAAGGTCGGTGACCAGTCTTCCAGCACCTGAATCAGGCGTCCGGCTTCGATATGCTGGGCGACAAGGTCATGCGGGATGTAACTCAGGCCGAAGCCATCGAGTGCAGCATCCAGCAATGGATAGACCCCGTTTTATCAGCATAAGCTCATGAACCTGCTTCATGAATGAAGGTGCCTATTTACACTGGACTGTCATATAGCCGCTCATACCAGCCTCGGCTGCACTGAATCCGCCAGTTGCGTCAGTATCAGGCAGCACGACACCGCGCCTGCATCCAGCACGCCGAGCGAGCGTTCGCCGAGGCGACTCGCCCGGCCTATCTTCGCGATCAGATCGCGGGTGGAATCGCGCCCTTGTGATGCAGCGCTTTTCATTGCATCGAGCGCTGCACTGAATGATTCACCCCGGGCGTGGGCCTGCTCAAAGGCTTCGACGGCCGGAATCAGCGTATCCATCAGGCATTTATCGCCGACGCCGGCTTCGGTGATGTCCTGCAGTGAAGTGAGGCCGCCGCGCAGCAGTTTGGCGAAGGCCGCGGCATCGATCTCCTCGCAGCCGCGTACCTGATCGGCCATGCCGATAAACAGGCTGCCATACAGTGGGCCCATGGATCCGCCGATGCCTTCCATCAGGCTCAGGGTCAGCTCATCCAGCGCCTCGGCGAGGCTCAATTGGCGGTCTTCGATGGTACGGCCGCAGTGGGCGAAGCCCTTGGCCATATTGATGCCATGGTCGCCGTCACCGATCGCGCCATCCACTTCGCTGAGGTATTCGCGATTGGCGACGATCACGCTCACCAGGTCGGCAACGATGGCAGTGCCATGTTGGGTAGAGAATTGCTCGCTCATGGTTCACTCCGCCTGGGTCATGCCGATGGAACGGCAAGGGTGGTCGATCAGGGTTTTCAGTTCGGCGTCCAGGCCAAGCAGCGTCAGGGTTACCCCCATCATCTCCAGCGACGTGAAGTAATTGCCCACGTAGCAACGATGGATTTTCAAGCCCCGAGCCTTGAGCAGACGCTCCACTTCGGCGTAGAACACGTAGAGTTCCATTACCGGTGTTGCTCCGAGGCCTGAAACCAGCACGACTACGCTGTCGTCCACGCTGAAATCCCGGTCGGCCAGAATCGGCGCGAGCATGCGTTCTGCCATGGCCGCCGCAGACTCGATGTCGATGACTTCGATACCCGGTTCGCCATGGTGACCGATGCCCAGCTCCATTTTGCCGTCTGGGATCTGAAAGTTGGGTTTGCCGACCGCCGCGATGGTGCAGGGCGTCAGGCCGATACCGATGGATCGGCATTGATCCACGGCCTTTTGCGCGACACGGATCACACCGTCCAGATCGTAACCGTGCGCGGCCGCAGCGCCGCCGACCTTCCACATGAAAATTTCCCCGGCCACTCCGCGTCGCTTGGCGATATCGGCTTTCGGCGCCGAGGCCACATCGTCGTTGGCCACCACGGTGCGCACTTGCAGGTCTTTGCTGGCGGCCATTTTCATCGCCAGCTTCACGTTCATATTGTCGCCCGCGTAGTTGACGTACAGGCAGGCGATGCCTGCACCGTGATCGGCCGCGCGAAAGGCGTCGAAAAAGCTCTTGGCAGTAGGCGAGGAAAAAATCTCGCCGACCGCTACCGCATCTACCAGCCCTGGACCGACATAGCCGAGAAAGGCCGGTTCATGACCCGAGCCGCCGCCGGTAACGATACCGACGCGCCCTTGCTCCGAAGGCCGGGTTTTGCTGATGACCCGTGGATTACCGTCACTTTGCGACAGTTCGGGGTGCGCTACCAGAATGCCGCGCAGCATGTCCTCGACCACCTGGTCCGGATCGTTTATCACTCGGTTCATAACGCGATTTCCTGTGTTCTTTTTATAAGGATCGGGCGGATCAGGGTTCCAGAACCACCTTCAATGATTTATCGCCGCGCTCCATGACGGCAAACGCCTCCTTGAACTCCGCCAGGGGAAATTTGTGCGTGACGACGTCGCGCATGTCGATCTTGCGGTTGCCGATAAAATCAATGGCGCGCGGGTACATGTAGGGGCCGAGGTGAGAGCCGAGTACGTCCAGTTCCTTGCGGTCACCGATGATCGACCAGTCCACCGTGGCTTCATCGTTGAATACGCTGAACTCGACAAAGCGTCCGAGTTTGCGCAGCATCGCCAGGCCCTGATTGACGGCCTTGTGGTGACCGGTGGCCTCTATATAGATGTCGCAGCCGTAGCCGTCGGTTATCTCGCGGATTTTCGCCTGCACGTCGACCTCGGCCGGGTTCCACACCTCATCGGCGCCCATGCGCAGGGCGAGGGCAGCGCGCTCGGGCTTCATGTCGAGAACGATGAGCTTTTTCGGGTTGCGCATGCGTACTGCGCCAATGATCCCGAGGCCCAGTGTGCCGGCACCGGCGACGACTACAATGTCGTCGAAGTCGACATCGGCCCGTTCGGCTGCGTGCAACGAGCAGGCCAGAGGTTCGATGAGAATGGCTTCGTCCGGGGCGATCGAGTCGGGCACCTTGTGAATGATGCCTTCCCTGGTAAAAATCATGTACTGGGCCATGGCACCCTGCACGTTGTTCTGAAAGCCGTAAAGGTCGTGCTTCTGGCACATCCAGTACTGTCCGTGGTTACAGAAGCGGCAGCCCCAGCACGGCACGATCTGTTCGGAGATCACCCGGTCGCCGATCTGCACGCCACGCTTTTCGGCACCAGGGCCGAGCGCCACCACGCGACAGACGAATTCATGGCCGGGAATCATCGGTGGTTTGACGTAGCGAGGCTGCTCGGCATCGCCCCAGAACGAGGGTGCGCCGCGATAGGTCTTGATGTCGCCCATGCAGATGCCACACAGCTCGACCTTGGTCAGGATTTCGTCGGGGCCGGGAGTCGGCACATCCACGGTTTCCAACCGGTAGTCTTCCGGACCGTGGCAGACCACGGCCTGCATGGTTTTCGGGATGACCGGTGAAAGTTGTTCGGCAGTGCGTTCGGTGACGGTGGACATGACGATGAACCTCACGACAGAAAATGAATTACTGGATGCTGTAGCCGCCGTCGATCACTACGTTTTCGCCGGTGATCATGCTGGCGGCGTCGCTGAGCAGGTACAGGGCCAGCCCGGCTATTTCCTCCGGCTGGGCGAAGCGGCCTGCCGGGATCTGTGTTTTGGCCCGTTCTCCGACTTCGCCCGCCCAGGCTTTTTTGCCCAGCGCGGTCTCGACGATGGTGGGCGAGATGGCGTTGACGTTGATGTGCGGCGCCCATTCCATGGCCAGGACTTTGGTCATGCCGACCACTGCGGCCTTGCTCGCGCAGTAGGCGACGTGCCTGTCCAGGCCAATGACCGCGGCCTGCGAGGCAAGGTTGACGATGCGTCCGCTGCCTTGGCCGAGCATGTGTCGCGCACAGGCCTGGGCGACGAAGAAACTGGCCTTGAGGTTGATGTCCAGCGTCGTGTCCCAGGCCTCTTCGCTGACGTCAACAGCCTTGTCCAGCAGGGCAACTCCGGCACTGTTGACCAGATAATCGATGCGCTTGAAATGCTCGAAGACGCTGTCGATGGTGCTGTTGACCTGATCGATCCGGCGCAGGTCGACGGCAATACCGAGGTGCCCGCTGCCCAGGCCGGCGGCAACCTCGGCCACTGCCGGATCACGGTCCAGCAGTGCGACCCGTGCGCCGCGTGCGACCAGCAGGCTGGCACAGGCAAGGCCAATCCCGGCTGCTCCGCCGGTGATGACCGCACAACGGCCATTGAGATCGAACGCCTTGTTCCAGAATTCAGACATGAAGATGACTCCTGTAGCGCTGTTTTTTTGAAGATTCAAACACGTTAGCTTTTGATTCTGGCCTAAGGCCGTGGGAGCGAACTTGTTCGCGAAGAGGCCGGTATGACCGCCGAAAATGCGTCGTTTGAAATACTGTCTTCGCGAACAAGCGAAGCGTCGCCCGGTTCGCTCCCACACCCTTCGGGCAGAAGCGGGAATCTCAGACCGGTTACTTGCCGCCGCTGACCTGCTTGTACAGCGCGTCGGCGTTGGCATCGGTGACTGGCACCCACGGCAGGATGTAGTTCTTGTCGGTGCCATCGCCCCATTTGACGTCCTTGGCATAGCGCTCCCAGATCACTGACTGCGGCTTGTAATCCTTCCCGGCCAGGGTGCGAAGCGCGACATCGAGGGCACCCTGGGACTGGGCCTGGGCGTCTTGCAGGAAGGTCGTGATTTCGTTTTTCTTCGCCGCCTGGATGGCGTCAGGCATGCCGTCAATGGAGGTGATCGGCACATCGGCAGGCTTCAGATTGCGGGATTTCACCGCTTGCAGGGCGCCGAGAGCCATGTCGTCGTTTTGCGAAATGATCCCGGAAATGCCGCCGTTCTGATGCGCGTTGAGCCAGTCTTCAGTCAGGGTCTGGGCTTCGGCCCGGGACCAGTTGGCGGTCTTCTTCTCGATGATCTTCATGTCCGGGTGTTTGCTCAGGACCTCCAGTTCGCCTTTTTCCCGATCAATTTGCGCCGATTGGCCAATCGGTCCCTGGATGATTACCACATTGCCTTTGCCCTTGAGCTTGTCGACCATGGCCTGCGCCTGCAGTCGACCACCCTCGACATCGTCGTTGCCGACATAAGGCACCTTGTTGCCGGCAACCCGGGTGTTCGACGCGATGACCGGAATGTCGTTTTCCATTGCCCTGGCCACAGTGCCGACGCCGGCCTTGGTGTCGATGGGCACGAAAATGATCGCATCGTAATGCTGGGTGATCATGGTCTCTATTTGATTGTTCTGGGTCAGCGCATCGTAGTTACCGTCGAACACGGTGATTTTCACGGTGCCGTCCTTGACCGCCGGATGCTCCTTGAGCTCACGCACCCAGTTCTGCATGAACTGGCCCTTGAGGCCATACACCGCCGCGCCGATCTTGTAGGTCTTGCCATCGGCGGCCATGGAGATACTGCTGGCAAGCAGGGAGAACGCCGCGACCGCGGCCAGGGATGTACCGAATTTCATGATGAGAACCTCGTTATTGTTGTAGTCAGTCGTTCATGCCGGTTTAGCGTTTTTTCTTGCGCCACACATCAATCAACACTGCAAACACGATGATCAGGCCCTTGGCGACCTGCTGGTAATAGGAGGACACGCCGAGCAGGTTCAGGCCGTTGTTGATTACGCCGATCAGCAGTGCGCCGAACAGCGTGCCGACGATGCTGCCGGTGCCTCCGGACAGACTGGTGCCGCCGATGACCACTGCTGCGATGGCGTCCAGCTCGTAGGACATGCCAGCCTGGGGCAGGGCGGAGGTGGTTCTGGCGGACAGCACTACACCTGCCAGTCCGGCGAGCAGCCCGGAAACCACGTACACCGAAAACATCACCTTGCGTACGCCGATACCGGAGGTGCGTGCGCTCTTTTCGTTGCCGCCGACGGCGTACACGTAACGGCCGTAGGTGGTGTAGCGCAGTACCATCCAGAAAATCAGCGCGACCACCGCGAAGATAATGATCGGCACACCAATCGGGCCGACGCGGCCGATACCCAGCGCCAGGTATTCTTCGGGCAGGTCGGTCACCGGGCTGCCGTCGTTGAGGATGAAGGTCATGCCGCGGGCGATACTGAGCATGCCCAAGGTGGCTACAAACGGTGGAATCGAAAGATTGGCAACCATGAAGCCATTGACCACGCCGAGCATGGCGCCGGCGAACATGCCTGCACTGACTGCTGCCAGCAAACCGTAGCCCTGGGTGGCGACCAAGGCGCTGCACAATCCGGCGAACGCCAGAATCGAACCGACCGAAAGGTCGATGCCCTTGGTCAGGATCACGTAGGTCATGCCGACCGCGAGAATGCCGTTGATCGAGGTCTGGCGCAGGATGTCCATCCAGTTGCGCCAGGTCATGAAATATTCGCTGGCAAACGCCAGTACCAGGCACAACAGAATGAACACCAGCGGCAGCCCGAAACGGTCGAGAGACAGGCGCAGGCGGCTGCGTGGAGACGTGGAGGCTGGGGCAATGATGGTTTTGGCATTCATGAGGCAAGACTCAACAGGACTTCCTGGGAAAGATCGGCATCGCTGCTGATAGTCACCAGCCTGCCACCCTTGAACACGGCGATTCGGTCACTCAGGCGCAGCAGTTCCGGCGCTTCCGAAGAGACCACGATGGCGGCTCCGCCAGCGCGTACGAACTGATCCAGCAGGTGATAGATTTCCTGCTTGGCGCCTTCGTCGATGCCCCGGGTCGGCTCGTCGCAGAGCAGGCACACCGGTTCGGTCGACAGGCATTTGGCGAGGACGACCTTCTGTTGGTTGCCGCCGCTCATCGACGCGACAGGCAGATCCAGCGACGTCGTCTTGATCTGCAGGCGCTTGACCATGTCTTCGGCCAGCTTGTGTTCCTTGCGGGCATCGATCAGCGACCAGTTCGACAGCTGCCGGTAAGCCGACAGCGCGATGTTGGACAGGATGCTGCCACTGAGTACCAGGCCGCTGTCCTTGCGGTCTTCGGTAACCAGTGAGACGCCCGCGCGAATGGTCGCCTTGGGCAGTCCGACCGGCATTGGCTTGCCTTGCAGGGTGACGCTGCCGGCGTCAGGTGTGGTCAGGCCGTACAGGCAGTTGAGGAACTCGCTGCGACCCGAGCCCATCAGCCCGTAAATACCGAGAATTTCGCCGTGACGCACCTGCAGGCTGATGTCTTCGAACTCGCCGTTGCGGCTCAGGCCCTCGACCTTCAGGCAGCATTCGACCGCGCATTCGCGGCCGACCTTGTGATCTATACGCTGCAACTCCTGGCCGACGATGCCGCGCACCAGGTGGGCCCGGTCGATATCGGCCATGCGTCCGCTTTCGACAAAGGCGCCGTCGCGAAAGATGCTGTAATCGTCGGCAATCTGCGCCAGCTCGCTGAGGCGGTGGGAAACATAGATGATGCCCGCGCCCCGGGCGGCAAGCCGACGGATGGCCTTGAACAGTGTTTGCGCCTCACGCTCGCCGATGGCCGAAGTGGGCTCGTCCATGATCATTACCGAACAGTCATGGCTGAAGGCCTTGGCGATTTCCACCAGTTGTATCTGCGCCACACTCAGCAAATGCATGGGGCTGGTGGCGTCGACGTCGAATTCCAGTTCGTCCAGCAGTGCACGGGTGCGTCGGTTCAGTTCCTTGCTGTCGACAATGCACCCGGCCCGACGCGGCTCGCGGCCCAGCCAGATGTTCTCGGCGACGGTCATGAAGGGAATGGGTTCCAGCTCTTGGGTGATCATCGCAATCCCGGCAGCCAGAGCATCGCCGGGGCGACTGAACTGCACTGTCTCGCCGTTGAGCAGAATGGTCCCGGCATCGCGCTGGGTGATGCCCATCAGAATACTCAGAAAAGTGGACTTGCCCGCGCCATTGCCGCCGCACAGGGCGTGCACGCTTCCGGCTCGCAATGAGAGACGCCCGTCACGCAGGGCGGGGATGCCAGCGTAAGCCTTGGTGACGTGTTCAGCCTGGAGCAGTAATGGCTTGGCCATTGGCGTGTCCTCGTGCTGTGAATTCTTATTAGGTGCTGATGCGTTGCTCAGTGAGCATATGTGTACCAAATGAAATTCTGATCAGTCAATCTGTTTCCTGTAAAAGTTTTCAAGTGTCCGCTTAAAGGCAGTACTGCGGCAGTTATGAGCTTTTGTTCAGGATTCGTTGGAAAACTTGCTTGACAGAACAGGGCTAATGTTTCACAAATGACTGATCGGAATTTCACCGATTGAACATTTGGTCAGATAATAAGACCTCGGCAGCGGAGCCTGATGCCATGAACACACCTTTCCCGGTGGCTATCGGATGTGATGAAGCGGGTTATGAACTCAAGGAATTGTTGAAGCGCCATATCGAGTCGCTGGGTTATCCGGTAACCGATTTCGGTACTCATTCCACGGCACCGGTGCTTTACCCGGACATTGCTCTGGCCGTGGCCACAGCCATTAATGCCGGGCAGCAGCGGCTTGGCGTGCTGGTCTGCGGGACCGGAATAGGCATGGCCATCTCCGCCAACAAGGTCTTCGGCATTCGTGCGGCCCAGGCCCACGACACCTATTCGGCCGAGCGAGCGCGCAAGAGCAACGATGCGCAAATTCTTTCCATCGGTGCACGGGTGATCGGCGCGGAACTGGCGAAAAGCATCGTCAAATCGTTCCTGGAGTCGGAGTTCGAAGCCGCGCGCTCCGGCGCCAAGGTCGAGCGCATCAACGCGATAGAGCGTGACGGGCATCAATAGTCAGTGGACGGGACAGGGCGGGAGTAGGGAGAATGTGCCTTTGACGCCGAAACGGAAGCCCGTCCACATGAGTGACAGTACCCAGCGCATGGCCAGCGACATCGATCTGATGACTGAAGTCGCGATGCTCTATTACCTTGAGAACGTCACTCAGGAAGCCATCGCCAAACGCTTTGACCTGTCGCGCGCAAAAGTCAGCCGACTGCTCAAACGCGCACGCGATGAAGGGATTGTCGAAGTACGGGTGCTGCAGCACCCGGCGATGAACAACGAGCTGGAACTGGCGCTGGTCGAACGGTTTCAGCTGGACAGGGCGTTGATTGCAGTCGACCACAGTGACCCGGATACTCAGCGCTCGGCGGTCGCCAGTCTGGTTGCCAACTACCTCAACAAGACCCTTGGTGACGGCATGATCGTCGCCGTGGGCATGGGCCGCAATGTGGGTGCGGTCGCGGACAACGTGTTCCTGCCGGTGACGCGCAACTGCACATTTGTCTGTGCTATTGGCGGCTCGCTCAAGGCGGGCGAGTACATGAACCCCGACCACATTTGCCGCCGTCTGGCGCTGCGGTTCGGTGGCGAAAGCGAAAGCCTGTACGCTCCGGCGCTGGTCGCCAACCCTGAGTTGCGCAGTATTCTGATCAGCAACGACACTGTGCGCTCGACGCTTGACCGTGCACGGCGTGCCGACATGGCGCTGATCGGTATTGGTGACATGAGCGAAAACAGCAACATGGTGCGCATGGGCTGGTTCTCTCCGCAGGAAATCGCTCAGGCCAGGCTGTCCGGCACGGTGGGCGACATGATGGGCTATGACTTCATCGACATTCACGGCCAGCCTGCGGTCAATGCCATACAGGGCAGGGTAATCGGCCTTACCGTGCAGGAATTGTTTCGTATCCCCGATGTAGTGGCCATTGCCAGCGAAAACACCAAGGCCGCCGCCACGCTGGGCGCCTTGCGTTCAGGCGTGATCAACACCCTGGCAACCACCGTCACCAACGCCCACACCATCCTTGCCCTGGATGACGCGACACGCAAAAACTGACACTACGGACGAAATCCGTGGTCGAAAGTGTCGCGGCGCAAGATTGAATAACAATAAAGGGCAAGGAAGATGATTCTCAAAGTGACCGGTATCGTGATCGCGATACTCAGCCTCATTCTTCGGCAATGAGCAGCTCGATGCGCTGCTTGACTGGTGGATCGCCCAGCCACTGCAGGTCGCTTTTCTGCCCACTCCGGTGGCCGAATACGCTTTCAGTCGCAATCTGCGTCATCCAACCCTGCGCACGCTGCTGATCGGCGGTGACCGGCTACGCCAGTTCCATCGCGATCCCGGTTTTGCGGTGATCAATAATTATGGCCCCACCGAAACCACGGTGGTCGCCACCTCCGGTCGCTTACTACCCGACGGCAGCCTGGACATCGGAAAACCGGTCGCCAACACCTCGATTTACCTGCTTGATGAACGCCAACAGTTGGTCCCGCTCGGGGTACCGGGCGAGCTGTATATCGGCGGCGACAGTGTCGCCCGCGGTTATCTGAATCAACCGCAACTGACAGCAGAACGCTTTATGCATGACCCGTTCGCCGGGCAACCACAGGCGCGCATGTACCGCACCGGGGATCTGGCGCGCTGGAATGCTGATGGCACCCTGGAATATCTGGGTCGTAATGACGATCAGGTGAAAATTCGCGGGGTGCGCATCGAGCTGGGAGAAATCGAAAACCAGTTCAGCCAATTGCCGGGTATCGAGGAAGCACTGGTACTGGCTCGTGAAGACGAACCGGGGCAACCACGGCTGGTGGGCTACTTCACCGAGCGTGCAGGCGCTGTCGCCAGCAGCGTGGAACAATTGCGTACCGCGCTGCTGGCCCGTCTGCCGGGTTATATGGTGCCCGGCGCATTGGTGCGCCTGGACAGCTGGCCGTTGACGGCCAATGGCAAGGTTGACCGCCGAGCCTTGCCGGTACCCAACCGCGCCGCGCTGTCGACCGGCGAATACCAGGCCCCGCAAGGCGATCTGGAGAGCGCACTGGCCCTGATCTGGAGCGAATTGCTGCAGGTCGAGCGAGTAGGGCGTCATGACCGTTTCTTCGAGCTGGGCGGTCATTTGCTGCTGGCCATGCGCATGGTTTCTCAGGTACGTCAGCGCCTGTCACTGGAACTGGCCCTTGGCGACCTGTTTGCCGACAGTTCGCTGATCGCGGTCGCACACTGCCTGACCGCTGCCGCTCGCAGTCAGTTGCCGGCCATCGAAGTGCAGCCGCGCAATGGTCCTGTACCTTTGTCTTCTGCTCAACAGCGCATCTGGTTCATGGCGCAAATGGAAGATGCCAATAGCGCCTACAACATCTCGCTGGGCCTGAAACTGAGCGGTCCGCTGGACAGTCGAGCATTGACGCGTGCGCTGGAACGTATTGTGGCCCGCCACGACAGCCTGCGCAGCCGCTTCAGCCAGGAAGACGACAATGCCTGGGTACAGGCAGCGCCGGTGACTGAAGTGCCGCGCATCTGCTGGCAGGATTTACGCGATCAGGACCCGCAAGCGCTGCAGGCAGCGATCAGGGAAGAGGCCGCGCAGCCCTTCGACTTGCAGCATGACCTGCCGATCCGTGGCCGTTTGCTGTGTCTGGCTGAAGACCGTCACGTCTTGTTGCTGACCGTGCATCACATCGTTGCTGACGGCTGGTCGCTGGGCGTACTGACCCGCGAGCTGACCGCGCTCTACCAGGCGTTCAGTCAAGGGCAGGACGACCCACTGCCCGCGCTGGCGCTGCAATATGGCGATTACGCCGTGTGGCAACGCAACTGGCTGGACGACGAGCGGTTGAGTCATCAGGCCGATTACTGGCAGCAGACCCTGACGGGGGCGCCGGTATTGCTGACCCTGCCCACCGACCGTCCACGTCCTGCGCATCAGGACTACACCGGGGCCAGCGTCGCGCTGGATCTCGATCCGCGTCTGAGCAACGACCTCAGAGCCTTCTGCCAGGCACAGTCGATGACACCGTTCATGCTGTTCATGGGCGCATGGGCCGTATTGCTGGCGCGGCTGTCCGGGCAGGAAGAGGTCGTCGTCGGCATGCCGGTTGCCAACCGCCGTCGTGCTGAAATCGAAGGCTTGATCGGTCTGTTCGTCAACACCCTGGCCGTGCGTGTCGACACGTCGGGCGAGCCGGATGTGGTGACGCTGCTGGAGCGCATCAAGGCCCGCGTGGTGGAAGCGCAGGACCATCAGGACCTGCCTTTCGAACAAGTGGTGGAGCGCCTGCGGCCGCCGCGCAGCCTCGCGCACAGCCCGTTATTCCAGGCATCGCTGACCTGGGACGGCAGCCAGGGGCTGGAATTGCAACTGGGCGATATGCAGCTCGAACCGCTGGATGAACAGGCCGCTTTTGCGAAATTCGACCTGGCGCTGAGCGTCAGCGATGGCCCCGACCATTTCCGCTGCATCGTGGAATATGCCACGGCTTTGTTTGACCACGGCACCATCGAACGCTATCTGGGGTATCTGGAGGCGATACTGCGCGCCATGGTGGCTGACAGCCAGACGGTTGTGAGCCACATTCCGCTGCTGTCGGAGGCCGAGCGTCTGCAATTGACCGAAGATTTCAATGCACCCGATGCGGTTTATCCGCAAGAGCAGACGCTGCACAGTCAGTTTGAAGCGCAAGCGCAGCGCACGCCGGAAGCGATTGCCGTCAGCTATGAAGAGGAGTCTTGGAGCTACGCGACACTTAACGCCCAGGCCAACAGGATCGCGCATCGCCTGATTGGCATGGGCATTGGTGCGGACGACCGAGTCGCCATCTGCACGCCTCGCGGCCTGCAGATGATCGCCGGCCTGCTGGGGATCCTCAAAGCCGGTGCCGCCTACGTGCCACTGGACCCGGCTTATCCGCTTGAACGTCTGGCTTATACCCTCGAGGACAGCGCACCGGTGGCGTTGTTGAGTCAGCGGTCAGTGCAGGGCACCTTGCCGGTCTCGGAAGTGCCGGTAATCAGTCTCGACGACGACTTGCAGGACGAATCCGTCTGCAATCCGCAGGTGCTGGTAAAGCCCGGCAACCTGGCTTATGTGATCTACACCTCCGGCTCTACCGGTAAGCCCAAAGGCGTGATGATCGAACACCGCAACGTTGCGCGGCTGTTCTCGGCCACCGAAGCTTGGTTCGGTTTCAACCAGCAGGATGTCTGGGCGCTGTTCCATTCGTTCGCCTTCGACTTTTCGGTCTGGGAAATCTGGGGCGCGTTGCTGCATGGCGGGCATTTGGTGATCGTGCCGCAACTGGTCAGCCGCTCGCCCGAAGACTTCTATACGTTGCTGTGCCGCGCCGGGGTGACGGTGCTCAACCAGACGCCGAGTGCGTTCCGTCAGTTGATTGCTGCACAGGGCGAGAACGGCCAGGCGCATGCGTTGCGCAAGGTGATCTTTGGCGGTGAAGCGCTGGACACAGTCATACTCAAGCCGTGGTATGCCCGCAACGTGAATGCCGGCACACAACTGGTGAACATGTACGGCATCACTGAAACCACCGTGCATGTGACCTATTATCCGTTGCAGCCCGAAGACGCCCAGCGCCTCGGTGCCAGCCCGATTGGCAGGCGCATTCCCGACTTGCAGCTGTATGTCCTCGATGCCCGCGGCGAGCCGGTGCCGATGGGCGTGGTTGGCGAACTGTATGTCGGCGGCGCCGGTGTGGCACGCGGCTACCTGAACCGTGAAGCACTGACGGCCGAACGTTTCCTCGACAACCCGTTCAGCCACGCCCCTGATGCGCGTATGTACCGTACCGGTGACCTGGGCCGCTGGCTGGCCGATGGCAGCCTGGAATACATGGGCCGTAATGACGAACAGGTCAAGATTCGTGGTTTCCGTATCGAACTGGGTGAGATCGCCGCTCGCCTGAACGATCATCCAGATGTTCTCGACGCTGTGGTGGTGGCGCGCGAGGATGTGCCGGGTGACAAACGACTGGTTGGCTATTACACCTCGGGTGAAGGTAAACCCGGGCTGGATATCGAACAGTTGCGTGCCTGGCTGTCGGGCCTGCTCCCCGATTACATGGTGCCTGCGGCCTATGTACGGCTGGCCAGCCTGCCGGTGACGGCGAACGGCAAACTGGACCGCAAGAGCCTGCCGGCACCGGATCGCGACAGCATTGCCAGCCGCGCCTATGAAGCGCCGCAAGGGGCGATCGAAATCGCCCTGGCGAGCCTCTGGGCCGAGCTGCTGCATGTAGAGCAGGTCGGTCGTCAGGATAATTTCTTTGAACTGGGCGGCCACTCGTTGCTGGCCGTGACCCTGATTGCGCGCATGCGTCGTCTGGACATGCGTGCGGACATTCGCGTTCTGTTTGTCCAGCCTACGCTGGCGGCGCTGGCTGCGGCCGTAGGTTGCGACACTGAAATCAATGTGCCAGCCAACCTGATCGATGCGCACTGTCAGCGCATCACCCCTGAACTGCTGCCGCTGGTGGCGCTGGATCAGCCCGCTATCGACCGTATCGTGGCGCGGGTGCCGGGCGGTGCTGCGAATGTGCAGGATATCTACCCGCTGGGCCCGTTGCAGACCGGTATTCTTTATCACCACCTGACAGCCGGGGACCGCGATCCTTATTTGCTGCAGCCGCAGTTCGCCTTTGCCGACGCCTCGCGTCTCGACGCTTTTTGCCATGCCTTGCAGCGCGTGATCGAGCGCAACGATATTCTGCGCACTGGGTTGTTCTGGGAGGGTTTGCAAGCGCCGGTGCAGGTGGTCTGGCGTCAGGCGCCATTGCAGGTTGAAGAGACCGCCTTGCAGGACCTTTTCAATGCACCACGCGTGGACCTGACGCAGGCGCCGCTGTTGCAGCTGGTTTATGCCCATGATCCAGCCAACAAAAGGATCGCAGCGGTGCTGCGCTACCACCATGTGATCATGGACCATATCGGCCTCGATATATTGAGCCATGAGTTGCAGGCCATACTGCTGGACAACGAAGCTCAGCTCGCAGCGCCCGTGCCTTACCGGAACTACATCGCCCACGTTGTGCAAGGGCCTGGCGACGACGCTCATGAAGCGTTCTTCCGCGAGCAGTTAGGCGATATCGATGAGCCGACCTTGCCTTACGGCCTGGTAACGGCATCCGCAGAGCAGATTCCTGCCGAAGCCCGTCTCACGCTGGACGGCGGCCTGTGCCGTCAGGTTCGCGATCAGGCAAGGCAGTTGGGGGTCAGCGCTGCCACGTTGATGCACCTTGCCTGGGCGAAGGTACTGGGCCAGTTGTCCGGGCGTGACAGCGTGGTATTCGGCACCGTGCTGCTTGGACGGTTACGCGGCGGTGAAGGCGGTGAGCGCGCCCTGGGTGTGTTCATCAATACCTTGCCATTGCGCATGGATCTGGGCGGGCATTGCGCGCGCAGTGCGGTGCTCGACCTTCATGGTCGTCTGGTCGGGATGCTTGCCCACGAGCACGCTCAGTTGGCTTTGACCCAGCGCTGCAGTGCCTTGCCGGCTGGCGCGCCACTGTTCAATACGCTGCTCAATTACCGCCACAGTGCTGTGCCTGAGGTCGATGACCAGGCGAACAACACGGCATGGCAGGGGATTGAGGTGGTGCATGCAGAGGAGCGCAGCAACTACCCGCTGACCTTGAGTATCGATGACTTCGGCGATGGTTTCAGCCTGACAGCCCAGGCTGCGCCGGGCATTGATCCGCAACGGATTTGCGTCTACGTACAACAAGCCCTTGTCCACCTGGTGCAGGCCCTGGAGCAGCAATCGGCAGCAGCCCTGATCGAATCGTCAGTGGTGCCGGAGGCAGAACGCGAGCGTCTGTCGGTAACGTTCAACGATACCCGGCGTGACTACCCCCGCGAACAGCCCGTGCACCTTCTGTTCGAACGCCGCGCTGCACTTCACCCGCATGCAGTGGCTGCCGTACATGGCCGTCGTTCACTCACTTACGGTGAGTTGAACGAACGCGCCAACCACTTGGCTCACTACCTGCTGGGACAAGGTGTGCGGCCGAACGAACACGTGGCAATCCTGCTGCCGCGCTCGCTGGAGCTGCTCATCAGCCAGTTGGCGATCTGCAAGTGCGCAGCGACCTACGTGCCGCTGGACGTCAACGCGCCTGCCGAGCGCCAGCATTACATGCTCGATGATTGCCAGGCGAAATGTGTGCTGACACAGAGCGCCACCTCGATGGGCTCGACGGTGCAGCGCATCGATCTGGACCGGTTGAACCTTGATGACCAGCCTGCGCATGACCCGGGCCTGCCACAGGCGTCCGACACAGCGGCTTACGTCATGTATACCTCCGGTTCGACGGGCGCCCCGAAAGGCGTCCGCGTGGCCCATCGCGGCATTGCCAGGCTGGTATTGAACAACGGTTATGCCGACTTCAACGAGCAGGACAGCATCGCCTTTGCCTCCAACCCGGCATTCGATGCCAGCACCATGGAAGTCTGGGGTGCCTTGCTCAACGGCGGGCAACTGTTGGTGATCGAACACACCACGCTGATCGACCCGACGCGTTTCAGTGCAGCCCTGCGTCAGGGCAATGTCAGCGTGCTGTTTTTGACCAGCGCGCTGTTCAACCAGTACGTGCAACTGATCCCCGAGGCACTCGGCGGCCTTCGGCTGTTGCTTTCCGGCGGTGAGCGTGCCGACACGGCGAGCTTCCGCACGCTGCTTGCCCAGGCTCCGGGCCTGCACTTGTTGAATGTGTATGGCCCCACAGAAACGACTACCTTCGCGACCGCCAGCGATGTACGAACGCTGAACGATAATGCCGAATCAATACCGATCGGCAGGCCTATCGGTAACACGACGGTCTACGTACTCGATGCTCATCAGCACCTGACGCCGTTGGGCGCGATTGGCGAGCTTTACATTGGTGGTGACGGTGTAGCGCTGGGCTATCTGAATCGCCCGGACCTGACCGCAGAGAAGTTTATCGCCGACCCGTTCAGCGATCAGCCCGGCGCGGTGATGTACCGCACCGGCGATCTGGGCCGCTGGCTGGAGGACGGCCAGCTGGAATGTCTGGGACGCAACGACGATCAAGTGAAAATCCGCGGTTTCCGTATCGAGCTGGGCGAGATCGTCAACTGCCTGCACCAGTTGCCGGGCATCAGGGAGGCTGTCGTTCTGGCGCGCGAGGATGAGCCGGGCAATGTGCGTCTGGTTGCCTATTTCACCAGCCGACTGGACACCGAAGCGCCTGCCACAGAGCAAATACGGGCTCACTTGCAGGCCAACCTGCCGGAATACATGGTGCCTGGAGCCTTTGTCGAGCTGACCGCTCTGCTGCTGACGGCCAACGGTAAGCTGGACAGCCGTGCACTGCCCAAACCGGATCATTCGTCGCTGTTGGGGCTGGCCTACGAGCCACCGCAGGGCGAGATTGAAATCGCTCTGGCGCAGATCTGGGCTGAAGTTCTGCAGCTCGAGCGGGTCGGTCGCCACGATCACTTTTTCGATCTGGGCGGGCACTCCCTGCTGGCCATGCGCATGGTGTCGCAGGTGCGTCAGCAGATGGGGATGGAATTGCCATTGGGCGAACTCTTCGCGCTGGGCGAACTGGCAGCCGTGGCCAGTGCGCTGGCTGGTACGGGACGCAGTGAACTGTCACTGATCCTGCCTGCGCCGCGTGATCAGTCGCTACCGCTGTCGTTTGCCCAGCAGCGTTTGTGGTTTCTGGCACAAATGGAGGGCGGCAATCAGGCCTACAACATCCCGCTGGCCCTCAGTCTGCAAGGATCGCTGGATGTGGCGGCGTTGACGGCCGCGCTTGGGCGGATCGTCGAGCGCCACGAAACCCTGCGCAGCCGCTTCATCGCCCGCGAGGAGGGTGCCGAAGTGGTGTTTACAGCTCCGACGGCCATGTCGTTCCTGCAGATCGAAGACCTGCGTCAACACCCGCACACCCTGACCGAACGCGTCGTAACAGAGGCCACCGCAGCGTTCGATCTGACGCGTGGGCCGCTGATCCGTGGCTGCCTGATACAGGTGGAGGACGAGCGGCACGTGTTGTTGCTGACCGTGCACCACATCGTCTCCGATGGTTGGTCGATGGGAGTTCTGACCCGCGAATTACTGGCGTTGTACCCGGCGCTGCGTCGCGGCGAGGCCGATCCACTGCCGGCGCTGAGCATCCAGTACGCCGACTATGCGGTCTGGCAGCAGGGCTGGATGAGCGGCGAACGTCTGCAACATCAGGCTGCCTATTGGCGGCAGGCGCTGGAAGGCGCACCGACACTGCTGACCCTGCCTGCAGACCGGCCGCGTCCGGCGCAGCAGGATTTCGCCGGTGCCAGCCTCAACGTGCGGCTGGATGGGCAACTGACCGCAGGTCTGCGTGCGCTGGCACAGCGGCAAGGTGTCACGCTGTACATGACCTTGCTGACTGCGTGGGGCGCACTGCTGTCGCGTCTTTCCGGTCAGGCCGAGGTGGTGATCGGCAGCCCGATCGCGGGCCGTGGCCGGGCCGAGCTGGAAGGGCTGATCGGTCTGTTCGTCAATACGCTGGCCATACGCATCGACACCGCATCGGCACCCACCGGTGAGGCGCTGCTGGCACAGGTCAGGACGCGAGTACTGGAGGCTCAGGACCATCAGGACCTGCCGTTCGAGCAGGTCGTGGAAATCGTCCGCCCGACACGCAGTCTGGCCCACGGTCCATTGTTCCAGACGACGCTGAACTGGCTGGCCGGGGAAACGACGTTACCGGAGATGGACGGGCTGTTGCTGGCAACGGTCGAGCAGCAGAGTCAGGTCTCCAAGTTCGATCTGTCGCTTAACCTCGGCGAGCAGGGTGATGCCTTGTTCGGCACGCTGGACTACGCCACTGCGCTGTTCGACGAGGCAACAGTGCAGCGTTATTGCGGTTATTTCGAACAGTTGCTGCGCACGCTGGTGAATAACCAGCAGGTGGTGCTTGCTGATATCCCGCTGGTGGGCCAGCAGGAACGCGAGTATCTGCTCGAAAGCCTCAATGCCAGCGCGGTGAATCTGCCGCAAGGTCAGACCATTCATGCCCTGATAGAAGCACGCGCCGAAGGCACGCCCGAAGCCGTTGCCGCCAGGGTCGGCGAGCAGTCACTGAGCTACGCGCAGATGAACCGTCAGGCCAACAGCCTTGCCCATCATCTGATCAGCCTGGGCGTGCTCCCGGATGATCGCGTCGCGGTGGTGGCGCGTCGTGGGCTGGACACGCTGGTGAGCCTGCTGGCCGTGCTCAAGTCCGGTGCCTGCTATGTGCCGGTGGATCCGGCGCACCCCGATGAGCGCATAAGCTACCTGCTGACCGACAGCGCGCCAGCAGTGGTGCTCGCGGAACAGGCGTTCATGGCGCGCCTGCCTGCACTGACAGTGCCGCTGCTCGCGCTTGATCGACCTCAATGGCCTGAGCAACCGGCAAATCCGCGGGTGTCGGGGCTGACGCCCGGCGATCTGGCGTATGTGATTTACACCTCCGGCTCGACCGGGCAACCGAAAGGCGTGATGGTCGAACACCGCACGCTGGCCAATCTCGTCCACTGGCATTGCCAGGCGTTCGCTTTGCACGCCGGCAGTCACACGGCCACGGTGGCCGGTTTCGGCTTTGATGCCATGGCCTGGGAAGTCTGGCCGGCGCTGTGTGCAGGGGCAACGCTGCATATCCCGCCCGCCGAGATCGGCAATGAACAGCTCGATCTGCTGCTCGACTGGTGGCTCACGCAGCCGCTGCACGTGGCGTTTCTGCCGACACCGGTGGCTGAATATGCGTTCAGCCGCGAGCTCTATCACCCAACGCTGCACACGCTGCTGATCGGTGGCGACCGCCTGCGGC
Organism: Plantibacter cousiniae (nom. nud.); assembly: GCF_977070315.1. Classification (NCBI taxonomy): domain Bacteria; kingdom Bacillati; phylum Actinomycetota; class Actinomycetes; order Micrococcales; family Microbacteriaceae; genus Plantibacter; species Plantibacter cousiniae (nom. nud.). Next base: position 244,404 of record NZ_CDRVEU010000002.1, on the reverse strand, counting down.
AGTTCCACCGCGAGCCAGGTTTCGCAGTGATCAACAACTATGGCCCGACCGAAACCACGGTGGTCGCCACTTCCGGTCGTCTGTTGCCTGACGGCAGCCTCGACATCGGCAAGCCGATCGCCAACACCCGCGTGTACCTGCTGGATGACCACCAGCAACTGGTGCCGACCTGTGTTGCTGGCGAGTTGTACATCGGCGGAGAAGGCGTAGCGCGCGGTTATCTGAATCAGCCGCAACTCACTGCCGAGCGCTTCCTCAGCGATCCGTTCTGTGAGCACCCGCAGGCGCGCATGTACCGCACCGGTGATTTGGCACGCTGGAATGCCGACGGCACGCTGGACTATCTGGGGCGTAACGACGATCAGGTGAAAATCCGCGGTATGCGCATCGAACTGGGCGAAATCGAGGCGCAACTGACCTCGTTGCCGGGTATCGAGGAATCGCTGGTGGTCGCGCGCGAGGACGAACCTGGACAGTCACGTCTGGTGGCGTATTTCATTGAACAAGGCCCGCGCCCGGCGCTTGATATCGCCAGGCTGCGTGCCGACATGCTGGATCGCCTGCCGGGCTACATGGTGCCGAGTGCATTCGTGCGCCTTGATGCCTGGCCACTGACCGCCAACGGCAAGGTCGATCGACGTGCTTTGCCGGTGCCGGATCGCGACGCCATGCCAGGGCGCGAATACGAGCCGCCGCAAGGCGAGCTGGAAATGGCCCTGGCCGACATCTGGAGCGAGCTGCTGCAAGTCGAGCAAATAGGGCGCAACGATCATTTCTTCGAACTCGGCGGCCATTCACTGCTCGCCGTTACCCTGATCGCGCGCATGCGTCGCCGTGGCATGGATGCCGATATTCGCGTGTTGTTTGCCCAGCCGACCCTGGCCGCCCTGGCGCGTGCCGTCGGCAGCGGCGCTCAGGTGAAGATTCCGGCCAACCTGATCGGTGTGGATTGCACATCAATCACCCCGGACCTGTTGCCGCTGGTGAAACTGGATCAGGCAGGGATTGATCGCATTGTCGCGAGCGTTACCGGGGGGGCGAGCAATATTCAGGACATCTACCCGCTGGGGCCTCTGCAGGCGGGCATTTTCTATCACTACCTGTCCGCCGCTGAGGATGATCCCTATCGCTTGCAGGCACGCTTCGCCTTTGCCGACCGCTCGCGACTGGATGCCTTCAGCCAGGCGCTGCAACAGGTCATCGCCCGCAACGACGTGTTGCGGACTTCACTGTGCTGGGAAGGTCTGGAAACGCCTGTGCAAGTGGTCTGGCGGCATGCCGATCTGCCGGTGATCGAGGTGCCGCTGGCGGCGCTGGATGCGCCCGAGCCACTGGAGCTCGTGCGTGCACCGCTGTTGCGTCTGGTTCATGCCGATGACCCGGAAAACGGGCGTATCGTCGCGGTCCTGCTGTTCCATCACCTGATCATGGACCACGTTGCCCTGGACCTGCTGAGCCAGGAATTGCAGGCGGTACTGCTCGATCAGGCAGCGCAACTGCCTGCACCAGTGCCTTACCGCAACTACATCGCGCAGACCTTGCTGGGGGCGGGGGACGACACGCACGAAGCGTTCTTCCGCGAGCAATTGGGCGATCTGGATGAGCCGACCCTGGCGTACGCTCAGACCTGGTTGCCAGGGCCGGAGGTTGCAGGCGAGGCCCGAGTGCGTCTGGATGCGGACCTGAGCAGGCGGCTACGCCATCAGGTGCGGCAGCTGGGTGTCAGTCCTGCCAGCCTGATGCACCTGGCGTGGGCGCAGGTACTGGGCCGATTGTCCGGGCGTGACAGCGTGGTGTTCGGCACCGTACTGCTGGGTCGCTTGAATGGCAGCGAGGGTGCAGAACGTACACTCGGGGTGTTCATCAACACCTTGCCGCTGCGCATCGACCTGGCCGATCAGAGTGCACGCGATGCTCTGTCCCAGACTCACCGCCGCCTGACCGGATTGCTTGCCCACGAACAGGCTTCTCTGGCAATCGCTCAGCGTTGCAGCGCCTTGCCTGCGGGCGTACCGCTGTTCAGTGCGCTGTTGAATTACCGCCACAGCGCGGTGCCCAGTGAGGTAAACGAGGCTGCCGGCGAGGCCTGGCAGGGTATCGAGCTGTTGCAGTCCGGCGAGCGCAGCAGCTATCCGTTGACGCTCAGCGTCGATGATCTGGGCGAAGCGTTCGACCTGACTGCGCTGACCTCGACAGGTATCGATGCCCGACGTATTTGTGCGTACCTTTCCAGTGCCGTGAACGGGCTGGTCGATGCCCTTGAGCAGTCACCGGCGGAACCGATTCAAACACTGAATATTCTGCCCGGCACCGAGCGAACCGAACTGCTCGATGGCTTCAATGCCGATCGCCTTACGGCGGAGTACCCGCTGCCCGTTCACCTACGTATCGAACAGCAGGCGCTTGACCAGCCGAACGCACTGGCTGCTCAGGCGGGCGACCAGCATTTGAGCTACGGCGAGTTGAATGCCCGTGCCAACGCATTGGCCCATCATCTGATCGGACTGGGCGTACGTCCTGACGACCGGGTGGCGGTGGTCGCGCGGCGCGGTCTGGAGACGCTGACGGGGCTGCTGGCAGTGCTGAAAGCCGGGGCGAGCTACGTACCGGTCGATCCGGCCCACCCGGATGAACGCATCAGCTATCTGCTGGAGAACAGCGCGCCCGTGGTGGTGTTGGCTCAATTCGACCTGCTGACGCGTCTGCCCGAACTGCAGGTGCCGGTGATCGCGCTTGATCGCCCGGACTGGTCACAGCGCACCGACAACCCGTCCGTGCCGGAAATGACCACGCACCATCTGGCTTACGTGATTTACACCTCGGGGTCCACCGGGCTGCCCAAGGGCGTGATGGTCGAGCACCGCACGCTGAACAATCTGGTGGATTGGCACTGTGAAGCGTTCAACCTGCGTGCCGGCAGTCATACCGCCAGCGTTGCCGGGTTTGGTTTCGACGCCATGGCCTGGGAAGTCTGGCCTGCGCTGTGTGCCGGTGCGGTGCTGCACCTGCCGCCAGCTGAGATTGGCAACGAACAGCTCGATGTGCTGCTCGACTGGTGGCTGGCTCAGCCGCTGCAGGTGGCGTTTCTGCCGACCCCGGTGGCCGAATACGCCTTCAGCCGTGAATTACACCATCCGACGCTGCAGACTTTGTTGATTGGCGGTGATCGTTTACGCCATTTCAACCGTGATCCGGGTTTCGCCGTGGTCAACAACTATGGCCCGACAGAGACCACGGTGGTGGCCAGCTCTGGCCGGATGCAGCCGGGCAAGGTGCTGCACATCGGCAAGCCGGTTTCCCATGCCCGACTGTACGTACTGGATTCGCGTGGACAGCCAGTGCCACTCGGGGTGCCCGGCGAGTTGTACATCGGCGGCACAGGCGTGGCTCGCGGCTATCTGAACCGTGCGGACCTGACCGCAGAACGCTTCCTCGACGATCCGTTCAGCGACAGCCCCGGCGCCCGAATGTATCGCTCCGGCGATCTGGTGCGCTGGCTGTCCGACGGGACGCTTGAATACCTGGGCCGCAACGATGATCAGGTGAAGATCCGTGGCGTGCGTATCGAGCCGGGCGAGATCGAACAGCACCTGGCGCAATGCCCGGGCGTCGGCGAAGCGGTGGTGACCACCCAGCGTCTGGACGATGGTTCGTTGCGTCTGGTGGGCTACTTCACCCGTCGCGATGCATCGCTCGACAGTGCCGCCTTGCGTGCGCATCTGTTGGGGCAGCTCCCGGAATACATGGTGCCTGCGGTATTTGTAGGTCTTGATACGCTGCCATTGACCCAGAACGGCAAGGTCGACCGCAAGGCGTTGCCTGCGCCGGACCTGGCCGCTCTTGCGAACCTCGCCTACCAAGCGCCATCGACAGCGCTGGAAGAGCGTCTGGCGGAGGTGTGGGCCGAGGTTCTTGAAGTCGGAAAAATAGGCAGGCACGACAGTTTCTTCGAATTGGGCGGTCATTCGCTATCGGCCATTCGTCTGGTCAGCCTGCTGCAAAAAGCAGGCGTGTCACTGACACTGGCCGAACTGTTTCAGCACCCTAGCGTCGCAGCGCTGGCAGGGTTGCTCGACCAGCGTCCAGGATCACCGGACGAAGCTCGCGAGGTGATCACAGTGCGTGCCGGTGGCAGCGAGTCACCGTTGTTTCTGCTCCACGATTTCACAGGGCTGGATGCTTATTTCCCTGTGCTTGGGCAACATCTTCAGGGCGACTTTCCGATTTACGGCTTGCCGGGCATTGGCCTTGGGCAGCAGCAATTACGCACCATGGAGTGCTTGGCTGCGCGGATGGTGGAGCGCATTCGTCAGGTCCAGCCGCGCGGTCCGTATCGGTTGGCCGGTTGGTCGTTTGGTGGGGTTCTGGCCTACGAAGTGGCTACTCAACTGCTGGGCATGGACGAGGCCGTCACATTCCTCGGCCTGATCGACAGCTATGTGCCACGCCTGACCGATCAGGGCAAGGCACGCTGGCAGGGACCTGACTTGCTTGAGCGGCAATTGCTCTCGCACTGCACTGCGCACTGGCAAGCCCAGGCGGGTGAGGGTGCCGCCAGGTTGGCGCGCCTCACCTCATTGAGCGAGCAAGCACCGCTGCCGGACTTCGCGACGCTGTTGCAACTGTGCCGCGACGAAGGTCTGTTGTACGAGGAGCTGGCGCTGGCGAGCGATCAGCAGTTGCACCATTACCTGGACCGGGAAGTGGCGCATGGTCAGGCCCTGGCGCATTACCAGCTGGAACCGCTCAGCCTGCCGATCCATTTGTTCCGCGCCGAACAGCGTCCAATGGCGCCGATCGGAAGCAGTTCGACCCTGGGCTGGGGTGAGATTCTCCCCAGAAATCAACTGCAGTGCGTCGATGTCCCGGGGGATCACATGACGATGATGCAGGCACCGCACGTGGCCGTGCTCGGTCGGAGCATCGTTCAGGCGTTGCACAGCGTGCCCGCCACGCCACCGCCGGCACCGGCTCATCAATCGCTGCTGGCGATCCAGAGCGGGCGTGACGGGCATGCGCCAGTGTTTTGTGTACCGGGCGCCGGTGACAGCGTCACCAGCTTCATTGGCTTGGCAGAGGCGCTGGGGCCGGACTGGCCGATCCACGGCCTGCAACCGCGCGGCCTGGATGGTCGCAGTGTTCCGCACAGCAGGGTGGAAGCGGCAGCGCAGAGCCATGTGCAGGCCATCGAAGCGCTGTATCCGAAAGGCCCGCTGCATCTGGTTGGGCATTCGTTCGGAGGCTGGGCGGCGCACGCCATGGCGGTCAAGCTTCAGGCCCGAGGCCGCGAGGTTGTCTCGTTGACCTTGATCGACAGCGAGGCGCCTGGCGGCGAGGGTCTGAGCAGCAAGCCTTATACCGCCACCGCCGTGCTGGAACGCCTGATCGAGGCGCTGCAGCTGTCCAGTGGAAGAAGCCTGGAGCTCGCCCCACTGGCGTTTGCCGACAGCGACACAGTCGCGCAAATGCACCTGCTTCAGCAGGCCATGGTGCGCGTCGGGTTATTGCCGCCACGTCTGGCGGCACAGGCCCTGCAAGGGATCGTCCGCACGTTTGCCAGCGCCTTGCGCACGGTCTATCGACCTGAGCCGGGAGGCTACAGCGGCAGGGCAAGTCTGGTACTGGTGAATGACCCGCATCTGGATGCGCTGGACAATCAACTCGAACATGCCGCTTGCGCAAGCCAATGGCAGCATTTGCTGCCGCAACTTTCGCTTTGGGAGGGGCCGGGTAACCACTTCAGCGTCCTGAAAGCTCCGGACGTCTACAGCCTGGCGGCCTGGTGGTATGACGGATTGACAGTCGGTGTGGGGGAAACGCAATGACTTGGTGGGTATTGATAAAGCGTGATTGCAGGCGCAGGGAGGTCTTGCATCGGAGGCGGTGAGGGTGGATCCGGGAGGGGCGATCGGTATCGCCCCTTCCGTTGCATCGGGCGGTCAGCAGGTTGAAAAAACGCCCGCTGATGAGCCATACATCCAGCGCATCAGTGAATTACGACCGCTGATGCCCAGTTTGATCGCCGCACGGCGCTGGTAACTGCCCACGGTATTGACCTTGAGTGCGAGCCGCTCGGCCTGCTCAAGCGCGGTATGACCGGCGAGCAGCCCAAGGCACACCTGGGTTTCGCGTTCGGACAACGTCAGACCCGTTTCGCGCAGTCGTTCCTGGAAGCGCTTCTCAATGCTTTCGGGCTTTTTATGCTCGATGCCGGGCATTGCCGATTGCAGGGCATTGACATGTTTTTCAAGTATCGAAAACAGCAGAGGGGAAATGTCGCCCAGCTGCCGGCGTTCCTTTTCTGAGAATTCGTGCGCGGGAAGCGCCCGAAATACCGTTATTTTACAACTAAAGCTTTCCGAGGCCTGATCAGGGTAAAGATGAATGGAGTCACTGAGCAACAGCGTGCCCCGCGATGATGTGACGGTCTCGTTAAAGACCGTTGGTGCAGAGGCAGGCGGCGTTTGCCAGGGCTGCGGCAGTGATGAGAGGTGCGTGGCATCTACGGCAAGCTGAGTATCGATCAGCTTGTGGAACATGCTGGAAAAATTCCCGCTACCGATGCTGGCGATGGCCCTGCCAATCTGCGGAAGTAGTGTGTGAGGCATTTAGTCATCCATGAGTTTAGAACTGCTGACAATGTTATAGACGCTGTAAGCATGGCGCAGTCACATCAACTTAGTCGCTGGTGTCTTCGGCGCGAGATCAGCGTTAGATGCCCACTAGATCATCTCTAGTGGAGTACAGCAAAGAGTATCGTCCTGAGGTTACCTAAATACTTCACTATCAGAAAGAGTGATGGTCATCGGTCGGACGGCGGACAATGGCGTCGCAGAAGTGGGGCGGGCTGGCCGGCGTTAGCTCATGGTGCCTGATGTTGTGACGGGAAGTAGAAAGTGAATACCCCCCCCCCCCCGCGCATATGCATGTAAACGTCGTGATATGGCGGGGTAACATCGTTCGGCAGGCGCCTACTTTCCGATCATGAGTCGGGTGACCAGACGCGTAAGCCGTCCGTAAGGTGCCGAGACCTTGTCGGACATGTTGAAACGACCGAGCTTGAGAACGCCGCGGGCATGGGACAGGCGAACGAAGCCTTCGTAGCCGTGATAGGCCCCGGTGCCACTGTCGCCGACACCGCCAAAGGGCAGGTCATCCTGGGTTGCGTGCAGCATGGTGCCATTGATGGTCACGCCGCCGGACTGCGTGCGGTTCAGCACCCTGTCCACAGACGTTTGAACGTTGGAAAAGCAATAAAGGGCCAGCGGTGCCGGACGAGCATTGATAAAGGCGATGGCTTCATCCAGAGAGTCATACGCGAGCACCGGCAGCAGCGGGCCGAAAATCTCTTCGCCCATGACATCTGCGTTCAGGGACACCTGAGTGAGTGCCATTGGTGCAATCTTGCGTTCGCCCGCCGTTGCAGGCGCATTGTGTTGCCACGCCTTGGCCCCCGTCGCGACGGCCTGACTGGCCATCGCCATAAGCCGGTCGTAGTGGCGCTGGGAGATGATCGAGGTGTAGTCCGGATTGCCATCGAGGGTCGGGTAAAGTTTTTTTGCCGCAGCCAGCCACTCGCTGGCAAAGCTGTCCACCTGTTCGCGCGGGACGAGGACATAGTCAGGTGCTACGCAGGTCTGACCGGCGTTGAACAGTTTGCCGATAGCGATCGTCCGAGCGGCTTTCGTGATCGAAAAGTCGTCGCAGACCACGACTGGCGACTTGCCGCCCAGCTCCAGTGTGACCGGTGTCAGATGGCGTGCCGCCGCCGCCATGACCTGGCGGCCCACGTGGGTCGAGCCGGTAAACAGCAGATGGTCAAAAGGCAGCTCACTGAACTGGCCCGCCAGCGTGGCGTCGCCAGTGACCACGACAACCTGCTCGGCGGGAAACGTTTCGCCGAGCAACTGCCTGAGCAGCTCGGAGGTTCGGGGTGTCAGTTCCGAAGGTTTGATCATCGCCCGGTTACCTGCAGCCAGCGCCTCTATCAAGGGCACCAGCGTCAGCGTCAACGGGTAGTTCCACGGAGCGAGAATGCCGACGACGCCCAGCGGCTGATAAACCACCCGTGCTGCGGCGGGCCTGAAGACAATACCCGCCTTGCGCCGGGACGGACGCATCCACGCTTTGAGGTGCGAGCGGATGTGCTTGATGCCGTTGACCACCGGCATCAATTCACCGAGCCGGGTCTCGTCGAACGAACGGTTGCCGAAGTCTGCGCTGACCGCCTCGAGCAACCTGTCCTGATTATCGCTGACCATACGCAGGACGGCGTTGAGGTCTGCGATTCGTTGATCGTAGGAAGGTGCGCCCTGAGCACGGAATGCAGCCTGCTGTGCCTCGAACAGCTCGGTTAGCCCGGCAGCGTGGAACGTGGTACCTGGCGGAACCCTGGCGGGTTGATTCATGACGCTGCTCCTGTGGCTGCGTGTTTTTTATAGTCACTGCGACCGAACCTGCCGCAAGTGCAGGCGTGTCAGCGGTAATGTGTCGATGTCCTGGCTCACCTAACCGTATAGGACACTGCAAAGCCAATGGAGGGGCGATCCGGCCGGTTAAAGTGGCTGGAACGGCCAACCTGTATTGCAATCATTGCTCGCCATGCACAGGTTCGGGCGCCAGGCGATCCAGATGACTGACAATCATCGCTGCCACCATCGCGCAGGTTTTTGCGGGCTCCAGCGGTTCATCGAACAACAACTCAATGGTCGCGTGAATCATTTCCACCGCAACGCGGGCAACCATGGCGATGTCCTCGGACGCCGCGTCTGGAAAAGCACTGCCGATGATGGCGGCCTGAGCCTTGGAAACCCTGCGGTGGGAGTCGAGCCGCACATGCTCCAGCGCGGGAACCGCCCTCAGTGCCTTGAGCGTCCACATGCCGCCCAGCGTGGCATCGGTGACCCGGTACGTATCCAGAATCAGCTCGGCGAGCGCCTGCTCAAGCGCCTGAGGCGGACCTGCGATCAGCTCGGGGGTAATCCAGTGATCGATCCGCTCGTTCTGTTTCTCGAGCAGACGTTCGCCCAGCACCGTCAACAGCGCGTACTTATTGGGGAAATAGCGATACAACGCGGGCGGCGTAAGGCCGGCCCGTTCGCATACCAGATTGGTCGACAAACGTTCTATGCCGACCTCGCACAGGGTGTTTGCCGTGGCGACCAGAATGCGTTCGTAGGTTTCGGTAGCACGCTGCTGCGCGGGCAACTTCTTGCGTTCAACGCTTTTCCCGGCGACCTGCTCGGGAAGGGTTTCGGTTTTCAGCCTGGCCATAAGTACCTGTCAAGAAGAATGGGGCGCCAGCATGACGATCAAAAAAACAGTTGCTGCACGATAAAATGATAGTTATAACTATCTTGTAGCGATGACTATCATAACTGAAGCGTCGTTATTGTGACGGTCTGTCAAAACAAAAAATAAAAAAGGTGACGCTATGAACGTACGGCAGTGGCTTTTCCTCTCTTCGGTTCTGATGTGCTCCACCGGCATTCATGCTGCTGCCGGTCCGCTTGAGGCCAAGGGCCTTTGGCTGACGGCGGAAAAGGACGCGGTAGTCAGGCTTGACGACTGCGCAGACAAGACCGGCGCTATCTGCGGCCAGATTGTCTGGGTCAAGGATGCTGCTTCGACGTCGAGTGACTGCGGCGTACAGATTCTGCAGCTGACCCGCTACGACCAGGACGCCTGGCGCGATGGCTGGGTGTATGACCCCCGTGATCAGAAAAAATATAAGGGCGCCGTTCGAGTCAAGGATGGACGCCTCAATGTAAGGGCTTTTGTCGGCACCGAAGTTCTCGGCAAGACAGAGCAATTCGAGCGAATCGCAACACTGCCTCCTGCCCCGGTTTGCAAATCGTAAATCCGGCCCTTTAGCGTGGGAGAGAATCATGCGCACGTATACAACCCGTTATGTAATGGCTGCAGCCCTGTGCTGCGCAGCAGGCCCGACTCTTGCCATCGCCGATGAAATGTCGAGCTACGCAGTGGATGTTACCGCCAAGGTCAGCTCGGACATTCGTACCCGTGGGATTTCCGATTCTCTGAATCGGCCCGGGGCCAAGGTGACCCTCCAGGTCGTCCATGAAACAGGCCTGGTGGCGCTTGCCGAATTTACCACGGTCAGCAAGAAACAGTTCCTCGACGGCGACGGTGCAGGTGTATTGCTGGCGGGCGGTTATCGCTTCGGCGATCCGGATGCCTGGCACTATGGCGTCGGGCTTGCGGCCGAGATGTTTCCAGGGGCTCAGTTCAAGGCACCGAACCGGTTCGATTTCGAAACGTTCACGCCAGGTGAAGAGCACTCGACCAATTACAACAGCCAGTTCGCCGTGCTTGAAATCGGTTACGGCGCGCTCGAAGGGCGAATCGCCCGGGTGCTCTCGAAAAACTACCGGGGTGCCAACAGTGGCGGGGTATGCGGCGCGCAATTGCAGTTCCGCGATGACCCGACCAAAGGCCTCGATTGCTATGCCAAGGGTGACCGCAACTCCCGGGGCAGCATGCTCTATGACCTCGATTACAAATACGCGCTGGGCATCAACACCAACCTGAAGCTGCACGCCGGCTATCAACAGATCGAAAACTTCTCGGAAGCCGACTTTGCCGATTATGGCGCAGGTCTGGTCCACCACTGGTGGGGCTTCGACTGGGGGCTTGACTGGGTGACGACCAAGACCAGGGCGCGCGAGCTGTATATGGCCGAGGACGACGGACATGTGCGCACCACGGACGGCAGTCGCTGGGTAGCGTCGATTTCCCGCACATTCTGAGTAGACCTTTATGACTTCGCTTTTCATTTCCCGGACGCCTGAGGCGGCTACCGGTCTGGAGCAACTCGTCCTCGCGATCGACCTGGGAACGTCCGGCTGCAAGTGCGCGCTGGTCTCCATGGAGGGAGACATCCGCGCCTGGGCGTTTCACGGTGTACCGCTGCACGTCAGTGGTCTGAGTGCCGAGCAGGAACCCGAGGACTGGTGGAACGCGTTTCTGCTTGGTGCCCACGAATTGCTGGCAGCCGACCCGCTCAGGCGTCGTCAGGTGGTGGCCGTGTGTTGCTCGACGCAAAGCGAAGGCACGGTCTGTGTCGATCGCGACGGGACCGCGATTGGCCGGGCGCTGCTGTGGCTGGACAAACGCGGCGCCGACTCGATCAAAAAACGCATGGGCGGAGGCTGGTGCAATCTGGGCGGCTACGGGCCGCTCAAACTCTGGAAATCGCTGCGACTGACCGGCGGGGTAGCGTCGCTGTCGGGCATGGATTCGGCCGGGCACATGGCCTATATCTTTGACCACGATCCGGCAAGGTATGACCAGACGCACAAGTTTCTGAATGTGCTCGACTATATGAACATGCGCTTGTCGGGGCGTTTCTGCGCCACAGGTGACTCGATGCTGACCGCCTGGGTAACCGACAATCGCGATCCTCATCACATCCGTTACGACGCCAGCCTGATCAGGGCTCTGGGTATCGACGCAGGCAAACTGCCTGAGCTGGTGGGCTCGACGGAAGTCATCGGCACCTTGAAGCCCGAGCTCGCCGATGCTTTAGGGCTGCTTCGATCCACACCTGTGGTGGCGGGTGCTGTGGACACCTCGGCGGTGGCCGTTGGCGCCACCGTGCGCGACTTCGCTCCGCATCTTTATCTGGGCACCTCGTCGTGGGTCGGCGCTCACGTGCCGTTCAAGAAATCCAGTGTTCGCCACCACATTGCTGCGGTACCCAGTGCGGTCAAGGGCCGGTATCTGGCAATGGCCATGCAATCGGCGGCGGGCGCCAATCTGTCGTTTCTGCGCGACAAGGTGCTGTATCACCCGGACGAGTTGCTGAGCGATGAGCAGCAGCCGGACGTGTACGCCTTGCTGGACCGTATCGCCGCCCGAGTGCCACCGGGTTCGAGGGGGCTGATCTACACGCCATGGTTGTGTGGCGAGCGCTCTCCGGTAGGTGATCCGAGCCTGCGTGCCGGCCTGATCAACCTGAAACTCGAGCACTCGCGGGAAGACATCATCCGGGCCTTCATGGAGGGCGTCGCGCACAACACGCGCTGGATGCTGGAACCGTTCTCGCAATTTATCGGCCAGTCGCGCGGAGTCATCGTCGCCACCGGGGGCGGAGCGCAATCGGATGTGTGGTGCCAGATCATGGCCGATGTCTGCGGGCGAGTCATTCAGCAACCGCATAACCCGATTCAGACCAACGCACGCGGTGCGGCCTTCATTGCTGCAGTAGCGCTCGAAAAACTGCAGTTCAACGATCTGCCGGCCCTGCAACGGCCGCATCGGCTGTACGAACCCTCCGAATCAACCCGAAACCTGTATGACGACCGCTTCGCCACGTTCAAGGAAGTCCGCAAACGTCTGGCGCCGCTCTATCGCAGGTTGAACCCATCGCAGGAGACGGCACCATGAGCAATGTTCAACAGCAGATCGTCGACCTGTCGCGGCATCTGTCACGCCGCGGCTTCTTTGCCGCAACCGGCGGCAACCTTGCGCTGCGTATCGACGCATTGCACATCGCGGTCACTCCGTCGGCCACCGACTACTTCAGCATGCGGCCAGAGGACGTCTGCGTATTGCGACTCAAGGACCTCAAACAGCTGTCGGGCGAACGTTCGCCCTCGGTTGAAAGCGAGCTGCACGCGAAAGTCCTGCGCAGTCGCCCGGACGTCAATTGCAGCATTCATACCCATCAACCGTTGGCCAGCGCCTGCACATTGTTCGGCAAATCGCTGGAAGTGCCATACCCGCCGCTGTGGCAATCGCTGGGGCGGCGAATTCAGCTGGTGGGTTATGCGCCGTCCGGTTCCGGTTGGCTGGCGGGCAAGCTGGAAAAGACCATCCGGCCTGACCAAAACGCCTACCTGATGCGCAATCACGGCGTTCTGTGCTGTGGCCCGGACATAGAAGCCACCCTGAAGCGCCTGGAGGACCTGGAAACATTCTGTCGTGACCATCTTCTCAACCAGATCAAAGCCAACAGCCGTGGCAAACCCGAATCACGCGTTGCAATAGCACGCCTGATCGACGCCCTGACCAGTGCCGGCTCGCACGCCCTCAGCCCTCAGACTTTTTCAGAGACTCAATCATGAACAGACCTCTCGATCCTGCCAACATCCCTGACATTCCCGCATCGGCCGTGTCGCAATGGCCCGATGTCGATTCACTGTATCGCCGCTTCGATGAGCTGGTGAAACAGCCGATTCGCCCGATCAAGCGCGACGCGATGAACAAGATCATGGGCTATTTCGACGAGCGCTGCCAAGGCTCGAAGCGGCTTTCCGAGGCGGCGAAAAAGGTCATACCGGGAGGCGTGCAACATAACCTGGCGTTCAACTATCCGTTTCCGCTGGCCTTCGCCCAGGCTAACGGTGCGTACCTGACCGATGTCGATGGCAATCGCTACACCGACTTCCTGCAGGCAGGCGGCCCGACGTTGCTGGGCTCCAACCATCCGGCCATTCGCGAACAGGTTGACCGGATTCTCGATGAGTGCGGGCCGGTGACCGGCTTGCTGCATGAATATGAAGTCAAACTGGCGGAACTGGTCTGCCAATCGATGCCGGGCGTCGACATGCTGCGCTTGCTGGGCTCGGGCACCGAGGCGGTCATGGCCGCGGTTCGCCTGGCCCGTGCCTATACCCGCAAGAAATGGGTGATCAAGATCGGCGGCGCCTACCATGGCTGGAGCGACCAGTTGGTCTATGGCATGCGCTTGCCGGGCACCGGGCGCATGGAGGCAGTGGGAATCCCGCGAGGCGCCACCGCAAACACTCAGGAGAGCCCACCCAACAATCTCGATGCGTTGCGTCGCAGGCTGCAAATCAATCGTCTGCGTGGTGGCACCGCAGCCATTATGGTCGAACCTTTTGGCCCGGAAAGCGGCACGCGTCCGGTGCACGCCGACTTCAACCGACAGCTGCGTGCGCTGTGCAACGAATTCGATGCCCTGCTGATCTTCGACGAAGTGGTCACCGGATTCCGTGCCGGTCTGGGCGGCGCACAGGCTTATTTCAATGTCATGCCGGACATCACGGTACTGGGCAAATGCCTGACCGGGGGCTATCCGATGGCGGGTGCCATTGGCGGGCGCCGGGACGTGATGCAACTGCTTGCCGGTGGCATCGGCACATCCTCGCGACGGGCGTTCGTCGGCGGCACGCTGTCGGCCAATCCGTTGTCATGCGTCGCTGGTTATTACGCGCTGGTCGAAGCCCGCCGGCTGAACGCGCCGGCGCTGGCGGGAAGGGCGGGCGACCGTATGCGCGCAGGACTGGAAGAGATCATCAATCGGCGCGGCTTGCCCTATGTGGCGTACAACATGGGCTCCATCGTTCACCTGCAGACGTCCGGCGTCCTGCTGCTCGATACCGGCAACCCGCTCAAGCTGCTGAGGGCGCGCAATGAAGCCAAGACTCGCAAGCACATGATGGAAGAGATGGGCGCCGCGTATACCGCTCACGGCCTGATCACGCTGGCCGGGAGCCGCTTGTACACCAGCCTGGCTGACACCGACGATGTCATCGACGACGCGCTCGAACGCTTCGACGCTGTCTTTCAGCTGGTGTGAGGTGAGCAGCATGCGCGATTCACTTCGAAAACAGTGGTTTGATCTGCGTGAACGCCTGATGGGGCAGGTGGACTCACACAGCAGTGTGTCGTTGCGATTGCCGGGCGAACAGAGCATGTGGCTGGGCAAGCTCGACGACCTGGCGCCGCAGGTGGTTGATTGCAACGACTCGGCAGCGGGCGACGGCCAGACGCACGCGGCGATCTACCGCGCCCGAGCTGACGTCGGCGCCGTTCTGCTCGGCGGCGGTGCCTTTGCCAAAAGCCTGGTGGATTTTGGCGGAGTCCTGCCGATTCTATTTGATGAGCAGGCACGCCATATAGGCCATATGGCTACGCCTGCCAGTTCCGAGCAACCACTGGCGCGACTGTTGAAGCGTGGGGGAAATGCTGCGGTGATCGACAGCACGCCGGTGGTGATGGGTACTACAGGGGCGCGAATGGTCCTCAATGCAGAGTTGTTCGAAAAATGCGCCAAGGCCTATACGCTGGCCAAGGCATGTGGCACGCACCTTACGTTACTGCCCTGGTGGGTGGTGCTGGTGGCCAACGGAAGGCTGATGAAAGACGAGAAGCGGGCGGCGCAGTGTTTTGCCGAAGGCCGTATTCCGCCTGAAACCCGCGGTTACTGAAACTTCCGAAGAGGCGCATGCCATGCAAACGTCGTCCGCTGTAACTCGCAGGCACCTGAGTGCCGCCTTGGCACTGGGCTCTGTCGCGGTGCTGATGGTAGGGCTGCAACCATTGCTTCTTGGCGAGTTACTGGCGCAAGACCACGTATCACTGGAAGGTGTCGGGCTGGTCGCAATGGGTGAAATCGTCGCGCTGGGGTCCGGCGTGGTGCTGGGCGACCTGCTGCGTTCGATGCTCAACCTGCGCCTGCTGACGGTCATCGCCATCCTGTGCGCTGCCGGAATGGATCTGGTCACGGCCAATGTCACCGGCGACGGGCCGTTGACCGCTGCACGCGCGCTGGCGGGCCTGGCCGAGGGCCTACTGCTCTGGGGCGCCGTCAGCCTTATCGTTCAGGGGCCTGCGCCAGACCGGGTGGCAGGCGTGTTCATGGTCGTCCAGACCCTGGCTCAGGCACTGATGGCCGCAGCGCTTGCGTACCTGATACTGCCTGATCGTAGCGTGCATGCAGGGTTCGTGTTTCTGGGAATGCTGACCGCAAGCTCAGTGCTGTTCGTTGTCTGGCTACCCGGACGCTTGCCGCAGCAGCCTGACAGACAGCTGGATACATCAGGTTTCAGATGGAATTTGAAGCAAGTGCTGCTGCTGATGCTGGTGTTCATGCAGCTCTCGGCCGTTGGCGGGTTGTGGGCGTATCTGGAGCCGCTGGGCATCCACGCAGGGCTGGGCGCTCATGCGGCGCAATTGCTGGTGTCCGCGATGTTATTCATGCAGGTTCTGGGCGGCTGCCTGGGCATTCTGCTGGTACGCAGGGTGCCTGATTACTCGATGTTGGCTACCGCCGCGTTTCTTCTGGCTGGCATTGCATTGGGCATGTACATCACAGCCGATCAGGGGGTAAACGTATTTCTGGGCCTGTGCGCGCTGTTTGCCCTGATCTACCTGATGCTGACCCCGTTTCAGGTGCGCATTGCGCTGCAGATAGACCCCTCGGGACGCATCGCAGGGCTCATTCCCGGCATGCAACTGCTGGGCTGCGCATTCGGACCGCTGCTGGCGTCGCAATGGGTGTCTGGCGACAACGCTCAACCGGTGCTGCTGGTCAGCGTCTGGCTGTCGGTATCGGCTTTGTGCCTGATAGCGCTGCTGCACCGGCGTGCGGTTGATAGAAGGGTCGGGGTTGTGGGCCGGATTTGATTGGTCGCCTGGGTGCGATTACATAGCGAACAACCCGGGAGCCTCATTCAGGAAGGGCTCAACCAGGCGACCTGATTTCCTGCCTTCCATGCCAGTCCGCTTAGGACAAGGAGCCCCAACAACACGGAATACACCCAGTACGCGCCGATCCAATCGTATGACCAACCGGCCAGAATAACGCCCACCAGCCCTGCAAAACGACTCATGAAATCAATGGCGCCGTACCAGCTTCCAATGATCTCCTTGGGTAACGTAAGCTGAATGGCGCTAGCTGTACTGCGAAAGTATACAGTGGTACCAAACTGGAATAGAAACATACCGACAGCCACCCATAAGAAACTTCCTCGGAACCACAGGGTCATTGCGATACCGGCGAACATTAACGCGTGGGCGGACAGTATGGTGGTGATTAGGCTTTTGTCCTGGAAAGACGACATCGTAAATCCTCCCAGCACTGCGCCAGTGGTTCCGAGCGCATAAAGATAACCTGTTTGCTCGGGAGAAAACGCATGGAAATCTCGGAGAAAAGGAATCCATAAGAGCGCCAGCACGCTTATCACCAGAACGCAGGTAGAGTAAGAGGCAAGGAAATTACGCCACTGCGAGGACCTTAGAAGGTTCACGGTTGCCATCGAAGCGCCGGTCACGCTTTCCTGGAAACGCGCTTTGAATGATGAAGACTCGACATCTGGGCGGGTAACACTCGTGCCTGCGGCCACTGACCACAGACTGAGCGCAAGAAACAAAGCGCCCATCATGAAGACGATTGAGGCAGTAAGAGCCATGGACAAGCCGACCTGGAAAATCACCAGCGCACCAATGGCAGGCCCTACCGCTCTGGCGACGCCGTTGATAATTGCAAGAAAGCCATTGACCCGTATTATCTCCTCTCTTGAAAAGAGGAAAGGAATAAAGGAAAACATGATAAGCCGGACGTACTGATGCACGAGGTCAACCAGGAAAGCAAATAACCATACCTGTTCGACAGAACTGCCTGGCGTCGAAAGGGTCGTAACAGCCACTGTAAAAACAATGATATTTATGATCTGCGTGGCGATGAACAGCTTCCATTTATCAAATCGATCAATAAACCCCGCCCCTAGCAGGGTGACCAGTATTTCAGCGCTGTAACCTATTGCATACGTCGTCATGACGGACAGGGTTGAGCCCGTCAATGTGTAGGCCAGGTTGGCAAATGCCAAGTCGTATACCGCTTCGGAGAGCGCAATCAGCACGCCCACCGAAGCAAATATGTACAGTATCTTTTTGTTTGAGCAGGGAAGGGTGTGCACAGTGTTCGTCCGTTTTTAATAGTCGTCCTGTTTATGCGCAATGATTACGCCTAACCTCAAACTTCCAAATGACTGGCCTTCTCAATATTCATTACCCATCACACCTTACATCAAATTCGAAGCAGCATGAAAAGAGCCAGGGGGCTCGTTGCTGTGATTGCGGCGCTCATTCATGAACGAGTTGCGCTCGATCGCATTGTTTGGCCAAGGTCCTAAGAGGTCCTCTGCTACCAACATGCGGAACCACATCCTGGTCACGCTCGTTTGAATGAGCCGCGGCAAGCTGCCTGGTTATCGGCCACAGTCCGACTTTACGTCGAAAAGGATACAAACAGGACACGCAGGACGCTTTTTCAGCGCTCATTTGTCGTCCGGGTGAATCGCCCGGATGCAGCGCGGATCAACGTGTTGCGGGCTGACAGCCCCGATTTCACGCAGTGGCGATGGGCTTTTTGAAAAAAAGAGCGTGGACTCGGGATATAACACTAATTAGAATCAGTCTCATTTGGCGCATCCCATCGCTCAAGGCTTTTGACATGACTCAAGCAGCGACGCTATCACAGCAGACCTTGCATTCCCTGTACCGCGATCATCATGGCTGGCTGGAAAGCTGGCTGCGCAGACGCATGGGCAATGCCTGGGATGCGGCTGACCTGAGTCAGGATACGTTCCTGCGCGTGCTCTCCAGCTCCCAGCAGATCGCCGATATGCAGGAGCCGCGTGCCTACCTGCTGACCGTGGGCAAGCGGCTGCTGAGTAATTTCTACACTCGCCGCAGCCTTGAACAGGCTTATCTGGAAGCGCTGGCGCAGTTGCCCGAAGAAAGCGTGCCGTCGCCGGAGCAGCGCTGGTTGCTTCTGGAAACCCTGCAGGCGCTGGACGAGCTGCTCGATGGTCTGTCGGCAGTGGTGCGGCGGGCGTTTCTCTGGAGTCAGCTCGAGGGGCTGGGCTATCGGGAAATCGCTGAACGCCTGAGTGTTTCCGAACGCACCGTCAAACGCTATATGGCACAAGCCTACGAGCACTGTTTGCTGGTGGACTGGTGATTCGTCCGGCACCTTCTACCGAAGAACGCGAGGTAGTACGCAAAGCGGCGCAGTGGCTGGCGCTTCTGGAATCCGGTGGTGCCAGCGATGAAGATCACGCCATGCTGCAACACTGGCGTGACAGCTCCGCCAGTCACGAACGCGCCTGGCAAAAGGCCCAACAGCTGCGTCAGCGTTTTTTCGGTCTGCCTGCCAACCTCGCCATGGCGACGCTGGATCGTCCTGACAAGGCCAGGCGTGCGACGCTAAAAAGAGCGTTGGGCGCCGTGACACTGGTCCCTGCAGTCTGGCTGCTGGGGCGTCAATTGCCGCTGGATGTCTGGCGTGCCGACCTGCAAACCGCAGTCGGCGAGCACAAGCGCCTGTCGCTGGCTGATGGCAGCATGTTGCAACTGAATACCGACAGTGCGGTGAACGTGGACATGGGCGCCCGGGCAATCACCCTTGTACGGGGCGAAATAGCCCTCAAGGTGCCTGGCAGCGCGCCGCTGACCATCAACGGTCCTTACGGGCGCATCGTGGTTGGCCGGAGTGAAGTCTGTGTGCGTCTCAACGCCAGCGATTGCAGGGTCTCGGTCATCAGCGGCACGGTGCAGCTTTATCCCCTGCGCGGGCCGGTGCTGGCCTTGAATGCGCAGCAGCAGGTCACGCTGAAGCAGAGCGGCATCGGTCCTGTCAGTGCCTTCGACGCCTTGCTGCCTGGCTGGCGCGACGATGTGCTGAGCGCGCAGAACCAGTCACTGGGCGATTTCCTTCGCGAGCTGAGTCGTTACCGTCCGGGCCTGCTGCGCTGGGAACCTGAGCTGGAAAACCTGCGAGTGACGGGCAGTTTCAGGCTCGACAATACCGACCGCGTGCTGTCCTTGCTGGCGGCCAGTCTGCCGGTGGACGTGCAGATGCGCACGCGTTATTGGGTGACCCTGGTGCCTCGAAAAAACATTTCGACAAAAAATAGTGCGTAATGCTGTCCCTTTTTTTTGTCTCGCTGGTCATTCCAGGTAAGTGCACAAAAAATACGAGAGCTTCCCTCTATGTCCGCAGTGTCTTCCTACCGTTTGCGTCCACTTTTGCATTTCAGCCTGTTGCTGACGTTGAGTTCCAGTCCGTTATTCGTCTCGACCAGTTGGGCCGACACATCGGGCAGACGCGCCTATGAGGTGCCGGCCGGCAGCCTGAGCGCTGCGCTCACCCGTTTCGCCGGGCAGGCCGGGGTCAACCTGTCGGTAGACCCTGCGCTGGTGAATGGGCGGAACAGTTCGGGGTTGTCCGGCGAGTTCGCGGTCGAGGAAGGCTTTGCGCGCCTGCTGCAAGGTTCCGGCCTGCAACTGATGCCCGTCGGGGAGCAGGCCTACACGCTGATCCCGGCACCTGACGGCGCCAGCGCAGGCCTGCAACTTGCACCCACCTCGATTGTCGGTGACAGCGGCTCTACCGATGGCCAGGAATACGCAGGCGGCCAAGTGGCACGCAAAGGCTCGCAGGGCATGCTGGGTTCGCGGGACTTCATGGAAACGCCGTTCAGCATGACCACCTACACCAAGGACGCGGTGAAAAACCAGCAGGCCCGAACCTTGGGCGACCTGATCGCCAGTGACCCGTCAGTGCGTGCCACCAACCCCGCAGGCGGGCGTTACGAGCAGTTCACGATTCGCGGCTTCAGCCTGTTCAACAGCGACGTTTCCTACAACGGCCTGTACGGCATTCTGCCCACTTACACGATCGACATGGAAATGGCCGAACGGGTGGATATCCTCAAGGGGCCGAGCCAGTTGATCAACGGCATTTCGCCGCGAGGCAGTGTCGGCGGCGGGATCAACGTGGTCCCCAAGCGCGCGACGGATAAACCGATCACCGAGCTCACCACCAGCTATGCCTCCAAGGGGCAGGTGGGTGCTGCAGTCGATGTAGCCCGTCGGTTTGGCGAAGACGACAAGTTCGGGATTCGTTTCAACGGCGTGAAGCAGTCCGGCGACACTGAATGGGATCACCAGAGCGTCGATCGCGACATGGCCGTTTTGGGCCTGGATTTCCGTGGTGATCGCCTGCGTCTGTCGACGGACATCGGGCACACCGAACGCGACACCGATGCTCCGCAGGAACGCGTGCAGGTCGGTGCCAACGCGAAGGTGCCCAACGCCAACGATGTGCGTGACAACTATGCGCAGTCCTGGAGCAAGGCGCGCACCAAGGACACGTTCGGCGCAGTGAATGCCGAATATGACCTCAGCGACTCGGTGATGCTCTACGGCGGTGTCGGCGCGCGCAAAAGTAACCATGACTTCCTGCGCCATGCGGTATCGGTCACCAACGATGCAGGCGACTTCAGCGTTCAACCACGCGATTTCACCCGTGACGAAAATGTGCGCACAGCCACTGCCGGCGCGCGCAGCTGGTTCACTACCGGGCCGGTCAGCCACGAGGTCAATCTGGCTGCCAGCTATTTCTATATGGACTTTGAAAACGGTGGTGCACGCTACGCGGCAGCGCCGAGCAATCTTTACAACCCGGTCGACACGCCGACACCCTCGAATCCCACGCGGGCCGACTCCAAGGTTTACACCGAGAACCGCTTCAGCGGTGTGGCGCTGACTGACACGCTAGGTTTTTTCGAGGACCGTCTGCTGCTGACACTCGGCGCCCGCTGGCAGCGTGTCAAGGTTGATGACTGGACCGATGGCGTGAAAGGCGACACCGCCTACGATGAGGAAAAGGTCTCACCATCAGGCGGCATCCTGTACAAGGTGACCGACGACTTTTCGGTGTACGCCAACTACATGGAAGGCCTGAGCCAGGGCAAGATCGCTCCGTCGACCTCGGTGAACGAAGACCAGATCTTCCCGCCGTTCGTCAGTCGTCAGGTCGAGGTCGGCGCCAAATATGACCTGGGGTCATACGCCTTCACTGCCAGCGTATTCCGTATCAAACAACCGGCCTACGAGACCAATACCACCTCCCGTGTGTTCGGCCCGAACGGCAAGCGCCGTAACGACGGTGTCGAGCTGACCATGTTCGGTGAGCCGATGAAGGGCTTCCGTCTGCTGGGCGGGGTGATGTACATCGACAGCGAACTGACCAACACCGTCAATGGCACATTCGACGGCAACCGCGCACCGGCCACCCCCAAGTACAACGTCAATCTGGGGGCCGAGTGGGACGTTCCGGGCGTAAACGGTCTGACCCTGACCGGACGAGGCATCTACACCGGTTCGCAGTATCTGGATCAAGCCAACAGCAAAAGCATCGACTCATCGGAGCGTTTCGACGTCGGTGCGCGGTATGCTTTCAAGGTCGATCAGAAGGACATCACACTGCGGGCCAACGTCGAGAACGTGATGAACAAGTACTACTGGAGCTCGGCCGGCGCGTCGGATGACAGCGAGCCGGGGCTGACCCTGTCGACACCGCGCACCTATCTGTTGTCGGCCACCATCGGTTTCTGAGTGGATACGCTACGCCCAGGGAAGGGCTCACGTGTATAGCGAACGACCGGCAGTCCTCATCGAGGGATAACCTGTGTGCAGTATTAAATAATCAACCTCAACACGGCGACACCACAGTCTGTTATTTAAATAGACTGCTTTGTCATATGCCAGAATAACAAATGGCCACTTTCAATAGTGGCACATTGAGTTATACCGATTAATTCTGTCGGTATAACTGCGTGCCTTATTCATTGTCAGGCGCGCAGAAACGTTCATTTAAATTTCATCTTTGTTTTCGAAATAATGGGTTGCGCTTTTGGGTAAATGATAATAATTTGCATCCGGAAATCCAGCGAGGACTTACAGATGTTGAATAATGGCTTATTGCACTCTACGACGTCGCAGAAAACCAATGCCAACTATCTGGACAGGCAGAGCAAGTTTGAATCGAATGTAAGGAGTTACCCGCGCAAGTTGCCATTGGCGATAGCCAAGGCACATGGCGTATGGGTCACGGATGTCGAAGGCACCACGTATCTGGACTGCCTGGCCGGCGCCGGAACACTGGCACTGGGACACAATCACGAAGCTATCATGGCCAGTCTCGACAGCTTCCTGACCTCGGGCATGCCGATGCACACCCTTGACCTGACCACTGCGGTCAAGGACGCCTTCAGCGAAACGCTGCTGAGTCTGCTGCCAGGACAGGGGCGTGATTACTGCCTGCAATTCTGTGGTCCGTCCGGGGCCGACGCCGTCGAAGCCGCGATCAAACTGGCCAAGACCGCCACCGGCCGCCATAACATCATCAGCTTTTCCGGCGCCTACCACGGCATGACCCACGGCGCCCTGGCGCTGACCGGCAACACGGCGCCAAAAAACGCTGTCGCTAACCTGATGCCCGGTGTGCAGTTCCTGCCGTATCCCCATGAATACCGTTGCCCGCTGGGCATTGGCGGCGAGGCCGGCACTGAAGCACTGAGTTATTACTTCACCCAGTTCATCGAAGACGTGGAAAGTGGTGTGTCGCTCCCGGCCGCGGTAATTCTGGAAGCGGTGCAGGGCGAGGGCGGTGTCAATCCGGCACCTGCGGCATGGCTGCGCCAGATTCGCGAAGTCACCCGCAAGCACGGCATTCTGCTGATTCTGGATGAAGTGCAGGCCGGTTTTGGCCGTACCGGCAAGATGTTTGCCTTCGAACACGCCGGGATCGAACCCGACGTCATCGTCATGTCCAAGGCGGTCGGCGGCGGTCTGCCGTTGGCAGTGCTGGGTTTCAAACGCGAGTTCGACGCCTGGTCTCCGGGCAATCATGCCGGCACCTTTCGTGGCAACCAGATGGCCATGGCCACCGGCCTGGCGACCCTTGAAGTGCTGCAGCGACAGAACCTCGCTGGCCAGGCCGCAAAACGTGGCGACTGGCTCAAGGAACAGCTCGGTCTGTTGCAACAACGCTATCCGGCGATCGGCAATGTGCGCGGCCGAGGCCTGATGCTGGGCATCGAGATTGTCGATGAGCGCAAAGCGGCTGACCGCCTCGGCAGCCTGCCGATGGACCCGGACCTGGCTGTCGCCATTCAGCAGCATTGTTTCAAACAGGGGTTGTTACTTGAACGCGGTGGTCGCAATGGCAACGTCATTCGCTTATTGCCGCCGTTGATCATTACCGAAGAGCAATGCCACTTGGTGATCCAGCGTTTTGAACAAGCGCTCAAGGCGGCACTGTCCCAGCTACGTAAATAAAAGTTTGTAATAAGCAAGGCATAAACAGCCCATCATCGTGACACTGATATCACGATTGAAACAACACCGCACACAACGTTTGGCTGGGCGAACTTATCGCCCCTCGACAGCTCGATTGTTGTGCCGCAAGCGATAAATCAACGTTTGTTGCGACGTCATTTGAACGGTCAGCGTAAAGGCGACTGTGGAGCAGACATGACTAATACCGATCGCACCGTCTTATCAAACATGGTGAGCGAGTTGGCAACCACTCGCGCGTTACTCAATTGCCTGATCAAGGAATTCGCACTGCCGGAAGAGTGCCTGCATTACACCTGGCCTGAAGGCATGCAAGGCATAGCGCCTGGCAGTTTCGTCGATGGCGGGCAATGGAAGGGCATTCCGCTCACCATCAGCCTGCCCAATCAGCAGCAGTTCTTTGTTCTGGTGGACCGCCGCGACCACCTGGGCAGCCATCGCTACCTTTCCGATGTCTACGCTCGTCAGGGGCAGGGCACCTGGCGCTGCCTGGCGTTCGCCGAATTCGCCCGGCAACTGCTGACCGCCTGTGAGCACATGACCCGTGCCAGCAATGACGAACTGCTGGATCAGGTCCTGCAAAGCCAGCACCTGACTGCTGCAATCGTTGCGCACAACATGACCGGTCAGCATCCGGCACCGCTCAGCGGCTATCTGGCCAGTGAGCAGGGTTTGTGGTTCGGCCACCCCAACCATCCGGCGCCCAAGGCGCGCCTGTGGCCTGAGCATCTGGCGCAGGAGACCTACGCTCCGGAGTTTCAGGCGCAGACCGCGCTGCATCTGTTCGAAGTGCCGCTGGAAGGGCTACGAATCACCTCCAATGGCTTGAGCGAAGCCGAGGTGATGTCAGGCTTCGCGGACCAATCGCGGGCCCGGCCCGGGCATGCGCTGATCTGCATGCATCCGGTACAGGCGCAACTGTTCATGCAGGACCGCCGCGTGCAAAGGCTGCTTGAGCTGGGGGATATCTCGGACCTGGGTGCCAGTGGGCTGCTGGCCAGCCCGACGGCGTCGATGCGCACCTGGTACATCGAGGGGCACGACTACTTCATCAAGGGTTCGCTGAATGTGCGCATCACCAACTGCGTGAGGAAAAACGCATGGTATGAACTGGAGAGCACGCTGATCATCGACGAACTGTTTCAGCGCCTGCAGCAGACTCGTCCGGAAACCCTCGGTGGGCTGTCCACAGTCGCCGAACCCGGTTCGATGAGCTGGGCGCCCAAAGGTGCGAGCGAGGCTGACGGTCACTGGTTCCGCGAGCAGACCGGCGCCATTCTGCGGGAAAACTTCTGCCGCCGCTCCGGCGCCGACAGCAGCGTGATGGCGGGCACACTGTTCGCTCGTGATCTGCGTTCACGCCCACTGGTGCACGACTTCCTCCAGCGTTTCAATGGCGGGGAGCTTGAGGACCAGCATCTGCTGGACTGGTTCGATGAGTACCAGGCCTTGCTGCTGAACCCGGTCATGGCGTTGTTCTTCAATCACGGCATCGTGATGGAGCCGCACTTGCAGAATGCGGTGCTGATTCACGACAACGGACGCCCGCAACAGCTGCTGTTGCGCGACTTTGAAGGCGTCAAGCTGACCGAAGAGCTGGGCATCAAGGCGATTCAGGTGGGGCTGCACCCGAGAATTCGCCAGTCGTTGCTCTACAGCCGCGAACAGGGCTGGAACCGCATTACCTATTGCCTGCTGATCAACAACCTGTCCGAGGCGGTACTGGCCTTGAGCTGGGAGCGCCCGCACCTGGCACCACTGATGTGGCAGCGCGTCGAGCGCCAATTGCAGCGTATCCGTGATGAACTGGTGCTGCCTGCGCCCGAGCTGGACGCGCTGATCGCAGGCCAGTCGATTGCCTGCAAGACCAACCTCAAGGTCCGGCTCGCTGCCAAGGCCGATCGCGAAGCCAACTATGTGCGTCTTGCGTCGCCGTGGGCCACGGAGGCACGTTATGCATAAGGTGCCGGAAACCGTACTGGCGGCCATCAAAGAGGCACGGGCGCTGGAAACCGATCCACTGGCGGCCTTTGTCTACGATCTGGACGCGTTGCAGCAGCATGTCAGTGAAGTCATGGCGGCGCTGCCCGCCGGTGTCGAGCTGTATTACGCGATCAAGGCCAACAGCGAAGCGCTGATGCTGGAAACCCTGGCCCCGCTGGTCAGTGGCTTTGAAATTTCCTCTGGGGGCGAGATCGAGCGGGTGATGGCCTGTCCGACACGCAAGCCCTACGTGTTCTCGGGCCCGGGCAAACTTGATTCCGATCTGCGTTCGGCGTTGCTGAACAAGGTTGAAGCCATCCACCTGGAGAGCCTCAACGAAATCGCGCGTCTGCAACAGTTGGCAGAACAAGCGGGGCGCGTGCAACCGGTGTTCCTGCGCATCAACCCGCAACTGCCCGCTGCGCAATCGAGCAGGCTGGCGATGGCCGGGACCGCGACACCGTTCGGGATTGACGAAGCGGATCTGGCCGAGGCGGTCAGACGCGTGGACAACGCCAGTCACCT
The DNA here is from genome assembly GCF_977070315.1 of Plantibacter cousiniae (nom. nud.). Lineage (NCBI taxonomy): Bacteria > Bacillati > Actinomycetota > Actinomycetes > Micrococcales > Microbacteriaceae > Plantibacter > Plantibacter cousiniae (nom. nud.). The sequence continues at coordinate 217,980 of NZ_CDRVEU010000002.1, read as the reverse complement.
GACGCTCAAGGGCTTCCACGTACACGCCATGTCGCATCAGATGTCGGTTGAACGTCATGAGCAACTGCTCGATTTCTACCTGCAGCGCTGGCCGGAATGGAAGGCTCTGGCCCGCGATCCGAGCCAGCTCACCCATTTCAACGTCGGCGGCGGTATTGGCGTCGATTACCTCAACAGTCAGCAGTTCGACTGGCAGCGGCTGTGCCGTTATCTGGAAAAACGCCTGGGCGAGCAGCACGACGCGCCGATCCTGCGCTTCGAGCCGGGACGCTTCATCAGTGCCTATTGCGGCTATTACGCCATCGAGGTGCTGGACAGCAAAACCAGCCACGGCGAGCATTTTCTGGTCTGTCGAGGCGGTACTCACCAGTTTCGCCTGCCGGTTGCGCAAAGCCATGACCATCCGGTTATCCACCTGCCGAATGCACCGCAGAGCACTGAGTCGTCAGAGCAGGCTTACACCATTGTCGGGCAGCTGTGCACGCCCAAGGATGTGCTGAGCCGTCGCCAGCCACTCAAAGGTGTGAACATTGGTGACCTGTTGGTCCTGCCGCTGGCGGGAGCCTATGGCTACAACATCTCCCACGCCGACTTTCTCTGCCATCCACGACCGTCACAGCACTTCGTGCGCAACGGTGAACGGGTTCGCCAATGAGTTTCAACGTCCCACGCCGCTGGGTGGTGTTCAACGTGCTGCTCGGTACGCTGACGGTCAGCCTGAGCAACAGTTCGCTTAACCCGGCGCTGCCGACCTTTATGGATGCGTTCAGGATCGGCCCTCTGCTGGCCACCTGGATTGTCGCCGGGTTCATGACCAGCATGGGCATGACCATGCCGCTGACCAGCTTCCTCAGTCAGCGCATCGGACGCAAACGCCTGTATCTGTGGGGCGTGGCGCTGTTCATCGGCGGTTCGCTGTTGGGCGCGCTGGCCGACTCCATCGCACTGGTGATCACCGCACGGGTGGTACAGGGCATTGCCAGCGGGCTGATGATCCCGTTATCGCTGGCGATCATCTTCTCGGTGTATGAAAAGCACGAACGGGGCAGGGTGACCGGGCTCTGGAGCGCAGCAGTAATGCTCGCACCGGCGCTTGGTCCGCTGTGTGGCAGCCTGATGCTGGAGTGGTTCAGCTGGCGCTCACTGTTCCTGATGAATGTGCCCATTGGTCTGCTGGCACTGTTGCTGGGCGTCGGCGTGCTGCCGGACTCCGAGCCTGCCGAGCGCAAGCCGTTCGACCTGATCGGCTACCTGCTGGTGGCGTCGGGCATTGGCTTGCTGATGATCGCCATCAGCCGCATGCACCATGCTCAGGCGCTGCTCGACCCAGTCAATCAGGCCATGGTGCTGGTCGCGGTGGCTTGTCTGCTGGCGTTCGTCCGCGTCGAGTTGAGTCGCCAGGCACCGCTGCTGAATCTGCGCCTGTTCAACCTGCGCGGTTATCGTCTGAGCGTAATCATCGCCGTGGTGCAATCGGTCGGCATGTTCGAGTGTCTGGTGCTGTTGCCGCTGCTGGTGCAGAGCGTGCTGGGCTACAACCCGATCTGGACCGGCCTGGCGCTGCTGTGTACCGCCAGCTTCGCGAGCCTGTTCGGGCAGTGGGGCGGCAAGGCACTGGACCGCCATGGGCCGCGCACCGTCGTCGCCGTCGGCCTGCTGTTGACCGGCGTTTCGACCCTGGCGCTGGGCATGCTCAAGGCCGATGCCGCAATCGGCGTGGTGTTCGTGCTGATGATGATTCGTGGCGCCGGTCTCGGGCTCTCCTACATGCCGGTGACCACGGCGGGGCTCAATGCCTTGCCCGAGCCGATGGTCACTCAGGGCGCCGCGATGAACAACATTTCCCGCCGTCTGGTCGCGTCGCTGGCCATCGTCATTGCGTCGCTGTGGCTGGAGTTCCGCTTCAACACCGCGGGACCGGCCGCCACGCCCTCGGCCATCAGTGAAGTGTTCATCGCCACCGGCCTGCTGATCCTGCTGGCACTGCCCTGTGCCTGGCGTTTCCCCCTTAACGACGAGCGCGCCGAGGCCCAGCCCGACGCGGTCGAACCCCGATAATTTTTCGTTCGAGGTATGAACATGGCTACCCCTTTACCGCTGCAACGTAACGCCGCTTCGACAACGACAACGACGGGTACGGGTGCCTGGCTGGCTGACGTCAGCGCCGAGCGCTATCAGCAAGTGCAACGCCGCGTGATTGGCCAGTTGCTACAAACCCTGCTGTACGAGGCGGCGCTGCCTTATCGCTGTGAGCCGCAGGATGATCATCGGCATCGTTTTGCCGTGGCCGTCAGTGGCGGTGTGGAATACCACTGCGAGGGCCTGCTGAGCACCAGCTTTGAGCTGATCCGCCTCGATCACGCCACGCTTGAGCGGGTGGACAGTGCCGGCGAACGCAGCGTGCCGGATCTGCATCTGGCGTTGACCGAGCTGCTCAGCCCGTTCAAGGACAGCCCGCACCTGACGCGCTTCATCCAGGAAATCGAACAGACCCAGCTCAAGGACCTGCAGGCCCGTAATCAGGGGTATCAGCCCGCCAGGCCTGCGCATCAGCTGGATGTCGATGCGCTGGAGCAGCACTTCATGGACGCCCACAGCTATCACCCGTGCTACAAGTCGCGGATCGGCTTTTCCCTGGCGGACAACCGCCACTACGGGCCAGAATTTGCCACACCTTTCGCGGTGGTCTGGCTGGCCGTGGCGAAGTCCAGCGCCTCGGTCGGCCACTCGCGGAGCATGGATTTTCAGGCGTTCATCCGTCAGGAGCTGGGTACACAACGCTGGCAGGAAATAACTCGAGAACTGGCTGCGCAGGGCAAGTCCATCGACGACTATCAACTGATGCCGGTGCATCCGTGGCAGTGGGACAACGTCACGGTGTCGACTTTCTACCCAGAACTGGCCAGCGGCGAGCTGATTTATCTGGGCACCTCGACCGATCGCTACAAGGCTCAGCAGTCGATTCGCACGCTGGCCAACGCCAGTCAGCCACAGCGCCCATACGTCAAGCTGGCGATGAGCATGACCAACACCTCCAGCACACGCATCCTGGCGCGCCACACGGTGTTGAACGGCCCGATCATCACCGATTGGCTGCACCAGCTGATCGCAACCGACAGCACCGCTCAAGCGCTGGATTTCGTGATTCTCGGTGAGGTGGCGGGGGTGAGCTTCGATTACCGCCATCTGCCGGAATCGCGTTCGGCGCAGACCTACGGCACGCTGGGTGCGATTTGGCGGGAAAGCCTGCATCAATACCTCCGGGACGACGAGCAGGCGGTGCCATTCAACGGCCTCAGCCATGTGGAAAATCGTTACGGTGATGGCCAGCAGACGCCTTTCATAGACGCATGGGTCAGCCAGTACGGGCTCAAGGAATGGACCCGGCAACTGCTGCAGGTCACGGTGCCGCCGATCATTCACATGCTCTATGCCGAAGGCATCGGTATGGAGTCCCACGGCCAGAACATCGTGCTGATCGTCAAGCAGGGCTGGCCGCAGCGCATCGCCCTCAAGGACTTCCATGACGGCGTGCGTTATTCACCTGAGCACCTCGGGCGTCCCGAACTGTGCCCGGAGCTGGTGCCGCTGCCCGCCAGCCACGCAAAGCTCAACCGCAACTCGTTCATCATTACCGACGACGTCAACGCGGTGCGCGACTTTTCCTGCGACTGTTTCTTCTTCATCTGCCTGGCCGAAATGGCGATTTTCCTGCGCCAGCAATACCAGCTGGACGAAGCGCTGTTCTGGCAGATGACCGCCGACGTCATTCTTGACTATCAGCAGGCTCACCCGCAGCACCGCGACCGTTTCGGGCTGTTTGACGTGTTTGCGCCCTCGTACGAAGTCGAAGAGCTGACCAAGCGCCGCCTGTTGGGAGATGGCGAGCGCCGCTTCCGCTCGGTACCTAACCCACTGCATACCTACAGGCCGCAATGATGCTGAGGACCAATGCGCTCAAAAGCAGAATTGCCAACCGACAGCCGGCACACGGGGTGATCAGCTCGATCCCGGCCCCGGCCGCCATCGAGTTGATCGCTGAAGCCGGGTTCGACTTCGTGATCATCGACATGGAACACGTCCTGATCAACCCGGAAACCGTGGAAAACATGATCCGTGTGGCAGAGAGCTACGGCCTCACACCATTGGTGCGGGTCGCCGATCTCAACCCGAAAACCCTGCTGCGCCTGCTCGATGGCGGCGCGCAGGGCATCGTCTTGCCGATGATCGAGAGCCCTGAGCAATTGGCAGATGCGATTGCCGCCTGCAAGTACTACCCGCTGGGTCGTCGCAGCCTCAATGCCGGACGTCCCGGCTCTTTCGGCAAGCACAGCCTGGCGCAGTACGTGGAGGCCGCCAATCAACAGATCATGGTGGTGGCGATGATCGAAAGCGCCGAAGGCGTGCGACGTGCCGCCGAGATCGCCAGCGTGCCGGGGCTGGACATGATTCTTGAAGGCGCGGCAGACCTGTCGCAGTCACTGGGCATGCCCTGGCAGATCGATCAACCGGACGTACAAAACGCGTTGCTTGCGACCTGGCAAGCCACCCGCGCGGCAGGCGTCGCCTATTGCGCGATCCCTCGTCAACCCGGTGACGCTGCCCGCTGGCAGGCTCGCGGGGTCAACACCTTTGTCCTCGGGGATGAGCGCGGCATTGCCTTTCGCGCGCTTCAGGCCCGCCTGGCTCAACATTCAGCAGACGGAAAATAAACCATGAACTTCACTTCACTCGCCGCTGACCTGGTCATGCAGGATTTGGTCGATTGCCTGCTGGCTGAAGATTTCTTTGGTCGCGAGCCATTGCGTTTGCAGGACAGCAGCCAATGGCAACTGCGCCATCCACAGGCTCCGCAACTGGTGGAGCAGGGCAGTGCGCAGCAAATCTGGGAATGGTGCTGCAATGATTCGGAGCAGCGCTTTATCAGCATCGCGTTGCGCGCCGGTATTACCCAGCAATGGGAAAAAGTACCCGGTACGCCGGTACTGGGGCGACAGGACGAGCGCTGGACGCAGTTGTCGCCGGAAGACTTCATGAAGTGGGTGTTCGCCGGCAAGGCAACGCTGCTTCAGGACAGCGAGCGCCAGGACAACGAAAAGGGTATCGCGCTGTTTCTCGAGGTATTGCGTATCAGTGTCTGGCAGACCGCGCTGTCGCTGGACCACAAGGTCGACGAGCAAAACCTGATGGCTCAGGACGGCGCAACCTTCTTCAGGACCATGGAGCAGTGGGCGTCGCTGCGTGATCGCCCGTATCACCCGCTGGCCAAGGCCAAACAAGGCTTGAATGAACAGGAATACTTACACTACCAGGCCGAGTTCGCCCGGCCGGTAGCGCTGAACTGGGTGGCGGTCGACAAGACCTTGCTGCAATGCGGCGACGGCGTAAAGGACTTGAACGCATCGTTTCCGGCCCGCTATCTGCTGCCCGAGCACCTGCAAGCGGAGCTTGACCAGGAGATGCAGGCGCGTGGCATTGCCGGCAGCCATGTTGCGCTGCCGGTTCACCCGTGGCAGTTCGAGCATGTTCTGCAGGCCCAGCTGGGCGATGCGTTCGCCAAGGGCGATTGCCAGCGGCTTGACTTCAATCAGGCGCAGGTCCACGCCACTTCGTCGCTGCGTTCGATGACACCGTGCTTCAACAGCGCTGACTACCTGAAGCTGCCCATGGCGATTTATTCGCTCGGCGCTTCGCGTTACCTGCCAGCGGTCAAAATGATCAACGGCGGGCTGAGCGAAAAACTGCTGCGCCAGGTGGTCGACAAGGATCAAAACCTGGGCCGTTCGCTGCACTTGTGCGACGAGCGCAAATGGTGGGCATTCATGCCGCCGCAAGCCACGTTGTTCGACGAAGGGCCTCGGCATCTTTCGGCGATGGTGCGCGGCTATCCGGCCGCCTTGCTCGATGATCCGGAGTGCCGCCTGTTGCCCATGGCGGCACTGGGCACACCGCTACCGGGGAGCAATCGGCATTTCTTCGACGAGTGGATGGACTATCGCGACCTGCCGCGCAATCAGGCTTCGGTACTGACACTGTTTCGCGAGTTGAGCCACAGTTTCTTCGACATCAACCTGCGCATGTTCCGCCTGGGGATGCTCGGCGAAGTGCATGGCCAGAACGCGGTCATGGTCTGGAAAGACGGACAGGCGCAAGGGCTGTTGTTGCGTGACCACGACTCGTTGCGTATTTTCGTGCCCTGGCTGGAGCGCAACGGCATGCACGATCCGGAGTATCGCATCAAGAAAGGTCATGCCAATACGCTTTATCATGACCGTCCCGAGGACTTGCTGTTCTGGCTGCAGACACTGGGTATTCAGGTAAACGTGCGGGCAATCATGGATACGCTGGCGCAGGTGTATGACGCGCCTGTCACAGCGCTGTGGACCGTATTGCGTGATGTTCTGGATAATCTGATCACAACCATCGAATTTGACGACGAGGCGCGTGGCATGATCAGGCAACAACTGTTCGAAGCCCCCAACTGGCCGCAGAAACTTCTGCTGACACCCATGATCGAGCGCGCGGGCGGTCCGGGCAGCATGCCGTTCGGCAAGGGCGAAGTGGTCAACCCGTTCCACAGGTTGCGCCGTGCAACCTGACCGAACCCTGCATCCTTCGCGGCGCACAGTGTTGCGCCTTTCGCTGGGGTTACTGGCACTGCCTGGCATTGCCCGGGCAGCGCCGCTACGCGTTGTCACCCTGTTTCAGGGGGCGTCCGATACTGCCGTGGCTCTGGGCGTGACGCCTTGCGGCGTGGTGGATTCGTGGAGCGAAAAACCGATGTATCGCTACCTGCGCCCGGCGCTGGCGGCGGTACCGCATGTGGGTCTGGAAACCCAGCCGAGCCTTGAAGATATCGTGCTGCTAAAGCCGGACCTGATCGTCGCCTCACGCTTTCGTCATCAGCGCATTGCGCCGTTGCTGGAACAGATCAGTACGGTACTGATGCTTGAAGAGGTGTTCGAATTCAAGCGCACCCTGGCGATGATGGGTGCGGCCCTGCAGCGTCAAAAACTGGCCATCGAGCTGCTCGGGCAATGGCAACAGCGTGTGGCAGCGCTGCGTGGCCAGTTGCAGGCGAAGTTCACCGGACGCTGGCCAATCACCGTGTCGGTGCTCGACATTCGCGAAGACCATATCCGTAGCTATCTGCCGGCCAGCTTTGCTGGCTCGGTGCTCAGTGAACTGGGCTTTGCCTGGACGCCCGCGGCCCGCCAAGCCACGGGCGTGTCCCTTAAACTCAGCAGTAAAGAGAGTTTGCCTGTGGTCGATGCCGACCTGTTCTTCGTCTTTCAGCGCGCGGACAGCACCGCCGCGCAACACACTTACGACAAGCTGGTACAGAACCCGTTCTGGCAACAGTTGCGGGCAGTACGCGACGGTCAGGTATGGCGCGTGGATGCCGTCGCCTGGAGTCTGTCCGGCGGCATTCTGGGCGCCAACCGCATGCTTGATGAAATCGCTCGCGTGGCGATGGCGGATAGCGCCTCATGACGGCTGCGGTAAAACTGGGCCTGGGGCTGTTGGTACTGGTAGCGTGCATGGGGTTGAGTCTGGCCACCGGGGCCACCTGGATATCGCCCGCTGCCATTGTGCGAAGTGCCTGGCAGCCCGATGCGCTGAGCGCTATCGAGCACGTGCTGCTCGACACACGGCTGACACGTACCCTGATGGCCGTCGCAGTAGGCTCTAGTCTGGCGGTTGCCGGGGCGCTGATGCAGGCGCTGACGCGCAATCCGCTGGCGTCGCCTGGCCTGTTCGGTATCAATGCTGGCGCGACGTTTGCCATCATCGCCTGTTCGTCGCTGCTTTCACTGTCGTCCATGAGCCAATGGCTGTGGTGCGCGTTCATCGGCGCTGCGGTGGCGGGCACGATCGTCTGGGTCATCGGCAACCGGGGGCAGGGCAGCCTCAATCCATTGCGCATCGTATTGGCTGGCGCAGCGATCACTGCCTTGTTTACCGCGTTCAGTCAGGCCTTGCTGGTGGTCAATCAGGACGGTCTGGATACCGTGCTGTTCTGGTTGGCTGGCTCCTTGTCGGAGCGCGAACTGAGCACTGCTGCGCCGCTGCTCTTCTGCGTGGTCATGGGGCTTGTCGGCGCACTGGTGCTGGCGGGGCAGGTCAACGTGCTCAACACCGGGGAATCCATCGCGACGGCTTTGGGACAGCGTACGGGGCTGATTCGTCTGATGATGAGCGTGGTGATCATTGCCCTGGCAGGCAGCGCCGTGGCGCTGGCGGGCAGTATCGGCTTCATCGGTCTGCTGGTGCCGCACATGGTGCGCAAGACGCTGTCCATCGACCATCGCTGGCTGCTGCCCGGCTGTGCGTTGCTGGGCGCGACGCTGTTGTTGCTGGCCGACACCCTGGCACGAGTGGTGATTGTACCTCAGGAAGTGCCGGTGGGTGTAATGACTGCGCTGTTTGGTGCGCCGTTTTTCATTGCGCTGGTTCGGCGGGGGGCGCGCTATGGATAAGCATGTCACCGTGCGCTACCGGAGCTTTTCCCGGCAGTTCAGCCTGACAGTGTTGACGCGTTTGCTTACGGGTCTGGCGCTGACGCTGCTGGTTGCCTTGATCTCGCTGGCCGTGGGCAAGATCAACCTGTCGCCCACGACCCTGCTGAGTGTTTTTACCGGCCAGGCGGACGCCAGCCTGGTGTTCATCGTTGAACAACTGCGCATGCCCCGGCTCGCCCTGGCCGCACTGGTCGGTGCGGCCCTGGCGGTGTCCGGGCTGATCCTGCAAAGCATCATTCGCAACCCGCTGGCCTCACCGGATCTGTTAGGCATCACCAGCGGTGCCAGCGCCGCAGCCGTGTTGTACCTGTCATTCTTCTCGGCTGCACTGGGTGCGCAGTTTCTGCCCCTGGCGGCGATCTCCGGCGCAGGCCTCGCGGCGCTGGTCATTTATCTGCTGGCCTGGAATCAGGGCGCTTCACCCTTGCGTATGGTGTTGATCGGGGTAGGGGTGTCGGCTTTGCTGGCTGCGGTCACCACGTTCATTCTGGTGTTCAGCCCGTTGACCACCACCTTGTCGGCTTATGTCTGGCTGACCGGTAGCGTGTATGGTGCCAGTTGGCCGGAGCCCCGCGCGCTGGCCGGCTGGCTATTGTTGACGTTGCCGCTGCTGGCGCTGCTCGCCCGTCAGGTGCGCATGCAGCAACTGGATGACGCGCTAGCCCAGGGCATCGGCGTGCGCGTGCAATGGCTGCGTGCCGGTTTGCTGCTGGTGAGCGTGGCGCTGGCCGGCCTGGCGGTCGCCTGGGGCGGGGCGATTGCCTTTGTCGGGCTGATAGCGCCTCATATCGCCAAACGCCTGATGCCGCCGGGGTTCGTCGGTCAGGCGCTGATGGCGGCGCTGATCGGTGCCAATCTGGTGATGCTTGCCGATCTGGCCGGACGCACGCTGTTCCTGCCGCTGGATCTGCCCGCAGGGATTTTTGTCGCGGTGCTGGGCACACCGTTTTTTCTGTACCTATTGATCAACCAGCGGCATTAAGGAATTACGGATGGCGTCAATCGCAACCCACGACCTGACCCTGAGTTACCAGCGGCAGGTGATCATCGACAGCCTTGATCTGCAGCTACCCGCAGGCCAGGTAACCGTGCTGATCGGCAGTAACGGTTGCGGCAAAAGCACCTTGCTCAAATCCCTGGCGCGCCTGCTCAAACCCCAGCAAGGCACCGTCGTACTCAACGGTGCCGACATTCACCAGAAGTCCACTGCGACTGTCGCGCGTGAACTGGCGATTCTGCCGCAGATGCCCAGCGCACCGGAAGGCATCAGCGTACGGCAATTGGTGGCGTTGGGGCGTTATCCCTATCAGAACTGGATGCAGCAATGGTCCGCCGAGGATGAAGCCATGGTCGCACGGGCTCTGACGCAGACCGGCATGCAGGAACTGGCCGACAGACCTGTCGATGCCCTGTCAGGTGGTCAGCGTCAGCGCGCATGGATCGCCATGACCCTGGCGCAGGATACCGACATTGTATTGCTGGACGAACCGACGACCTTTCTCGATCTGGCTCATCAGATCGAAGTGCTGGACCTCTTGCGCGACCTGAATCGGCAAGAGGGCAAGACCATCGTGATGGTCCTGCATGACCTGAATCTGGCCTGCCGTTACGCCGATCACATGGTCGCTGTCCACGAACGCAGCGCCTTTGCCCAGGGACGTCCGGCGGACATCCTCAGCGAGGCGCTGGTCAAGCAGGTCTTCGGCCTCAACTGCCGGATCATCGCCGATCCATTCTTTGGTACGCCGCTGTGCATTCCCTTTGGCCGGGAACTGCCGCAATGAGTCTGGCGCAGGCGTTCAGCGAGTCCGAATGGTCGTTGCTGTCCGGGGCGCTGCGGCTCAGGCCGGCAGGTGAACACGATCCGCGCTCACTCCCGGCCCGAGCGCTGCTGGACGACGCCGTCTGCGAGCAATTGCTCGGCGTGCTGGGGCCGGTGATCGGTTCTCCTACCCCGGCAATCACCGCGTCATTGCTGGCCAAGCGCTTTTCCTTCCTCAGCACCGGTGCCTGTCTGTACGCGATGTCGGTCTACGACAAGGGCCTGGCCCTGTCGCTGGACAATAGCGTGGTTGAATACGCGCACGATAACGGCCTTTGGACCTCTTCAATGCCCTTGCTCGATACAACGCCTGTGGGTTACGCACCGGGGGCTCGCGAGGCGTGGCGTGATGTGCTCGTCGCCACCCTGTTCCGCGACCTGCTTCAGCCGCTGTGGGAAACCTTCAACCGTGTCACTGGCATTTCCCGACGCATTTTGTGGGAAAACACCGCAGTACGTGTCTATTCGCTGTACGACAAGCGCATGGACACGGTTGAAGACCCGGTGATCCGGCAGCGCTGTGAAGCCGATTTCGACTGGCTGCTGCATCAGGCCGATCCGGCGCTGTTCGGCCTGGCCTACAACCCGCTCAAACACTTCCGCCGTCCACCGATTGTGCTCGAAGGCGAAGGCAAAAGCGTCCGTTTTCGGCGCACCTGCTGCTTCTATTATGACGCCAGCAACCCTGTCGAGTATTGCTCGACCTGCCCGTTACTGAGGCCCAAAAAATGTCGATGAACAAGCAGATCGCCCACCGCCAGCAACAGCTCAGCGACGCGGTCATAGAGCAATACCGTGATGTTGCTGCGTCAACCATTGGCCATCTGACCGACGTGGGTTACCTGCGTGGGATCAGGCCGCTGTTCGAGGGTGCCAGACTGGTCGGCAACGTTGTCACGATCAAACTGCAGCTGCCGGACGGCAGCATCCTGCGCGACGCTTTGCTGAACAGCCTGCCCGGGGATGTGCTGGTGATTGAATGCGTCGGCGACGAGCATTGTGCCTGCTGGGGCGAACTTCGCACCCTGGCCGCGCTCATCAAGGGGCTTGCCGGCGTCATCATCTCGGGTACGGTTACCGACGTCGCCGCCTTGCGCGAACATCGTCTGCCCGTGTTCAGCCGGGGAGTCAGCGCAATGACGACGCGCAGTCTCGGGGAAAGCGGCGAGCTCAATGGACTGATCAATGTAGGCGGCGTGGATGTAAAGCCGGGGGATATCGCAGTCGGGGATGATGACGGGGTGTTTATCCTGAGTCCGCAACAGGCGAACGAACTGTTACCCGAGTTGCTTGGCAAGGAGAGTGCGGACAGAAAAAGACGGGCGGAGTTGCTCGACAGACTTAAGGGGCAGCAGCCGGAAATCAGAAGTCGGCAATGACAATATGTTTAATATTTGGATCCTAATATCAACAATCAGACAATAGGCAGGCCATTTACGTATTAAGTTCGCCGGCACTGCTCAAGATTGCGGTTCGATGACCGATGCAGATTGCAAACCCAAACTGTCCCGGATAGCCGCAATGTTCAATTCTCATTTGAAAAATACCAATAAGGCATTGGAGCGCCGCCTCGCCATGCTTGAGCAAGCAGGGCAAATCCTCAATCTGGAGACAGTCGCCGTCGTTCTGGATGGCACGGGCAAGGTACAGACCGTCAACGCGTTGTTCGAGACGGAGATGAGCTACGCCCAAGCAGAGCTTGTCGGACGCAACCTGTCTGAACTGAGCCCGCCGGAACTGAGCGGTGACGTTCACCAGAAACGCGCGTTGACCGCGATTCGCGACGGCAAGCATTTCAGCGGCACGTTGCGCCTGGTCAGCAAGGCCGGATCGAGGGTGTGGCTGAGAACCATTGTCGTTCCTTATAAAAATGAAACCGGCGGCGTCGAGCAGATCACCCTGTACTCGAGTGTTCTGACGCGAACCATTGAAGCCTCGCGTGAGAACGAGGCCCTGGTCAACGCACTGCAGCGCTCCACCGCCGTTATCGATTTCACCCTTGATGGCATTGTCATAGGCGCCAATGACAACTTTCTGAAGGCGATGGGTTACGAACTCAATCAGATAAAGGGCAAACATCACAAGATTTTCTGCCTGCCTGAAGAATCCGCTTCTGACGCGTATACCCAGTTCTGGGAAAGACTGCGCCGAGGTGAGTTTATCGTCGATCGTTTTCGTCGAGTTGACAAAGGTGGTCGTGATGTATGGCTGGAGGCGTCTTACAACCCGATTACCGACGCCAACGGCAAACTCTATAAAATTGCCAAGTTCGCAACGGTCATCACTGAACAGGTCGAGCGCGAGAAAGCCGTCGCCGAAGCATCGGAAATGGCTTATCAAACATCTATCGATACTGACAGCAGCGCGCAGCAAGGCCGAAAAGTCATCAAGGACACGCTGCATATGCTCGGCCAGCTGACCATTTCGATGGAAGAGGCTACACGAGGTATCGAAGCACTGGATTCGCAAAGTCAGGTGATTGGGACAATCATTAAAACCATCAGCGGTATTGCCGAACAAACCAACTTGCTCGCGCTGAACGCAGCGATTGAAGCCGCCAGGGCTGGCGAACAGGGCAGGGGGTTCGCCGTAGTAGCCGATGAGGTGCGCCAGCTGGCCTCCCGCACGACAAAAGCCGCGGAAGAAATCGTAAACGTCGTGAAGACCAACCAAAGCCTGGCTTCAGACGCAGTAGGCGTCATTGTGCGCAGCACCGAACAGGCTTCCGAGGCGCTGGTATTGGCCAACGACGCAGACCGTGTGATCCAGGAAATCCAGCAAGGCGCTAACACGGTAGTGCGGGCAGTCAGTCGGTTTGTGGACCAGCGCTCCAGTTAAGTGTGAACAGTCGGGTCGACTCAGGGGACACTAAAGGTGTGCTGCCCTGAGTCACTCATTGCGCAGTTAAACAGGAAAGGAAGTGTACTGATCTGTGCAGAGCCACCTGCGTATAAAAGTTTTAAATGAGTGTGTTTTATTAAATCGATGGGACAGCACTCGCGCAAGGCGCTCACTATCGGAATCACTGTGCTACTGCCTCAAGACTGATAGCCGGCTACCGATACCCTGCTTATAACCGTTGCACCCGCCGTCATTTCGAGCATCGTTACTATGACTTTCCTGCGCAGCCCACACATGGTTCGTAAGTACCTTTACACCTTGTTGTGGTTTTACGTGTTCTCTATTTTCCTGTTGGCCATCGCGTGGGAATTCGAACTTGAATCCGTCGCCATGGTCGCAATGGGCTTACCCTACGACCAGGACTTCGAAAACGCCGAGCGTTGGCGTTTTGTATTGACCTCGACAGGCTTTGCAGTGTTATCGATGGCTATACCGTTCATTCTTCTGAAACGCCTGATGCAACGGCTCCATAGCAGCTACAACGATTTGCTCGAGTCACAGGCGCTCAGCGAATCTCTGGCCCGCCACGATCCTTTGTCCGGCTTGCTCAATCGGCGTGTGTTTCACGAGCAACTGGTTGCACGCTTACGGCAGCCAGCGACACACACTGCGGTTTTTCTGATCGACCTGGATAAATTCAAGCTCATCAACGATAACAGAGCTGCTGACAATGAGTGAGACTAAAGGGCCGGTCAGGGCGTTGGCGGTTCCTGGAAAATAAGGGGGATGTGCTTCAAGTCAGGCGCTCTCGAACTTCAATGCGGAACTTTGGATTCACCAGAGACGATGAGAGTTCTCTAGTGCTTGGCGCTCAATAAAACCTGCGGCTTTCTGCCAGTACAGCGAGCTGCAACACCCTTTTGGAACTGTGATCGGGACAGGCGCCGATCGCGTCAACGTGAGGTGCTGCTGCGAATAAGGCGTTCCATTCACATATAAGCATTCCTTATTGTCGATGACTCATGGAGTATATGCGCATTTTGGCTGCCTCTATGAGGCAAGCGCTCGCAGCTTCAGGAGCCCGTGAATGAACATCGAGATTGAGGCGCTGATCGCCCGGAAGATCGGTTTCGCCTCTCACCAGAACGCCGTACCGTTGGTACGTGAACTAAGTATCTGGAACCAGGAAGAAACCGGTTTTGAAAACCTGACCCTGAGTTTAAGCACCGACCCCGATTTCGTAGAAAGCCGGACTTGGCATATAGACCGCATCCATGCAGGTGATCGCCTCAACATCTCCGAGCGCGATATCAAGCTTAATGCGGGTTATTTGGCCGGGCTGACTGAAAGCCTCAGCGCAGACGTGGTGATGCGCTTGTCCCAGGGCGACAACGTGCTCGTCGAGCAGCGCTTCCCTGTAGAACTCCTGGCGCGAACAGAATGGGGCGGCTTGAGCGCAATGCCGGAGTTGCTTGCAGCTTTCTGCATGCCCAATGATCCCGCGGTAGATCGCGTACTCAAGGCAGCTTCACAGGTATTACGGCGCGCAGGCAAGAAAGATGGCATTGACGGCTATGAAAGCAAGTCGCGTACGCGAACCTGGGAGCTTGCCTCTGCCATTTGGTCAGGAGTGTGCAGCTTTCAGTTGAGCTATGCATTACCTCCGGCCAGTTTTGAGCAGCAGGGCCAAAAAGTCAGGCCTCCGAGTGTGGTTCTGGAAAACGGCGTGGCGACCTGTCTGGACACTGCATTGCTGTTTGCTGCGGCGTTGGAGCAGGCGGGCTTGAATGCTCTGCTGATCATGACCAAGGGACATGCATTTGCAGGCGTATGGTTGCAGCCTCAAGAGTTTTCCCAATTGTTGACCGATGAGGCGTCGGCAGTACGTAAACGCCTGGATCTGAAGGAAATGGTGGTCTTCGAAACCACCCTTTCTACCCAGACACCTGCGCCGGGGTTCTCCCAGGCAATTGCAGCTGCCGAGCGGCAACTCGATGATGAGCAGTTCATCATGGCCATCGATTTGCACCGTGCCCGGATGCAGAAGATTCGTCCGATGGCGCTCATATCAGTAACAGAAGGATCTGATGCGACAGCCGATGCTCCGCCCACTATTGAAGGACTGGAGGAGGCTCCGGCACTCCCGGGGTTCGATGTCGAAATAAATACCGACAGCGAAGGTCCTGCCGGCAAACTGACGCTGTGGCAACGCAAACTCCTCGATCTGACGACCCGCAACCGTCTCCTGCATCTCCCGGACAGCGCAAAAGGCGTACGCCTGTTGTGCCCCGATCCGGCAGCGCTTGAAGACCTTCTCTCCAGTGGGCAGCGAATTCGCGTGCTGCCGGTGCCTGACCTGAAAAGCAGTGGCCGGGATGAGGCGCTGTACGAACAGCAGAATAATGAAAACCTGGTCGACGAAGTTGCTCGTCAGGCTCTTGCTCGTGGTGAAGTGCTCGCCGGGCTGGAAAAAGTCAAACTTGAAGCCACCCTGATTGATCTGTTCCGAAAGGCGCGTAGCGACCTGGAAGAGGGCGGTGCAAACACACTGTTTCTGGCCATCGGCTTTCTCAAATGGAAGAAGAGTGCCGACGACCCGAAAACTTACTCCGCGCCCCTGATCTTGCTGCCAGTAAAACTTGAACGTAAAAGTGCCTTGTCCGGGGTAACGCTAAGCCTTCTTGATGAGGAACCACGTTTCAATCTGACGCTGCTTGAACTGCTGCGCCATGACTTCGAGTTGGTAATTCCCGGACTGGACGGCGAACTGCCCAGCGATGAAAGTGGCATTGATGTGACGGGTATCTGGAACATGGTGCGGCGAGCAGTGCGTGACGTGCCGGGTTTCGAGGTGAGTACCGAACTTGTGTTGGGAACCTTCTCATTTACCAAATACCTGATGTGGAAAGACCTGAATGCCAACGCAGCACAGCTGCTGCAAAGCCCTTTGGTCAAGCATTTGCTGGACCCCGCTGAGGGCGATGAGGGCTTCTCCGGCTCAGACGAGTTTCCCAGACCAGAGCATCTGGACTCGTCAGTAACGCCCGCCACGCTTTTCGCCCCGTTGCCGGCCGACTCTTCACAGTTATCTGCCGTGGTGGCATCTGCCGGTACTCATAGTTTCGTCATGGATGGGCCTCCGGGAACCGGCAAGTCGCAAACCATTGCCAGCATGATTGCCCACAATCTGGCCTTGGGCCGCCGCGTGCTGTTCGTGGCAGAGAAGCGCGCGGCACTGGACGTGGTTTACCGTCGCCTGGAAGAACAGGGGCTGGGCGAGTTTTGCCTGGAACTGCATTCAAGCAAGGCCTCTAAAGTTGAAGTACTCAAACAACTGGACCGCGCCTGGGACGTCAGCGACGCATTGAGCGCCAACGAATGGGAGCGTGAAGCCACTCGTTTGCAGACACTGCGTTCGCGACTCAACGAGCTGGTCGCGGTACTGCACCGACGCTGGAGCAACGGGCTCTCCCTGCATCAGGCGATTGGTCGTGTGGTTCGTGATCATGGCCCTCAAACACCCAGGCTGACCTGGCCATCAGACACGCAGCATGATGCTGCCGAGTACAGCCAGTTGCTGGATCTGTCGCGCCGGTTAGGCCTGAACGGTGATGCCGCACGTAATTTGTCAGGCAAATTCGGCGCTCTGGCGCAGACTCAGTGGTCGAACGCCTGGCAGGCACACATTGCAAATGCCGCACGTGAGCTGCCGCAGGCCCTTGACGCGCTGAATGCGGCGAGTGAAAGGCTTCTTGGCCTGACGCACCTTGACTTGCCTGTAGCCGAAGTGGCGCAGGTTCAGTACTTTGGCGAATTGGCGACTCTGGTCGTGGAGTTCTATGGACTGAACCTCTCATTCGCTTTTGCACCCGACGCCGTCGCGCGTATTGAAGCCGCCCGGCGCGCGTGCCAGTTAATCGAAAGCTATCGAGAGCTTGAGGAAGGTCTGTCGCTGGATTATGCGGACGAAGCCTGCCGTCGCATTCCCGTTGAGGCGATGCGCAGCGAATGGCGAGATGCCGAAGGAAAGTTCTGGTTCCTGGCGACTTTCGCCAAGAAAAAGGTCGCGAAGAAACTGGCCTCTTCAGGTGGCGCAGCAGGCCTGCCGGACACGCTTGGCGACCTGGCGATCTTCGAGCGCCTGCACGCGCAACTGAACGAACTGGATACATTGGCCGGCAGCCTGCAATCGATCCCGGGCTGGCAGGGCCTGACCAGTGACGTGTCACAGATATTTCGTGCAGCCTCAATGGCTGAACGTCTGCGCGGGCTGATAAGCGGTCTGGCCCAATCACCGGACCACCTCGTTTCGCTACGCGGTGCCGCCGCGCGGCTGGTCGTTGAGGCGAACGAAATGTTGGCGCCGGGCGGGCAAATCGGCGTAGCGTTATCAGCCTTGCAACAGGCGTTGTCTCGCTATGAAGACGCCGCTCGACTGTTTGCCGAATTATCTGCAGCCGGTACAGATACACAACCGAGCGTTGGCGTGTTGAGGGCTACTTCGCTCTCAATCCAGCAACAAGAAGAGCAGCTCAAGGCATGGTGCGATTGGTGCCGGGTTCGCGAGCAGGCTGGTGAGGCTGGGTTAGCCAGTCTGGCGCGTGCGCTCGAGGCAGGGAGTCTGTCACCTGCAGCAAGCGAGGAAACCTTCATCACGGCCTATGCCCATTGGTTCGCTACGCAGGGTATAGACGGCGAACCTCTGTTGCGGAATTTTGTGGCTGCCGAGCACATGAGTGATATTGCGGCTTTCGTTCGTCTGGACGACGAAATGGCGAAACTGACGGTGCGTTACATCCGGGCCAAACTGTGTGGCTTGATCCCCTCCAAAAATGACATACCCAAGAGCAGCGGCTTTGCCATTCTCAAACATGAATTGCAGAAGTCTCGCCGGCACAAACCTGTCAGGCAACTGGCTGTCGAAATGGGCGACGCGCTGAATCGCCTGGCGCCTTGCATGCTGATGAGCCCGCTGTCGATTGCGCAATTCCTGCCCGCCGATCAACCGCCTTTCGATCTGGTCATTTTCGACGAGGCTTCGCAGATTGCTCCATGGGACGCAATCGGTTCGATAGCTCGCGGCAGGCAAGTGGTTATCGCGGGTGACCCGCGTCAAATGCCGCCGACGAACTTTTTCAACCGTGGCCCGAATGCCAGCGACGACGATACCGCGGAAGACATGGAAAGCATTCTGGACGAATGCCTGGGAGCAGGGGTGCCGAGCCACAGTCTGAGCTGGCACTACCGGAGTCGCCATGAAAGCCTGATTGCCTTCTCCAATCATCGTTACTACGACAGTAATCTCATTACCTTTCCGGCAGCAGAGACTCGCGCGAGTGCCGTCGAGTGGCGCAGGGTTGACGGTGTTTATGCAAAAGGCAAAGGGCGCTACAACCAGGCTGAAGCCGAAGCCATTGTCAGCGAGACAGTCAAGCGCCTTACCGATCCCGCGTTCGTGGCTGCTGGCCATTCGATCGGTATTATCACGCTCAACTCCGATCAGCAAAAACTGATCAATGATCTGTTGGACAATGCCCGCAAGCAGTACCCGCAGATCGAGCCGTTTTTTCAGGACACACAGACCGAGCCGGTTGTCGTCAAGAATCTGGAGACAGTCCAGGGCGATGAGCGCGACCTGATTATGCTCGGGATAGGCTACGGTCCTACCGAGCCCGGCGCGCAGGTCATGTCCATGAACTTCGGTCCCCTCAACAAGGACGGCGGCTGGCGCAGGCTTAACGTGGCGATCACCCGGTCTCGCCGAGAAATGTTGGTGTTCTCATCCTTTGATCCTTCAATGATCGACTTGAACCGCACCAATGCCCGCGCAGTCCGTGATTTGAAGCATTTCATAGAGTTTGCCCAGCGCGGACCAAAAGCTTTGGCCGAGGCGGTACAAGGCTCGGTCGGTGGTTACGACTCGCCGTTCGAGGAGGCAGTCGCTCAGGGCCTGAGGCGTCTTGGGTGGCAAGTGATTCCGCAGATCGGAGTCTCTCGTTTCCGCATTGATCTGGGAATTGTTCATCCGGATCGTCCGGGTGACTATCTGGCCGGCGTCGAATGCGATGGCGCTACCTATCACAGCGCTGCCACTGCTCGGGATCGGGACAAGGTCCGCGGAGCAATTCTCAGCGGTCTCGGCTGGAATCTGGTGCGGCTATGGTCCACGGAATGGTGGGTAGACAAGGAAGGTGCATTGCAGAGGCTGAACGCAGCGTTGAACGATCTTTTGGCTCAATCCCGGGAGGAGACAGCAGACCCACTAAACGAACAGCCTACGCCCCACTGATGGGGCGCTAGAGCGCCCGCCGAAGCGTAATCCGGGTCAATTCCGAAGGTTTGCCAAGACGAATGGCAAACCCGGGCCAGAGTGCGGTGCCGTTGTTGACGTACAGTTGCATCCCGCCCACATCATAAAGCCCGGATACGAATCCGCCGTTGGCCAGGGCCAGCAGCCGGTGTAGACCGAAAATCATGCCGCCATGGGTATGCCCGGAGAGTTGCAGAGCTATGCCGTGGTTCGCTGTTTCCTCGGCGTTTCTGGGTTGGTGGTCGAGCAGGATGATCGGTGTGTCTTTCGCGATGCCTGCTATGGCTTTCTGCAGGTCTGGCGCAGGGAAGCCGGTTTTCGGCGCCGTGACATCGGTGACGCCGGCCAGAGCGATGCGTGCACCGTCGTGCTCGATCAGCGTGTGGCTGTTGGCGAGAGGGATCATACCCAGCGAGACGAAGTGCTGCATCCACGCCTGGTTATCGAAAAAGTACTCATGGTTGCCGGGGATGACGTACACGCCATCCGGCGCACGCAAATCGCGCAGCGCCTCGATATCCTGCTTCCGGTCGTTGAGCGAGCCGTCGATGAGATCGCCGGTGATGACGATCAGGTCAACCCCCAGCGCATTGGATTGCTGCACCACAGCCCGGGTCCAGGGCGCATCGAACAGGCGGCTGATGTGCATGTCCGTCAGTTGCAATACCTTGTAGCCTTCGAATTGCGGAGGCAGGTTTTTAATCGCGATCTGGATGTCTTTCACTGGCGGCACGCGCACGGCCTGCTGGACGCCGATGGCCGCCAGCACCAGGGCCGCCATACCGATGAAATAACGCAGATTGGCCGGAATGCTCAGCGTCTGCCGGCGCACCAGCATCGTCAGCAATGTGCCGATGTCGACGATGATTTGCAGTACCGCAAGCAACAGGATCGCGCCGAACGCCCAGTTGAACAGCATCACGATGTAGCGTGGAAATTCCGGCGAGAACACGCTGCCGGAGGAAAACCGGCAATACAGATGATATTGCGAGGCAAGGACAAGCAGCACCGCAACGGCGATTTTCGCCGATAACGCCCAGGGCATCGGCCATAGGAATCGGGCGATGACGTACAGGCAGGGCATGCTGAACATGACATGAAACATTAACGTGCTCCGTTGGCGATATCGATGAAGTGGATAACTGCGTCAACGGCACGGGCAGTAATGAGGTCGATCTGGTCCTGCCGAACGCCGCCCGTTGCAGCGTATTGGTGAGCAGGGATGCTGGAGGTCATGGTGCCGAGGCGGAATGCCGATACGAGCAGACCGTGCTGCCAAGTTTCTTGCAACGCGCGCCGATTGTCGAGCTGACGTGCTTTTGCCGGCACTGCACGGCTCGAAACCGGTCTGAAACCGTCGCTTGATTGCAGCTGTCAGGCGGCACTCGACGGCTTATCCCTGCCGCGAGCCATCTCTCGAAACAGCCGGGGCGACATACCGAATGTCGATTTGAAGTGCCTGCTGAAATGCGAACTGCTGCCGTAGCCCCAGGCATAGGCGATATCGGTCAGTGAACGATGGGCATGCTCATTGCTGCGCAACTCTTCGGCGCAACGCGACAGGCGTCGTTGCCAGATATATTCACTGACCGTACAACCCTGTTCCACCTGGAATGTCCTGTGCAGGCTGCGCACCGAACATTGCTCGACGCTGGCGATGCGTTCCACAGTCAGCTCCCGGTCGGCAAGGTGATGTTCAATATAGGCTTTGAGGCGATTCTGCTTGAACAGACGGAAGTCATGGGTGAGTTGCTTTTCTTCGTCTTTGTTTTTGAACGCATTATCAAGTACCCCGACAATGCTATCGCCGATCAGGCGTGCAGAATGGCTGTTGAGCAAGGGATACTGGCCATAAGCATCATTGATCAAGTGGCTCAGGATTCTCCCCAGGCCAGTGCGTCCGTTAAGGTGCACGTCCACGTTGTCCGCAAGCCGATCATCTTTACCTTCAAGCAGCAGAATGAAGTGCTCGCAGCCTTGCATGCTGGTGACGCTGAAGGGTTTGCCACAATCGACCAGGAGCATGTCGTCAGGCGCCAGCACGCTGTGCTGCAGACCTTGCTCTACATGGCTGACGCCCGCAGTCTGCAATATCAGCATCCGCGGAGTGTCGAGCGCGTTGACGAACACGACGGCGGTTTGATGAGGCGTTACCTGGGCTGGATTCACACCATCCTGAGCCACCGCAAGACCACCATGGCCATTGTGGGCGCTCTATTTATCGGCTCGCTGGCGCTTATACCCTTGCTGCCGACCAGTTTTCTGCCTGCACAGGATATTGCCAGCAGCACCGTCAACCTGGAATTGCCGCCCGGCAGCAGTCTGGCGCAGACCGCCGAGATTGCCTTGCAGGCTGAGAAGCGTTTACGTGCGATCCCTGAAGTGGCCCACGTGTTCATCGCAGCGGGCAGCGGCGATGCCGGCAGTGCAGGTAATCGCAACGCGATACTGACCGTCGATCTGCTGCCGCGAGACCAGCGCGCCCTGAAACAATCCCAGGTGGAAGCGAGCATGCGTGAAAGTCTGCGCAGTTTACCTGGTGTGCGGGTGACGGTCGGTGGTGACGCCAGCGGCGAACGGCTGGACATCGTCCTTGCCAGCGATGATGGCGATTTGCTGGAGCGTACCGCCGCCGCGCTTGAACCGCAGTTGCGCCAGATAAAGGGCATCGGCAACGTCACCTCAAGTGCTGCGGTGCAACGACCGGAAATCCAGATGCGCCCGGATGTTGTACGCGCGGCAGAGCAGGGTGTCAGCAGTCAGGACATCGCCGACACCCTGCGCATGGCCACCTATGGTGAGTACAGTTCGTCTCTGGGCAAGATCAATCTGTCCCAGCGCCAGGTCAATGTACGGGTGCGCATGCAGCCGCAAGTACGTACCGACCTGCAGAGCCTCGCTCAGTTACGGGTCACAGGGCGTGATGGCCAGATCGCACTGGCGTCGCTGGGAGAGCTCAGCATGGGCAGCGGCCCCGCGCAGATTGATCGTATCGATCGCTTGCGCAATATCACCCTGTCCATCGAACTCAATGGCAGCAATCTGGGCGAAGTGATGGAACAGGCCAGGCAAACGCCGGTCATGCAGAACCTGCCAGCGCAAGTAAAACTGGTGGAGCAGGGCGAGTTGCAGTTGATGAGCGAGTTGTTTGGCAACTTCAGTCTGGCGATGGCCGTTGGCGTATTCTGTATCTACGCGGTGCTGGTGTTGCTGTTCCATGACTTCATGCAGCCGCTGACCATCCTGTCGGCGCTCCCGCTATCGCTTGGTGGCGCACTGTTGGCACTGTTGATCGGCGGGATGAGTTTTTCCATGGCGTCAGTCATCGGTCTGCTGATGCTGATGGGGATCGTTACCAAGAACTCGATCCTGCTGGTGGAGTACGCAATCATGGCTCGCCGTGCGCCGACCGTAAGCCGCTACGAAGCGTTGATCGACGCCTGCCACAAACGCGCCCGGCCAATTCTCATGACCACCATTGCAATGGGCGCGGGCATGCTGCCGACCGCACTGGGATGGGGCGGCGAATCCGGTTTCCGTCAACCGATGGCGGTGGTCGTTATCGGCGGACTGTTGGCCTCGACCGTACTAAGCCTGTTGGTAGTGCCCGTTATCTTTACTTATATCGATGATGGCCATGAGACACTTATAAAGTGGTTTCGCAGGCCTGGGTAAACAGTGTAATGCTGCCTCGGGGCTGGCTTCCTGACCGGAATAAGCACCAGAGAATACTTCGCATTCCGACATACTTCCTCCCTGGGTTCCACTGAGCGCACCCAGCGCATCAGTACCCGTTTTCATGCAGTCCCCCCTTTTATCCAGTAACACCCCCGTGGCTATTCATAAAATCCGCTTCATGCCGATAAAGACGGGGAGCGCGAAAAGTCAAAGTGTCGTGAACAGCACTTTCCACCTCTCGCGGCCCGTAAAACTAACGGTCTTGGGCCAGATATCTACCAGGCTACGGCACGGTTAGTTTGTTGTTGGAAGCAGGTTCTGCCCTGGCACAGAGAAGGGATGGCCATTTCTGTAGTCCAACGAACCGCTTACAACAAAAGTACAAAACCACGCGTAACTACTTGCCTCTAGTGCAGTAGGGCTCTCGGACAGAAGTGACCCCTTACTTAACGATGATGGATAATCAATGAACATGATAAATCGCACCAGTTTCGCTAAAAAACTCATGGCCGCGTTCATCGTTTGCGCCATGATCACATTGGCTGTGGGTGGCTTGGGGATGCTCGGTATCAACCGGCTTTCCGATGCCCTTGAGCTGACATTCTCGAATAACCTGGTTTCAGTGGCCAACACCAACGAGACGATGACCGCCCTAACCACTCATAACCGCGGGCTTTACCGTTTGCTCGATGCCAAGGACACGGCCACGGCTGAGAAAATGCGCCAAAGTATCAATGCCGAGCTGGAGCGTGCGCAGAAAGTCTATGCCATCTACCGCGCGACTCCGTTGGAGGACGATGAACGCGCAGCGGGTGACCAGTACGACGCCTTGATGCCGGCCTACATCTCTGCTTCCCAGAACATCTTTGACCTGCAGCAGGCGGGCAAACTGGAAGACGCGCGCAATCGCCTCAACGCGCTGGCGGACGGGGAGTTCAACAAGGCTCGCGGCTACCTGCAGATCATGATCGACTCCAACAAGCGCCAGATCAAAGAAGGTGCAGAGGCCGCTGACAGGCTGCAAAGCAACTCGGTATTCATGTTGACGGCGGGTATTGTCATCGCGTTTGTGGTGGCGATCATGTTGGGTATTCTGATCACTCGCATGATTACAGGACCACTGAGAAGCGCTATCGAAGTTGCACAACGTATTGCATCGGGCGACTTGACCCAGAGCGTTTCCAGCACCCGAGGCGATGAAGCGGGGCACCTGCTCAATGCGATCGGCACGATGCAGGGCAACTTGAAACGCACGATTCAGGAGATTTCCAGCGCGTCCGATCAGCTTGCCTCCGCAGCCGAAGAGCTTGGCGCGGTCACCGAAGAAAGCACACGCGGCCTTACTCGACAAAATGACGAGATTCAACAGGCTGCAACGGCGGTAAACGAAATGACGGCGGCTGTTGAAGAGGTAGCCCGCAATGCAGTGTCTACCTCGGAGGAGTCCAAAGCACTGGCAACCGACGCCGCGAACGGTCGTGGCCAGGTGGATAACACCGTCAAGGGCATCGGCACGATGGTCAGGGAGATTACCGAGTCGACGGGGTCAGTGACCACGCTTGCTGGCCACGTCCGGGATATCAGCAAAGTGCTTGAGGTCATCCGCAGCATTGCGGAACAGACCAACCTGCTTGCGCTGAACGCCGCCATCGAGGCTGCACGCGCCGGTGAACAAGGCAGAGGGTTTGCTGTGGTAGCCGACGAAGTGCGCGCTCTGGCGCACCGCACCCAGGCTTCAACGGTGGAAATCGAAGGCATGATCGGTACCGTGCAGTCCGGTGCCGACGGTGCGGTCGCTGCAATGAGCAAAAGCCTGGCGACGGCCACCAACACTCAGGAACTCGCTCAGCGTGCCGGCAGCGCCCTGGAAAAAATCACCAGCGGCGTAGGCACCATTAACGAGCGCAACATGGTGATTGCCTCGGCGTCCGAAGAACAGGCCCAGGTGGCACGCGAAGTGGATCGCAACCTGGTCAACATTCAGGAACTGAGCGCACAGTCTGCAGCGGGCGCTAATCAGACGAGTGCATCCAGTCAGGAACTGTCACGGCTGGCGATTTCGTTCAACACGATGGTTGCGCAGTTCAAGCTTTAACGGGCTTGTGCAGGTGTATTTCCGGTCTGATCGTCTGGACCGCTTTGACCGGGAATACACACTGCTTTCTCTTGTTCTTTTCTTGTTGACGGTCGACCTTGCCAGTTTGCGGTGGGCAAAGCGCTTGAAATAGTTTGAATCCGGCTGGGACGCTGAAATAAACAGCGATCAGATATGAAATATCTTGAAACATTCGTGTCACATGAAGAGTCAATGGAATAACCCTCTTCAAGGTTTTCCGATGAAAACGCCTCGCCCGAACACACGTCTCAAATCCCTCATCAATCTGCGCAATCTAAAAATGGCGCGGTCTGCGCACGCGTTCGTTCGAGGCAATACCGCCCAGTTCTATGAGTGGCTTCACAGCCAGTCGGGTAGACGTCTGCCCAGCGGTCCGCCGGTCTGGATCTGTGGCGATTGTCACGCCGGCAATCTGGGGCCCACAGGGGATTCGAGAGGGCGCATCGACATGCATATCCGCGATCTCGATCAGGCCGTAATCGGTAATCCTGCCCATGACCTGGTGAGGCTGGGGTTGTCGTTGGCGACGGCTGCTCGTGGCTCGGACTTGCCCGGCGTTACCACGGCAAGAATGCTGGAAGAGATGATGCAGGGCTACGAAGAAGCTTTTTTGGGCGACGACGATGAAGAGCCTGATCGCCCTGCGCAAGTGAAAGCCGGAATGCGTAGCGCGGTACAACGCACGTGGAAGCACCTTGCCAAGGAGCGCTTCGAAGGTACGCAGCCGACCATTCCGTTGGGTAAGCATTTCTGGCAACTGTCACGCGCGGAACGCGATGCAATCAAGGAGCTTTGTGAAACGCCGGAGATTCATGCGCTGGTGACATCGCTCAAAGGCAGGTCGCAGGATGACCGGGTGCGCTTACTCGACTCCGCCTATTGGGTAAAAGGATGCAGCTCGCTGGGGCTGCTTCGCTATGCGGTGCTGATGGGTGTTGGCGATGAAGAGGATGAAGAGTTCTGCCTGCTCGACGTCAAGGAAGCCGTCGCAGCGGCGGCCCCCCGTACGGCGAGGGCTCGCATGCCCAGAGACAATGGCAAACGGGTAGTGGAGGGCGCCCGGAATCTGTCGCCCGGCCTGGGCAGCCGAATGGTTGCCGTGCGAATGCTGGATCATTCGTTCTTCATACGTGAGCTGCTTCCTCAGGACATGAAGCTGGAACTGGATGAGCTCACTGAGCAAGAGGCCATGCAGGCCGCAGCGTATCTCGCAAAAGTGGTTGGTAACGCCCACGCCAGACAGATGGATCTGGCCACACGTGCGGCGTGGATCCGGGATCTGCAAAGCAATCGCTCCGAGACCCTGGACGCTCCCTCCTGGCTATGGTCAAGCGTCGTTCAACTGGTCGGCAGTCACGAGCAAGGCTACCTTGAGCACTGTCGGCGCTACGCGCTGTAGCGCCTTGTGAATTGAGCGGAACAGATTAACTGCCGATGCTGGCCGTCCTTGGCTTACATGAATCAGTTAATCAATATTCTGCTCAAACTCGCCGGGGAAGCATAAGGAAGTCAGCGCCAAGCACTTATCGATTGTGGCGCAGAATGGAGAAGTTCAGCGCCGCTGCCACCGAGAGCCAGACCAGGTAGGGAAACAAAATCAGCCCGGTGATGATGTCCAGTTGCAAGGCCATCACGATCATCGCGGCAACCACGACCCACAGCAGAACCAGAATCACCATCGCAGCAACCAGACGGTTCGCGCCAAAAAACACCGGCGTCCACAACGTGTTAAGCGCTATTTGAGCGGCCCACAAGGCCAGTACGATCTCGCTGCCGGGGATAAGCGTCAAGCGATAGCCCGCCCAGGCGAGAAGCAGATAAATCGTCGTCCACGCCACCGGAAACGCCCAGTCAGGCGGGGTAAAGCTCGGTTTCTTAAGAGATTCGTACCATGCTCCTGGCTTGAAGATGATGCCGGTTGCTCCGGCGGCGCAGCAGGCTAAAAGGAAAATGAAGAAGGTCATGGGTTGTCCTGAGTCGAGGGCTTATGAGGCTGATCGGTGGTAGCGATACCCAGGTTGGACGCCTTTGTGTTGAAAAGGTCCGTTTTTTTGATGTGAGGGTCAGAGCGAAGAAGAGAGGCGTGCCCTCTGCTTGACGCCTTGGAAAGCGCTGTTGCCGAATTGTAAAGCCCACCTCGGCGCCTCGATAAAGTCTGCCGAAGCGTGCCGTTTAAACGGTGGTTTCTACCAGGTAGCCCCGCGTTTAAGCGCTTATTGACGGCCTTATGGTGGTGTAATAAACCCTTGATGGCCAGATGCTCGTCAGACCACGGTGGTCTGCGCTTTATCGGAGGACTGGCTGGACGGGTCGGGCTTTAGCAACAGGTCACTCTTCTGAACTCATGTGGATAACCAGAACATGCCAGCACCTTTAACTCCCGTGCATACCTCTGCAGATCTGCCGGCGGAGGCCGATGTGGTTGTGATCGGCGGCGGTATCATCGGCGCGTTTACCGCCTATTACCTTGCCAGGCGCGGCATGAAGGTCGCGCTGGTTGAAAAGGGCCGCATAGGCGCCGAGCAGTCAAGCCGTAACTGGGGATGGTGCCGTCAGCAGAATCGCGATGCGCGTGAATTACCGATGGCCACCAAAAGCCTGGAACTGTGGGAGCAATTCGCCGAGCAATCCGGTGAACAGACCGGCTTTACGCGGTGCGGCTTGCTCTACCTGAGCAACAACGACCAGGAGCTGGAAGGGTGGGCGCGCTGGGGCGAGTTTGCGCGCACTGTCAACGTGCAGACCCAGATGCTCACCGCCGAGCAGGCTGCCGAACGGGGCAGGGCGACTGGCAAGCTATGGAAAGGTGGGGTGTTTGCGCCCACAGATGGCATTGCCGACCCTTCCCGCGCAGCCCCCGCAGTCGCGCGCGCGATCATGGCACTGGGCAGTAGCGTGCATCAGGACTGCGCCGTGCGGGGCGTCGAGACCGAAGGCGGTCGCTTGTCGGCAGTCGTCACCGAAAAAGGCACCATCCGCACCCGGCTCGCGGTGCTTGCCGCAGGCGCTTGGGCATCTTCGTTCTGCCGCCAGTATGGTATTCGCTTCCCGCAAGCGACGATTCGTCAGACCGTGCTTTCGGTCACCGCCCCGAGCCAGGAAATTCCCAGTGCGCTGCATACCACCGGCGCGTCCATGACCCGCCGCTTTGATGGCAGTTACACGCTGGCGATCAGTGGCCGGGGTCGAGTCGATATCACGCCGCAGTTGCTGAGGTTCTCTACGCAATTCCTGCCAATGTTTCAGCGTCGCTGGCGCAAC
This sequence comes from Plantibacter cousiniae (nom. nud.), assembly GCF_977070315.1. NCBI lineage: Bacteria > Bacillati > Actinomycetota > Actinomycetes > Micrococcales > Microbacteriaceae > Plantibacter > Plantibacter cousiniae (nom. nud.). Next base: position 189,430 of record NZ_CDRVEU010000002.1, on the reverse strand, counting down.
CTTGCGCCTGGGGGGTTGGAAGGCTGGCAAGCAGGCCACGAAAGCTTGAAGCGCTGGCGCCTGGACCAGCCCACGCCGATGGAGAGAGTGCGCATTCTCGATCCAAGCGCTGACGCCTCCGCAGTTGCGCTGACTTACAAGCGCGCGGTGGAATTGGTGCCGGCACTGCAGGGTACGTCGATCAAGGCGTCCTGGGCCGGTTACGTGGACAGTACGCCGGACGGCGTTCCCGGTATCGGCGAAATGTCCAGCCTGCCGGGGTTGGTGATCGCGGCCGGGTTCAGCGGGCATGGCTTTGGTATTGGCCCCGGCGCGGGTCATCTTATTGCCGATATTGTCAGCGGTGTGAGCCCCATTGTAGACCCGCGTCCTTATCACCCTGACCGCTTTCAAACGTCCGCCTGGGGCAAGGTGGCGGACTTTTGAGCTGAAGCCGTTTTGTTAAAAACGTTTGGCCGGGGTGAGCGGGTGGTCTATTTCGCCTTTTCAGTCTCAAGCATGAACTGCCCGAGCTCCTTGCTATAAAACTTTGCCATGCTCGTGGTGCCGTGACCACGGGTGTCGGCACTGGCGGGGATAAGTAATAGCCGTGCGTGCTTGAGTTCTTTCATCGACGCCTGCATAAGGCCTGTTTCCGGCGGGATGCGCTCATCGTCCGCTGAATTGATGGCCAGCACCGGAGCTTGAATTTTTTTCAGACCGGGGGCTGCGTTGAAGTCGGCGGAAGATTGCCATTGGTAGATGAAGTCATTGGCGTCGGCGGTTTGTGCAGCGCTGAGGCGTTCATCCACCAGCTTATCGGCCTGAGCGCGGGTCGGGGCAGCCGCCTGATACGCCAGAGTACCGCCGCTGGTACCGATGCTGAACATCGCGTTGGCCAAGCGTAGGGACGGCGGTTGCGCGCTGTAGTTGCCGTTGCTCCAGGCCGGATCCTGCTTGATTGACTCGACCAGCAAGCGGCGCATCATCCAGTTGCGGGATGACATTTCGGTGGGTTGGGAAGCCATGGGCACCAGTGCGTCCATCATCTGCGGCCAGTTCTGGCCCCACATCCAGGTTTGCATGCCGCCCATGGAGTTACCGATGATCAGCCTCAGGTGCTTGATACCCAGACCTTCGGTGACCAACCGATACTGGGCTTGAACCATGTCGTTGTAGTTGTACGCCGGAAACCGAGTGCGCAAGCCATCCGATGGTTTGCTGGACTGGCCCACGCCGATGCCATCGGTGGAAATGATGTAGTACTTGCTGGCGTCCAGCGGTTGACCAGGGCCAAACAGCTCCCCGCCAAAATCCTTGCTCAGCATATCGCTGCCTGGCCGATAGGTGCCGTGCAGAAAGAGGATGGCGGGATTTTTGGGATTGCCAAGGGTGATGTAGTGCAGTTTGAGGTTGGCGAGTTTTTCACCGGTATGGAAGGTGAACTGCGGTGCAACCCAGTCGCCCTCGGTCGCAGCGGGTAACGGCGCGGCACTGACGGCAGAGCCGAGTAAGGCCATAGAAAACAACAGCCCGATCGTGGGACGTGAAATGAGTCTATGCATGGGTATGTCCTATTATTTTTGTTTTAGGATGTCCTGCGCTTCAATGCTTGCAGGAGATTGATCAGTTGGCTAATCCTCAGAGCGAGGGCAGCATGGCGCAACGTCGCCGGGTCTCAATACGGGGATCTTCGTTCCCGTCCTGCATTGTATTTTTGTCATGGCGTCATGGGTGTTGGAGATATGATCTGCCAACGATCAGATAATGTTAAGTTAATTTTTATATAACACTATTTAACATAGCAATAGGCTGCGCGCTTTCGGAAGGCCTCAGCCGGGCAGGGGGCCGATGCAGGATCTCGTTCAATTTGCCCAACGGCTCAATGCTCTCGGCTCAATCACGATATGGGGTTACCCTGAAGACCGGGTAAAAAGGCGGGGATTTGAAACAGCTCAGGTCTTAGGTCATGCGGCCCAACTGCCATCAATATCTCGCTCAAACGTGGCTTTTGGGCCTACAGTCTTGAGTGTCGCTCACTGCAAGGAATACAAATGAACGCATTGCCTTCAACCTCTCTGCCAAAGCACGTCAGCCTGCTGGGTTATGGCGGTCTTTTGCCGTTTATTTCCTTGGCGCTGCTGATCCCGTTTTCTATCGACTATCGGCCGCTGTTTGCGATTGCCCTTGTCAACTATGGAGCCGTCATCCTGAGCTTCGTCGGCGCCTTGCACTGGGGCTTCGCCATGACCGCCCAAGACATGAAAGCCCAGCAGCGCAGCGGCCGGTTCATCTGGAGTGTCATTCCTGCACTTATTGCCTGGATTGCCACGTTACTGCCAATGCCATTGGGTTGCTTGCTGCTGGTCATCGGCTTTGTTGTCCACTTTTTGCAGGACAGACAGCTCTTGCGGGTTATAAGCTTGCCCGGCTGGTACCTTCCTATGCGATCACAGCTTACCGCTGTGGTTAGCGTCTGCCTGCTGCTCGCCGCGATGGTTGAGGCGCTTCATTTATGAAACCTCTCACAATCAAATGTTGGCCGTGGAAGATTCGCCGATGCAGCGTCAGCAAGCACAGAGGGAGGTCGAGGCATCGGGGTTCATGAAAGGGAGGTAAGGATTGGTGAAAGCGGCTACACATGGACAGACATAGAAATACACATAATTTAACATAATATACATTATGCGTAACAAGATGTTACGCGATCTTGGCAGTGCCGAGCGCATTTCCGCAGGAAAAGGCTCCTGTCGACACATGCCAACCAGCCTCGAATCAATTCTGAGTGAAACCGCCACGCACATTGATCTATCACGAAGCTAAAAACACTGAGCGAGCCCGGCGCTTTATCGAGTTGCTTTATCCGTGATGGCTACGCAGCGCTGTCGCGATACCTCGATGACTCGGTTGTACCCATTAACAACAATGGGGTCGAGAACCAGATCCAATCACGGGCGCCTGGACTCAAGAACTGACTCTTCGCCGGGTCTTTCGTGCGGCTATGTGGACACTATCCTGCGATGTATTTAGGGTTACCTTTCCCACGGAACCCGACCGACGAGCGCTTTATGCCCAATACACTGAGTTTTCACCAGGTTGATGTATTCGCCAGTAAGCCCCTGGAAGGCAATGCCCTGGCAGTCGTAAGCGACGCTGATGATCTGACCACCGAACAAATGGCCGCGTTCGCACGTTGGACAAACCTTAGCGAGACGACATTTCTCATGCGTCCTACCCATCCTGATGCGGATTATCGTGTACGTATCTTTACTCCAATCCGTGAACTTCCTTTCGCTGGCCACCCTACTTTAGGCAGCTGTTACGTGTGGCTGGGGGATCATGGTTTTTCGCAAAGTAAAGAAGTCGTTCAGGAGTGTGGTGCAGGTTTAGTTCACATCCGCCGCGACGGCCCTCGTTTGTCTTTCGCGGCACCACCGTTGCTACGTGGAGGCGCGGTTGAAGACGATGTTTTGCACAGCATCATCGATGGATTGGGTGTTGCACCTGACCGTATTATTGCGAGCCAATGGGCAGACAACGGCCCGGGTTGGGTTGTGGTAATGCTGCGCACGCGTGAAGAATTGTTGGCTATACATCCAGACTATGCAGCACTGAATGGGTTAAACGTAGGGGCCTTTGCGCCTTGGGTCGGGCGAGATGCAGAAGCTGATATCGAAGTTCGAGCCTTCATTAGTAACAGGTCTGCAGAAGACCCTGTTACTGGTAGCCTTAATGCCAGCCTTGCCCAATGGCTAATACCCGCCGGGCTAATGCCAAAACGATATACCGTCAGCCAAGGTACGGCGTTGGGACGTCGCGGACGAATTCAGGTAGAACAGATCGGTGAAGGCATCTGGGTTGGTGGTGAAGTTAAAAAATGCATTACCGGCCAAGTCTCTTTTTAGCATATGATTAAAATCAGGTTGAGTCAGCGAGCTTTTGATGACGATCTACCAAGGAACGTGAGACTCATATTCGCCTGCTGAACAACCGCCCTCGCCCAACCTTAAAGTCCCTGAGATTAATAACTCAACTAAACAGTCATTTAGTTGAGTTATCAATCCCCCCCCCCACAAGCGCCCCTCCTGCACTTGGCCCAGACATAAAATACTCACCGGTTGACGACCAACTCCGAGGCGACTTTTCTCAGCATTAAGGTCTCGCGTTGTATGGACTGCCCCATCGAAGACTCCTGACGCTGCATAACAGCCTCATTATGAGCGATGGCTTCAGTTACGCTGATCCAGACGGGCCGCATGCCATTGGCTATTTCATGGCTTTCCATTCTAACGGGCTCTAATTGGTGCGCGACTTCGCACAGATAAAAATGTGAGGTCATGTGCATCAGATCATAATGGGGCTTCCAATAGGGCCGGTATTCTTCGATGTAACCATAATGCTGGAGCACCTGAATTTGACGAGCGCCCGTCTCTTCTTCAAGTTCACGCTTCAACCCTGTAACAACGTCCTCGTCTGCATCAAGGCCGCCTCCAGGAAAGCTGAAGTCGTTATAGCGTTCAGTGAACAGTAAAAGTATTTTTTCATCCCTCAATACGATGCCGCGTGCCGCATGGCGTCTGAATATTCTGCCCTGTGTGGACTTCAGTTCGGGATGAATGATTTCGGTAATGAGCTGCATGGGATCTTCATTTCAAGTGAGCTGGAGAATTCGAAGCAGTTGTCAGCCTGGTCGTAGCAACCTTTATCGCTCTTCAAAGCGAACCTATACGATCAAGTTCGGCCTTGAGCTGGTCGGTGCTGATGGCCTCCAGTGGCAACGCAAGAAACGCTGTCACACGCTCGCGAATTTTGGCGAGTGTGCTTTCAAACGCTGCGGTGATCTGCGCTTCCGACCCGGAGACTTCGGAAGGATCAGCCAGCCCCCAATGCGCCTTCAGGGCAGGCCCGAAGAAGATCGGGCAGGTTTCACCTGCAGCCCTGTCACAGACGGTGATCACGATATCTGGAGGCGAGCCTTCAAAAGCGTCCGAAGCCTTGCTGCTCAGGCCTGCGGTGGAAATACCTGCTGCTTCCAGGGTTTGCAAAGCCCGTTGATTTACCTGGCCACTGGGAAAACTGCCCGAGCTGACTGCCTCCAGACCTGGATGCGCCAGATGGTTGAAAAGCGCCTCAGACAGAATGCTGCGGCAGCTGTTGTGGGTGCACATGAACAATACTTTCATCGTTGCATACCTTGAGTCAGAAACCGGGACGCAATGCCGAGACACCCGTCTTTCTTCTATCCCATCCTATTCCATTCGTATAACAGGAAATCAATGGCTGGGATCGCCAAGCGTGCGCAGATCCTCCAGCAACCGAACAAATTCGACAACAGCTGGGGCCATTGTGTGCTCCGTACGGGTAATGAGCCCGATTTGCCGAACAACACCCGGATGGTCAACTGGCACCTTGCTCAGGTCTCCCCGCCCATCGTCCGCTGACTCCGGAAGAAGCGCAACGCCCTGCCCCTGCCTGACCAACGCCAGCACGGTAGACATGTAATTGGCTTCCAGACCAGCAGATAAAGGCAGTTGCTCGTCAGCAAACACTCGCTCGACCAAATCGCGAACGCTGCTTTCCCTGCCGGTAAGAACGATCGGAAAAACAGCTATCTCGTCCAGTCTCACTGTCGGACGCTTTGCCAGTGGATGGTCTTTTGGGGCGAACAGGCACAACCGGTCTTCCAATATCGCGTTGAACTCCAGCCCATGAGTGGGCCGGGCCTGTACGCCTAATCCGAAATCCACTTCGCGCTCCATGACAAGCGTGTCGATGCGTTGCGCGACGACATCTCGCAGTCTGACCTCGACACCGGGAAACCGCTCGCGGAACGTCTTCAACACGACAGGCAGTACACCGGAACACAGCGATGGCAAGGCGGCGATGGTGATCAAGCCGCGTCGTGAGGCTGCAATATCCCGCGCAGCAGTAACGATGTTGTCCAGATCCAACAGCAGTTTTTCCATGGGTAAAAGCGCATTTTGCCCGGCGCCGGTCAAGCAGACATGACGCGGGCTTCGTTCCAGCAAGGCAACGCCAAGCCAATCTTCCAGTTGCTGGATTTGTACGGTCAGTGCAGACGGCGACAAGTTGAGAGCAGCTGCGGCCTTGGAAAAACTGCCGGTCTGAGCGACTGACAGAAAGGCGCGGATGTGCTGGATCGAATTCTTCATTTTGTTTTTCCGAACAAGACCCACTGAATATTTCAATTCACAGAGCATAGCGTCGTTGTTATTACTCTTGCAAAACAACAAGAGGGTGTCTCGTCGCTGCCGCGCACAGGGATGCCAAAGAGGATCTGCCCATGCTCGCCACACTCGGTGTGATAACCATCCTTGCCATGCTCGTCAGTATTATGAGCAAACGCATATCTCCCCTGGTTGCATTGATCGCCCTCCCGATCATCGCCGCCCTCCTCGCTGGTTTTGGTCTGCAAACCAGTGGTTTCATCATCACAGGCATCAAGAACGTTGCGCCCGTAGTCGGGATGTTTGTATTCGCCATCCTCTTCTTCGGCATCATGACGGATGCCGGCATGCTCGATCCGATCATCGATCGCATCCTCAAACGGGTCGGTACACGGCCGACCCGCATCGTCATGGGCACCGCACTGCTGGCGCTGTTGGTGCATCTGGACGGCTCCGGCGCGGTGACCTTTCTCGTGACCATTCCGGCAATGCTGCCGTTGTATACGCGGCTGGGCATGGATAAACGCATACTGGCCTGCGTCACGGCGATGGCTGCGGGTGTCAACTTCCTGCCCTGGACGGGTCCGGTGTTGCGCTCCTCCGCCGCCCTTCACGTGCCGGTTTCGGATCTGTTTCAGCCGCTCATTCCGGTGCAGATCGTCGGACTGATCTTCGTCTTCACCTGCGCGTTCTTCCTGGGACGGCGTGAAGAGCGACGCCTGGGCCTGGGTCCTGACAATCTCGATGTAAAACCCCACCAACGCGTGCTCAGTGATGCCGAGCGTGAACTGCGCAAGCCTCGGTTGTTCTGGGTCAACCTGCTGATGACGCTGGTGGTGATGGGCGTAATGATCGCGGGGGTTGTCGATCCGGTGGTGATGTTCATGCTCGGCACCGTGATTGCCTTGTGCATCAACTATCCTGCCGTGGACGCACAACGGGCACGCATCGACGCACACGCCAAAACGGCCCTGACCATGGCCAGTATTCTGCTTGCTGCCGGGGTATTCACAGGCATCATGCAAGGCACCGGGATGCTGAAGGCCATGGCAGAAGTGGCCGTAGGCCAGATCCCGGCCGGGCACGGCAAGCTGATCCCGGTCGTCGTAGGCTTTCTATCCATGCCCTTGAGCCTGCTCTTCGATCCGGACTCCTTCTACTTCGGCATCATGCCCGTGGTCGCCGAGGTCGGCAAAGCGCTCGGCGTTGACCCGATGCAGGTCGCGCAGGCGTCGCTGCTTGGCGTGCATACCACCGGCTTCCCGGTCAGCCCGTTGACGCCAGCGACCTTTCTGCTGGTCGGCCTGTGCAAGATCGAACTGGCTGACCACCAGCGTTTCACTATCCCTTTCCTGTTTGCGGCCTCGGTCATCATGACCCTGACCGCTATGGTCATAGGAGTTTTCTGAATGAAAACAATACGGATTGGTTCAGGAGCCGGTTATTCCGGCGACCGCATCGAGCCGGCGATCGAGCTGGCCGAGCATGGGCAACTGGATTACCTGGTATTTGAATGCCTCGCAGAACGTACCATTGCACTGGCACAGCAGTCGCGTCTGGCAGACCCATCAGCAGGCTACGATCCATTGCTGAGCGAGCGCATGCGCCGGGTCTTGCCTTTTGTGGGCAACGGCGTTGACGGTACGCGCCGCCGCTTGCGAATCATCACCAACATGGGCGCTGCAAATCCGCTTGGCGCCGCTAGTGAAATACGCCGGATAGCGGCAGAACTGGGCTTGAACGGCTTGAAAGTCGCAGCCCTGACAGGCGATGACGTGCTCACAGCCCTGCTGCAACAGCCCGATCAAACCCTCGACAACGGCAGGTCTCTGCGATCCCTTGGCGACAGACTCATCTCGGCCAATGCCTATCTGGGCGCGGAAGGAATCATCCAGGCCTTGCGCGCCGATGCTGACGTGATCGTTACCGGAAGGGTCGCTGATCCCTCACTGTTTCTCGCACCGCAAATGTTCGAGTTCGGCTGGGCCGAGGACGCATGGGCATTGCTGGGTCGCGGAACCCTGGTCGGGCATTTGCTCGAATGTGCCGGCCAGGTCAGCGGCGGCTATTTCGCGGATCCTGGTGTTAAGGACGTCCCAGACCTCGACCGTCTGGGCTTCCCGCTGGCCGAGATAGATGCGGCAGGCAACGCCGTCATCAGCAAAGTGGCAGGCTCCGGTGGCCGCATTGATACCGCCACCTGCACCGAGCAAATGTTGTACGAAGTGCATGACCCTGCCGCCTATCTGACGCCGGATGTCAGCGCGGATTTCACCGATGCTTCCTTCGAATCCATCGCCAGAGACGAAGTGCGCGTTCAGGGGGCGGACGGACACGCACGTCCCGCGACGCTGAAGGTGTCAGTAGGTTTTCTGGATGGCTGGATCGGCGAAGGACAAATGTCCTACGGCGGCCCCGGCGCGCTGGCTCGCGGACAATTGGCGAAGGACATCGTACTCAAACGCCTGGCCCTGACAGGCGTGGTATGTGAGGACATTCGAGCCGAACTGATCGGCGTTAACGCCTTGCATGGAAGTCACCTGGGAGCGCGCGCCGAGGGCGAGCCCTGGGAAGTACGCCTCCGGGTGGCCGCGCGTTGCGTGGACAAAAACGATGCAATACGCGTCGGCAATGAGGTGGAAACCCTCTACACCAACGGCCCGTACGGCGGCGGCGGTGCGAGCAAGTCAGTCCGCCAGGTAGTCGCGGTGGCGTCGTTGTTTGTGCCGAGAGACCAAGTCAACCTGCACGTGCATCTGGAGGATCTGGCATGAACACCACCAAATTGCGGGACATCGCTCATACACGTACCGGTGACAAGGGTGACGTCTCCAATATCTCGATCGTTGCCTTTCGCATCGACGATTATCCACGTCTGGCTGAGCTGCTGACGGTGGAACGGGTCACTGAACACTTTGCCGAACTGCTGGATGCAAATGGACCACCCGTACGGCGCTACGAACTGCCACGTGTTGGTGCGCTCAACTTCGTCCTGCCCGGCATCCTGCGTGGCGGGGTCACGCGGTCACTGGCGCTCGATGCCCACGGCAAGGCTCTGGGGGCCGCACTGCTCGATCTGGCCCTGGAATGACGAGCGGCTTAGCGCGAGGCGGCACATCGGTCGCGCACCTAGCGGTGCACTTTGGCGCACCCTGCACGCATTGATGCAGCAAATCCGTACCCGCTGAAAAATTGGTTCACTCAACGGCGAACCAATCCCCTTGCCATGCCGCGGACCAACCCGGCGGACCTTTGAACATTGGCCCGCCAGGCTTGATCCGCGACAGTGGCTGGCCATCTTGCCCGGCAAAATTGACCGAACCAATTTTCATTGGCATCGCTCTTGCACCAGCCCTTATGCCTGGAACCCCTGACTGCGGGCAGCTCAGGGCATCTTTTTTCGGTCTGGCGCGAGTACCACGATGCAAAGGTTCGACCCTGACATCCCCATCGACAACTCTTCGAAACTGGCGCTGGACGCGTTGCGCCAGATCGTTGCCCAGCATGCGGCCTTCCCCCAGCGGGCATTGCCTACCGAGCGGGATCTGGCGGCCGATTTCGGGGTCAGCCGACGCGCAGTTCGTCGCGCCCTGTCGGTGCTGGAAGCCGAAGGCCAGGTCTGGCGCCGGCAAGGTAAAGGGACATTTGTCGGACCGACGCCACCCAGTGCCGCCATGAGCTTCGCGCGGCTTTCCGGCCGGACCAATTTCACCGAGGTCATGGAAGCGCGCCTGCACCTGGAGCCAGCGCTTGCCTCACTGGCGGCGGTACGGGCCAATGGTGAACAGATGGCGATTCTGCGCCGCCTTGCCGAGCGCACCACTCGCCAGCAGGTCGCCGAGCAGACCGATGCCGAAGGCATCGAGCTGTGGGACAGCGCCCTGCACCGTGCCATTGCCGAAGCCGCGGGTAATCGGCTGATGCTGGACATCTTCGAAATGCTCGATGCGATTCGTCTGGACCCCGCCTGGCGAGACTTGCGTCACCGGGCGCGCAATGCCGACCGCCTCGACACTTACAGCCACGATCACGACGACATTGTCAGCGCCATTGAAAGCCGCGATCCGATCAAAGCCGCCACCGCCATGCGCGGCCATTTACGTGCGCTGCAACAGGCCCTGAACACCGTCATCAACCAAGACCTGGAGGCCAGCCTATGAGCGCCACTGCCCACCTCACAGAAAACGGCGACGGCACGGTGCTCAGCATCAGCGACCTGACCGTCCGCTTTGCCGGTGCGCCCGCCAATGTTGTCGACGGCGTGTCGTTTTCCGTCAAGCGCGGCAAGACCCTGGCCATCGTCGGCGAGTCCGGCTGCGGCAAGAGCGTGACCTCAATGGGCATGATGGGCCTGTTGCCGACGACGGCCAAGGTAGACGCCAGCGACTCGCTGCTGATCGATGAAGCCTTGCTGGGCATGTCCGAAGAGCGCCTGCTGGACGTGCGCGGCAACCGCATGGCGATGATCTTCCAGGAGCCGATGACCTCCCTTAATCCGGTCTTCACCATCGGTGAGCAGATCGCTGAAAGCGTGATGCGTCATCAGGGCCTTTCAGACAAGGCTGCCCGCCAGCGGGCTCTGGACATGCTGGAAAAGGTCCGCGTGCCGGACGCTCGCCAGCGGCTGGACGCCTACCCACATGAACTCTCGGGAGGCATGCGGCAACGGGCCATGATTGCCATGGCGCTGGCCAATGACCCGGCGCTGATCATCGCGGATGAACCGACGACTGCGCTGGACGTGACCATTCAAGCACAAATCCTCTCGCTGATCGCCAACCTGCAGACCGAGACCGGCACAGCGATGATTCTGATCACCCACGATCTGGGTGTAGTCGCCGAAGTCGCCGATGACGTCATGGTCATGTACGCCGGGCGTGTCGTGGAAAGCGGTCCGGTGAAAACCCTGTTCGACGATCCGCAGCATCCGTACACCATCGGCCTGATGGGCTCGATGCCCTCGATCGGCCCTCGTGAAGGTCGTTTGGCGACCATTAACGGCCGGGTGCCGACGCCGGCAGAAATGCCGGGCGGTTGCCGTTTCGCCGGGCGTTGCCCGTTCGTGATCCAGCGATGCCGAGACGAACGCCCGCCGCTGCTTGAGTTGTCTCCCGGACACTTCGCCGCGTGCATCCGTGCGCCTTTGGAACAGCATGTGGGAGTCAGTGCGTGAACCTTTCCAGACCAGACATCGCCGGGCGCATCAGCCCCGACAGCAACGCGCAGAAACCCATTCTGGAAGGCATCGGCCTGAGCAAGCACTTTACCGTGCAAAGCGGCCTTTTGCAGCCGAAGAAGCCGCCGGTACAGGCTGTCAATGAGGTCAACCTGTCAGTCCGCAAGGGCGAGACGCTGGCATTGGTAGGCGAGTCCGGCTCGGGTAAATCCACCCTTGGCCGCTTGCTGCTCAACCTGCTGCAACCGACTGCGGGCGACGTGATTTACGAGGGCCGCAACCTGGCCAACCTGACGCCGGAAAAACTGCGTCAGGTACGCCGTGACTTACAGATCATCTTTCAGGACCCGTTCGCCTCGCTGAATCCACGCATGACCGTGGAATCCATCGTTGGCGAACCGATCTGGCTGCACAGCCAGGCCAGCCGCAGCGACCGTCAGGCTAAAGTCGCCGAGTTGTTGCGCACGGTAGGTCTGGCTCCGGAACACGGCGGTCGGCATCCCCATGAATTCTCCGGTGGTCAGCGCCAGCGCATCGGCATTGCCCGCGCCCTGGCTTCCGAGCCGCGCTTGATCCTCGGCGACGAGCCGGTCTCGGCGCTGGACGTTTCAGTGCAGGCGCAAGTGGTCAACCTGCTCGAAGACCTCAAGCATCAATTCGGCCTGACCCTGGTGATTGTTGCCCATGGCCTGGCCGTGATTCGCCATATGAGCGACCGCGTGGCGGTGATGTACCTGGGTGAAATCGTCGAACTGGCGCCGGTCGACGCGCTGTTCGAAAACCCTTTGCACCCTTATACCCAGGCGCTGATGGCCGCTGTGCCGGTCAGCCACCCTGACCTGCGCCAGCCGCGTCCGCTCCTCGGCGGCGATATGCCCAGCCCCAGCCGCCCGCCTTCGGGTTGCCGCTTTCATACCCGTTGCCCGCACGCCCGTGCGCTGTGCAAGGACGCTGCGCCGGTCATGGAAACAGTCGAGGCCGAACGCCAGGTCGCCTGCCACTTCTGGCGTGAAATCGCCAACGCAGGCAGCACCACGCTGATCCTTCCGACACCCAGCGCTGCCTACACCCAGCGCCTGAATCTGTTCAAGCACCATCAATCCCTTGCAGTGGAGAGCCAGCCATGAAAATCGCACGCGTCGTGACAGGAACATTGTTATTGCTGGCCGCCAACGCTGCCTTTGCCGAATCGACGTTGCGCATCGGCATTCAGGACGATCCCGATGTGCTTGATCCGCATCGTTCGCGCACCTACTCCGGCCGCCTGGTCTACACCGCGCTGTGCGACAAACTGGTGGACGTCAACCCGGACCTGACCTACTCGCCGCAACTGGCCACCGCCTGGAACTGGAGCGAAGACGGTAAAACCCTGACCATGACGTTGCGCGAAGGCGTGACGTACCACGATGGCGAACCTTTTGATGCCGCCTCGGTGAAGTTCAACCTCGACCGCGCCCGCACCCTCCCCGACTCGCTGCGCAAAAGCGAGCTGGCCTCGGTGGACAGCGTCGAGGTGATAGACGCAAAAACCGTCGCCATCAAGCTCAAGCAGGCCGATGCCACGCTGGTTTCACAGCTGTCGGACCGCGCCGGAATGATGCTCGCGCCGAAAGCTGCGCAAGGCGAATTCGCCTCCAACCCGGTCTGCTCCGGCCCTTACAAATTCGTGCAGCGCGTGCAGCAGGATCGAATCGTGCTGGAGCGTTTTGACAAGTACTGGAATCAACAGGCTTATCACTTCGACAAAGTGGTGTTCCTGCCGATTCCGGATACCTCGGTGCGCCTGGCCAACCTGCGCTCCGGCGACCTGGACATCATCGAGCGTGTTGCACCAACCGATGTGAAAACGGTCAAGGGTGACAGCAAGCTGGCGATCTACAACACACCCGGCCTGGGCTACATGCAACTGATGTTCAACATCGGCAACGGTGAAAAAGCCAACTCGCCGATGGGTAAGGACAAGCGCGTACGCAAAGCCTTTGAGCTGTCCATCGACCGCGATGCTATCAACCAGGTGGTGTTCGAGGGTCTGTACGCGCCAAGCGCTCAGCCGTTCCCGAAAAACAGCCCGTATTACGACAAGGACCTGCCGATCCCGGCTCGCGATATCGAGAAAAGCAAGGCGCTGCTGGCTCAGGCCGGTGTGAAGCTACCATTGGCGGTGGACCTGAAAGTGGCCAACAACCCCATCGCGCAGCAAGTCGGGCAGATCATTCAGGCCATGGCTGAAGAAGCAGGCTTCAAGGTCAACCTGATTGCCACTGAATACGCGACGATGCTCAGCGAACAGGCGAGCGGCAACTTCCAGATCGGCATGAGCGCCTGGTCAGGCCGCCCCGATCCGGACGGCGATATCCATCAGTTCGTGACCTGCAAAGGCGGCCAGAACGACGGTAAATACTGTAACGCCAGGCTCGACGAACTGCTCAACAAGGCGCGCACCGTGAACGACGTTGCACAACGCCAGGCGCTGTACAACGAAGCGCTGCGTTTGTTGGCCGATGAAGTACCGACCGCCTACCTGTATTTCGACCCGCGAATCATTGCCATGCGTAACAACGTGACCGGTTTCGTCCCTAACCCGGACGGTCTGATTCGTCTGAACAATGTCGCGTTCAAGCCATGACTGACGGGCGCACCTGCGAGGTTCCGGTATGCTGATGTTCATCCTGCGACGCCTGCTCAGCTCGATACCGACGCTGATTCTGGTTTCGCTGTTCGTCTTCACCCTGCAGAAGCTGCTGCCGGGTGACCCGGTGCTGGCCATGGCCGGGGAAGAACGCGATCCAGCGGTCATGGAATACCTGCGCGACAAATACCGGCTCGATGACCCGATCCCGTTGCAGTACCTCAACTGGGTCGGCAACGTGCTGACCGGCGACCTGGGAACATCGCTGCGCACCGAGCAACCGGTGACCACGCTGCTGGCGTCGAAACTGCCGGTGACTATCGAACTGGCCGTGCTGGCCCTGCTGATTGCGCTGTTGATCGGCATTCCCACCGGGATCATTTCGGCGGTGCGCAAAGGCACTGCGGTGGATTACGGGGCCAACGTGGTGGCGCTGTCGGGGATTTCCATCCCGCACTTCTGGCTGGGCATTCTGCTGATCATGATCTTTGCAGTGAAACTGCAGTGGCTACCCGCCTCCGGCTTTGTGCCGATGGGTGAGGACTTCGGGCAAAACCTGAAGACCCTGATCCTGCCAGCGTTCGTACTGGGTGCCGGGCTTTCCGGGATTCTCATGCGCCACACCCGCAGCGCCATGCTGGAAGTCCTGCGTGCTGACTACGTCCGCACCGCACGGGCCAAGGGATTGTTCCCGCGCACGGTGACTCTCAAGCATGCGTTGCGCAACGCATTGATGCCGATCATCACCCTCACGACATTGCTGTTCGGCGAGTTGCTCGGCGGTGCGGTGTTGACCGAGCAGGTATTCAGCATTCCGGGGTTCGGCAAGATGATTGTCGACGCCGTATTCAACCGTGACTACGCCGTGGTGCAAGGCGTGGTGTTATGTGTCGCGATTGGCTTCCTGATGTTGAACTTGCTGGCAGACGTGCTTTATCGCCTGATCAACCCACGCCTGAGGACTGCCTGATGACCGCTATCGCCAGCCTGTCGCACAGCGCGATCCTGCCCCGCAGTCGCTCGCCTTTTCTGAAAAAATTCCTGGCCAACAAAGGCGCAGTGATTGGCGCGGCAGTGTTGTTGCTGTTTGTCCTGGCCGCCGTTCTGGCGCCCTGGATTGCGCCTCATGACCCGCTCAAAGCCAACTTCCTCGCGGTACGCAAGGCACCTTCATTGATCTACTGGATGGGCACCGACGAACTGGGGCGCGATTTATTCTCGCGCTTGCTGTACGGCGCACGCAGTTCGCTGCTGGCCGGTGGTGTTTCGGTGGCCATCGCCATGGTCATCGGCGTGCCGCTGGGCCTGCTGGCCGGGTACTTCGGTGGCAAGCTGGACATGATCATCTCGCAGGTCATGGAAGCGCTGTTGTCCTGTCCGTTCCTGGTGCTGGCCATCGCTTTGGGCGCCTTTCTCGGCCCCAGCCTGACCAACGCGATGATCGCCATCGGCCTGTCCGCGATGCCGATCTTTGCCCGCCTGACCCGTGGCCAGGTGCTGTCGATCAAACACGAGGATTACCTCGAAGGTGCCCGCGCCATCGGTCTGCCGGATCGCTGGATCATCCTGCGTTACGTGCTGCCCAACGTGATGTCGCCGCTGGTGGTACAGGCCACATTGACCATCGCCTCGGCGATTCTGGCCGAAGCCAGCCTGTCGTTTCTCGGCCTGGGCCAGCAACCGCCGTCGCCGTCCTGGGGCTCGATGCTCAATACTGCGAAAAATTTCATGGAGCAGGCGCCGTGGATGTCGATTGCGCCAGGTGTGGCGATCTACATCACGGTCCTGTGTTTCAACCTGCTGGGTGACGGCCTGCGCGATGCGCTGGACCCCAAGGGCTAAACCTTTCGTCTTCTGCCAAAGAGAAACGCTTATGTTCGATGATCTGGATTACAACCAACCGTACGCGTCGGCCCGCTCGCCGGTGATGGGCAACAATATGGTCGCCTGCTCTCAACCATTGGCCGCTCAGGCCGGGCTGGACATGCTGCGCCGTGGCGGCAATGCAGTCGACGCCGCCATCGCCGCGGCCATGGTGCTGACTGTGGTAGAGCCCACCGGCTGCGGCATCGGCAGCGATGCCTTTGCCATCGTCTGGGACGGCAGCAAGCTGCAAGGCTTGAACGCTTCCGGCCGCGCGCCACAAGCCTGGACACCGGAATACTTCGAAGGCCAGAGCCAGATGCCGCAACGCGGCTGGCCTGCGGTCAGCGTGCCGGGTGCAGTGTCGGCCTGGGTGGAGCTTTCGGCACGCTACGGCAAACTGCCCTTCGCGACCCTGGCCGAACCGGCGATCGGCTACGCCCGCGATGGCTATCAGGTCACACCGATTATCGCCGAGCTGTGGAAACGCGGCGCGCATCTGCTTAAGGACCAACCGGGCTTTGCCGAGTGTTTCATGCCGGATGGCAAGGCCCCCATGGCCGGAGAGAAAATCCGGCTCAAGGACCATGCCCGCACGCTGGAGCTGATCGCGCAGACCAAAGGCGAAGCGTTTTATCGCGGCGAACTGGCGCAAACAATCATCACCCATGCCAACGCCAATGGCAGCGTGATGAGTCTCGACGACCTGGCGACGCACACTGTGGACTGGATCGACACCCTGTCAGTGCCATACGCAGGCGCTGTGGTGCATGAACTGCCGCCCAATGGCCAGGGTATTGCCACCCTTGCCGGCCTGACCATGCTCGAAGCACTGGGCGTCGGTAAACACCCGGTGGACAGCCTCGAGACGGTTCATCCGGTGCTGGAAGCAATGAAACTGGCCTTGGCCGACCTCGACGAACATGTCGCCGACAGCGAGCACATGCGCGTGCCCTCAGCCGATTTGCTGGGCCAGGCTTACCTGACGGAACGCGCACGGCTGATCACCGATCAGGCCGCCAATCCCGGGCACGGCTCGCCAAAACCGGGTGGCACGGTGTACCTGTCGGCAGCGGATGAAAGCGGCATGATGATCTCGTTCATCCAGTCCAACTACATGGGCTTCGGTTCGGGTGTGGTGGTACCCGGTACGGGCATCAGCATGCAGAACCGCGGCGCGGGCTTCTCGCTGGACCCGCAGCACGTCAATTACGTCGCGCCGCGCAAACGCCCGTTCCACACCATCATCCCCGGTTTTGTCATGAATGCCGACGGCACGCCGCTGATGTCCTTCGGTTTGATGGGCGGCCCGATGCAGGCGCAGGGTCACTTGCAGATGATGATGCGCATCCTGCGCTACAAACAGAACCCGCAAGCCGCTGCCGACGCACCGCGCTGGAGGATCGAATCCGGCCTGAAAGTCGCCGTGGAGCGTGCGTTTGACCCCGAGGTGGTGAAAGCACTGCGCGCCAAGGGTCACGACATCGATGTCGAAGAGCCGAGCGGCGTGTTTGCCTTCGGCGGTGCGCAGATTATCCAGCGCACCGCGCATGGATACGTGGGCGGGACCGATCCGAGGAAGGACGGAACGGTCGCAGCGTATTGAGCGACCGCGATATCCGCTACTGACAAGCCATCGAGCAGACGGCCCTGGTCGGGAAACAGTTGCTCGATGCGCTTGGTAATCCGCGCAACTAAGGGTTACACCTTGCCGTCGACCAAGGGTCTTGCGGCTCGCCGGTAGCCCAGTAGCGCGTCCAGGACGATAAAGCCCAGCAGACTCACGCCCAATACGGGCAGGGCAAAGCCAGTCAACACTGCGACCAGGATCAACGCCCATTGCGCGCCCGGATTCAATGAGCGCCAGAGACTCAAGAGCGTTGCCTGCTGATTGCGTGGTTGAGAAAGCGTTGGACGACGTCGCCACCACATCACATAACCCATGACGACCATGGCCGCCAGGCCACTGGCGAACACCACCAGCACCAATTGATTGGCCAGACCGAACAACACGCCCATGTGCGCATCAATGCCCCAGCGGGTCAGCTTGGCGGGCAGCGAATAGTCTGCAAACCTGACGTGATCGACCACTTCCAGTGTTTGCGGGTTGATCGACACGGCATCCACTTGCGTCGGCCAACTGCGATCTATCTCGCTGACCACCCACGCCTTGTCGCTGCTCGCGGATGGCCTGATCTCAACTTTGGCTGCATCGATATGCTCGGCACGCGCGCTGGCCAGAACGCTGTCAAACAAGGCAGGGTCCAACACGGATGCCTGTGTCGTCGGCGCCATGTGCATATGGTGCTCGGCGTGCTCGTCCATGGGCATAGACATTGGCATCGCCGCCGACTTGCCCAGTGCGGTGGCCACACTTGGCGTTGACCAGCCATAGTAGGCACGCAGTACGCCAATGTTATCGCCAGCGTACTGTGACCACGTCAAACCGGTGGCCGAGAAGAACAGCAGCCCCAGCAACAGCCATACGCCGGTGGTTGCATGCCAGCGGCGCACGTTGCCGCGTTCACGACTCTGCCGACGACGGCGAACCGTCCACAGCACCAGACCGCCGAGCGCAGCCACCCACAGCCATGAGGCGGCCAGCTCGCTGTAGATCCTGCCGACATCGCCCAGCAGAAGGCCCCGATGAAACTGATCGATCCAGGTGCGTAGGGGTAGTACGCCACTGGTACCGTAGACCTTCATGTCGCCGCGAATTTCGCCACTCACCGGGTCCACGAACAGCGCTCGATGCTCTGATGGGCCAAAGCCCGGATCGCTGAACATGACCCGAGTGGTATCCCCTTCCCGGGGTGCCGGGCGCACTGCGGCCACGCTCAGGCCTGGACCTGCCGATGCCTGCGCGCGCTGGATCTGCGCCTGCAAGCTCATGGCAGGACCACGGCTGTCTGTGTGCAGCGCACGCGCATAGAGCGAATCTTCGATCTGCGGGGTCAGCGCATAGACGATGCCACTCAAGGCCGCGACCAGCATGAACGGACCGACGAATATGCCGATGTAAAAATGGAGCCTTTTCAGAAAGGCGACAAACGCCCCGGAAGGCCGTAGCTCCGGGCTTGAACAGGATACAGACATAAGGACTCACCAACGTATAAACGCGCCCCGCCGGAATGACCTTCCGGCAGGCTGTAAAGACAATATCGGTTGTTCGTGCGAGCGATACTCACACGTCCACGATGGGCGCTACGGGGCCTGTGGATTGAGTCGCGGGAGGGAGTACCTTGGCAGGTTGCCGAGCCAGAGGTCGGGCAACACGAAACGAGAACGGCGGATACGGGTCAGCCAGCCCAGCGCCACGAAGAAAATCATCGCCAGCGTCAGCGTGCCGGCAAACGAACAGTCTCCCGACTGCGTCTTCATGCTGCCTGACATGTCCGTCTTTTTGGACGAGCCGTCCATGGACATGTGCATCGTGTGATGCCCACCGTGCATATCCGACATCCCATGGTCTGCATGGGAGACCGACGCCACTGCAGTGCCTGCAAAGGCGGCCATCATCTGGCCATGACCGATGCTGCACGCAAGACCATTGAACAGGACAACTGCGTACAGTATCCAGGCAATGGGCGAGCAATGGGTTCGCAAGAAGTTCATGGCGGCTAATTTAACATCTCCAGCTGGAACTAGACAGAACGGGGTGTAAGGATCGGCAGCCTTCGCAGGAGCGATAATCGCGGTGAAGCGGGTTACACGAGCCCGCCATGTGCTGGTGGACGCCAAGGCGCTCCGCGTGGTTTCTTGCTTCGCTGCATCGAATGAACCTGGCAATTGCAGTCGAGCAGACAGTCGTTTTTAAATCCGTCGTTAAATACTTCGCCTGTACCCGCCACCTACAGGATCGTGCCAATGGACATAAGAGAACATGAAGTAAACCTTGAACACCTTGCAACAACCAGCACGCGTGCACTGAACCGACTCGAACTTATAACACCCCCAATCACACCTCGATGATGACCCGTACCAACCTGGCCCTTATACACGTACTTTTCCATGCCACACTGCCCGACTCTATCGCCTGGTTATATATATCACTTGATGGCGACACTGTTTTCTACACCCGAGCGAATTCCTCTCGACCCGGGTTGATCCGGACGCGCAGTCTGCTTTTCAAAAAACCGAGAAAACAGCTGCCTCCCCCCAATGAAACCGGACCAATAGCAACCTGTTCGATTCATGTTCGACCCTGTTAAAAAACGCGAAACCCATTTCGCGGTCATGAAACCTTCATTAAAAAATCCTGCAAATGCAACACACATCATCCGCTTTAACTTTCCATGATTATCATGAACAAGCTGAACTAAAGCTGTCTGTTCATGACGGGCTCGATGAAACCTGAACGCCAGATTAATAATTCTACATGGACGCATAACGACATTGTCGGCCGTTTGAGTTTCCCCCTACTCTATGCTTCGAAAGCCTGCCAAGCGATACAAAAAAGCAACGGCATATGGACATTATTTTTACAGTTGAACGCCTAAGTTCACGACACTCACGCACCCTGTATTTGCGCACTCGTCGTGTGACTTTTTTATGTTCGGCCCTGCTGCGTCAATCGGAGAGTCTCTGTAGATGAGTCAAACTTTTCTTGCCTTTTCACGGCCGTCCATTGGCGATGAAGAAATTGCTGCGGTAACGCGCGTGCTGCGTTCCGGATGGATCACCACCGGCCCGGAATGTCAGAAGCTGGAGGAAGAGTTCGCCGAACGGGTCGGCGCGCAACATGCAGTTGCACTGTCTTCGGCCACCGGAGCGATGCACATTGCGCTGCTGGCGCTGGGTGTAGGGCCTGGCGATGAAGTGATTACACCATCGCAAACCTGGGTGTCGACAGCCAACATGATCTGCCTGCTGGGGGCCACTCCGGTGTTTGTCGATGTTGACCGTGACACCCTGATGACCAGCGCCGCGCTGATAGAGCAAGCCATCACCCCCCGGACCAAAGCGATCGTGCCGGTGCATTACGCAGGCGCCGCATTCGATCTCGATCCGCTGTATGCGCTCGCCGAACGGCACGGCATCACCGTGATCGAGGATGCTGCACATGCCGTTGGCACCGGTTACCGGGGACGTCCGGTCGGCCAGCAAGGCACTGCGATCTTCTCTTTTCACGCAATCAAGAACATGACCTGTGCCGAAGGCGCGATGCTGGTCACCGACAATGCACGGCTGGCTGATCGGGTGCGTCAGCTTAAATTCCATGGTCTGGGTGTCGATGCCTACGACCGCCTGACCCTGGGTCGCAAGCCTCAGGCCGAGGTCATGGAGCCTGGCTTCAAATACAACCTGGCCGACATCAATGCGAGCATTGCGCGGGTGCAGTTGCAGCGCCTTGACGCCATCAATGCACAGCGCCAGACACTCGCCACCCATTACCTCGATCGACTGGCCAACAGCCCTGTTCTGCCTCTCGCCCTGCCCCGGCATGCCCAGCAACATGCCTGGCACCTGTTCATTCTGCGCATCGACCCCGAGCGCTGCGGGCTGAATCGCGACGCCTTCATGAAGGCCTTGCAAGCGCGGAACATCGGCACCGGCATCCACTTCATCGCGACTCACCTGCACAGCTATTACCGCAAGCGTTTCCCGAACGTCCGTCTGCCAGACACTGAATGGAATTCATCAAGGCTGTGCTCCATCCCCCTGTTCCCCGACATGACCCTCGATGATGTCGAGCGGGTGGTCGGTGCCATTGAATCGACCGTGGAATCCAGCCATTGAAACCGTATCCCATCAAGTTCGTGTCGATCGTCATCCCGGTCTACAACGAACAACAAAGCCTGCCAGAGTTGTTGCGCCGTACTGAAGCGGCCTGCGAACAGCTCAACCACCGATTCGAAATCGTGCTGGTCGACGATGGCAGCCGCGACGACTCGACAGACATCCTCCAGCGGGCTGCCGGACGCGCCGACAGCCCGTTCGTCGCAGTGATCCTGAATCGAAACTACGGTCAGCACGCCGCCATTATGGCTGGATTCGAGCAGTGCCAGGGCGACGTGGTCATCACCCTCGATGCCGATCTGCAGAATCCTCCCGAGGAAATCCCTCGCCTGGTGAAGCTCGCTGAACAAGGGTACGACGTAGTCGGCACGGTGCGCAGCAATCGTCAGGACTCCGCCTGGCGACGCTGGCCATCGAAACTCATCAACCTGGCCGTGCAGCGTTCCACCGGCGTGGCCATGAACGATTACGGCTGCATGCTGCGCGCATACCGACGCACGATTGTCGATGCCATGCTCGCCTGCCGGGAGCGCAGCACGTTCATTCCTATTCTGGCGAACAGCTTCGCGCGACACACCACTGAGGTGCTGGTCGACCACGCCGAACGCGAGCACGGCGACTCCAAATACAGCCCGATGCGCCTGATCAACCTCATGTTCGACCTGATCACCTGCATGACCACCACGCCCCTGCGCCTGCTCAGCATCATCGGTTTCAGCATGGCGTTGCTCGGTGTCTTGTTCGCGGCGCTGCTGATCGTTCTGCGCCTGATCTTCGGCGCGTCATGGGCCGGGGACGGCATGTTCGTCCTGTTTGCCGTGTTGTTCGTGTTCACCGGAGGGCAGTTCATCGGTATGGGACTGCTGGGTGAGTACCTGGGCCGGATGTACAGCGACGTGCGTGCGCGTCCGCGCTTCTTCATCGAGAAAGTCGTGCGCAGCTCGTCCCGAGTGGCCACCGACAGCGTTGATTCCCCTGTAATTCCCTATATGAACAAGGTCGCGCCATGAGCATTAAAGCTGTCGTTTTCGCATATCACGATATTGGCTGTGTCGGCCTGCAAGCGTTGCTGGATGCAGGCTATGAGATTGCCGCAGTGTTCACCCATGCCGACGACCCCAGGGAAAAAACCTTTTTTGGTTCTGTGGCCCAGATGTGCGCCCGGCACGGCATTACGGTGCATGCCCCCGAGGACCCGAATCACCCGCTGTGGGTGGAGCGCATCGGCAAACTGGCCCCGGACTTCATTTTCTCCTTTTACTATCGCCAGCTTCTTGGCGACTCGCTGCTGGCCTGCGCGAAAAAGGCCGCGCTGAACCTGCACGGCTCGCTGCTCCCGCGTTATCGCGGCCGCGCGCCGGCCAACTGGGTGCTGGTCAACGGCGAAAGTGAAACCGGCGTGACCCTGCATCAGATGGTCAAACGCGCGGATGCCGGGCCGATAGTCGCCCAGCAGCGGGTTTCGATCAGTGCCACCGATACCGCCTTGACGCTGCATGGCAAATTGCGTGATGCCGCCGCTGACCTGCTTTGCGAAACACTGCCCCTGCTGGCGGCAGAAGGGCAACTGCCAGCTACGCCTCAGGATGAATCCCGTGCAACGTATTTCGGTCGGCGTACCCCGGCTGACGGCTTGATCGACTGGTCGCTGCCAGCCACCCAGCTCTACAACCTGATCCGCGCAGTCACGCAGCCCTACCCTGGCGCATTCTGCCCGGTGGGCGAGAACAAGTTGATTGTCTGGGCCGCCAATGCCGAGGCAGGCAATAACGGCGAAGCACCCGGCACGGTCATCAGCCACGACCCGTTGCGTATTGCCTGTGGCGAGGGTTCGCTGGTCATCACCGCAGGGCAGCGCGGCGACAGCGGCTTGTACCTCAGTGGTGCACAACTGGCGCGCGAATTCGGGCTTGTAGCAGGCTCGCAACTGCTCGATAAGGCACAGCGCCGGTCGATCCGTCGTACCCGTGTGCTGATCCTCGGCGTCAACGGTTTCATCGGCAACCACCTGTCCGAGCGTCTGCTGCAGGATGACCGTTACGAAATCTACGGCATGGATATCGGCTCGGACGCCATCGAGCGCCTGCGCGCCAAGCCGAACTTTCATTTCATCGAAGGTGACATCAGCATCCACACCGAGTGGATCGAATACCACATCAAGAAATGCGACGTTGTGCTGCCACTGGTGGCCATCGCCACGCCGATTGAATACACGCGCAATCCACTGCGGGTTTTCGAGCTGGACTTCGAAGAGAACCTGAAGATCGTCCGCTACTGCGTGAAGTACAACAAGCGCGTGATTTTTCCGTCCACCTCCGAAGTCTATGGCATGTGCCAGGACGCAAACTTCAACGAAGACACCTCCAACCTGATCGTTGGCCCGATCAACAAGCAGCGCTGGATCTACTCGGTGTCCAAGCAGCTACTGGACCGGGTGATCTGGGCCTATGGCCAGAAAGGCCTGCAATTCACCCTGTTCCGTCCGTTCAACTGGATGGGACCGCGTCTGGACCGCCTGGATTCGGCGCGCATCGGCAGCTCGCGGGCCATCACTCAGTTGATCCTGCACCTGGTCGAAGGCACGCCCATTCGCCTGGTGGACGGCGGCGCCCAGAAGCGCTGCTTCACGGATGTCGTCGACGGCATCGAGGCGCTGGCGCGGATCATCGAAAACCGCGATGAGCGCTGTAACGGACAAATCATCAACATCGGCAACCCCGATAACGAAGCCAGCATCCGTCAGTTGGGTGAAGAGTTGCTTCGCCAGTTCGAAGCCCATCCGTTGCGCGGCCATTTTCCGCCTTTCGCGGGCTTCCGCGAAGTCGAAAGCCAGTCCTTCTATGGCAAGGGCTATCAGGACGTCAGCCACCGCACGCCGAGCATCGACAACGCTAAAAAGCTGATTGGCTGGACACCGGGTATCGAGCTGAGCGAAACCATCGGCAAAACCCTGGATTTCTTCCTGCGCGAAGCCATGGCTGAAAAAGCGGACCAGTGCTGATGCAGGCAGGCCTGAGAATCGATGTCGACACTTACCGAGGCACCCGTGAGGGCGTGCCAAGGCTGCTGGACATACTCGACGAAGCGCAGGTCAAGGCGACCTTCTTTTTCAGTGTCGGCCCCGACAACATGGGACGCCACCTGTGGCGCCTGGTAAGGCCCACGTTCTTCTGGAAGATGCTGCGCTCCAGGGCGGCGAGTCTGTATGGCTGGGATATTCTGCTGGCCGGTACCGCATGGCCGGGCAAACCGATTGGCCGGGACCTTGGCCCACTGATGCGCCGCGCGCTGGATGCAGGCCACGAAATAGGCCTGCATGCGTGGGATCACCATGGCTGGCAAGCGAATGCCGGACACTGGAGCGACCGACAGTTGACCGCCCAGATACACCGTGGGGTCGATTGCCTGAGCGACATCCTCGGCCAGCCGGTGGTGTGCTCCGCGGCAGCAGGATGGCGCGCCGACCAGCGCGTCGTGCAGGCCAAAGAAGCGTTTGGCTTTCGTTACAACAGTGATTGCCGTGGCGTCAGTCTGTTTCGCCCGTTGCTGGCGGATGGAAGTGTCGGTACCGCTCAGGTTCCGGTGGATTTGCCGACCTTCGATGAAGTCGTCGGTCCGCACCTGCAGCCGGATGCGTTCAACGACTACATTCTCGGCCGTTTTGCCGCACGCAGACTCAATGTCTACACCCTCCACGCCGAAGTGGAAGGAATCATCATGGCCGACGGTTTCAGGCAACTGTTAAAGCGCGCCAATACCCAGGGCATCCACTTCGCACCGTTGGGCGATCTGCTGCCAGGTGCCATTGAACGGCTGCCTTCCGGGCATATCGTTCGCGGTCACCTGCCCGGCCGCGATGGCTGGCTGGGGGTGCAGCAGTGATGCACCTCAGGCACCGTCATCTTGCGCTGCTGTTATTGGCGTTCGTGCTGGCTTATCTGCTGCCCCTGGGCTTTCACGGCCTGTGGATTCCCGATGAAACCCGCTATGCGCAGATCAGCCAGGAAATGCTCCACAGTGGCAACTGGGTCGTTCCGCACTTCATGGGATTGCGTTACTTCGAAAAACCGGTTGCCGGTTACTGGCTGATTGCACTGGGGCAGCAGGTTTTTGGCGAAAACCTGTTCGGCGTGCGCATTGTGTCGGCACTGGCCAGCGGCTTGAGCGTGCTGTTGGCCTATTTGCTGGCCGGCAAGATCTGGAACGACCCTCGCAAGCAGTTCGCCAGCGCCTTGCTGTTCATGAGCTTCGGCTTTGTCGCGGGCCAGGCCGGTTACGCCAATCTCGACCCGCAATTCACCTTCTGGACCAACGTGACACTTCTGGCATTCTGGTACGCCGTGCACAGCGTCGGTCGAGCGCGTCTGGCGGCATGGGCGGTAGTCGGCGTGGCCTGCGGGATGGGGTTCATGACCAAGGGCTTTCTCGCCTGGGCACTGCCCGTCATCATCGCTCTGCCTTATATGCTGTGGCAGCGACGCCTGGCCGAGCTGCTCAGATTCGGCCCGCTCGCGGTACTGATTGCCGTCGCCGTCTGCCTGCCGTGGGCGCTGGCGATCCACCAGCAAGCGCCCGACTACTGGCGTTACTTCTTCTGGCACGAGCATATTCACCGCTTTGCCGGGGACAATGCGCAGCATGCCCAGCCCTGGTGGTTCTATGTGCCCCTGCTCGTGGCGGCCTGTGTGCCGTGGGCACTGCTGTTGCCGGTAACACTGAAGCAGGCATGGCAACAAAAAAGCCGCCCTGACATTGCCTTTTTGCTGCTGTGGCTGCTGCTGCCGCTGGCGTTTTTGAGCCTGAGCAAAGGCAAACTGCCGACCTACATACTGCCGTGCCTGCTGCCGTTGGCACTGCTGATGGCCAATGCTCTGGTCGACCGCCTTGATAAAGGTCACAGCACTGCGTTGCGCGCGAATGGATTAGTCAACGCGACCGTCAGCTTTGTCGGGCTTGTGGCGTTGATCTACCTGCAACTCAAGCAGCCCGTCTACGAAAACGAACCGATGCATCTGTCACTGGCGGTCATCGTGCTTCTCGGATGGACATTTGCCAACGCGCTGCAAGGCTTGCGTCCACTGACGTTCTGGACCATGCCGGCGCTGGGCAGTTGGCTGCTGATCGCATTGCTACCCGCTGCACTGCCAAACGATGTGATCAATAACAAGACTCCCGACCCGTTCGTGGTCAGGCACCAGGTCGAACTGGCGGACTGCACGCATCTGCTGAGCAACGATCTGGGCACGGCCTCGGCACTGGCGTGGCGCCTGAAACGGCCTGATGTTGCGCTGTTCAACACCTGGGGCGAGCTGGAATACGGGCTGGGCTATCCCGATGTGCAGGGTCGCGAAGTCCGCCTGCAGGATATCGATGCCTGGATGAAGAACGCCCGCAGCCAAGGCCGGGTCGGCGTCATCATGCGCGGCAAGAGCGATGAGGAGCTGAAAGAGCTCGAAAGTCTTCCCAAGGATGGTCAGCGCTATGACGAAGGCAACCTGGCCATCCTCATTTACGAGAAATCGGCATCGTGACCTGGCTGATGCTGGCGTGTGCATGCCTGCTGACCTGTCTGGGCCAGATCGCGCAGAAGTACGCAGTACAAGACTGGCGTGGCGCATTTCCCGGCGCGTTTACAGCGCTGCGTTCGATATGGCTGTGGCTGGCGGTGGCCTGCCTTGGAGCGGGCCTGCTTATATGGCTGCTGGTGTTGCAACGCCTGGACGTTGGCATCGCCTATCCGATGCTGGGTCTTAATTTCGTGCTGATCACGCTGGCAGGTCGCTATCTGTTCGATGAGCCGGTTGACGCACAGCACTGGCTGGGTATTGCGCTGATTCTTGTCGGGGTATTTCAGCTGGGGCGTCAGGCGTGACGCGCTGCCGGGCAACCCTGTGCGCCATGGCCAGTGTGGCGCTGGTCAGCGCAGCGCAACTGGGCATGCGTTGGAGCATGAGCCGCCTGCCCTCGCCCGCTCAATGGCTCGAACTGCACAATCCGACGCAGCTCGATCTCCGTGCACTGGTGGTCGTTTGCGCCTCGATCACCGCTTATGCGCTCTCCATGCTTTTCTGGCTACTGGCCCTGCGGGGCTTGCCCCTGAGCCGTGCCTATTCGCTGCTCAGTATCAGCTACGCGCTGGTTTATATGCTCGCCGCAGCGCTGCCGTTTTTCCACGAGACGTTCACGGTATCGAAAACTGTGGGTGTCACCCTGATCGTGGCAGGTGTCTTGACCATCAACCTCCGGCGCATGTGCGACCCATCACCTCAGGATCTTTCCCATGAAAATCAGCGTTTTCGGTAGCGGATATGTCGGCTTGGTACAAGCGACCGTGCTCGCCGAAGTCGGCCACGATGTGGTCTGCATGGACATTGATCAGGCCAAGATCGATCAGTTGCGCCTGGGCCAGGTGCATATCTACGAGCCTGGCCTGGCCAACCTGGTGCGTGAAAATCTGGATCAGCAGCGTCTGAACTTCACTACCGACGGGCAACTGGCGGTGGAGCATGCCGAAGTCCTGTTCATCGCGGTCGGCACGCCCTCCCGAGACGATGGTTCAGCTGACCTGAGCGGCTTTTTCGCGGTGGGCGAAGCCATCGCCCGGCATCGACGCGAACCACTGATCATCGTCGAGAAATCCACCGTACCGGTCGGCAGTGGCGACGCCTTGCGCAGCCACATCGACAAGGCGCTGCGTCAGGCGGGCCGGCTGTTGCAGTTCGATATCGTCTCCAACCCGGAATTTCTCAAGGAGGGCTCGGCGGTCAACGATTGCCGGCGCCCGGACCGTATCGTCATCGGCTGCGAAAATGAAGCGGTGCGCAACGTCATGCGCGAGCTGTATGCGCCGTTCAACCGCAATCATGAGCGGATCATGTTCATGGACCTGCGCAGCGCCGAACTGACCAAGTACGCCGCCAACTGCATGCTGGCGACCAAAATCAGCTTTATCAACCAGATCGCCGAGCTGGCAGAACATCTGGGCGCAGACGTCGAGTCCGTGCGGCTGGGCATCGGTGCCGACTCACGTATTGGTTACGACTTCATCTACCCCGGTTGCGGCTATGGCGGCTCATGCTTCGGCAAGGACATTCGCGCCCTGATTCACAGCGCCAGAGAGGCGCATTGCTCCAACGACCTGCTGTCTGTGGTCGAGGCCATCAACGAACGACAGAAGAACAAACTGTTCGAGCGGGTCAACGCGTTCTATCAGGGCGACCTGCGCGGCAAGACCTTTGCCCTGTGGGGCCTGGCATTCAAGCCCAACACCGACGACATGCGCGATGCCCCCAGCCGCGTGCTCATGGAAGCGCTGTGGGACGCGGGGGCCAGCGTGCGCGCGTTCGACCCCGAAGCCATGCAGGAAACCCAGCGCCTCTATGGTCATCGCAAGGATCTGATTCTCATGGGGACGCCAGAATCAGCGCTCAACGAGGCTGATGCATTGATCGTCTGCACCGAATGGCAGCAATTCAAAGCTCCGGATTTCGAGTTGATCCAGCAGCGCCTGAACGCCCCGGTCATCTTCGACGGTCGCAATCTGTATGACACTGAACGGCTGGCAAAACGCGGCTTTCACTACTTCCCCATCGGGCGTGGTGAATCGTGCGATCTGCCGATCCCGCAGAAGCAGTGGATACCGCATGATCAAGTGGCGAGCAGTCAGGCCGTATAACAAACCTGCGACGCTCGCCGTGCAGAGTGGCTGTCAGTAACTGACAGCCACTCTCAGCGGTGCCTGACTGACGAAATAGTAGATACGATCCCCGACCTTTACGCTGTCAACAATCCGCAGAGGTGGTTCGGGTGGCTGCATGCTTTCCATCACAGCGACATTGCCGTCAGCGCTGGTAAGAAAACCAGTCAATTCAGCGTTGCTAGCGAGTGTTTTCAGCAGGCTCTGACTATAGAACACGCTGGCCCCCGCCAGCCGTTCGCTGGGCTGGAACAAGTCCACATGGCGTCCCTTGACCTGTAGGGCATGAACCTTGTCGGTCAGCGGCAGGAACGACAACTGCCGGTCTGCTCGCGGTGCCAGCCAGAGGGCTGCGCCGAGATACCCCGTCACAATCAATACGGCTCCGGCCACCGTCATCGCCCGTCTGTTGCGTACCACGAACGCAGCTGACGCAGAGCCTTGCGAGCGTGCCTTGAGCCGCTCGCCCAACACAAAGGCGTATTCCGCCGCGATTACGGCCGCCGCCGGGGCCAGTGACATCAGATAAACCATGCGTTTACTCGAGGCCAGCGACAACAGCAGGAACTGCGCGATCAACCACAGACTGAAAAACAGCAGGTAACGATTGGCCAGCAACTGTTTGCGGAAATGCCACAGCCCCAGGTAGACGAGCACGTTCCATGGCAAAAAGGCCTCGGGCAGCTTCGTCAGGTAGTAATGGAACGGCTCGTAATGCCCCGCCTCTTCGAACGAACCACTAAAGCGTCCGACACTGTTGGTCCAGAGCACATCCTTCAGCGACTGCGTACCGCCCTGCCCGTATAGAAAGCACAGCCATACCAACAGCGGCACCAGGGCCAGGACGGTGAACATCGCCGGGCGTAGCCAGTGGGCTAGCGCAATGCGTTTGCTCTGCAACGACTCGCAAACAAGCCAGACGAAGATGACCACACCCGGCATCGCGAGGCCCAGCACGCCCTTGCTCAGGGTTGCCAGCGCAATGCCCATTACGAACAGCAACCAGGCTCCTGCGCAGGACTCGTCGTTGCGCAGACGCTGACTGGCGTGGAAAAAGCCCAGCAACGCCATGCTCACACCCAGCGTCAGCAGCGCGTCCTCGCCCACCTGCCGCGAATTGCTCCAGAAGCTGGCCTGGGTCGCGAGCATGAACGCAGCCACCCAGGCCACAAAAACAGGGCGCCCGAAACGACGCAGCATGCTGTAAAGCAGCAACACGCTAAACAGACCCGCACAGGCAGATGCGAGCCTGACCGCCCAGGGAGTCGCACCGAACACCCCGATGGACGCAGCGTCCAGCCACACACTCATCGGCGGCTTTTCCAGGAACGGTTGATCATTAAGCTTCGGCGTCACCCAGTTGTCACTCAGGTGCATTTCCATGGCAATACCCGCCACGCGGGGTTCTGTCGAGTTTTGTAATTGGTGATTGCCCACTGCGAGAAAAAACAGCAACGCGCCCACTAACAAAAGCAATGGAGACAGTACGCGAGAAGTCATCAAGGGAATTACCGCAAAACCGTGGAAGGGAGAAACATACAAACCGAGCGATAAAGTATAAGAGACTTATTGTTGAGAATTTGTTAACCCATGAAACCTTCAGGGTGAAATCCCTGCCTTGATCGTGAACAGTTCAGGCTCTGTTCAGACTTCATCGCAGCTATATGAAAACAAAAAAATGGGGAGCGATAATCGCCCCCCATTCGATACATCAGTTCACGCTTTTTAAGTGAATCAGACCGCAGCAACTATCTTGGCTGGCGGCTGAGTACGACGACCCAGTACACCGGCGCCCGCTGCTACCAGACCCGAGATCACCAGAGTGATAAGCAGAATCCAAGCACCTTGCGAAACGCGCTTGGCAGTCACTTCAGCTGCTTCACGGGCTTTCTGTTCTGCCTGAGCTTTCAGTTCCTGATACTTGGCATAAGCCTGACGATAGCTGGCCTGCGCCTGATCGACGATTTGATTGGCTTCGGCATCAGTCTTGTTGCCACGCGCCTTGATCAGATTGACCAGCGCCTGACGATCAGCCGCATCCCAAGCCTGGTCGCCTTTGGCTTTGATGCGATCCATCAGACCGCTCAATTGCTCGTCAGCTTGCTGAGGATTCTGTGCGCTCTGCTTGGCAGTATTCTGCGCATCCTGCTGAGTCGCTTGAGCTTCCTGCTTGACGTTGTCCGGGTTCAGCTCGGGCTTGCCGGTCTGACGCATGGCCGTTTCGATTTCGCCCTGGATATCGTCCAGATTGAAATCAATGCCCTGAGCGCGCAATTGATCCTGAATCTTGCTGCCAACGGCCGGAGCCACCTGTGCGATACCGCTGCCCAGGGCCGACATGCCGCTGCCTGCCAGATTGAGGCCACCGCGTACGACGCCGGTCACTGCGCTGGAGACCAGATAAACAGTGATAAGCGATACAGTCGCCCACACCAGCAGGCCATGAAACGCGCCTTCGCGCTGCGCGAGACGTCCCGCGGCCCAGCCGCCGACGAACAGCGAGATCACCGAGCTTACAACGACCCAGATACCTGCGCCCGTACCCATACCGGACAGTGGATTGGCTTCCTGCATGGGATCGATACTGGCACTTCCGATTGCCGTACCCAGCAGGTTCAGCAACAGCGACACAACCATGGCCAGAACAACACCGGCCAGAATCGCACTCCAGGAGATTCGTTTAAGCAGCGGAGCCGCTGCATGAGTTTCGTGGTACACAGGGGCACCCGGGGCGATACGGTCGTCGCGAATCATAGTCATAGTCCTTTGAGTCATTGGCAGTGAACGCACAAATGTGTGACGTACCCATCAATGACCCAGGCGACGTTCAAGAAGTTTAAAACTTTTATAGACTTTTTTTCAGGCTGTACAAAGCACAATAGAACAGTATTGTTAATGACGCACAGCAACGGAACGTAACCTTCGCCCGATGCTCCAACCGCTTTACACACTTACCGTTTCATTAGGCTGTTTGCTCTAATTATTGAAGTTGTCTGACGTCTGCTAATAACAGACGAGAATTAACCTGTTGCCAACTTTTAACTGTCGATACTCACTGGATATACGCAACTCTGCAGGAATGCGCGCAGGTATCGTAATAAAGACGGCGCCGTACACTGTGCGCCAAAAAGCATGAAGGCCCGACTGAGAACAGTCAGGCCTTCGCAGGTGCATTGCCAGTGCCGTCAGGCGATACCGTTAGGCCCGTCAAGAACCTGCCTGACCTTCCTGGCGAGGTCCTGCGGCATACAGGGCTTGGACACCACCTCAAACTCTGAGCCGCCAATGTCGGTTCGCTCGATCGAGCTCTCAGCGTAGCCGGTGGTCAGCAGCACCTTGACCTTGGGGTACCTGCGCCTGACTTCCCGCGCGAGCATCACCCCGTTCATGCCGCCCGGCATGATCAGGTCGGTGAACAACAGGTCATACGTGCTGCCGGCCTCGAAGCGCTTCAGTGCCTCACGGGCGTTGAGGACGATTTCCGACACATAGCCGTAATCATCCAGCACCATCTTCGCCAGTTCGGCCACGTCAGGACGGTCTTCCACGATCAGAATCCGCTCGGAGCTGCCAATGCGCCTTTCCGAAGCTTTCGGCGGATCGTTTTTACTCAGTACCGCCTCGTCTACCGGGAAATACAAGCGCAGCGTAGTACCGACACCTTCTTCGGTATAAATACGCGCCGCGCCGCCCGACTGTTTGGCAAAGCCGTAGACCATCGAAAGACCGAGCCCGGAACCCTTGCCTTCTTCCTTGGTGGTAAAAAACGGGTCCATTACCCGATCACGGATACTCGCGGGCATGCCGATGCCATTGTCCGTCACCGCAATAGAAACATAACGCCCCGGCAACAGACCGTCATAGGACATATTGGCCAGCTCATCGACGACCAGATTGCGGGTTTCGATGAATATCTTGGGGTTGGGCCTGCCAATCAGCGCGTCCCGGGCGTTGATGAAAATGTTCAGCAAGGCAACTTCTGCCTGGGTCGGATCAATGCGGCAGTTTTTCAGTGCCGGATCCAGATCGGTTTCGATCACCACTTCCGGTCCAAAAGTACGCTCGATCAACGGCTCTGTCGTGGAGACCAGGCCATTGAGATTGAGGACTCGCCCCTGCAGCTTCTGTTTGCGGGCAAACGCCAGCAATTGCTTGGTCAATGTGCTGGCGCGTTCAACAGCAGACTTGGCGTGATGAACACTGCGCTGGACACGCTGCACGTCAATGGAGGGTTTCTCTGCCGCACTGCCGATCAAGTAGATATAGCCGCCCATCACTTGCAGCAGGTTATTGAAGTCGTGCGCGATGCCACCGGTAAGCTGCCCCAGGGCCTCCATCTTCTGTGCCTGACGCAATGCCTCTTCGGCATCTCGACGGCGGCTGATGTCCAGCTGCGACGCAAAGAAATAGATCAGGTCACCCGCGTCGTTATAGACCGGAGAAATAAACAGGGCATTCCAGAACGTTGAACCGTCCTTACGGTAGTTGAGAATCTCAGTGGAGATATCGACGCGTTCGTCGATTGCATCGCGAATGGATTTCACCACCGCCCGATCAGTGTCCGGCCCTTGAAGAAACCGGCAGTTGCTACCGATGATTTCTTCTGACGCATAACCGGTCATTTCCAGAAATGCACGGTTGGCAAAAATGATGGGGTTGTCCGGGCGATTGGGGTCCGTCACGATCATCGGCATCCGTGTCGTTTCTACCGCCGCGAAAAAGATATCCTTTCCCTGATGCTTGATATCTCCCGTCGCCGCATTGTCGACTCGGGCTTTATTTTCCGACACTCCAGAAACTCCACGACTGTTTATTGGGCTAGTGCGAATGCTCTCTCTAATGGCTAGGACTGGCGAAGCCTGAAAGGGTTCTCGCTGAGCAGACAAAAAGCAAATTATATTCAGTTAGTGCATTGAACAGCCTGAAAATATCGCCCGGCATCGACTGTTCACTCACCGGTTTAGTGACGCCAGTCACACATCACGCATCGAACACCTGTCCCTTTTCCAGAGCACGCAGGGCTGGCAGTTGACGCTGGCCGTGAACCACAAGGCGTATGCACTTGCAGTACCACCCACCGTTTCTGCTTTCCCCCTTGAACCTGACCCTGCAATTGTTCGGTTTCAGTACGGCTCTTGCTTTTACCTGTGTCGCCGAGGCTGATGTTGTCAGCCTGTCCAACATCGAAGTGGACGGCTCACGTATCGACAGCCCGGCGCAAATCGCGCGCGACGCGTTACGGGAAGTTCCGGGCGGTACCAACATTGTCGATATGAACACCGTCGAGCAAGGACGGGTCGCCAACAATGAAGACGTGTTCAAGTACCAGCCCGGCATCTACGCCAAGGCCGCCAACAGTGAGGGGGCAAAAATCTCGATTCGTGGTTCGGGCCTGAACCGGGCGCCTGGCGCGCATGCCTCCGGGCTGTTCGAAATGCTCGACGGCTTGCCGCTGACCGGCCCCGGCGGTACGCCCTACGAACTCAAGGAGCCGTTATGGCTGAGCCACGTAGAAGTACGACGCGGTGCCAATGGCTTTGAACTGGGCTCGCTGGCGCTGGGTGGCGCGGTCAACTATGTCACCCACACCGGTTATGACGCGCCCAGGCTGCAGTTGCGCTACGAAGCAGGAAGCCACGGTTACTCGAAACGGCAGATCAGCTCGGGACAGGTGTTGGGCGATCTGGACTATTACGTCAGCGTGACCGACTCAAGCTACAACGGCTTCCAGGACCAGAGTGCCGGCGGTAGCCAGGGTATCGCAGCCAACGTCGGTTACCGGTTCAGCCCGAATCTGGAAACCCGCTTCTTCTTTCGTTACCGGGAAACCGACAACGACTCGCCGGGCAGACTGACCCGCGAGCAGATCCGCCATGATCCACAGACGGCCAATGCGCTCAACCGTACGCGCGACTCAAAACGCCTGCAACCCGGCAGCACCTGGCTCGGCAACAAGACCACTGTTTATCTGGATGAAAGCTCACGCCTCGAAACGGGTCTGGTCTATCACGATTACCCCATGGACCTGCGCGAGGGCACCAATCGCCTGAAAGTCGCTTACACCGATATCAGCGGCACGCTCAATTACATACGCCAGGACACCGTGTCTGGCCATCAGAGCACGACCACGCTGGGACTGCGAACCACCAAGGGGCTGCCTGACAACGGCGCATCGGAATTCGTCCGCGTGCCAGCCGGCAACACCGCAGGCTATGCGCCAGGGACCAGAACCCGGAATTACAGCTACCTGGGCTCGGACAGCGTGCTGCACCTGAGCAATGATCTGGAGCTGGTACCGGACCTGTGGCTGACAACGGGCGTTGCCGCCCTCTATACCCGTCGCGAAACAGAGGTCACCTACCCCGCAACCCAACAGGCCGTCAGCACTCACGCCTGGGACTATGCTACCCGGCTGGGCCTGCGCTACGACTTCACGCCGCAATTGCAGCTTTACGGCAATCTGAGTCGCTCGGTCGAGCCGCCGCACGCCTGGTCAATGATCTGGGGTTCCAACCGTTTTTTCCCAGCAGGCAGCGGTGCGGCGACCGGCCTGCAGAGTATTGGCGTCAAACTTGAAAATCAGACCGCGACTACGCTGGAGCTCGGCGGCAAGGGTAATAGCGCAGCAGGCGACTGGACCGCAGGGTGGTATTACTCGCAGGTCAGACATGAACTGCTCAGTGTCGAAACCCAGGCAGCCAGCGCGACAGGCTCGCAAGTCATTGCCGAGTCCAACGCCAGCCCGACCATCCACACCGGTATCGAACTCAGCCTGGACAGCCCCCTGTGGCGGGGAGGCGCTGCGGGCAAGGTCGATTTACGCCAGGCCTACACGTTCAGCGACTTTCACTACCGTAACGACGACCGCTTCGGCGACAACGCGCTGCCGGGTATCCCCCGGCATTACTATCAGGCCGAGCTGCGCTACAGCCATCCTGTCGGCGTTTACGTAGCACTCAACACTGAGCACGCGTCGAGGATCGCGGTCGATTACGCCAACTCGTTTTACGCCGATCAGTACACCTTACTGGGCGCCACACTGGGCTACGCGTCACCCGGCGAAGACTGGCAGACCTGGCTGGACCTGCGCAATCTGACTAACCAGCGTTACGCCAGCACCGTGACACCCGGCTATGACGACAATGGCAAAGACATCGCACGCTCGACACCCGGCGACGGGATGGGGATTTATGCCGGTATTTCCTGGAGCCTTCGTTAGGCGCAAGGCATCGTTGGCTATCGGCACCTAGAAGTTGGCCGGGGTGTTGGCGCTAATGATCTCCGCTTCGTCCTGGCCGATGTTGCGGAAGCGATGCGGCAAGGTGGTCGGGAAGTAATAGCCGTCACCCGGACCGAGAATGTTGACCTGCCCATCGATGGTCAGCTCGACGGTGCCGCGCGTCACCAGACCGCACTCCTCACCTTCGCTGTGGACGATGGGTTCATCGCCCGAGTCGGCGCCCGGCGCGTACTGCTCACGCAGAAACCGCATCTGCCGGCTTGGCAACGTCGCGCCGACCAGCAGCAGGCGGGCACCGTTGCGCCCCAGGTCGGGTTGATCGCCGGCTCGAAACACGTACTGATCCTGACCCGGAGGCTGATCGAACGTGAAGAAATCCGCCAGCGTCATGGGAATCCCTTCAAGCAGCTTTTTCAGC
The DNA here is from genome assembly GCF_977070315.1 of Plantibacter cousiniae (nom. nud.). NCBI lineage: Bacteria > Bacillati > Actinomycetota > Actinomycetes > Micrococcales > Microbacteriaceae > Plantibacter > Plantibacter cousiniae (nom. nud.). The sequence continues at coordinate 152,502 of NZ_CDRVEU010000002.1, read as the reverse complement.
GAGCTGATGGAAGGACTGACACGATTTTGTTCGATGAGGGAAATCGTGGCATTGGTCACACCACTGCGTCTGGCGAGCTCACGCTGTGACAGCTTGTAGCTTTCACGCACCAGTTTGAGTCGTGCTCCCGTATCCATAGTGGCCTTATGTGAAAGATATCCGGTGAATGAGGCAGCGCCCCGGTGCAATGGATCGTCCATCACCCGAAGCCATCAAGCCGGATATTAAATCACGTTTGCCCACAACACTCAGCAGCTCATCGCTCTAGCGACTGCTGCGCGCATACCTCTGGCAGGCCTCGCGAAAGGCCTTGAAAAGGCTGAGCGACACGGGGTTGTCCATGAACTCCCATTCCGGGTGCCACTGCACGCCCAGCACAAAGCCTGGCGCACCGGGCATGGACACCGCTTCGATCAGACCGTCGGGGGCCAATGCTTCCGCGCGCAGGTCCGACGCCATGCGATCGATACCCTGACTGTGCAGGCTGTTGACCTCGAACCCCGGTGCCAGCCCCAGCGAGTCGAGCAAACCGCCAGGCTGTACCTGCACGGCATGCTTTGGCGCGTACTGCACCGCCAGCACCTCGCTTTGCGGCTCGCGATGATCCAGATAGCCGGGCAGCTCCTGGACCCGCTGATGCAGGCTGCCGCCCAGCGCGACATTCAGCTCCTGAAAGCCGCGGCAAATGCACAACACCGGCACCCCCTTAGCAATGGCAGCCCTGAGCAATGGCAAAGTTGTGCGATCCCGGAAGACGTCATGGGCGGTGCCCTCCACGCTCGCCGGCCCATTGTAGTGACGCGGCTCGACGTTGGACGGCGAGCCGGTAAACAACAGGCCATCCAGTGACGCAAGCAGTTGCGCAGGCTCGGTGGGCACCTCGAGCGCAGGCAGGACTACCGGCATGCCCGCGAAGGCTGCGGCCTCGACGTACTTGTCGCCTGCGGTGTGAGAAGAGTACTTGCCCAACTGCTGACGGCAGGCGGTGACACCAATCAAGGGAGGTCGCGACATAGGTTGAATCCTGTGTGAAATCTGAGTGGTCAGCGCCGATTACCGGACGCTATCCAGCGGGAATGAAGCCAGTCTAGGATAGTCATCCGCGCAACAAACATAGGCATTCAGGCAAAGGAACAATGCACCAATGCAATATGAAATCACCCACGCCGACCTTTCGTTGGTGCTCGCTCTGGTTCGCGGCCGCACCCTCGCCCGTGCCGCCGACCTGTTGCAGGTTGATGTATCGACCGTGTTTCGCTCGATCCGTCGTCTGGAAGCCGCCCTTGGTGCAGCGCTGTTTGAAAAGAACCGGCGCGGGTACGTACCGACCGATACCGCTCAGGCCATGGCCGAACAGGCCGAGCGTGCCGAACAGGCGCTTGCCGCTGCGCGCATCGCTTTGCAGCAGGGCGAACAAGTCGTCAGCGGCACGGTACGTCTGACCTGTACCGATGCGGTACTGCATAGCCTGCTGTTGCCCGCGCTGGCGGACTTCATGCCGCAGTACCCTGCCCTTACGCTGGAGCTGGCCACCTCCAACGCCTTTGCCAACCTCAGCCGTCGCGATGCCGACATCGCCCTGCGCCTGACCAATACGCCTCCCGAGCACCTGATCGGGCGCTGCCTGGGCAGTGCCGACTACTTTGTCTGCGGTCGCCCCGAATACCGCGAGGCCCTGACGCAAAACCCTGCCTCGATCCCCTGGATCAGCCCGGACGACTCGATGCCCGACCACACCTCGGTGATCTGGCGCAAACAGGCGTTTCCAGGGGTATTACCGAGCTACCGCTGCAGCAACATGTCGGCTGTCTCGCAGTTGGTCGCTGCCGGCCTGGGCGTGGCGGCGCTGACCGGTTTCACGGTCGAGGGCCTGGGTGCGGTCGAACGCCTGAGCGGTCCTCTGGAAGGATGCCGCACTGACCTGTGGCTGCTGACCCGCCCCGACTGCCGCGCCCTGCGTTCTGTGCAGACCCTGCTGGAAGCACTCGCGCCGCGCCTGCGAGCGGCGCTGCTGGTATCCAGCTCCGGCTGATCAATCTATGTGGATCCATTAAATAATAGTTAACTAAATTAATCATTGGATTAATCTCGATCCTGTGGCATTAATAATCGCGAGGAGACAACATGATTCATTCTGTGGATCCATAAGATCAATAATCGAACCGTGGAGAACCATCATGCACCCAAAAAATGCGTGGTACGTCGCCTGTACAGCGGATGAAGTCGCCGACAAGCCTCTGGGACGGCAGATCTGCAACGAAAAGATGGTGTTCTATCGCGACCAGGACCAGCAGGTCATTGCCGTCGAAGACTTCTGCCCGCATCGCGGCGCCCCGCTCTCGCTGGGTTATGTCGAGAACGGCCAGCTGGTGTGTGGTTACCACGGACTGGTCATGGGCGGCGACGGCAAGACTGTTTCAATGCCCGGCCAGCGTGTTCGCGGCTTCCCTTGCAACAAGACCTTCGCGGCGGTCGAGCGCTACGGTTTCATCTGGGTCTGGCCCGGTGACCGGGAAAAGGCCGACCCGGCACTCATCCACCATCTGGAATGGGCAGTCAGCGACGACTGGGCCTACGGTGGCGGGCTGTTTCATATCCAGTGCGATTACCGCCTGATGATCGACAACCTGATGGACCTTACCCACGAAACCTATGTGCATGCATCAAGCATCGGCCAGAAGGAAATCGACGAGGCAGCGCCCGTTACAACGGTCGAAGGCGAGGAAGTGGTTACCGCCCGGCACATGGAAAACATCATGCCGCCGCCGTTTTGGCAGATGGCACTGCGTGGCAACAACCTGGCCGATGACGTGCCGGTCGATCGCTGGCAGATCTGCCGCTTCACTCCGCCCAGCCATGTGCTGATCGAAGTCGGCGTAGCCCATGCAGGCAAAGGCGGCTATCACGCGCCCAAAGAGTTCAAGGCGTCGAGCATCGTCGTCGACTTCATCACCCCCGAGACCGAAACCTCCATCTGGTACTTCTGGGGCATGGCGCGCAACTTCAATCCCACTGATGCAGAGCTGACCGCCAGCATCCGTGAAGGCCAGGGCAAGATCTTCACCGAAGACCTGGAAATGCTTGAACGCCAGCAACAGAACCTGCTCACGCACCCGCATCGCAGCCTGCTCAAGCTCAATATCGACGCCGGTGGCGTGCAGTCACGCAAGATCCTGGAGCGCCTGATCGCTGCCGAGCAGGCCGGTCGCGGCGAGCAGATTCCCGTGATGGCGACGAAATGACCGGCCATTGCCCGTCGAAACACCAAGAAAACAATCAGAAGTGACCCGTGCCGCGGTCACCCGAGGACCTGACATGATCGACGTGACGGTGTTATCACGCAACGATGAAGCGCTGGACATCTGCAGCTTTGAACTGGTGCGGGCAGACGGAGCGCTGTTGCCGCCGTTCACCGCAGGCGCGCACATTGACGTACACCTGCCTGACGGGCTGATTCGTCAGTACTCGCTGTGCAATGCCCCGAACGAGCGTCACCGCTACCTGATCGGCGTCCTCAACGACCCGGCTTCGCGTGGTGGCTCGCGCAGCCTGCATCAACAGATTCAGACTGGCGCACAGTTGCGCATCAGTGAACCGCGCAACCTGTTCCCGCTGGCTGAAAACAGCCGGCGCACGCTGCTGTTCGCCGGCGGTATCGGCATCACGCCCATCCTCTGCATGGCCGAACAACTTACGCTGGAGGCTGCCGATTTCGAGCTGCATTACTGCGTGCGTTCCGCCGAACGCGGCGCCTTCATCGAACGCCTCAAGCATTCGGCATTTGCCGAGCGCATCACGCTGCACTTCGATGAACAGCCGGACACTGCGCTGGAGGCTGGCAAAGTACTCGCCCGCCCACAGCCCGATACCCACCTGTACGTGTGCGGGCCGGGCGGTTTCATGCAATACATCCTCGACAGCGCGCGGGCCGCTGGCTGGTCCGAGGACACTCTGCACCGCGAGTACTTCTCCGCAGAGCCGGTCGACACCAGCAACGATGGCAGTTTTTCAATCGAGATTGCCAGTACCGGCCAGGTCATCGCCATTCCGGCCAATAAAACGGTCGCTCAGGTGCTCGAAAGCCACGGTATCGATATTCCGCTGTCGTGTGAACAAGGTGTCTGTGGCACCTGCCTGACGCGGGTGTTGAAAGGCATTCCGGATCATCGCGATCTGTTTCTGACCGAAGACGAGCAGGCGCTCAACGATCAGTTCACGCCCTGCTGCTCACGTTCCAAGACGCCCGTGCTGGTGCTCGACATCTGATCAGTCCGGGCGCTGAATGACTTTCATGCGCTCGTTCTGCCCGGTGCCGAAGATTTCTGCATAGCGCAAGGTGGCATTGGCATGCTCGCGCATGATGGCCTCGGCGCGAGCGCCCTGCCCATTCACCAGCGCATCCACGACGGCGTGATGCTGCATGTGGGCGAAATTGAACCGACGGTACTCGCGAATCAGGTTGTCGCGATCCACGGCCAGCGCGGTTACCGAGGCAAAAGGCAGATGGTCGTTGCGTGACAGTGCATCGGCAATGGCGCGATTGCCGCTGCCCTCGACGATCACGCGATGCAGGCGCATGTTCATGTCGTGATAGACCTCAAGGTCATCTTCAGTGACATGGCCCTTCTCGAACAGCGCGTCACCCTGTACCAGACAGGCCTCCAGCTCGTCGCGCGCCTCCTGGGTCAGGCCGCGCTCGGCCATCTGCCGCGCGGCAAGCCCCTCAAGGACACCGCGGACATCCACCGCGCCGGCGATTTCCATCGGGCTGATCGAGCGCACCTGAAAACCACGCCCGCCAAAGGGCACCAGCAGCCCCTCCTGCTCCAGCGTCCGGAACGCCATGCGCACCGGCATGCGCGAAACGCCGAACAGCTCGGCAGTCGGCACCTCCATCAGACGCTCGCCGGCGGCCAGCTCGCCTGATGCAATCATCTTGCGCAACGCAACAAGGACGGTCTGCCCGGGTTTGCTCATCAAAAGGCTTCCGTGGGGATCAAAAAACGCATCTTACCCCACGCACGCCTGAGAGAATCGCCCACATGCAATCGATCAGAGAGGGCACGATGCGGCGTAACCGAAGGTGCGCTCTTCATCGGGTATTTCAATCCAGGCCAGCGTTTCTGCAAAACTGATCGGCGGGCTGTAGAAGTAGCCCTGCACCATCGTACAACCCAGGGTGGTCAGTGCATTCAGCTCATCCTGTGTTTCGACGCCTTCGATCACGCAGCCCAGAGACATGTCCAGACTCAAGGCAACCAGCGATTTGACGATCTTGTAACTGGCCGGGTTGTGGTGCACGCCGGTGACAAAACTGCGGTCGATCTTCAGCTTGGTCAGCGCCAGCGCGTGCAACTGACTGAGGCTGGAGAAGCCGGTGCCGAAGTCATCCAGCGAGATACCGCAACCCAGCTTGCGGAACTGGGTAATGGCCTGCTGCACCTGAGCAATATCCTGCATGACCGCCGTTTCGGTGATTTCCAGATCGAGCCGCGACGCATCGAAGCCGCTGTGTTCGATGATCTCGACAATTCTGCTGACACTTTCCCAGGTCGCACAGTCGTGCGCGGACAGATTGAACGACAGCCTGATAGGCGCGGGCCACGACAGGGCCATGCCAAGCGCCTGGGTCAACAAGGGCACGGTGAGCTTGTTGATCATGCCGATGCGCTCGGCGATCGGAATGAAATGCGCCGGCGAAACAGACCCCAGTTCCGGGCTGTTCCAGCGCGCCAGTGCCTCGAAAGCCACCGTTTCGCGCGTGCAGCTCTCAATGATCGGCTGAAACGATACGTGGAACTCGGTTTCCCGATTGGCGCGCCGCAAGGCCTGTTCGGTAACGCCGTCGGCATGCAATTGCTCACGGTGGCTGGCGGAGAACAGGCAGGTGGTTCCGGTGTTATGGTTCTTGCCTTGATACAGCGCGTAATCGGCAAACTCGAACAGCTGGGTCGCATTATCCGCCGTGGCCGGGTACGTCGCCAGGCCCAGTGTCGCGCCAATCTGGATCGGCATGTCCGACAGTTCGAAGCTTTCGTGCATGAGGTCACACAGGTGTTTGCCAAACGCCAGCAACGCGTCACTGTGCATGTCACCCTTGATCACCAGCGCGAACTCGTCACCGCCCAGTCGCGACACATGCACCTTGTCACTCGAGGCGCTGGTCAGGCGTTCAGCCACCAGCATCAGCAAACGGTCGCCGATGCGGTGACCATAGAGGTCATTGACCGGCTTGAACCCGTCCAGGTCCAATACCCCCACTGCCAGGCCGCTGCGCTGCGCCATTGCCTCGGTCATCGCGGCATCCAGAGTCTGAAAGAACTGGCGACGATTGGGCAGGCCCGTCAGGCTGTCCTGATTGGCCAGCAGCAGATTCTCGTTACTCAGTTGCTCGGTCTTTACCTGCACATTCACCAGGCTGGTGAAATCGCGGTACTGGTAATGAAGAATGATCAGCATGCCGATCGACACCAGCACGATATTCACCGCTGTGGCGATAAAGGTAACGTTGTACGTCGAGGCGAAGAAAATGACGAAGGCGGTGTTGACGACCAGGGCGGTGGTCAGCGCTGCAGGCCGCAAGTGCATCATGCAGAAGATGCAGACGATCACCGTAATACCCATGAAAAACGCGACATGCGCCTGGGAGTAGGCATCGCCGTAAGGGTAAAGCGACAGCGACCAGGCGGCAAACCCGGCCGCTATCACGCCTGCCAGGCCATGTGTACCACGCAGCGTGGCCAGAATGATCGCCGGAGCGGGTGGCGGCCGGTTTACCGTGCGCAACCATTTGCGTGCACGGACGGCACAGATAACCGTAAGCAGCGCCGGGACCAGCAGCGTCAGCCACACCGGAGCGGTTCGCCAATGGGTGAACGCCAATGCCCAGGTATTGACCAGCAGCACGAAGTACATCAACGGCAGTTGCCGGGACAACGCAACATATTGGGCCTGCAACAACCTGGGGTTATCAGCAGGCACAGACATCAGGGCACGCAAGGCACCCGGTAGTTTTTTCAGCATCGCAAGGCTTCTCTGTTACCACAGTCAAAGCACACGTGGCTTGCTGCTCATCATGCGAACCGGACAGCTAATTGTCGGCTCACTTGTCAGGCTCTCGGCGGATGTGATTAATTCTTTACGGTAAAACCGAGCCGTGCATCGGTTTAATTGAAATAACCTGTTGGCAACCTTTTTTCCGCGTGCCTTCGCATAAGTCAACGGCGCTTGCACACCTTCTTTTCAATCGTCCCCTACAGGCAAGGAGCATTACCGTGAACAGGAAAGTCATTATCGATACGGACATGGGCTGGGATGACGTACTGTCGATCGCCTACCTGATGAAGCGACAGGACATCGACATCCTCGGCATTACAGTGACCGGATGCGGCGAAACAGACCTCGGCTGGGGCGTGATCATCGCGCAGCATTTGCTGGGCATCGGCAATCGACTCGGCACCGTCGTGGCAAAGGGTACCGATCAGCCACTTGAGTACGACAACCGCTTTCCGCAACCCTTCAAAAACGACATGAACGACATCATGGGCCTGCTCGGGACACTGAACCCTGCCACGCTGCCGGAACTGTCGAGCCTGCCCGCCTGGGAGTTCATGTATCAGACGGTAAAAAACAGCCAGGACCCCATCACAGTGCTGTCGCTGGGGGGCTTTACCAACATCGCGAAGATGCTTTCGTTGAGCAGCCAGCCAGCCGACTTCAAAATGGTCGAACAGATCGTCGCCATGGCCGGCGCGGTTTACGTCGACGGCAACGTCGCAGCATTGAACAACGCGCAAAAGGCATGGGATCAGGGAGAGGCCTACAGCAGCAACCACTATGCAGAATGGAATGTGTTCGTCGACCCTGTCGCCGCCAACACTGTTTTCCAGTCAAGCCTGCCGTTGACGCTGGTGCCGCTGGATGTCTGCAACCAGATCATCCTCGACGCCAGCTACTGGCAATTGATCACCGCCACCGACCCTGTCGCCACACTGGTCAAACAAGTGCTCGAACACAAATCCGGAACACACGCCGAAGGGCTTCCCGTGCCGATCTTCGATCCGCTGGCTACTATGCTGATGGCAGGTGGTATTGCAGCGACAAAAATCGATGAGCAGTTTCTGTCGGTCAACACCGAGTTGACGCCGCAGGACAACCATTGTGGTCAGATACAGCTGCAAGGCAGCGGCTCACGAATGATTGCGTCAGTGCTGGGTGTCTCGCAGGTCGCGTTCAGCAACAACTTTGCCCAGGTCATCAATAGCTGAGGCCAGTGTGAAATGCTGCGCCGCGCCTTCTCAGCCTGGCGCAGTCACTCCATCAGTTCGCCGCCACCTGAGCCCGGTCGGCCTGCATGACCAGAGCCTTGAGCGAGGCGTCGAACTGTTTCAAGGCATTCACCTGCAAATCACGCTGCTGATCGATTTGTGCAGCGATCTCCGGAGCGGCCTTGCCTTGCACCCAGACCGAGGTTATTTCCCGAACCACTTCACCTTCGGCCTTGCCGATGTATTGCAGGTTGTTGTCATAGAAGCGCGCCATGAAACGCGCTTCGACCTGACTGTTGCGCTTGCTCACCAGGCGGTTGTAAGTGTCGAGCATGACCACTACGTCCGGGCGGGCCTGCATCAGCGCATCGAGGTTGTTGTAAACGGTTACCGAGGCGAACTCTTTCTTCAATGAGCCCACCAGCCAGTCGGTCGCCAGCGCAGGATCCGAGCTGTTGATGAATGCGTTGCGGATACGCGCATCGAGTGCGCCATTGCTGCCGCTTCTGAGTGCCACCGAATGGTAGTTGTTCAAATACTGAAGGTTGCTGAGGGTGTTTTCGCTGTACAGCACGCCCACCGACTGAGTGTGTTGCAGGCTGGCAGCGCTGTCGACGACGGGCATGAAATGGCAGGACTGTTCGGAGACCGGAGAGACGGCAGCATTGACGGGGGCAGTGAACATAATGCTGGTGCTGAACACGGCAGCAAACGTCAACAGATTGAACATTCTCATCGCGTCGTCTCCCTTTGGAGCAGGTGGCTATGGCGCCATCCTCCTCCTTTGCCGGAAAAACAGAACTTGCCTTGCTTGATGATGACTATCGACTGAATGAATGATAGTTGATACCACTACGTTGCAAGGTTTTTCGCTTCAATTTTCATCCGCCCTGACGGCCGCACGAATGGCTTCGAGCAGCATCCGGCACGCCGGGCTGTCATTGTCGGTGCGCCATACCAGGTGCAACTCGCTCTGCACGCCTTCGCCCAGGTCAATGTCACGAAACACGACGTCCTTGAACACCACATTGGTAGCACAACGCGGTACCAGTGCCAGCCCCATGCCAGCGTTGACCAGCGCCAGAATAGTCAGTGACGATCCAAGCCATTGGACATACTCCGGTGCAACTCGTGCGGAGCGAAACATACCGGTCAGCAGTTCGTTGAACGGTGGGTACGCCGAATGCGAATACATCAGGAACGGTGCGCCATCCAGATCGGCCACCGCGACCGAGTCCGCATGCGCCAATCGATGATTGCTCGGCACGGCCAGCACAAAAGGCTCGCGTACCAGGCATTCGCTCTCGTAACCCGGCTGAAACAGTGGCGCTCGCACGATACCGAGGTCAATGCGCCGCGCCCTGAGTGCTTCGTGCTGCTGATAGGTGTTCATTTCAGTCAGGGAAATCTTCACCTGCGGCTGCTTGAGGCGCGCCTCGGCGATCACCCTGGGCAGAAACTCGTACACGGCGCTGCCGACGAAACTGATGGTCACCGAGCCGATGTCACCTTCGGCAAAGCGTCGCGCGGAAATGGCCGCCTGCTGCGCACGCTCCAGCAAGGTCTGCGCCTCGATGAAAAAAGCCCTGCCCGCAGCAGTCAGGGCCACACTGCGGGTGCTGCGGGTGAACAGCTCGACGCCCAGATTATGCTCCAGTATCTGAATCTGCCGACTCAACGGCGGCTGCGTCATGTTCAGCCGTTCGGCGGCACGGCGAAAATTCAGCTCCGTTGCCACCGTGGTGAAGCAACGCAGTTGAGAAAGCTCGAACATTGATCCACTCCCGGTATCAATCAAGTCACTAACTGGATTGGACGGGAATAATACACGCCCTCATGATCGACTCATCCCCAAAATAACAATGAATGGGAGTCGCCTCTTGAATACCGTCCCTGGTACTACGGACGCCACGGTGCTTGCCCGTGCGGCCGCCAAGGTAAAACGCCACGTGCTGCCGCTGTTCGTGGTGATGTTCATCGTCAATTACATCGACCGGGTCAACATCGGTTTTGTACGCAGCCATCTGGAAACCGATCTGGGTATCGGCGCAGCGGCTTATGGGCTGGGCGCCGGATTGTTTTTTGTCGGTTACGCACTGTTCGAAGTCCCCTCCAACATGCTCTTGCAGCGCTACGGCGCCCGCGCCTGGCTGACCCGCATCATGTTTACCTGGGGCGCGGCTGCGATGGCCATGGCATTCGTTCAAGGTGAAACCAGCTTCTACGTGCTGCGCTTCATTCTCGGCGCCGCCGAAGCCGGTTTCTTCCCCGGCATCATCTATTACTTCACCCAGTGGCTGCCTTCCAGCGACCGCGGCAAAGCCATGGCGCTGTTTCTCAGCGGCTCGGCGATAGCGTCGGTCATCTCCGGACCGGTGTCCGGCGCCCTGCTCGGCATCGAGGGCCTGAACCTGCATGGCTGGCAATGGATGTTCCTGATCGAAGGCTTCGCGTCGATCGTGCTCTGCGGTTTCGTCTGGTTCTGGCTGCAATCACATCCTCACGAAGCCCGCTGGCTCAGTGACGAAGAAAAAACCGCGCTCAGCACCGCCATCGCCGAAGAGCAACGGCTGCGCGAAGCAGCACAAACCGTCAGACCCTCGGTATTGCGCCTGCTGGCGGACCGGCAGATCCTGCTGTTCTGCTTCATCTACTTTTCCGTGGCGCTGACCATCTACGGCGCCACCTTCTGGCTGCCGAGCATGATCCGCAAGATGGGCAGCTTCAGCGATTTCGAGGTCGGGCTGTTCAATTCGATCCCGTGGATCATCTCCATCGTGGCCATGTACGGCTTTGCAGCACTGGCTGCACGCTTCAAGCACCAGCAGGCCTGGGTGGCAGTCACCCTGGTCATCGCCGCCGCCGGCATGTTCATGTCCACCGTCGGCGGTCCGGTGTTCGCCTTTGTCGCCATCTGCTTCGCGGCCATCGGTTTCAAGGCCGCGTCTGCGCTGTTCTGGCCAATCCCTCAGGGCTATCTGGATGCACGCATTGCCGCTGCGGTCATTGCGCTGATCAACTCAATCGGCAACCTGGGCGGTTTCGTTGCGCCCACCACGTTCGGCTTTCTGGAACAGACCACCGGTTCGATTCAAGGCGGTCTGTATGGACTGGCAGCGACATCGCTGCTGGCTGCCGTGGTGATCTTCTTCGCCCGCACCACGCCACGAGGTGATCGCGGCCGCCCGTCAAGGGCTGAGCGGCCTGCAGCGCTCAGCCCTGCCGTTACTGGCACCCCTTCCAGCCTCAAACCCTGACCTTCGGGAGACCGCCCTTTGAAAATCATACGTGTGACCGTGACCCCTATCGCCTTTCGCGACCCGCCACTGCTCAACGCCAGTGGTATTCACGAACCCTTTGCCCTGCGCTCGATCATTGAGGTGGAAAGCGACAACGGCTACATCGGTCTCGGTGAAAGCTACGGGGATGCCCCGGCACTGGCGATTCAGCAACACGTGCAGAACCAGCTGATCGGGCTCGACCCGTTCAACCTCAATCAGCTGCGCAGCATCGTTCAGGCGACCGTGGCAGCGCATAAGCCTGCCAGCCTGGCGGGTGCCGAACTGGCGCCGGGCTCACACGCGAGCAAGGCGGTCAGCAATGCCTATTCTGCGTTCGAAGTGGCGTTTCTGGACCTGCAGGCGCGTTCCATGAACCTGCCATTGGTGGACCTGCTCGGCGGTGCCATTCGTGACCAGATACCCTTCAGCGCCTACCTGTTTTTCAAATACGCGCAGCATGCCGATGCGCCTTACGCGCCCGACAGCTGGGGTGAAGCGCTCAGCGAAGAGCAGATCGTTGCTCAGGCCCGGCGCATGATCGAAGCCTACGGTTTCAAAAGCATCAAGCTCAAGGCCGGAGCACTGCCGCCGGAACACGAGGTGTCGTGCATCAAGGCGCTGAAAAAGGCTTTCCCCGGTTATCCGCTGCGCATCGACCCCAACGGCAACTGGTCACTGGAGACTTCGATTCGCATGGCAGAGCTGCTGGGCGATGATCTGCAATATTACGAAGACCCGACGCCGGGCCTCGACGGCATGTCCGAGCTGCATAAACGCACCGGTCTGCCGCTGGCAACCAACATGGTGGTAACCGATTTCGACGAGTTCCGCCGCAGCGTGGCCCTCGACAGCGTGCAAATCGTACTCGCTGACCACCATTACTGGGGCGGCCTGCGCGACACTCAGGCACTGGCGAAGATGTGTGACACCTTTGGCCTCGGCGTGTCGATGCACTCCAACTCGCATCTGGGTATCAGCCTTATGGCCATGGCCCACGTCGCAGCGTCGGTGCCTAATCTGGACTACGCCTGCGACACGCACTACCCGTGGCAGGAGCCGGACGAGGAAGTCATCAAGGGCGGCAAACTGCCGATTGTCGACGGCTGCGTCAGCATCACCCGCGCGCCCGGCCTGGGGCTGGAACTGGACCATGACCAGCTCGGCAAGCTCAACGACCAGTATCACAGCTGTGGCATTCGGCAGCGCGATGACGTGCAGCAGATGCAAAAGTACAAGCCGGACTGGAAGGCGGTCAAACCGAGGTACTGAAGCCGTCCGGCTCGGCTTAATCGGCCTGCTGAGCAGGCGCGGTCCTCTGGTAGACACCCGGTCGATCCTGCCGGGTGCGGCCACGGATCAAGGCTTCGGGGTTGCGGCTCAGGTAATCGGTCAGAACCCTTACCGAGCGGGCCATGCGCTGAACGTCGTCGATTGTCCGGTCGATCTGTTGATGCACAGGCGAGTCCTCGGCGAGTGCTGCACCGGCAATGTCCAGTGTGCTTCGGGATTGCAGCAGAACGCCGTGCAGTTCGGGCATCACCTGCGCGTTGAAAAGCCTGAACGTCTTTTGCGCCTCGCCAAGGCTGCCATTGAAGTTGCCGGCGATCTCCTGCACCGGCACGTTGCTGACCTTGTCGATGATCTGCTGTACCTGCTCCTGCATCTTTTCAAGCTCCCCCGGCACGGTCGGGATTATCAGCGGCTGCGCACTGACATCGAACGGCACCGGCGCAGCGTTGGCGATAAAACCCAGGGAAATATACAGTTGTCCGGTCAGCAGACTCTCGCTGCGAGGCTGCGCACGCAGGCCTCGTTTGACGAAGTCGGCTATCAACTGTGCCGTACGTGCATCATCGGTAACGCCTAACGTCTTCACGATTTTTTCATTGGCCATACCCAGGCGGTCGGGGTATATCTGCGCCCCTACGATGCTGGTGAATGACTTGCTGGCGGCGTCGTAGTCCAGGTCTACCGAGACGACTCGCCCCAGCGTTATGCCCATGAACTCGACCGGCGAATTGACCTCCAGCCCCCGCAGCGACTGACTGAATATCATACGGATGTAACCCGGTTCGCCGTCGGGCGGCGACAGCGCCTTCTGCTGATCGTCAAACAGCATGAAGCGTGCATGCTCCGCGGCCCGGGGCGCATTCGTACGGTAATCCGGCTCGACGAAGGCCACCCCTCCCGCCAGTATCGTCGAGACCGATTCAGTCTTTATTTTCAGACCATCGGCATCCACCGTCATGCCAATACCGCTGGCATTCCAGAAGCGCGTGTCGGTGGTCACGAAACTGTCGTTGGGCGCATTGATGAAAATTTCCGCATCCACGCCCTTGCCGTCTGCGGATAAATGGCAGGCCGCTATCTGTCCGACCTGAATGCGTCGGTAGTACACAGGAGACCCGACCTCCAGTGAGCCCATGTCTGCGGCGTGCAGGGTAAAACGCGTGCCTTTTGCGCCGTAGGTAATGGGTGGCGGAGCTTCCTGACCGACAAAGTGTTTTTTCGTATGCCCGGACGTACCGCTGTCCGCCGCGATAAATGGCCCGGAAAGCACGGTATCCAAGCCCGATACACCGGTGACGCCTATACGCGGGCGCACCACCCAAAACAGGGAGTCCTCAGCAGTGAAAGCACGGGCGCTGGCATCGAGGTCCACCGTCGCCACAACGCCTGTACGGTCCGTGTTCAAGGCAACGGCCGATACCTCGCCGATCACCACATTCTTGACCTTGACCCTCGTCTTGTGAGGTTCAAGCCCCTCGGCGCTCTGGAAGGTGACGAAGATTCTCGGGCCTTTCGACAGTGTGCTGCTGATCAGCAGCGACAGGCCTATCAAGGCAGCGAGCAGCGGAACCAGCCATACAGGGGATACGCCGAAACGTCTCTTTCGGGTAATGAAAGCAGCGACTGCCGATGGAGAAACCGAACCTGAGCGATCAGACATTTTGTCCTCTGAGACGCCCACGCGGGGTCATGCCGACGATTGATACTGTCGGTCGGACTCTGAACCTCGGCTATCAATAAACCATCAAGGAAATATCAAGATCTGATCAAGATGCGATGGTGCCGTGCGGCATGAAGCCGACCGTTTGGTCGGCTTCATGCCCTTGCTCAAGGCAACGGGTCGAATTTCAATTCGCTGAGGCTTTGTACCTTGTCTTCGCGAACCATCTTGTATTCGGTATTCGGGCCGATCCAGTGCGCCCAGATCGCGTCGATCTCACCTGCGGCTTCCATTGCGCGCAGCGATTCGTTGACCTTCGCCAGAAAGGCAGGTTCGCCTTGGCGCATGCCGGCACCGATGGGCTCAAGCGCCATCGGTTCCTTGGCAATGGCCAATTCCACGCCGCCGGCCTTGGCCTGCCCTACCAGCTTGATTGCGGTCATGGTGTTGGTCACCAGACCCACCACCTTGTTCTGTTGCAGTGCCATGTAGGCAGAGCCGGTGTCCTGGAAGGTCACTGGCGTCGCGTCAGCCAGACGGATCGACTGCTCGGAGGTAGAGCCTTTGGTCGAACTGATGCGTTTGCCCTTGAAGAACGATTTCGGTTGATCGGCATTCGCGGCACGGACTACCAGTGTTTCCTTGGCGATGTAGTAAGGGTCGCTGAACTGGATCTGGTCGGCACGGCTCTTGGTGTAAGCCAGATTGGCGAAAATCACATCCACGCGGCCCATTTTGACTTCCGGGATACGTGCTTCGACCGACAGTGGCTTGAGTTCCAGCTCCACGCCCATGTGTTTGGCCAGGGCTTTGCAAAGATCGACGTCCATGCCCACCAGTTCGCGGGTTTGAGGGTCCGGTGCCGAGAACGGCGGAACGTCGGCATACACGCCACAGCTCAGGCTTTTCTTGCTCATCACATCGCTGAGCTGATCAGCATGGACCACCGAAACAGCCAGCGGCGACAACGCCAGTGCAGCCAGTACAGACTTGATACGCATGGTGAGACTCCTGGAAATGAATTGAGTGATTCGCTGAAATCAGTGCCTGCGCTCAATGGCTGCGCAGGTCGGCAATGAAGCGCTGGGCACGCGGATGGGTCGGTTGCTGAAAGAACACCTCAGGGCTGGATTTTTCGAGGATCTGCCCCGCATCCATGAACCAGATGGTGTCGGCCACTTCCCGGGCAAAATTCATCTCGTGGGTGACGCACATCATGGTCATGCCCTCTTTGGCCAGGCCTTTCATGACGCCGAGCACCTCGCCGACCATTTCCGGGTCAAGAGCGCTGGTGGGCTCGTCAAACAGCATGACGGGCGGCTCCATCGCCAGCGCGCGAGCAATCGCCACACGCTGCTGCTGGCCACCGGACAACTGTGCGGGGTAGGCACCGGCCTTGTGTGCCAGCCCCACCCGATCCAGCAACTCCATGGCGCGGGCGCGCGCTTCACTGCTCTTCAAGCCACGGACCTTGGTCGGGGTCAGGATGATGTTGTCGAGCACCGACAAGTGCGGAAACAGATTAAAGCTCTGGAACACGAAACCCACGCGGCTGCGCAGCCGATTGACGTTGGCGTCGGTACCGTTCACGTCACGGCCGTCAAACAGAATCTGGCCTTCTTGCACGTCCTCAAGACGATTGACGGTGCGGATCAGTGTCGACTTGCCCGAGCCTGAGGGCCCGCACAGCACTACCACTTCGCCGCGCTGCACCTCGGCGGAGATATCGGTCAGGGCCTGGTACTCGCCATACCATTTATTGATCCTGGAAAACATGATCATCGGATGCATTGGGCAACCCTCAATTATCGGTAGTCAAAGGCCGGGGAACGGGCACAGGCGATACATCGCCTTCA
Source organism: Plantibacter cousiniae (nom. nud.) (assembly GCF_977070315.1). NCBI lineage: Bacteria > Bacillati > Actinomycetota > Actinomycetes > Micrococcales > Microbacteriaceae > Plantibacter > Plantibacter cousiniae (nom. nud.). Next base: position 136,148 of record NZ_CDRVEU010000002.1, on the reverse strand, counting down.
CGTTTGCGGGCAATCCGCTGCTCCACCACGGCGGCGAGACGGGTCAGGCCGTAGCACAGCACGTAGTAAGTGATCGCCAGGATGAAGAACACCTGAAACGGCTTGGTCAGCAGCTGGTTATTGATCTGATTGGCGGCAAAGGTCACTTCCTGGACGTTGATCACGTAGCCCAGCGACGTTTCCTTGATGATCGAAATGAACTGGCTGATCAGACTCGGCAAGGCGTTGTACAGCGCCTGCGGCAGGATCACCCAGACCGTGGTGCGCAGGTAGCCCATGCCCAGCGCGCGGGAGGCTTCGTATTGACCGGTCGGCAGCGCCTGAATAGCGCCGCGGATGATTTCGCACAGATAGGCGCTCTGATAGACCACCAGCGTGCAGAGCATGGTGGTGAAACCGGTGATGTTATGGCCGATCAGCAAGGGGACCAGAAAGTAGGTCCAGAAAATCACCATCAGCAGCGGAATGCCGCGCATCACGTAGACCCAGACCGTCGCCGGGTAGCGCAGCCAGCGCCACGGCGAAACCCGCGCCAGCGACAACAGCAGCCCCAGAGGAAAGGCCAGCAACAGGGCCAGCGCCGCCAGCATCAGCGTCGAAATCAGGCCGCCCATCGGACCGTGGGGGTATTGACCGACCAGCAGCAAGGTCCAGTTATCGCGAACAATCGTGAAGACATCGAACATCGCCGCCTACCTCGCCATGGCTTTGCTGAATTGCCGGGCCAGCACAGCACCCAGGCCCATCAGCATCAATGAAATGGCCAGGTAGACCACGGTTGCGACCAGATACGCTTCGAAGGTGCGGAAGGTGTAGTTCTCGACTTCGCGGGTGGCATAAGTCAGCTCCACCACGCCGATGGCCATGACCAGACTGGTGTTCTTGAACAGCAGGACCGTGTGATTGATCAGCGACGGCAGGCAGTTGCGAACCCCTTGCGGCAGGATCACGTAACGCATCGAGCGCACATAACCCAGGCCCAGCGCGCGCGACGCCTCGACTTGCCCGGCCGGAATCGCGCGTAACCCGCTGCGAATGTCTTCACTGAAATACGCCGCCTGGCAAAGGCGCAGGGCGATGACCGAAAACAGGTACTCGGTGCTGTAGTTGGCCAGCCAGATCTGTGTGTTTTCGGACAGCAGCGTGGGAATGCCGAAATACCAGAGCATCAGTTGCACCAGCGTCGGCACATTGCGGTGATAGGACACATAACCCGCCACCAGGCGCTCGGCGTACTTGTTGCCGGTCAGGCGAATCGACACCAGCAGCAGGGCTACCGCCATGGCCAGACACCAGGCAACGAATGCCAGTTGCAGGGTCGTTTCTATGCCCTTGACGATCAGCTCGGCGTACTCGCCCTGCAGGATCGCTGAAAGATCGAATTTACTCGTCATGGTTGTTCCCATAGACATTCAGCCAGGGCAGAAGCAAGGCGCCAGCGGGTCTGGCGCGGGTATGACATGGCGGCTGATGCCGCTCTCGTGATGGGATACAGCCCTTGCAGACGCAGCCTCAGCCTTCGTAGTCCTGCGGACGCGCAGTCGACAGACCGCCGGGCACCTGCAGCGTCGGGGTGATTTCCATATGCCCGATGTTGACCGCGATGGGCGCGGCAATCACATAGGCGATCGCATCGGCAATGTCCTTGGCCACCGGCAGCTCATAGCCCTCGATGAAACGCTTGCGCACTTCCTCGGAGTCGCCATGCACGTGAGCGAAGATATCCGTCGCCACGCGCCCCGGGCAGATTTCGGTGACCCGCACGCGCTTGCCGAAGGCATCGATGCGCAACTGACGGGACAGCATGCTTACCGTAGCCTTGGTCGCGTGGTACGTCGAGTTGCCACCGAAGTTGTAGGCAGCAGCGATCGAACTGATGTTGATGATGTGCCCGCAATCACGCTCGACCATCCCCGGCAAAGAGAGCCTGGCAATCTGCAATACTGCGCGCAGGTTCACATCGACCAGCAGATCAATCCCTTCAGCGTCCGCCTTGAGCAGCGAGCCGGGCCGGTCGACGCCGGCATTGTTGACCACGACATCGAAATGATGGGCCTGAAACAAGGCCGTCAGGCCAGCCAGATCAGTCACGTCGATAGCGTGCGCGATACAACCGGTGCGCTGCGCCAGTGCCGCCAGCTTGTCTGCACTGCGCGCCAGCGCATGGACCTGCAAACCTTCGGCACACAGCCGCTCGACGACGGCCTCGCCAATGCCGGAAGAAGCGCCGGTGACCAGCGCGGTTTTATAATCGGAAAAAGGCATGTCAGGGTTTCCTTGAATAAGCGTCGATCAGCCGCTTGGCTGTTAATGCTGATCGCCTTGTACTGGACTTTAACGAGCGTCATGGGCAGCGACCAAGAAACAATGGTTGTGTGGCAATAAGCTGCGCTTATGACCCGAGCAACTGTGAAACCGGGGTGATGACACCGCCCTGCTCTTCGATGCTCCGGCGAATGCTGCGCGCCAGTTCCACCGCCCCCGGCGTGTCGCCATGCAACAGAATCGACTGGGCGTTGACCGCCACACGCTTGCCGCTCAGGGTCGTTACCGAGCCGTCCTGCAACAGTTGCGCAACCCTGGCCCTGACCTGCTCCGGGTCTTTGATCACTGCACCGGGCGTACCTCGCGGCACCAGCAGGCAGTTTTCGTCATAGGCGCGATCAGCCAGAAAGGTCGTTGCCACCCTCAGGTTGCACGCGTCGGCGGCCTGCTCGATGGCCGCGCTGCTGGATGAGCTGATGATCAGCTGCGGGTCAAAACCTGCAACAGCCCTTACCAAAGGCCCGGCCAGTTCGGCATCGGCCGCAGCCATATTGCCCAGCGCCCCGTGAAAACTCATGTGCGTGACGCGGTAACCGGCAGCGGCTGCAAGGCCCGCCAGAGCGCCGAGTTGATACACCACAATGGCGCACAACTCCTTGAGCTCGATGTTCATTCTGCGGCGGCCGAACCCCTGCAGATCCGGAAAGCCGACATGCGCACCGAGATCAATGCCCAGCGCCTTGGCGCGGCGCACTGTGCTGTCCATGATCAGCGGATCCCCGGCATGAAAGCCGCACGCCACGTTGGCCGAGGAGATCAATGGCATCAGGACCTCGTCCTCGCCCATGGTCCAGGGCCCGAAGCCCTCACCCAGATCAGCATTCAGATCAATGCGCATGATCAAGTTCCTCCAGTTCAATCAGCGGCTGACCATAACCGACGCGCTCGTTTTCGGCGGCCAGGAAGCGCAGTACGCGCCCTGCCTGATGACTGCGCACCGGCAGGTACAACAGGCCGATACGCAACAGCCCCAGCAACTGCCCCACAGCCACTGCATCGCCGGGTTTTACGTAGCTGCTGCGTTCATCGGGATGACTCGATACAAACACGCCGGGGTTGTCGGCACTCACCACATGGGCAGTCAGCGCCGACGGTTCAACGGCGACCTGAGGCGCAGAGGGCACAGCGCAGGCCTGTACAGGCTCGCCGCGGCGGATCAACAGCTCGAACCCCGGCCGCCTCAACTCCAGCACAGTAATGCCGGCGTCCCGAATACACGCTGCCAGCTGGCGAATCTCTTTGATGTTCATCAGCGGTGTCCTTGCAGGCTGCGCAGCGCGAGCACGCGCCGGGCGTCTTCGATGAAAGCGTGATTGGTGTCCAGCGCGTCGACCGCTTCGTCGTAGCTGCACTGCACAAAACGGACCTTGCTGCCGATCGGCGCCTGGCCAAGACGCCACAGATCGGCCTCGATGACTGTGGCAAACTTGGGATAACCGCCACTGGGCTGGGCATCCCGCATCTGCACGATCGGCTGTCCGCCGTGGGGCACCTGAATCACGCCAGGCACGATGCCATGAGAGCGGATTTCCAGCGTCTCGCGCGCAAGCAAGGGCGTGCCCTCCATGCGGTAGCCGTAACGGTTGCTCTGCGTGGTGATTTTCCACTCACCGGCAAAAAACGTTGCTTGCGCCTCGGCACTGAAACAGTCGAATTCGGCAGCCGGCAGCACGCGGATGGCCGGCAGCCCGTCAAGCAACAACGGCAAGGCCGCCACCGACGATTGCACCCCGAAATCACTGGCACGCAGTTCGTTGGCAGCGCCCGCAGGAATCACATCACCCTGCTGCAACGCACGGCCCTGCCAGCCACCAAAAGCGCCGCGCAATTGCGTGCTGCGCGAGCCCAGCACCAACGGCACGTCGACGCCGCCGGCCAGACACAGATACACGCGGCTGCCCATCGTCGGGTAATTGAGCCGCAACACCTGATTCTTGCGTGCCCGAGCGACCCAATTGCCTGGCAGCCGCTCACCATCGAGCGACGCAGCGCAGGCGGCGCCGGTGATCGCGAAGGTGCAGTCATCGACAAAGCGCACTTCGAACGGGAACAGCGGAATTTCAATCCCCGCCGCGTCCTCATCGTTGCCCAGCAACAGGTTGCCGAGCCGCAGTGACAGCGTGTCCATCGCGCCAGACGTGCCGACGCCGTAGCCGAGGCTGCCGTGCCGCCCCAGATCCTGAACGGTCGCCAGTGCGGTAGCGCTGATAACTTCGATCATCGGATGATCCTCTCGATACGCAAGCGCAGTTGATCGCCGGGTTGCAACAGCGCCGGAGGCTGCTGACCCGCATCGAAAAACACCATTTCCGTGCGTCCTATGGTGTTCCAGCCACTGGGGCCGGCCGACGCGGAAATACCCGTCTGAACGCCACCGATGGAGACCGACCCGGCCCCGATATCGAGTACCGGCACCTTGCGCCGCGGCGTTGCCAGGCGCTGGTCCATACCGCCCAGGTAGCAATAACCCGGATGGCTGCCCAGGGCGTACACCGGGTACAGCGGCTCACAGTGCAGATTGGCGATGGTTTCGATATCCAGCCCGGTATGGGCGATGACATCAGCCATGTGCGGTCCGCCGTCACCGCCGTATACCACCGGCAACTCAATGATCCGGCCCTGCAACGGCAGCGGCTGGCACTGCTCCCAGGTCTCCAGCAAACGGGTTTTCAGACCGGCCAGGTCCCGCGGTGGCGCCGCGAAGGTCAGCATCAGGTTGTTCATCCCCGGCACCGCCTCGCGTACCTGCGGCCAGTCCTTGCTCAGACGGGCCAGTGCCCATATGCGTTGCTGCGGTGCCAGGTCGAGCTCGCCGGGTGCTTCAAACAGCAACGCGGTGGTTCCCAGCAAGGTGATTCTTGGCGCATTCGACGCCTGCACGAGACTCATGGGTGGCTCCTTGTCTGCAACCAGCGCTCCAGGTGATGAATGTCCATGCCACCCTTGCAGAACACCGGGTCCTGCAGAATGTCGCGATGCAGCGCGATGTTGGTAGAGATGCCCTCGACGTGCATTTCGCTCAGTGCCAGACGCATGCGTGCCAACGCCTCATCGCGACTGGCACCATGAGTGATGACCTTGGCCACCATCGAATCGTAATAAGGCGGAACGCGGTAGCCGTGGCTGACATGCGAATCGACCCGCACGCCGAAACCACCGGGGATCTGCCAGCGGGTGACCTGGCCCGGCGTCGGCATGAAGCTGCGCGGGTCCTCGGCGTTGATCCGGCACTCCAGCGAATGGCCCGACACCGTTACGTCGGCCTGACTGAAGCTCAGGCGCTCGCCCATCGCCATGCGGATCTGCTGCTGGACAATGTCGATGCCGGAGGTCATTTCCGTTACCGGGTGCTCGACCTGCAGGCGAGTGTTCATCTCGATGAAATAGAACTCGTCCTTTTCGAAGAGGAACTCGAACGTGCCGACGCCCTGATAGCCGATCTGGCGGCAAGCCTGTGCGCAACGCTCGCCCACCCTGGCCATCAATGCTGCGTCGATGCCGGGTGCAGGCGCCTCTTCAAGCACCTTCTGGTGGCGGCGCTGCATCGAGCAATCCCGTGAGCCGAGCCAGACGGCATTGCCATAGGCATCGCACAACACCTGAATCTCGACATGGCGCGGCTGGCCCAGAAACTTCTCGATATACAACTCGGGATTGCCGAAGGCGTGTCGGGCTTCTTCGCGGGTCAGCGCAATCGCATCGAGCAGACGAGACACTTCCCGAACCACACGCATGCCGCGCCCTCCGCCGCCGCCTGCGGCCTTGACGATGACCGGGTAACCGATGTCGCTAGCGATCTGCAGAATGCTCTGCGGGTCGGCCGGCATGCTGGTATCCGGACCGGGTACGCACGGCACGCCGGCTTCGCGCATCGCCCGCTTGGCAGCGACCTTGTCGCCCATGACCCGAATGCACGCAGCACTGGGGCCGATGAAGGTCAGGCCAGCCTGCTCGATGCGTTCGGCGAACATGGCATTTTCAGACAGAAAGCCATAACCGGGATGGATCGCCTGAGCACCGGTCAGTTGCGCGGCATAGAGCACGGCCGCCTGATTCAGATAGCTCTGCGCCGCTGCGGCGGGACCGATGCACAGCGCTTCGTCAGCCTGTTGTACATAACCGGCATCGCGATCCGCTTCGGAATACACGGCTACCGTGCGCAGGCCCAGGCCCTTGCAGGCGCGCTGGATGCGCAGGGCGATTTCGCCGCGATTGGCGATCAATACTTTATCGAACATCAAAAACCCCTGATCGGTGAACCTGCAAGACGGCCTGCAAGGCAGCTCAAGACCATCACGCAATGCTGAACAGCGCCTGACCGGCCTGAACCTCTTCGCCATTGGCAACCAGAATGGCAGTCACCACCCCTGCCGCCTCAGCCTTCACCGGATGAAACATCTTCATGGCCTCGACCACCGCCAGAGTCTGCCCCACCTCGACGGACGTACCGATCTCGACAAAAGGCGGCTGGTCGGGTGCCGGGGTCAGGTGCAGCACCCCGTACAGCGAGGCGCACGCCTGTGCCTGTTGTACGGCGGTCGTCGTACTTGTCTGAGTCGGAGAAACAGTGCGCTCTGCGGGCGTCGTCTGCACTGTCGCAACAGCCGGATTGACGCGGTTGGCGACCTGAGCGGGCTCGCGCAGCAAACGCAGCTGCGCGTCGCCTTCACACAGGCTGAGTTCGCTCAGGTCCGATTCGGCCATCAGGTCGATAAGTGCTTTGATACGTTCCGGATTCATGCAAGAGCCCTTGCCTGGCAAATGAAATGTGGCTGAGGGCAATGTAACGAGGCAGGTTTTTGACCGCCAAGACGGTTTGACTGTGGGGTGATAAGCGCCCCTTATGACGTCGGGATCACTGCGCGCGGCGGTTGCCACGCATTTCTGCGACCAGTTCCAGAAGGATCGCCTTGACCGCCTGGGCCGGCACCGACAGCGGCAAGTGCCCGGAGAGGCACAGCGCGAGAGGGGCTTCGATCTCGGGTTCGACAATGCGGCTCAGGTTGACCGCATGCGTGTCTGCCAGCACCCGCGCTGCAGATTCGGGAAGAATGGTCGAGCCGAATCGATCGGCGACTGCCGCGGCCAGCGTCGTCGAAGATTCGACTTCTGCCACCACCCGGGCACTGTGCTCGATACGCACAAATGCCTCGTCCACCAGACGACGGACAGTGTTGTAGGTGCGCGGCAACAGCAGGTCGATATCGGCCAGTTCCCTGAGCGGAATTTCCTCGCGCCCCTGAAGCACCTCTTCGGCACTCACCAGGTACAGCTGCTCGCGTATCAAGGGCACAAAACTCAAGCCATGCACCTCGCGTCCGCCATAAAGAACGGCCATGTCCATACGCCCGTTCATGATCAACTCACTGAGGGTGGTGCCAAAGTTCTCATTGAGGTACAGCAGAATGCCCGGATGACGCTCGCGTACGCGTTTGAGCAATGGCAGCGACAGGGTCGAAGCGGCAGTGCCGGGTGCCAGCCCAACCGACACCGGCCCCGATAACGCCAGACCACTGGCGTTGACGTCACTCTGTGCCTGCTCGCACTGGCGCAGGATCAGCTGAGCATGCCCGTACAGCACCTTGCCCGCCTCGGTCGGGGTGACGCCGCGCTTGGTGCGGATCAACAACTGTTGCTGCAACTCGGCCTCCAGCGTCACCAACTGCTGACTCAGCGCAGGTTGTGCGATGTGCAGCACATCGGCGGCCTGAGTCAGGCTGCCGATATCGACAATTTTCACGAAATATTTCAAACGGCGAAGGTTCAAGGTGCTGCACTCCAGAGTCACGACACACGGGCTTCAGCAAGACCCAGGCCAGCTCTGGAAAAACCAGGCATAAGCAATTGCTATGTCAGCTACCGCTGAACGGGCTCGCCAGGCGCTGATCCCCCTGCAACCATTGCACGCCCGCTTTTGGTGCGACGCCGGTTCATCTGCGGTCATAAGCGCTGCCTATCAACCCAGAACGAAATGGTCTTATGGCGCTCGCTGCTCTGGCTCGTAACGTATTCCCCGTCAAGGCCATCAACGAGGAATGCCAACGTGACCGCATCTCGCATCGCTGCCCGCGTGCTCCGCATCAAACCGTCGCCAAGCAGCGCTGCTGCCGATCGGGCCAATGAACTGCGGCGCGCAGGCAAATCGATCATCAATCTGGTGGTTGGCGAGCCGGACTTCGACACACCGGCACACATTCGTCAGGCCGCCTGTGCCGCCATCGAGAACGGTGAAACACGCTACACGCTCAACGCTGGCACCACGGCGCTGCGCGAGGCAATCGCCGCCAAACTGCAGCGTGAAAACGGCCTTGCTTACGCGCCCGGCCAGATCGTGGTGACCAGCGGTGCCAAGGCCGCGATTTTCAATGCATTCGCGGCGACATTGAGTGTCGACGATGAAGTGCTGATCCCCGCGCCTTACTGGGTGTCTTACCCGGACATGGTCCTGGCCTGCGACGGTCGTCCAGTAACCCTGGCCTGCCCGGAGGAAAACCAGTTCAAGCTGACTGCCGCGCAGCTGCGCAACGCGATCACGCCGCGCACCCGCTGGCTGCTGCTCAATTCGCCGAGCAACCCGACCGGTGCCACCTACAGCGCATCCGAATGGCGCGCGCTGGCCGACGTACTGCTCGACTACCCGGACGTGCTGGTCATGACCGACGACATTTACGAGCACATTCGCTACGACGACGCTCCGCTCAGCCACCTGCTCACTGTCGAGCCAGCGCTGCGCGAACGCGTGCTGATCATCAACGGCGTGTCAAAAACCTACGCCATGACCGGCTGGCGCATCGGCTACGCAGCAGGCCCCGGCGATATCATCAACGCGATGGCGACCCTGCAATCACAGTCCACCAGCAACGCCTGCTCGGTGAGCCAGGCCGCTGCGGTGGCCGCCCTGACCGGCGACCAGTCTTTTGTCGGCGACAGCGTCAAGGTCTACAGACAGCGCCGCGATCGTTGCCTGGAGCTGATCAACGCGATTGACGGCCTGAGCTGCATCAAGCCCGAAGGCGCGTTCTATCTGTACGTCAATTGCGGCGCGCTGATCGGCAAAACCACACCGTCAGGCTCGGTACTGGAAGCCGATACGGACGTGGTTCTGTACCTGCTGGAAAGTCAGGGCGTTGCCGTTGTCGCAGGCACCGCCTATGGCCTGGCACCGTTTTTCCGGATGTCTACGGCGACTGCCCTGGAAACCTTTGAAGACGGCTGCGCGCGCATTGCGACTGCTGTCGCTGCGTTGCGCTGAGCACCTCGACATGACGACGCCGAGCCATCCGGCCCTGACCTTCAAACAGGCCTTGTTGGCCATGCTCGGCATATCACTGGTACTGGGCCTTTCCGCGCTGGATCAGACCGTCATCGGCAACGCACTGCCAAGCATCGTCGCCGAGCTCAACGGTTTCGAGTTGTACGCCTGGGTCGCCACCGGCTACCTGCTGGCCTCTATCGTGACCATCCCGATCTTTGGCCGGCTGGGCGATTTTTACGGGCGCAAACCGTTCGTGCTGGCCGCAACAGTCATCTTCACGCTGGCCTCGCTGCTCTGCGCACTGGCAGACAGCATGTTGGTACTGGTGATCGGGCGAGCCTTGCAAGGTGTGGGCGGCGGTATGTTGATCGGTACTGCCTTTGCCTGTGTGCCCGAGCTGTTTCCCGACACCCGCCAGCGGTTGCGCTGGCAGGTGTTGCTGAGCGCCATGTTCAGCGTGGTCAATGCCATCGGCCCGGGGTTGGGCGGTTATCTGTCCGGCGAGTTTGGCTGGCGTTCGGTGTTTTGGTTGAACCTGCCCCTGGGCGTGATTGCCTTGTTTTTTGCCTGGCGCTTTTTGCCGTGGTATCGCCCGCAAGGCTATCGACCCCATTCTGACGGTGCGATCAGGCTCGACTGGCTCGGGGCTTTATTGATCGTCCTGACGCTGGGCAGCCTGCAACTGTTCGTCGAATGGCTGGGCCAGCGTTCTCTGTCCGTCAGCCTGACATGTGGCGCCGTGACCCTCGCTGCCATGCTCGGCCTGTGGTTCCACGAGCGTCGCTGTGCCTTTGCCTTGCTGCCCGCCGGGCTGTTCGCCAACCGCAGCATCCGCCTGCTGTTCATCATGTCGCTGTTGGCCGGCGCCATCATGTTCACCCTTCTGTTCTACCTGCCGCTGCTGTTGCAGGGCAGCTACGGCTACTCGCCAAAAGACGCAGGGTTACTGCTTACCCCACTGGCGCTGAGCATCACCCTGGGCGCAATCGTCAACAGTCGTATCGTCACGCGTCTGACAAACCCCAACTGGTTACCTATTGGCGGATTCATTGCCCTGTCGGTTGCCTGCATCGCCTTGGCACTGGTCGGACTGCACGCCGGCTTCATGACCTTACTGGGGCTGATTCTGCTGGCGGGGCTGGGGCTGGGCTTCATTCTGCTCAACCTCACCGTGTTCACCCAGACGCTCGCCGAGCGGCAATTTCTCGGCATTGCCACGGCGCTGACCCAGTCCTTGCGACTGGTCGGCGGTTTACTGGGCACAGCGGCCATGGGCGTGCTGGTCAAGGTGCTGTATGTCGCCAATCTGCAAAGTGCGCTGAACGCAGCAGGTCAGGCGTCGGCCTTACCGCGCCTGGCCGACCCTCAGGTTCTGCTGCAGCACACGCCTGCCAATGTCGATGCGGCGCTGCTGATAGCGCGCACCGCCCTCGCCCAGGCGGTGGGCACGGGGCTGCTGACATGCGCCGGGCTGGGCGTGCTCGCGTTGCTGGTTCTGCACCGCCTGCCTCGCGTCACCCTTCATCAGGTATCCCATGCAGCAACGTCTGCAACGGATTCATCTGCAACACCTGTTCCTGAAAAACAATAAGAAACCTGACTGCCGCCTGACTCTGCCTCTCAAAAACACTTAATTACAGTATGAGGATGAATCCGATGGAGCGTATCAATCGCGCCGCCCCTTTCGTTGCGGGCTTTTGTGGACTGCTGATCGCTCAGCAGAGCTACGCCGAAGGTTTTCTGGAGGACAGCAAGGCCAGTATTCTTGCGCGCAACTTCTTCAGTAACGCAGACAACCGCAGCGGTGCTGCCGACCCGAACTACACGCAGGAGTGGGGCCAGGGCTTCATGCTCAACTACCAGTCCGGCTACACGCCCGGCACCGTCGGCTTTGGCGTCGATGCGCTGGGCCAGTTGGGCATTCGTCTGGACTCGGGCAAAGGCCGTCACTACAACCCGCAAAGCACGGCGTTCAACGGCAATATCTTCCCCACGGACAGCGATGGCCGCGCGGTCGATGAGTTCAGCAGCCTGGGCGCGACGCTCAAGGCACGCGTCTCCAGGACCGAACTGAAATACGGCACGCTGGTGCCCATGCTGCCGGTGGTGATGTCCACTGACCGCATGTTGCAACAGACTTTTCGTGGCGGGCAGATTCAGTCTGGCGACCTGAAGGACTTCACCTTCACCGCAGGCCAGCTGGAGCATGTCATGGGCCGTGGTTCGACCAATCAGATGGGCATGTCGATTCCGGGTGCAAACAACCCGCTGACCGGCGAGTTCGTCAACAAGTTCTACTATGCGGGCGTCGATTACAAACCGACAAAAGACCTGACCTTGCAGTACTACTATGGCAATCTGGAAAACTTCTACAAGCAGAACTTCCTGGGCCTGAAATACGACATGCAGCTGGGTCCGGGCATCCTGCGCACCGACCTGCGCCATTTCGACAACCGCTCGGACGGCGCCAACGGTCACGACCCGGCGTACTACACAGTTGGCTATTACGGCAACGGCGTCACCAAGGGTGAAGTCGACAGCCGCCTGTCCAGCGCCCAGTTCACCTACCTCATCGACGGTCATACCTTTGCTGCCGGTTATCAGGCCGTGACCGGTGACAGCGACGCGGTATGGCTGAATCAGGGTGACGGCTCGACTGCCTACTTCATGACCGAATCAATGATCGGTAAATTCCAGCGTGCCGGAGAGCGCACCTGGCAGGTTCGCTATGGCTACGACTTCGCCAGACTGGGCGTACCCGGCCTGAACTTCCTGGCCATGTATGAAAGCGGCTCGAACATCCAGACGTCCGACGGCGACAAGAAGGAATGGGAACGCAACGTCACTCTGAGTTATGTGGTGCAGTCCGGTCCGGCAAAGAACCTCAGCATCGCGCTGCGCCACGCGCAACTGCGCACCGAATTCGCCAGCCAGCGCGATTCCGATGAGCATAGGGTGATCGTCAGTTACCCGATCAATATTTTCTAAGGTGCTCAATACGGTGTGCTGACTCACCGCGAAAGGGCCCGGACTGACTGGGCCCTTTTGGACACTCAGCTCGATACCTGATCAAGAAATATCAACCGCGGCGGCTCTGCCAGCAACTCGCCGCTGACCGCCGCGAACTGCTGGTAGTGCGACGTGGCGACATGGGCGTCCAGTGCTGCCTGATCCTTGAAGCATTCACGCATGTAGAACGTGCCGCGCTCATCACGCGCCTCGAACAGCGTGTACTCGATATTGCCCGGCTCCGCCCGGGTCGGTTCCACCAGTGCCGATAATGCGTGTTTCAGGGCCGCCTCTTTGCCAGCACTGGCTTTCAGGACAGCCATCAAGGCCATTGGCTTTGCAGATGTGTTCATTATCGATGCTCCGGTATTCAATTCGATCAATGGGTCGGTGCGGGCGCAACGTCGATTTTCAAACGCAGCAGGCTGTAGGGTTTTTCGCGCTTGTCGTGGCCGGCGTTGAAGTTGGCCTGGCGGTGCAACTGGTTGACGATGAAGTACAGATAGCCATCCGGGCCGATCGACAAGGTGTCAGGCCAGAGCATGCGCGGATCGTGTGCCACTGTTTGCCAGGTGCCGTCCGGCAGGCGCTTGCGAATCGAATTATGCTCGTAGTCGCCTGCGTATACGGCGCCTTTGGCATCAGCCTCCAGACCATCCGAAGCGCCTTTTTCACCGAGGTCCTGCACCGCCGCTGCCAACTGCTGCTCACTGACCTTGCTGTCATTCAACAGCTCGGTGGCCACGGCATACAGATGACGGCTGGACAACGGCGAGAAATACAGTGTCTTGCCGTCTGCCGACAACGCAATGCCATCCGAAGCGACGCCGACCGGTTTGCGCGTTCCGTTCGGGCCATCGCCCAGCACGGACACGCCCTCGACGACAGGTACGAAAGCCGGATCGACAGATGTTGACTGCGCCCCGTTCAGGCGCCGCACGGCGTGACCGCTGGCAATATCCATGACAATGATCGCACCCGGCCCGCTCAAGGATGAATCCGTTACATAGACCGTGCCCTCCGATCCCTTGCGCAAGTCAAAGCGCATGTCGTTGACATAAGTGCCGGGCAAGATGACGTTATCCGGAAACACCAGGCGCTTGACGATTCGGTTGGTGGCCAGGTCCACCGCAACCATTTTGGCACCGCCTGGACGCGGAGACGCAAAACCCGGTGCGGCCGTGTCCAGAAGCCAGACACGGCCCTTGCCGTCGGCGACCACACTCTGCACGCTGATCAGCCCATCACCAGGGTCTTTGGGGTTCTCCTTGTTGACCGCCAGATCGGGGTAGGCAACCACTTTGCCGTCACGAATCTCACCCACCGTAAACGGCACCTTGTCACCCCAACGAGGGAAGTTGACGAAAATTCGCCCGGTTTCAGTGACTGTCACACCGGTGGGCATCGCATCGTAAAAGGCATGCACCTGTTCGAGCTTGCCGATCGGTTTGTCGGCAGGCGCACTGGCAGGCAATGGAATGGCGGTCGCGCCGTAGGCCAGCGAAGTGGCGAGTGTGGCTGCGGAAATGATGGCAATTGCGGCGGAAATTTTCGTTCGATGCATGGTGCTCTCTCCTGAAGGACCAGCGGCCCATCAGCATTGGGGGCTTTTTGTGCCATAAACAGGTTGGCGATTAGTCTGAGCTTTCTTGTTACAAAGAAAAACGCGGGTAACACGCTAACACTTTCAACACGAAGGCGAAGATCCATGTTGCTTGCCAGCCATTCCCTGCAGTCAGCATCCTGACGATCAGCGGTTTTGATGACGGTCAGCATCAATGCTATAGTCACGCTCTTCCTGGCCCAGAAAGCCACAATCAGACAGGCAAAGAGGCGACCCCTATGAGAGTCACCAAGGCCCAGGCCCAGGCCAACCGGGCACATATCGTCGAGACGGCCTCCGTGCAGTTTCGCGAGCATGGCTATGACGGTGTCGGGGTCGCTGACCTGATGGCTGCGGCAGGCTTTACCCACGGTGGGTTCTATAAGCATTTCGGTTCAAAGTCCGACCTGATGGCCGAGTCGGCGGCGTGCGCCATCTCGCAGACCGTGGCGCAATCGACCGGCATCGATCCAGCGCAGTTCATCGATTATTACCTGTCCCGAGAGCACCGTGACAACCTTGGCACGGGCTGCCCCATGGCCGCGCTGAGCGGCGATGCAGCGCGCCAGTCGGACCCGGTCAAAGCAACCTTCGCCGACGGCATCGAGAGCCTGCTGGCAGCGCTTGCTCCCGACCAGGCAGCACCCGGCGGCGAAGAATGGAAACAGGCGCGGGCAAACACCATCGACCGCTTTGCCCATGCGCTGGGGGCGCTGCTGCTATCACGCAGCTGCCCGGATGACTCGCCGCTGGCGGACGAAATACTCGAGGTGTGCCGCGCGAAGATGCGGGCACACCTGGAGTCCGGGCAAACCGACTGACCGTCTCAGGAAGGAAAGAGTTTGCTCAGGCACGCCAGCTTCTTCTTGTATGACTTGCGCGCCACCAGCGCTTCCTCCAGCGTTACAGCCACGAATCGGGCGATCTGATTGGGTTGCATCTGACCGATCAGATCCAGGTCCGCGCTGATCACCGTGCCGATCATCGCGTAGCCCCCGCCCGATACGGCATCACGGTGCAAGACAATCGGTTCCAGCCCGGCAGGCACCTGAATTGAACCGATCGGGTAGCAGCTGTCGACGATATTGGACGGATCGGAACCGGCGCCGAAGGGCTGCTCCCTGGGCTGGAAGGTCAGCGCCCTGCCCCCCTTGAAGCGATAACCGATGCGGTCGGCTTCCGACCCTACGCTCCAGGGCTCGGAGAAAAAGCTGGTGGCGGCAAATTCGGTCAGACGCTCGTAATACAGGCCCGGCACGACCCGCAGATACACTTCCCCGCCCAGAGACTGGCGCAAGGCCATCGGCAGGCTGGCCCCGGCACGTCCCTTGCCGCTGGGCGTGCCTATCGGCAGCAGGTCATCAGCGGCCAGTCGGCGCCCCTGAAAACCGCCAAGCGCACCCAGCGTGTAAGTCGAACGGCTGCCCAGTACCAGCGGCACATCGATACCGCCCGCGACGGCCAGATAGGTACGCGCGCCGTCCTTGGGGAAGTCGAAGCGCAGCACTTGCCCGGCCTTCACCGCAAAGGCGGTGTCGTGGTGCATTTCCACGCCGTCGAGGCGCGCCGCCATGTGCGCGCCGCAGACCGCGGCCAACGTGTCGCACTGGAACTCCAGTTCCGGCCCCAGCAGTGTGCATTCAAGCCCCGCCGCGCCGGGCGGATTGCCGACCAGCTGATTGGCGGCGCTGAGCGCGTACTGGTCGAGCGCACCGGAGGGCGGTATGCCCAGGTGGTAATAGCCCTCGCGGCCGAGGTCCTGAACCGAGGTGGCCAGACCGGGTTTGAGCACCTTGATCATGCCAGCACCTCCTGCAACGACTTGGGATAGCCCACCGGATCGGCGAGAAAGGCATCCAGTGAAAACTCGACCGGGCGGATGCGCAGATCGAAGCGTCCGGCTTCCACCTCTGCGACAGCCTCGTCATAGGCTTGCCGGTCAAGCGGTTTGAACTGGACGATGTCGCCAGGCCGGAAAAACACCATGTGCTCTTTCAGATAGGCCAACCCCTGCTGCGGGTCATAGATCGGCGCCGGAGTGACGCCAAACATCTGATAACCGCCCGCCCCGCGTACCGAATAGATACAGCCGAAGCAGCCGCCGTGACCGAGTGTGAGCTTGGGGGTATCAGTGCGCGGACGCAGGTATTTGGGCACTTGCAGCTGGCGTTCGCGTTCCACCATCTGGAACATGAACGGCAGACCGGCGACAAAACCGACCATCGAAACGAACCACGGCGCGCCGCTGTGCGCCGCGATGAAGGCATCGACATCCGCCAGATTATTGATGCGTGCTGCGTATTCCAGGTCGGTGGAACCGGGGTCCTGATGGCGGTCACGAAAGCGCATCAGGGTTTCGTGGGTCCACGGATCGTTGTACAGCACCGGGATCTCGATGATTCGGGTCTGCAGGGTACGTTCGGCGACTGCACCGGCCTCGGCCGCCCTTACCGCCTCGAGCAAGGCATGCGGTGCGATACGGTCCGGGTCAAAACGAATCTGAAATGACGCGTTGGCCAGACACACGTCCAGCACACCATCGAGCGCCAGACGCTCGACCGCACGGGTCACCGCAAGCCCCGTAAAAAATGCTTCCAGCGACATACTGTCACTGACTTCGGCGAACAGATGTTCATCAGCGCCAAAGCTGTAGCGAATCGGATCAGCCATGTCTGTTCCTTTCTTGAAATCGTTGTAGAACGGCAGGCAAAAATCAGTAACACAGCTCGTGCGTCTACGCGCACGATGCCGTTGACTCAACGCGGTGCACGCACCTTGACGCCTGCAGCGTCCAGCGCCAGGCGTGTCGCTTCTGCAAGGTCCAGCGCGCCGGGCGTATCGCTGTGCAGACAGATCGAATCGAATTCGATGCTCAGGTCCTCACCTTCGACAGTACGCACCATACCTTGCAGGCAAGCGCGCACCACGCGGGCTGCGACTTCGGTCGGGTCCAGGGCCCGTACGTGACGGGTGAAAACGATGGAGCCGCTGAGGTCGTAATCGCGATCGGCGTAGAACTCGCGGATCACCGGCTGGCCCAGCTCCTCGGCGATCTTGCAGATCACCGAACCGGGCATGCAGTAAAGCAGCAAATCGGGCTCCAGGCGCTGCAGGTTTTCCACCAGCAGGCGGGCTGCGGCTTCGTCCCTGGCCAAGTGCATGTACAAGGCTCCGTGGGGTTTGAAGTGCTGCAGGGCCACACCCTGAACCCGCGCCAGCTCGCGCAGGGCGCCCAGTTGGTAGAGCATGTCGTCGACCAGTTCCTGGGGCGTCGAGTTGATATGCCGGCGGCCAAAGCCGACCAGATCACGGAACCCCGGGTGTGCGCCGATGGCAACGCCCAGACGTTTCGCCTGCTCGATCGTGCGGCGCATGGTGCCAGGGTCGCCCGCGTGAAAACCGGTCGCAATATTGGCCGAGCTGATAAAGGTCATCAATTCAGTATCGACGCCGTCACCAATGGTCCACGCGCCAAAGCTTTCACCCATGTCCGAGTTGAAATCCACCTGCATGGCTGTTGCTCCTGTGGGCTGTCCGGACAAGGGGCTATCCGGCTTCATGCAAAGCACGTTAAATTCACCCGCACCCCTTGGGTAGATCTATTAACAGATACGCCATCTTCTGAAAAACAGATACCCCGCTACATCGAACGTCTGTCTGGAGTGCTTATGTCCCTAACCTTGCGCCAGGTCCGTTATTTCGTGGCAACTGCCGAGATCGGGCAAATCTCGCAGGCGGCCATTCACCTGAACATTTCCCAGTCGGCGGTTACCACGGCGATCAAGGAGCTGGAGAGCATGCTCGGCACCCTGCTGTTTCAGCGTTCGGCGCAAGGCATGAGCCTGACTGAAGCAGGCCGTCATTTTCTCAACAGGGCTTACGTCATTCTGCGCAGCGTCGATGATGCGCTGAACAGTCCGCTGCCCGATATCCGCGCCAGCGGCGTATTGCGTCTGGCCGCCAGCTACACGGTCATCGGCTACTTCCTGCCGCATCATTTGCAGCGCCTGGAACACTGGCACCCGGACGTCGCCATCGAGGTGCATGAGCAGGAAAGACAAGCCATCGAACAAGGCCTGCTACAAGGTCGCTTCGACATGGCGGTGGTGCTGACGGCCAACATCACTCACCCGGATATCATCTCGGAAACGTTGTTCAACTCCGAGCGCCGCCTGTGGCTGTCCAGCCATCACCCGCTGTGTCAACGCGCCTCTGTCAGCCTCGCCGACGTCGCGCAGGAGCCCTATATCCTGTTGACCGTCGACGAAGCCGAACAAAGCGCCATGCGCTACTGGGAACTGGCCGGGCAGCAGCCCAACGTCAGAATCCGCACCAGCTCGGTGGAAGCAGTACGCAGCATGGTCGCCAACGGCAGCGGCGTGGCGATCCTTTCCGATCTGGTGCATCGCCCCTGGTCGCTGGAAGGCAAGCGTATCGAAACAATCACCGTCACCGACACAGTAACGCCCATGAGCGTCGGCCTGGCCTGGCACCGCGAACGTGAATTGAGCCCGGCCATGCAGGCCTTCCGCAACTATTTTCATGACGCATTTCTGGCCCCGCAGCAACTGTCGGCACGGCGTTGAACCCGCGGCACGCTATTGCGCAGGGCGTGTCGGTGGCCGAGTGACGGGCGCATGCTCGGCCATCAGCTCGGTGATCCAGTCGATAAACACGCGGACCTTGATGCTGATGTGACGGTTCGGCGGGAAGGCCACGTACATCGGCATGCTGTCCAGCTGCCAGTCTTCGAACAGCGGGACAAGGGCTCCGCGCTCCCGATATGGCCTGGCCATGTAGTCCGGCAGCCAGAGAATGCCCATTCCGGCCAGCCCTGCGGCAACGTAGGCATTGCCATCATCCACCGCCAGCGTATAGCGCCCCTGCACATGGACCTTTTCCCCGGCGCGGTGCATGGCGTAGGGCAGCGCCTTGCCGGTGCGCGCCCACAGATAGCCGACGATGCGATGGGCCGAGTCTTCAAGCTCTTGCGGATGAACAGGCGTGCCCATGCGCTGCAGATAGTCCGGCGCAGCGTAAACGCCCAGTTGCAGGTCGCCTACCCGCCTCGCCATCAGCGACTGATCGGCTATTTCACCTCCCCGCACCACGCAGTCGACGTTCTCGCCGATCAGGTCGACCATACGGTCGCTGACGCCCATATCGATCTGAATGTCCGGATAACGCGCATGAAACCCTGGCAAGGCGGGCATCAGCAGCATGCTGGCCAGCGGGCTGGGTACGTCCACGCGCAAACGCCCTCTGGGCAGCGAAGTTGCACTGGACAGGCTGGTCTCGGCGTCATCCATATCGGCCAGCAGCCTGACCACGCGCTCGTAAAATACCGCACCGTCGGCAGTCACGTTAACCCGCCGCGTGGTGCGGTTGAGCAGCTTGACCCGCAAGCGTGCCTCCCGTTGTTGTACCAGTTGCGTCACGCTGGTCTTGCTCATGTGCAGCGTGCTGGCAGCCTTGGTGAAACTGCCGGTTTCCACCACGCGAGCAAACGCTTGCATTGCGTCGAAACGGTCCATCCTCGCCCCGCCTGTCTTGTCCCATCAGCCTGTCGATTGTTTGGGTTTCCCAAACAGTGCTGAGTACGGTTGCTCGTTTATCGCGCTGACGCAAGTCCCTACTGTGGCTTCAACGCTGACTTCAGCCTTCGTACTCAAGTTCTGATGGAGATCCCCATGACCCAACGTGACGTCGTTTTCCCGGCTGGCCGCCAGGCGCTTTACGAGCGCAATCGCTATTCGCCCGCCATACGCTCCAATGGTTTTCTGTTCGTGTCCGGACAAGTCGGCAGTCGCGAAGACGGCTCACCCGAGCCTGATCTGGAAAAACAGGTGCGCCTGGCGTTCACCAACCTGAATGCCATCCTGCTGGCGGCCGGTTGCACCTTCGACAATGTGGTCGACGTGACGGTGTTCATTGTCGATCCCGAGACAAGGTTCGAGCGGATATGGAAGCTAATTCCCGAGTTTTGGGGCGAAGCGCCGCACCCGACCCTGACCGGCGTCGGCGTGACCTGGCTGTATGGCTTCGATTTTGAAATCAAGGTCATCGCCAGGCTGCCGGAAGCCGTCGAGCAATAACCGGACAGCGTGGGTCCGCTCAGCGGCGAATTGGCACCACACGGTCGCTTGCATCCGCCGCCAGGGGCTCTTCGAACTGCTGGAAGAACTGCCCGGAAACGACATGATCGAGAAACTGCGCCTGCTCTTCGGTGGCCAGACGTATCGGCGAGTAGCCGTCGGCATCGGGCACTGCGAAAAGGCGCGCCTTGCGTTCGTGGGCCACCGCGATGAACGCCCTTTTCTCTTCGTCGGACATCGACGAAAAACAATCGGAAAGATTTTCCAGCGAGCGCACCGCCAGATCCTGGTCGAGCTGCTTGTCATCCGTGAACATCAAATGCCAGACGAAATCGAAAGAAAGCTCAGCGAGGGCACGCATAGACGGGGTTCCGTGGGGTCGAGAGGTGCGAGATTCACCGTTCGCCACGATTCGGTCAAGCGCTAAAGGATGACCTGCGTGAGGCGTAGCGTTTAAAGCAGGAAAATGTCGCATTTGCGGGTATTTGCCTGGCTAGACACGGCTGGACGCACAGTGGGGATTCTCGATCAGCAGCGCCATGCCTTGCCCACCGCCGACGCAGGCTGCCGCTATACCGTAACGCAGGCCTGCGTCGCGCAGTTGCCGGGCCAGAGTCATGACCAGACGCAGCCCGGTGGCAGCCAATGGGTGACCCAGGCCCAGTGATCCACCCAGGCAGTTGAGCCGCTCGTGGTCCAGCTCCAGCGTTTGTGCCACTGCCAGAACCTGAGCGGCCTGCGCTTCATTGATTTCAAGCCGACCGATATCGCTCAGCGCCAGCCCGCTGCGCTGTAACAGCAAGCGGATCGCTGGTGCGGGGCCGATGCCCATAAACTCTGGAGCGACACCCGTCACCGCGCTGGCCAGCAGATGCGCCAACACCGGTCTCGTTGACTGTGAAGCACGCCCCACCAAGGCCGCCGCCGCGCCATCGACCACCGCACAGCTATTGCCTGCGGTCTGCACACCGTTCGCGTGAATGGCGCGCAAACGCGATAGCGCTGCCAGATGGGTCGCACGCGGATGGCTGTCCTGCGTGACCACTTCAACCCCACGCGGCAACTCGATGCCACGCGGCTGATAGCCTTCCAGCGCAAAGCGCTCGCGGCTGACCGGGACAATTTCCTCGGTCCATTTGCCGGAAATCTGTGATTGCAGAGCCCGCTCATGGCTGAGCAAGGCATAGCTGTCTACCGCCTCACGACTCAACCCATGACGCTTGGCGAGGTTGTCTGCGGTGGAGATCATGTCCATCGCCGGTGCCGGGTCATACAGCGCTTCCCAGAGAAAATCCTTGAACTGCACGGCGGCACCGAGCGAGAAGCCATTGCGGTGGGTATAGGCCGCGATCGGGTTGCGCGACATGGACTCGGCGGCGACGCACAGCGCCATCTGCCCACCTTCGCCCACGTGCAAGGCGGCCTGGCGCAACAGTTCGAAACCGGTCGCGCAGATGCGTTGCACACCCAACGCCGGAACGCTCTGCGCGACGCCGCTGTACAGGCCGATGTGCCGGGGCAGCAGGTACGCATCGAAACTGGCCTGCGCCATCGAGCCGGCCAGTACGCTGTCGACCTGATCCGCCTGAATGACGGCCCGCGCCAAGACCTCGCGGCCGACCTTGATACCCAGATCGATGGGCGAAACAGGCGCCAGAGCACCGCCCAGATCCACCCAGGGTGTGCGCACGGCATCGACGATGGCCACGTCGCTGAATGCCGAATACTGCCCGCCGCCACTCATGCCTTGGGCTCGGCACTGAGCTTGTCGGGGGCCTGATCACGGTACAGCGCTTCGACCTTGTCTGCGCGCCACTGCAGGACGGCGCGCTGATTGATCGACCCCTTGTCGGTGATTTCGCCGCGATCGATAGACGCGGGCTCATCAAGCAGCACGATCCACTCCAGCCGGCTGGCGTTGCCGTTCGCGCCCTGGTTCAGGCGCGCCAACCAGCCGGCGAACCACTCACGCACCGGCGCACTGGCCAGGACCTGCGCATCGCTGGCCTGTGCATCCAGCCCGGCCAGTTGCCGGCACTCGTGCACCCTGGGAAACACCAGCGCCCCAAGGCATTCGCGGTCAGGCGCGGTGATGACCACATCCTGCACGTACGGCGAGCCTTCCAGCACCGCGCGGTTGCGCATCGGGCCGACACTGACGAACACGCCCGACGACAGCTTGAAATCCTCGGCCAGTCGCCCGTCGAACATCAGGCCCAGCTCCGGGGCCGCAGGATCGGCAAGCTTGATCGCATCGCCGGAGCAATAGAAGCCGTTCTCGTCGAACACTTCGGCCGTCTGCTGCGGCGAGCGCCAATAGCCCGGCATGATGTGCGGGCCACGAAAACGCCCTTCGAGCTTGCCATCCACCGGCACCAGGCATACTTCGCATCCCGGTGCGGGCAGGCCGATATATCCGGCCATCGACAAGGGCCCGGTGGTGAACGTGCAGGACGGCGCGGCCTCGGTCATACCCAGTCCGGCCATCATGCGAATCCGCTCGCCGCAATGCTGCTCGGCCACCCGGTCAAGACGATCCCAGATGCTTTGCGACAGGCCGGCAGCGGCGAAGAAGAACAGCTTGATGCGCGAGAAGAATCGCTCGCGCAGCTCGGCGTCCTGCTCCAGTGCGTTGACCAGCTCTTCCCAGCCCTTGGGCACAGTCAGGTAAGCGGTAGGCGAAATTTCCTTGAGGTTGCGCAGCGTCTCGGCGAAGCCTTGTGCAGTTGGCTTGCCGTTGTCCAGATAGAACGTGCCACCGTTGTACAGCACAATACCGATGTTGTGACTGCCGCCGAAGGTGTGGTTCCAGGGCAGCCAGTCGACCAGCACGGGCGGCTCTTCGCCGAACACCGGGAACGTCTGCAACAGCATCTGTTGATTGGCACACAGCATGCGCTGGGTAGTCACCACCGCCTTAGGCAGTTTGGTCGAGCCCGAAGTGAACAGAAACTTGGCGATGGTGTTGGGGCCGCTGGCCAGGAACGCGGCCTCGGCCTCGCTGCCACCCGGCTCTTCGAGCAGGCTGGAGAAGCTCAGCTGAGGCCTGCCATTGAGCTGTCCGCGTACAGTGATGACGGGCGTGTCCGCAGGAATGATCGCATCGATGGCACGCTGAAACGGCGCGGCATCGCTGACAAATACCAATCCTGGCTGCAATACGTCGCAGACGTGGCGTAACTTGGCGAAATCCTGAGACATGACCGAATACGCCGGTGATACCGGGCAGTACGGAATGCCGGCGTACATGGCCCCCAGAGCAAGCTGCAAGTGCTCGATGTCGTTACCTGACAGCAACGCCAGCGGCCGATCGGCGGAAAGGCCGTACGCCAGCAGGCTCTGTGCGATAGCGCGCACGTCAGTCAGCATCTCGGCATAACTGACCTTGCGCCAGCCGCCCCGGCTGTCGCGCGCGGCAATGAAGGTCTGTTGTGGACGCAACCGCGCCCAGTGCACCAGTCGGTCGAGCAGCCGGTCGGGTAACCGCGCCAGAGGTTCCAAGGCTCGCATGTGCAGAACGCCCTGCTCTTCCCGCACCTCGATGGGCGGGTGGCCGATGGAGACCTGACGGTAGCGCGGTGGATTATCTTCACTCTGCAGCGTTGATGATCTGATATCGGAACTCACGTGCGTTCTCTCCATCAAGGTACGCAGGCACCAAACGCCATGCAGCGGTCCGGGCCGAGCGTTGCAGCACCAGGCTGCAGCCTTGTTATTGTTATGCCTGACTTACCGGCGACACAGTCTTGTACAAAAGACCGCTGCCGCCAGCCTGGAAGCGTTCGAATCGGATGGCTCAGATCGGATAGTGCCTGGGCCCGTTTTGCAGCGTCACCCAGCGCAACTGGGTAAAGTGCTCGATCGAAGCCTTGCCGCCGAAACTGCCATAGCCGCTGGACTTCACCCCACCGAAGGGCATTTGCGCCTCGTCGTGCACGGTGGGTCCGTTGATATGGCAGATCCCGGACTCCACCCGTTGCGCAAGCGCCAGGGCGCGGCTGGTGTCACGACTGAAAATCGCCGCCGAGAGACCGAAATCCGAATCGTTGGCCAGCCGCAACAGCGCCTCGTCACCGTCGCCGCGCAGCACCACGGCCACCGGGCCGAAGGACTCTTCGCGGTACAGGCGCATGGCATCTGTCACGCCGTCGAGCAGCGTCGGTTGCAGAATGCTGCCCTGCAGTTGCCCGCCCGCCACCAGCGTTGCGCCAAGCGCCACAGCGTCGTCAATCAGGCCCTTGATGCGCGTCCCGGCACCCGCGTCGACCAGCGACCCGAGAACTGATTCGCTGTCATCCGGATTACCGGCGCGCAACGTTTTGATCTTGGCCGTCAGCTTGGCAACGAAGGCATCGGCGACCTTGTGGTCGACGATCAGCCGTTCGGTGGACATGCAGATCTGGCCCTGATTGAAGTAGGCGCCAAAGGCGGCGGCCTCTACTGCCGCGTCTAGATCCGCGTCGTCAAGCACCAGAAACGGTGCCTTGCCACCCAACTCCAGCAGTGCCGGTTTCAGATACCGCGCCGACAGCTCACCGACGATGCGGCCTACATGAGTGGAACCGGTGAAATTGACCCGCCGCACTGCCGGGTTGGCAATCAGGCGCTCGACAATCGCCGGCGCATCGGCCGGCGCGTTACTGATCACGTTCACCACGCCGTCACCCAACCCGGCATCCTGCAGCACCTGGCCGATCAGCCGATGCACGGCGGGACTGAGCTCCGAGGCCTTGAGCACCACGGTGTTGCCGCAGGCGAGTGGCATGGCGATGGCCCGTGTGGCGAGAATCACCGGCGCATTCCACGGCGCGATACCGAGGACCACACCGCAGGGCTGGCGCAGCGCCATGGCAAAATTGCCGGGAACATTGGAAGGAATGACATCGCCGGTGATCTGCGTCGTCATGGATGCCGCTTCGCGCAGCATGTTGGCGGCCAGCTGTACGTTGAAGCCGTACCAGTTGGCCATTGCTCCGGTTTCGCCGGCAGCAGCGATGAATTCGCCGCTGCGGGCCTGCAACTGCGTAGCAGCCTCGAGCAGACGCGCCCGACGCTCGCCGGGCACCATCGCCGCCCATGAGGGGAACGCAGCCTGCGCGGCTGCGACTGCCGCATCGGCATCTTCCAGAGTCGCCGCCGCTACCCGCGAAACCACCTCGCCAGTCACCGGGTTGCAGCGTTCAAATGTACGTCCGTCACGCGCGGGGCACGACTGTCCGCCGATCAGCAGGGGCACGTCCAGCATGGTGATTCCTCTTTATTGTCTTTATCAGGAACTACAGACTTGGCTCGAAACGTCTGGATATCAGACTAGCGTTTGTACGCTTCCAGACCAGGCTTGATGCTCTTGTCATCGAGGAACTGCTTCATGCCCTGCTCGCGCCCGCCTTCCTTGTCCAGCAGACGTGACTGGTCCAGCTTGGCGTACAGATAGTCTTCGTTCTGCTCCCAGGTCAGTTCGCGGCAGCGTTTGAAGCCGTGCTTGGCGGCGCGCAGTACCACCGGATTCTTTTCCAGCAGATTATTGGCCAGATCGATGGTCACCTGACGCAGTTGTGCCAGCGGTACGCTTTCATTGACGAGGCCCATTTCAGCGGCTTTCTGACCGTTGAAGGTTTTGCCGGTCATGATGTAGTACAGCGACTGGCGGTGGCCCACAGTGTCGGCCATGGCCTTGCTCACCAGGTTGCCGGGCGGAATGCCCCAGTTGATTTCCGACAGGCCGAAGGTCGCTTCATCGGCGCAGATCGCCAGATCACAGGCCACCAGCGGGCTGAAACCTCCACCGAAGCACCAGCCGTTGACCATCGCGATGGTTGGCTTGGCGTACATGCGCAACATCTTCCACTGCCACTGGGAGGCTTCGCGACGGATTTTTTCCTGCAGAATTTCCGGCCCGGCATCCACCTCGCGGAAATACTCCTTGAGGTCCATGCCAGCGGTCCACGCCTCGCCGGCACCGGTCAGCACCAGAACGCCCGCATCGGGATCCTGCTCCAGGGTTTCCAGCACATCGATCATTTCGCGGTTCAGGGTCGGGCTCATGGCGTTGCGTTTTTCCGGCCGATTGAGGATGACCCACGCGATACCTTGCTCGATCTCGACCTTGATGGTTGACCAGCGGCCTTCATATTTGCTCATGGCGATGCTCTCTTGTTCTTGGCTTGAAGATGACTCAAAGCTAAACCGCAAATATAGTTATGTCAATTAACTGTTATTCACATTAATCAAAATCTCGGCACTCCGCCCGAACAGGCTGGTCACAGTCACGTATGCCCCATAGCTATCGTTCGCCAACCTCGGCAAACTGACCGGCTGATTGACCCATCAAACCATAAGGACCGCATTTTCAATGGCCAAGCCATCTGACATCGCCGACGTTTGCCAGGCTCCCGTACAGGCTGCCGAGGCACGTTTGCCAACGGATTCTGCGCTGGATGATCTGATCGGTTATGCCATGCGCCGCGCACAACTCAAGCTGTTCCAGAACCTGATCGGACGTCTTTCCGCACACGACCTGCGCCCGGCGCAGTTCTCGGCGCTGGCGATCATCGAGCAGAACCCGGGTCTCATGCAGGCAGACCTGGCCAAGGCGCTGGCGATCGAACCGCCGCAGGTCGTTCCATTACTGAACAAGCTCGAAGAGCGCGCGCTGGCCGTCCGGGTGCGTTGCAAGCCGGACAAACGCTCATACGGCATCTTTCTCAGCAAAAGCGGCGAGACACTGCTGCGCGAACTGAAACAGATCGCCGTGGACAGCGACCTGGAATCCACCGCCGCGCTGGATAAAAAGGAACGTCAGGACCTGCTCAGGTTGCTGAAAAAGGTGTATCAATCGTAAAAGCGCTCATCGACGGCTTCCCTGCCGTCGATGCGCGATGATTACCAGAGCGGCAAGCTGTATTGCACGATAAAGCGTGTCTGGTTCTCGTCACGAAAGGCTGCACCCGCCGGGAAGTCGTTGCGATAGATCGACTTGCGCGCCAGCAGCCCGACGTTCTTCAGCGGACCGCTTTGCACGACGTAGCCCAGTTCCATCTGAAACTCACGCTCCTTGCGATCATCGGCATTGAAAGCGGCCAGCTCGATGTTGTCGCCGCGCACGTAACGCAGACGACTGCGCAGCCCGACCAGCCCGACGGCCGTGAAGTCATAGTCATAGATGGCTTGCCAGGTGCGCTCCTTGGCGTTGAGGAAGTCCGAGCTCATGGTCATCTCGCTCAACCCCATCAGTTCGGTGCCCGAGACATAAGGCGTTGCCGTGTCTCCACTGGAATGCATGTAGCCAAGGCTCACGCTGTGCCCTCCCCACTTGTAGCCAAGCAACGCGGAAAGGTTCTGGTTGTCTACTTCGCCGGCCTTCGCACTGCCGGTATCGCGGCTGAAAAAGCTGCGCAGATCGGTGGTCAGCACGCCGTCGCCAATCGCCAGCTTGTGCAACAGGGCCAGGGTGTTCTGGGTGTAGAGATCGTCTACCTCGGCGTGGTACGCCCGCAGGCTCAGGTCCTTGTTGACCTGATAATCGCCTCCGGCGTAAGCCATGTGCGACGAGGTTGCCGCCCCATTGAAACGGCGGTTCGGTGAAGCGAGGCTGATGGGCTGGTAGTTGCTGGAGTCACGTTTGTTGACCCGGTCGATGTAGCCCGCATTGAGGGTCAGGCCATCGATGTCCTTGGAGGTCAGCGTGGTGCCACGAAAGGTCTGCGGCAACAGTCGCGAGGGGCTGGCGAAAGCGAAAGGCAGGAAAATCGACACGTCGCCGGTCTTGACCGTGGTTTCGTGAAATTTCAGCTTGCCGGTCAGGGCCAGCCGCGAATACTCGTCAGCCGCCCGGCCATCGCTGGCGGATACTGGCAGCAGCTCGGTGCCGCTGCGGTCTGGCGAGGAATCCAGTTTCACCCCGACCAGCGCTCGCGCATCGAGACCGAAACCCACCGGCCCTTGGGTAAAGCCGGACTCCGCATTCATGATGAAGCCCTGCGCCCACTCCCGAGTCGCAGTCTTGGCGCCATCATCCTTGTAATCGCGGTCCATATAATAGTTGCGCAGCGTCAGGGTGCCATGGCTGTCATCCAGAAAGCCCTGCGCCTGTGCAGGGTCGGGAATGGCACTGATACCCAGCAGGCCCAGTGCAAGGCCACAACGTTTTCCACGTAAAAAGGGAGCTGACACAGCGCTTGCTGCATCATGAGCGAGCTTTGACATGTTCGGTGTCCACTTATTGTTGTTGTTTTTGGAGTCGGTCCGGCGCTAACTGCGGGCCCGTGAGTAGAGAATTGAAAGATTCCACCGCCGCGTCAATCCAAAATGACCGATAATCGAACATTAATATTATTAACTACTTTATCAGCTTGTTGATATTCCGCTGCTAACTCAATGTTTTTGAAAGACTAAACACTTCTTTTTATCACTCTTCCAGTCAGATTCACTTTTTAGTTATTTTTGTTACCTTGATAACGACCTGTCACAACGCCTGGATTGGCGCTCGGGAACAGGCTTTTCTCCACAACAAAAACAACAATGAGGCTTGCCATGAACAGTCCATTACGTCGATCGACGCTGACCATTGTCTTGTGTTTTATCGTTGCGCTCATCGAGGGTTTCGACCTGCAGGCTGCCGGAACGGCGGCCGCCGGGTTGCGCCAGACCTTCGCCCTTGATCCAAAAATGATGGGCTGGGTGTTCAGCGCCGGGATCATCGGGCTGCTGCCTGGGGCGTTCTTTGGCGGGTGGATTGCCGATCGCATCGGCCGCAAGAAGATTCTGGTGAGCGCAGTGCTGCTGTTCGGGGTCTTTTCGCTGAGCACTGCGTATGTCGAAAGCTTTTCCGGCCTGTTGCTGGTGCGCTTCATGACGGGCCTGGGTCTGGGGGCGGCGTTGCCCAACCTGATTGCCCTGTGTGCAGAAGCTGCAAGCGAACGTCACCGCGGCCTGGCTATCAGCGTCATGTACGCAGGTGTTCCACTGGGCGGAGCCCTGGCGGCGGTCGTCGCCATGTTCACCAGCGAGCACTGGCAAACCACGTTCATCATCGGTGGTCTGGTGCCGCTGTTGGTGGCTCCGCTGATGATCCTGTTGCTGCCCGAGTCCAGCGCTTTCAAACAGCAGACCAGTGCTGACAGCGTTCGGCATTCAAGCGCCACTGCGTTGTTCGGCGAAGGCCGGGCTCGCACCACGCTGGCGTTGTGGCTCGGCTACTTCTTCACCCTGACCGTGATGTACATGCTGCTCAACTGGCTGCCTTCACTGCTGATCGGTCAGGGCTTCAGCAAACCGCAGGCGGGCATGGTGCAGATGTTGTTCAATATCGGCGGCGCACTGGGCTCGCTGTTGGGCGGGTTGTTGCTTGATCGCTGCAATGGCATCAAGGTCGTGCTGTTCGTCTATGCCGGCTTGCTAGCAGCGCTGGCAGGCGTGGGTCTGTCGGTCGGTATCGTACCGATGGCCATTGCCGGGTTTGCAGCCGGGGTGTTCGTCATCGCCGCGCAGTTGGTGCTGTATGCGCTGGCCCCGCCGTCCTACCCGACCTCGGTACGCGCCACCGGTGTGGGTGCTGCAGTAGCCATCGGCCGTCTCGGTTCGGTTGCCGGCCCGCTGGCGGCCGGACAACTGCTGGGCGCTGGCGCTGGAACCGCCGGCGTACTGCTGGCCACCTCGCCAGGCCTGGTGATTGCCGCACTGGCGGCGATTACAGTGCTGTCCAGGTCAGCCGCCGTCGAGCAGCGTGAGCTCAAGGCTGCAGGGTCGAGCTGATCAAGGCCCTCTTCGCGAACAAGCGAAGCGTCGCCCGGTCCACTCCCACGGCCTCCGGCCAGAATCAAAAGCGGATTTATGTATAACAATGAGCAATCCGTGTCACATCGTTCTGGGGGTTAAGTGAGATTTGTTTTAGATCTCAGGCTGCTTTTTTGATCGCGATGGCACTGTCGACGCAGAGTGCGACGTTGGTGACGGCTGAGTCCTGCGCTGATCCGGGGCTAGCCTGGCAGGACGCCAGGCTAGCCGCACCGGGCCATGGATCAGTGTCAGGGCGAAGGAACCCGACGAAGTCGGGCCGGAAACAGGAGCGAGGGGCTTTGGTTACTTTGGCCCCATCAAAGTAACTAGCCGAGGGGCGAAAAGGTGACCTGAGCCGAACCTCAATCCACCTGACATCGCAGAACCCTTGTGTGACGCAGAGCGTCATGAGCTGCATTCCCACGCGGAGCGTGAGGAACGATAGTCAAAACATTCCAATGCCTTAAAGCTTGTGCAGAAAATTCAGCACCAGCTTGTTGCCTTCGGTGCGGTTTTCCGCGCCCTGTTCGAAGTAGCTATTGACCGTCAGCACGTTCTCCTTGTTGAAGGCATACAGCAGGCCCGGGCCGATAGCCCAGACCTTTTCCTTGCGACCACTGACATCATGACCGTCCACCTGAGTGTCGGTGAACTGCTTGAGCCAGTAACCGTTGAGCCCCAGCGAAAGTTGCTCGTTGACTGCGTATTGCAGAGTCAGGTTGGCATGCAGAGCCTGCCCTGCCTGCGTGTCGGAAGCATTGCCGAATCCGGCTTGCGGGTCATCATTCTTGCCGTTCCACAAATACATGAAACGCCGCTGGCCGACCATTTCGGCGAGAACCAGTAAGTCGCGGCGTAGTACGGGT
This sequence comes from Plantibacter cousiniae (nom. nud.), assembly GCF_977070315.1. Classification (NCBI taxonomy): domain Bacteria; kingdom Bacillati; phylum Actinomycetota; class Actinomycetes; order Micrococcales; family Microbacteriaceae; genus Plantibacter; species Plantibacter cousiniae (nom. nud.). The sequence continues at coordinate 105,218 of NZ_CDRVEU010000002.1, read as the reverse complement.
TGAACGACCAGAAATTACTGCCAGGGTTGATCGAGCGATTGCGATCATAAGCGCCGACCGGAATCGCAATGTCCGCCTCGACACGCTGGGTCAGCAGCGGGCTGCCATCGGCACGGGTGATCGTCGGCAATTGCAGAAACGGACCGATGACCAGATCACCGAAACCGGCACGCGAACTCAGGGCGGTGTTGCCCAGGCCGTCATCCACGTCGACATGTGCCAGCGACGTGTTGATTGCGGTAATACCCGGCATGGCACCATTGGCCATTGGCTGACCGACGTAGATGATCTGCGTGGTCACCGCCAATACATCCACATCCTGTTTGGGAAGTTGCAGTTTGTCGCCATTCACGTCATTGAAACGATTGGCCTTGGCATAGTTCAGATACTCCTCCAGATACCAGCCCGGACCCGCAGGCGCCGGGGATCCGTCGTAGAAGCTGGTGTTGCCCAGATTGAGGCCGGGCAAGTCATAGGCGTATGCAGTCGAGGACAAGGCGATGAATGATACGGTCGCAACGGTACGCAAGACAGACTTGGGCATCTTGTGATTCCTGTACTTATTGTTGTTGTTTTCAAGTGCCCCCGACGCCACGAACGCGTCGCCGGGGTTGCAACACGTGCAGCCATTACACGTAGGAAGCGGCCAACCCTCCATCTATGGGCAAGTTGACGCCGTTGATCCAGCGCGAGGCGTCGGAGCACAGAAACGCAATCACCTCGGCCACCTCATCGGCCAGCGCAGGACGTTTCATGTGCAGGCCATCACGGGTAACCCGCTCCTGGCCAACCATGCTGACAAAATCTCCCAGAATCGGCGTAAACACTGGCCCCGGTGCCACGCAGTTGACGCGCACCGAATGATCGCGAAACCATTCCTGCGACTGCTTGAAGCTCCAGACGATCAGCGCTTCCTTGAAATACTGGTAGCAGGTTTCATGGGCGACCGGATTGGCCGCCAGCCACTCCTGCCCTTCGCTGTAGCTTTCGGTGGCAGCCAGCGCCTTGTGCAGCTCCAGCCTCTCCGGCCACTGCGAACCGAGTATCGACGCCACGTTGACGATACTGCCGCCCGACACGATGCGCGGCAACACGCGTTGGGTCAGGTGGCGCAGCCCCAGGTAATTGACCTGGGCGACCGCCTGAACGGGGGCTGTGCCGGGTACACCGGCGATGTTGCACAGGCCGTCGATCTGCTTGGGCAAACGCTCGATCAACGCATCTATATTCTTTGGATCGGCCAGGTCCGCCTGGAAAAAACTGTCTACGGTCAATTGCGGTTCATGACGATCGATGCCGATCACTCGGGCACCCTGGAAGCGTGCCACACGTGCCAGCTCAGCGCCGATGCCGGATGACACACCAGTCACGATCAGTGTTTTGTTAGTCAGGTTCATAGTCACGCGCTCTTATTGTTGTTGGATCACGTCTTGCCGTTGAATCACATCACCTGTTGCAATGAAGCATGGAATGTCAGTCAGACTCAGAATGGGTAGGCCGGCGCCTGGTTCTTCACCGTGACCCACTGCCATTGGCTGTATTCATCCCAGTCCGAGGGGCTGCCAGCGCTGCTGCCGTTGCCCGACGCACCGCGCCCGCCGAACGAATTGACACACTCATCGGCCACCGTCTGATCGTTGATGTGCAACATGCCGCACCTGAGCCGGTCGCCAATCGCCGTCGCGCGGCCGATGTCCGGGGAGATCACCGCAGCTGCCAGGCCATACTCGGAACGGTTGGCCAGTTCGATGGCTTCCTCGTCCGTGGAAAAGCTGACCACAACCGCCACCGGGCCAAAAATCTCTTCCTCGAATGCGCGCATACCGGGTTTCACGCCGCTGAGCACCGTCGGGCGATAGAACAGGCCTTCATACTCGCCACCGGTTTCCAGTCGCGCACCGGCCTGCAGGCTGTCACTGACCACCTGATGCACATGCTGCAACTGCCGTTTGTTGATCAGCGGCCCCAGAGCAGCCTCACCGCGTGCCGCATTACCCACCGTCAGCGCCCGCGCCTTGTCCGCCAGCTTGCGGGTCAGCTCGGCAGCGATGGATTCGTGCACCAGGATCAACCCGGTGGCCATGCAGATCTGCCCCTGGTGCAGCCAGGCACCGAACGCCGCATTGCTGGCGGCCAGATCAAGGTCGGCGTCTTCCAGAATCACCAGCGGATTCTTGCCGCCCAGCTCCAGCGACACTTTCTTCAGGTTGCGGCCCGCCGCTTCGGCAACCTTGCGTCCGGCCCCGGTCGAGCCGGTAAAGGTGATCATCTGCACATTGGTGTCGCGGCACAGCGCTTCGCCGGCATCGGCAGAACCCGGCAGCACGTGCAACAGCCCCTTGGGCAAGCCGGCTTCCTCGAACAGCCGGGCGATCAGGAAACCGCCGCTGATGGGTGTCTGTGGATCGGGCTTGAGCACTACGGCATTGCCGGCAGCAAGTGCCGGAGCGACCGAGCGCAGGGAAAGCACCAGGGGAAAATTGAATGGCGAAATCACTCCCACCACACCGTGCGCGACACGCCGCGCGTAGGACAGACGACCGGCCTGACTCGGCAGTATCAGGCCATGACCATGAGCCTGCGACAGCATGCCCGCCGCCTGACGCAACAACACGATGGTCTCGTTCACTTCGTGCTGGCCCTTTTGCAGGCTGCCGCCGGTCTCGCGGGCGACATACAGCGCCAGTTCATCGAACGCACAAACCGCGTGATCGGCGGCGAGAAGAAATATGTCAGCCTTTTCACGCGGCCCCAGCGCCGCCCAGGCAGGTTGAGCCAGCGCGGCCTCACGGCAGGCAACCGCGATGTCCGCAGCATCGGCCATGGCTGTATTCATCAACAGCTCGCCGGTCGCAGGCTCGATGACGGGCAATGAAGGAGACGAGGAAGGAATCCAGTCGCCATTGAAAACACATTCGGCTTCAATCGCGCGTTGCAACAGAGGGGTGCCATCAGACGCTGACATATTAAGACTCCGGCTTTTATGGTTGTAATCGCCTGCCCCATTTGCCACGGGAAGCATGCGCCGTACGTACGTCAGAGCAAAGCCTGTGCCGGGATTGTCATCCGACCATCATGTCATCACTCAACCGCTTTAGAACAAGGGTTTTCGACGACCACGCTGAAGCGTCGAGCCCCCTCAGGCGGAAACTCTACGCGGACCCGCTTGTTCATTTGATGAAGTTATGTTTATTAATCAAGCCATGATTTGATCATTTCGACCATCACCCGGCCGAGGTACAACGATGGATAATCCCCACTGTGAGTTGCCCGATCACAGCGTTCCCACCGAACATTTCGCGCCTCGCGGCGACAGCAGTCAGATGCATTCAGGTGATTCGCCAACCCCCGAGGAGTTGACCAGTTGCCTGTTCTTCTCGCCTGACGATGGGCGCATCTGGCTCAACGACCAGCGGATGTTGCTGCTGCACACCTCATCGTTCGGCACCCTGCGCCGCGAAATCATCGAACGTCTGGGCCAGGAGCAGGCGCGCGGGATGTTCACCCGAGCCGGGTATCTGTCTGGCGCACGGGACGCCCGATTGATTCGCGAACGCTGGCCAATGGCTGACGCTTCGTCGGCGTTTCGTGCCGGTACGCACTTGCATACCCTGGAAGGCATGACCAAGGTCGAGCCGGTGCACTTCAAATTCGACGCCGAGTCAGGGTTTTACGAGGGCGAGTTTCTCTGGCATCACTCCTGCGAAGCCGATGAGCATGTCGCGGCGTACGGCATCGGCCAGGATCCGGTGTGCTGGACCGAAATCGGCTACGCCATCGGTTTTGTCAGCGGCCTGTTCGGACAGATGGTGGTTTTCCGCGAAGTGGAATGCCGTGGCATGGGGCATGCGAGCTGCCGCGTGGTCGGCAAGACCTCGGAACAATGGGGCGATGTCGAACGCGACCTGAGCTACCTGAGAGCAGTCAAACCCCCTGCACCCGTGCACAGCGCACCGGTGCCTGCGGCGAGCTATGAAGCAAGCCCGCCGACCGGCAGCAACCAGCCGCTGGTCGGCGCAAGCGCTGCCTTCAATGCGGCCACGCAGGCGCTGCAACGGGTGGCGATGACCCCGGCAACCGTCTTGATCAGCGGCGAGTCCGGGGTCGGCAAGGAGATGTTCGCCCGCCAGTTGCACCAGCTCAGCCGCAACCGCGAAGGCCCGTTTGTGGCACTCAATTGCGCAGCCATCCCCGACAACCTCATCGAGGCCGAGCTGTTCGGCGTGGAGCGAGGGGCTTATACCGGGGCCACGCACTCCAGAGCCGGGCGTTTCGAACGCGCCAACGGTGGCACGCTGTTCCTGGATGAGATCACCTCCCTGAGCCTTGCCGGGCAAAGCAAGCTGCTGCGCGCCTTGCAGGAGCGGGAGATCGAGCGCGTCGGGGGTGTGCACGGTATCAAGGTCAACGTGCGAGTGGTGGCGGCGACCAACGTCGACCTGCGCAAGGCGGTGGCCGATGGCGATTTCCGCGAAGACCTGTTCTATCGCCTCAACGTTTACCCGATCGCCCTGCCGCCATTGCGCGAGCGCCGCGACGACATCCCGCTGCTGATCAACTTCTTTCTCAAGCGCTTCTGTCAGGAGTACGGCAGGACGCCGGCCGGATTGACCATGCGCGCATTGAAAACCCTGCTGGGCTATGAGTTTGCCGGGAACGTGCGCGAATTGCAGAATCTGATCGAGCGCGGCCTGATCGCCAGCGATGAAGGCCAGGCCATCGATCTGGTGCATATTTTCCGCAACGAGTCGTTACCACGGGACGCCTATTCGCTGAATCACCATGGCGCGCTGCGTCAGGCATCGGCTGCGAGCGCACAGCAGGCACCTGCTACCTCCCTGCTGGACTCCCTTCATCAGTCGGATCAGGCGTTCTCCATCGACGACCTTGAACAGCGCCTGATCCAGGAGGCGCTGGACAAGAGCGAAGGCAACCTGGCGGCCGCCTCGCGCTTGCTGGGCCTGAGTCGCGCCCAGTTTGCCTACCGCCTGAAAAAGCGTCAGCCCTGAACAGCCTGACTCAGCGGTAACGCGCAGCCGATCCGGCTGCGCGTTACACCTTACAGTGGCAAGGCGCTGACCACACGCAGGGCCAGCCCTTCGTAGGCGTCCAGGGTGATAGTGAACTCGCCCTGCTCGGTCAAATCGCCTTCGACACGCTCGTTGATGATGTCGACCACCGGACCTGGAGCAATACCGGGCAGTTGCAGCGTTTCGACGATCGTCTCGGCGCTGAAATTGAGCGCAGTGATCTGCGTGCCCTTGCCAGCCGGCAGTTCATGGACCATGACCAGCAGCCCCGGATGCTCGACATCCGGAATCAGAATCTGACGGCTTGCGGCGATGTCATAGGCACGGCGCACAGCAAGAATCTTCTTGAGCTGCGAGGCAAACGAATCAGGTCGCTGAAGCTGACTGACCAGGCTGCCGTAAAGCGTCTTGGGACGCGGCATGTCACCCGCAGAAAACTCGGCTTCGGGGTCCAGATCGACCAGATCGTAGGCGCCACGATGAACCCAGCGCGTGTCGCCATCCTGCATCAGGTGGTCAACCTGCTCGGCCGGCAGCGTCAACGCACCGACGAGGTCCCAGCCCGACAGGGCAAATACGCCCGGCTGCATGGCGTTGTACATCACCAGCAGCAGGTGAATGTGCTGGATCTGCTGAATGTCGGCATCGGTAATGGTGCTCAGGTCACGAATGCCCAGCGCAGCAGTGATGATGCTCGCTGTGGTGCAAGAGACGCCGTTGGTGACGAACTTGAGGTTGTATGGCGCGTGTTCGCCGGACAGCTTCTCGTACATTTCCTCACGGATGTGCTCGCGCAGGATGTTGCCCGGGAACGTCTGGCCCTGGTAATGGAAGGTGTCGTGAGCGTGCAGCGTCCAGAAGTGCACCAGTTCCAGGGTCAGCTCGTCGTGGTTCTGCAGGGCATGGATCAACGATGCCGGATCGATGCCATAGGCATGCACCTGACGCAGCATCAGGCGCAGGAATTCGGTGGTGCCGGTCAGCAGCGCGTGCTGATAGGCCGGCCGGGTAATGAAGTCGTAGGACAGATCCGCGCCACCCTGCCCCATGGAGGCAATGTCATCGATGGTCAGGTTCAGCTCCTGGAAGCTGAAGCCGCCCGCCTTGCGGATCGCACCAGCCAGAAGCTGGTTGCCGGTGATCGACAGCGGATGGCTTTCCGACCAGGCGGTGCCTTCGGCGCGACGTTCGACGCCAAGGAAGCCGTTGGCGTCCAGACGTAACACCCGGGCGCCCATGACATCGATGGCATGCAGCGCGTCACCGATGATCATCTGCTGCGCGGCAAAGCTGGGGTCCAGCCAGTTCAAGGAGGGCTGGCCGTCCTTGAAGTAATGCAGGTAGACCCAGCGGCGGGCCTTGCCGTCGACGCCGTGTACCACGTCGGTGGCGCTCCAGTCGGTTTCCTTGACCCCAGGCTCGAAGAAGATCACCCGTTGCAGCTGGCCGACGATGTAGTGCTTGTCGCGCAGCTGATCCACCACATCGGGCATCAGGTTGACCGCATCGCGGCCGGCTGGCACTTCAGGCAACAGCTGCCAGTCTTCCTCACGGATCTCGACCATGTGGAACAAACCGGGATAATCCTCGTACGCCATCTCGGCCAGGCGGAAGTCTGCGCCCTTGCCGGTGTGCGACGGAATGATGTCATCGATGATCACCGCGTTGTGCGCTGCGGCAATGCGCGACAGGCTCAACAGTTGTGCTTCGGTACCCAGGTCAGGGTCGATGCCGAAACTGATGCGGTCGAAGTTGCCATCGATGCTCGGCGTGCGCTCACGCCCCTTCAGTCCGCCGGAGAGCTTGAGCGGGCCGTTATGAATGCCCTGAATGCCGATTTCCGACAGTGCATGCCACAGCGTTTCATCACCCAGTGCTTCAAGCACCGAGCCACCTTCACGGGTGACGATGGAAGCCGGGTAGGCGGTAAACCAGACCGAGGCGATAGCGGAGGCGTCTCTGGGACGCGCAAGGGCGAAAGGACGCTGCCAGAGCCTGCCCTGCCCCGAATAGGTCTTGGCGCGCTGTCTTGCGGCGTTAAGCATCGATTGCTCGACCAGCCAGTCCACGTATTGCTTGTCCGGTATCGTCATAGCGTTCAGTCTTCCTCTCGAATCGGCGACCTGAGACGCCCCGCATGCGGAGCGTCCTGAATGTATTGCTTACGGATATGAGCCTTGCCGGCCCGATTCGTTGCATTCATGTCGCGGTCAAACGCTCGTTAAGGGCACTGTGACAACGTTTTGCGACACCTCCGTCAATCAGGCCGAGTGTTCGAGGCCGGTGGTTTCTTGAGTGCCTGAACCACGGCATTGGCGGCGTTGGACAACAATGAAGCAGGCCGCGCCACGACGCTGATCTGGCGTCTCACGGTCAGCGGCAGCGGGATAGATTCCAGCTCGCGAAGCCGCCCGCTCAACAGCGCGCTGGGCACAATCGAGATGCAATGGCGCTTGGCGACCAGGTCCAGCAGCGTGTCCAGGCAACTGAGCTCGCCGCGTTGGTTGAGCCGTAGCTGTGCCGATGCCAGTTGCTGGTGCAGGCGCTCCACCCCAGGATGCCGCCAGGCCACATAGCGCGACACCTGCGCAAGTTCGGCGAAACACTGCGCCGCGCCCTGCTTGCTTCGCGCCGCTACCAGTACGTAATGGTCCGACCAGCAATGGTGTTCGAGATAATGCTCGTCCAGCACAGTAGCCGGCAGGATGAGGATATCGGCCACGCCCTTTATCAATGCGTCCAGCGACGGATTCTGTTCGCTGCGGTGCAGCACGTTCAGATGGATATCGGGGTAATGATGGGCGAGAAAGTCCAGCGAGGCACTCAGGCCGGTCTCGCGGATGTGCGAGTGATAATGAATGGTGACGCTACCACTGACCCCATTTTTTTTAGTTGTTCGAGCGTGGCCATGATATTTCCCAGGGTCTGGCTGATGACCTTGCCTTCAGGGGTGAGCGTGCAGCCTGTGCGGCTGCGAATGAACAGGCGTTTTTCGAAAAAATCTTCGACCTCCTTGATGGCATAGCTGATGTTCGACTGGCTGCAGCCCAGAATGGCGGCGGCCTCCGAGAACGAACCGTGCTGTGCAACGGTTTGAACGACTTTGAAGAAGTGGGTTTTCATGTGTCCTGCACTCTGGTTTTGCAAAGGTGGGTGCGGCCCTGCCGCTGAGCCAAAGGCTCGGGAATACAGGAAACCCCCGCCGAAACACCGATCTGGCCGGGTTATCGGCCATTCGAGTGAATGTCTCAAGCGGGGGTAAAGCGAACGCTGGCTATCGCGTTGAAGCGCTGGCTATGCACATTTCGGGCACATAGCCTCTTCAGGGGTATCCGCAGCTCGACTGGATGACTCAGTCGTTCTCGGTCCAGTCGAAATCCATTTGCAGCGCCGTGCGTTCGGCCAGTTCACGGCTGTGCAGGCGCTCGACCAAGTGCAGGCTCATGTCGATACCGGCAGAAATACCTGCCGATGTCACGAACGAGCCCTCATCGACCCAGCGCAGCGTGCTGAGCACGTCCACCGACGGGAACATTTCCTTGAGGTCGTCGATGTCTTCCCAATGCGTGGTCACTTGCTTGCCGGCCAGCTTGCCGGTCCTGGCCAGCAGGAAGGCGCCGGTGCACACGGCAGCGACCACGCGGCCAGGCTCCGACTGATCGCTGATCCAGTGAATCACGTCGGGTTTTTCCAGTTCGGCGGTCACGACGCCACCCGGAACGATCAGGCAGTCGACGGCCGGATGGTCGTTGATCGAGAAATCCGGATCGACCTTGAGGCCGGCACGGGCACGCACCGGCGCGGTGCTGCGGCCGATGGTGAATACGTTGAACAACTGCCGGTCATCACGGCTGTTGCGAGCGTGCATGCGGGTTGCGGTGGTGAATACTTCATAGGGGCCAGCGAAGTCGAGAACCTCGACGTCGTCATAAACGTAGATACCGATATTGAGTGGCACGAGTTGGCTCCAGGGCCTGCATGGCAGACCACTTGCATCATAGTGAGGGTTAAGCGGGTTTCAGCGGTGACACAGAGCAGATTACTCAGTAGCATCACGCCAAACTACTGGCTGAAATGCCAATATCCGGTAACATCGCGCCATGAAAAATCATCTCGTTGTCGCACTCATTTATAACCAGCTGTGCACCTTCGAATTTGGCTGCACGGTGGAAGTCTTTGCGCTGAAAAGACCCGAGCTGGGCGTCAGTTGGTACGAGTTCGCGACGTTCCCGGTCGACGACGGACCGATCACCGCTGCCGGGGGCATCACTATCGTGCCGACACCCGGCGAGGTGCTGCTGGAAAACGCCGACACCATCATCGTGCCGGGCTGGCGCGGGGTGGAATCCGCGGTTCCGCAATGGCTCATCGAACAGCTCCAGGCGGCTCATGCACGCGGCGCGCGAATCTGCTCGATCTGTACCGGGGCCTTCGTCCTGGCGGCGGCGGGTCTGCTCGACGGGCACAAGGTGACGACCCACTGGCGCTACACCGACCTGCTGGCCACCATGTACCCTGGCCTGACCATTCAGCCCAACGAACTCTATGTGGATCAGGGCAGCATCGTCACCGCGGCAGGCTCGGCCGCCGGGCTGGACATGATGTTGCACCTGGTGCGCAACGATCACGGCTCGCGCGTCGCCAACATGGTCGCGCAGCGCATGGTCATCCCGCCTCATCGCGAAGGCGGACAATCGCAATACGCATCCCGGCAACTGGTATCGGCCAGCGACGGGCCGATTTCCAACCTGATGGACTGGATTCGCAGCGACTTGCAGCGCCCGCATACCATCAAGGAGATGGCCTCCAGGGCGGCGCTCAGTACCCGTACCTTGCACCGCAGCTTCATGGAAAGCACCGGGCTGACGCCTTATGACTGGTTGCTCGGTGAGCGCATTGCCTACGCCAAGGAACTGCTGGAATCGTCGAAATTACGCCTGAACGAAGTGGTGGACCGCGCCGGCTTCGGCTCCGAAGAGTCGTTTCGCCGGCACTTCCGCAATCTGGTGGGCATCAGCCCGAGCAGCTACCGCAAGCAATTCGCCCGGGCCTGACCGCAGGCTCGGGGTAAAGCGCATCGACGATCGCGTCGGCAAATTCGCCCCACGCGCCGGCAACCGCTGTATTGGTCAGGACCACCATGCTCAGCGCAGCATGCGGATCGACCCAGTAATGGCTGCCATACAGGCCGCACCATGACCAGGTCCCTGCGCCCTGCCGCTGCCCGGCGAGCACTGGATCGGTGAGAATCATCGGCCCCAACCCGAACCTCCAGCCGAGTCCGCGGCTGGCGATGCTCGTCTGGCCAATCGCATTGCCCAGCAAGCGTGCGGTACTGGCTTCACTCAATAGCGGCGCGCCGCCGAGACGCAGGCATTCGAGCAGCCGAAGATAGTCATCAGCCGTGCCCAGCATTCCCGCACCGCCCGACTCATACGCACCGGTGTCAAAGACGCGAGCTGCGGACAGCCGCGCCTTGCCGCTGGCGAGCAGCACCTCATCCTCGTCGGCGATACGCTGCGGGCTGCTGAGCCCGTCCTTGTACGCGCTGGCCAGCGGATGTTCCGGCAGGTGCCTGAATGAGGTCGCGTGCATGCGCAACGGTACGGTGACCCATTTATCGATGGCTTCTGACAAATTCAGGCCAGTGGCCTGTTCGACCACTGCACCCAGCACATCAGTGGCCAGCGAATATCCCCAGGCGCTGCCGGGCTCGAACAGCAAGGGTACACGCGCCAAACGCGTCAGGTTTTCCTGCAGGTCGAACGGGACCCGGTCCAGCCCGTCCGACACCCCGGCCCGCTGATAGGCATTCTCGGGCGCCTGCTCAAAGCCGTAGCTCAAACCCGACGTGTGCGACAGCAGGTGCTGCAGCGTGATGGACGGTTCGCGGCCATTGGCCAGATGCGGTCGAAAGGCTGGCAACCAATGAGTCACCGAAGCCTGAAGATCCAACACACCCCGTTCGCAGAGCCGCAACACCGCAACCGAGGTCAACAGCTTGGTCAGTGAGGCCAGGCGAAAACGCGTGTGGCGGGTGATCGGAATCTGCTGCTCGCGATCCGCCCAACCGCGTGCACTGGCGTATTCCAGGCGGCCCTGGCGAGCCAGCAACAGCACCCCGCCGACGATCCGGCCCGGCTCGACGAATCCCCGCCAGACTTGGTCAAGACGCTGTATGCCCGCCTCGTCAGGGCGGCCATGGTTCACTCGCCCCTCACAGCGCGGCTGAAAATCTGCGCGTAGACCTGCGCCGAATGGCGAATCGGGTTGGTGTGCGAGCAGCCATCGACGAAAGCCATCCGCCCGACCCGCTCGGCTTCGCGATCATCGATGCCGATCTCGCTCAGCGTATGTGGAATGCCAATCTGCTCGCGCAGCGTCAGCAGCCAGTCCATCACCCCGGAGAAGCCGGGCGAAGGCAACCGCAGGTAAACCGCCAGATCGTCCATTTGCGTCTGCAGCACCGAACGATTGGCCTCCAGCACATAGGGCAGCAGGATTGCGTTGAGCAAGCCGTGATGCTGATCGTAGAGCGCCCCAAGGCTCTGGGCGATCGCGTGTACGCCGCCCAGACCGCGCTGAAATGCAGCGGCGCCAAGGCTGGAGGCCACCAGCATCTGCTGCCGCGCCTCAAGGTCCTGCCCGTCGGCGACGACACGCGGTAGAAACGCCTTGATCATCTGCATGCCCTTGACCGAAACCGCTTCGGCCATGGGGTGCCAGGCCGGCGAACACCAGGACTCCATGCAGTGGGTCAAGGCATCGGCGCCGGTGGCGGCGGTCAGGTGCCTGGGCAGGTCGAGTGTCAGCGTGGCATCCAGAATCGCGATGCGCGGCATCATGCGAATGTGCAGGATGGTGCGTTTGACCTGCGCCTGTTCATCGGTAATCACTGACGCACGCCCGACTTCAGAGCCGGTCCCGGCCGTCGTCGGCAGCGCAATCACCGGCGCAATGCCAGCCGGATCGGCGCGCAGGTGGTTGTCGTTGATGTCTTCGAAATCCCATAACGGGCGGGTCTGGCCCGACATCAGCGCGACTGCCTTGGCAGCGTCCAGCGCCGAGCCGCCGCCAAACGCAATCACACCGTCGTAGCCACCGGTTCTGTAAGCGTGCAGCCCCTCGGCGACGTTGGTGCCGGTCGGGTTGCCCTTGACCCGGTCAAACAGGCCGCAGTGGCCCAACTGACTGCGGCAGTCCTCTACGGCGCTGGCGATCATGTCGGTGCTGCCCAGAAAGCTGTCGGTGATCAGCAGCGGACGTTGTATGCCGGTCACCCTGCAGGCGTCGGCCAGTTCGTCGACGCGTCCTGCGCCTGCGCGGATGGAAGTCGGGTAGTGCCAGTCGTTGCGATGCATTCAGGTATTCCTTTACAGATGATTTCAGTGGATGAAGCCAACAGGCAGCAAACCGATCAGCAGGCGCAGGCCGAAAGCGATCATGAACAGGCCGGTGACGATGTCGATGGCCTTCTTCATGCGCTGATAGCGCGCCTGTACCGCAGGTATCGAAAACAGCGTGGCGAGCAGCACGAACCAGGAAATCGCCAGTACCGCGATGATCGACACACCCGCAGTGCGCACCCACATCGGCATGCCTGGCGTGGTCACGGTGGTGAACACGCTGGTGTAGAACGCCAGTGCCTTGGGATTGGTCAGGTTAGTCAGCAAGCCGAACCGATAGGCCCGGCTCAGACTGCCAATGCCCAGCGCAGCGATGTCCCTGGGTTTGGGCTGGCTGCCGGCACTGCGCAGGCTTTTGCTGCCGAGCCAGGTGAGGTAGGCACCGCCGAGCAATTGCAGGGTCGGTTGCAGCCATGGCAACTGTTGAAATACCAGCCCCAAACCGGTGGCGGCCAGCAAGGCCCAGAGAATGCTGCCCGAGGCCACGCCCAGCCCGGCACAGATACCCTGCTGCCGCGACTGGCTGAACGAGAGTTGGGTGATCACCAGAAAATTCGGACCGGGGCTGATGATCAGCACGATGAACGCGCCAGCGAGAGCGGTCAGCAACGTGATTTCGTACATGGCAATAATTCCTTTTTAATTAATGGCTTGAATAGCTTTATTCAACTGAAATGTGATGCCACTTGAAGTTGTGTTTGTCAGCGTATCCAGGCAGGACTCGACCGCCCGGCGCGCCTCGATCAGCGCGCGACAGCACGGGTCAGGTGTCGGTATGTAGTGGTTGTAGAACGTGCAGCCTTCCACGGCGGGCCCGAGAACCCATAGCCGCTGCTGCACCTCACCGTCGCGACCGATTGCGCGGCCCGCTGCGTCGGTGTCGATGCCATCGGCAGGCCAGGCATGGGCGGCGCGAATCAGCCCGCGCTCGCGCAGATCGTTGATCAACCCCCGACGACTGCCCGACACGCCGCTGTGGGCAACGCGGGCAGACAGGCAGTTATGCGGCTCCTGCACGTCACTCATCGGCGGCAAGAGCGTCACGACCCCGGCTTCGATCAGCGCCAGCAGGTCCTCATGGCGTTCCTTCTGCGGCCCACCGACCAGACGATTGCTCAGCCCCGCCCATACGCCATAGAACTCCCGCGTCGAGGATTCAGTCAGGCCGTTGCGATCAGCGACCAGACGCAACAGGTCGCGATAATCGCGCCAGACCTCCAGCGCCTGACAGATCGGGCTGTGCGCGGTGCCCAGCCGACTCAGGGCCAGGTCACGTTTGATCCAGTCGACAAACCACGGTCCATACGAGTCTTCGGCGCCAGACCAGGGCTGAGTGCTCAGCCAGTGCTCAGGATCGAATGCACCCCATTGCTCTGCCAGACGGGCAAACACTGCAGATCTGGTGATTGACTCGCGCAGCAGGCGCTGAACAGAGTCCAATCGCCCAGGCGCCTCCATCCGGACCCTGGCCTGATAAAACACGGCACGCATCTCATCCTTGATCAGGGGCAGCACATCGGCGCGAAAGTCGAGCCGCCCGCCTTCCCTCTGCTCGCGCAAACGGGCTATGGCATCGGCCGTAAAAAACAGCCTTGGCAACGGTGCGTGACGGCAGGCATGCCATTGCGGCCTGGCATGAAACGGCAATCCGCTACGCGAATACATCAGCACCCTGGGCTCGCGTCCGGACGGCAGGTAGCGCCAGCCGGCAAAGCCACCATCGCGCACGTAGCGCCCGCCGCGCCCCTCAGTCAGATGGGCCAGCGTGTCCATGGCCGTGAGTCCCAGGCCTTCGATGACCACGCAATCGCCGACGTCCTGCTGCGCGGGGTTTTCAGGTGCGTGTCCGCTGGTGAGGAATACGCCGTCGACGTCCATTACCACGCTGCCGGTGCGCAGCCGGAAACCCGGCGTTTGCGACCTTGGCTGGCCGCTCAGCACCTGCTCGGCGTGGTGACGCACCTGCACATGCGCCGGGCAGCGTTGCAGCAGGAAACGGTAACTGTCCTGCAAATAGCGCCCGAGCAATGCACGCGGCACGAAGTCGCCAAATACCACCGCTCTGCCCTGCCCGTCCAGGCTGACATGACCGCGCGCGTCCAGGCGTACATCCTCACGGCTGCACCATTGCAAAAAGGTCGGGCCTGGCGGTTCGCACGCCGGGAATGCCGAAGAAAACGCTGACAATTGACCAGCCATGGTGTTGAGCATCAGGTAATCCGGCTGCTGCGCAAGGTGCAGCCCGCTGCCCGGCGGCTGCGGATCGAACACCTCGATACGCAGCGGTTGCTGCACGTCTTGGCGACTCATGCCGATCAACTGCTCCAGAATGCTCAACCCGCGTGAGCCCATGCCGATAATGGCGACGGTATGCGTGTGCATGGCCATCACCAGCGCGCCGATTCAAAGAAGAACTGCGGCACCGGCAAAGCGCTGCCCTCGGCCACCGCCTGGCGATACACCCGCTGCCCCACGGCGAGGTCCAGCACGCCGAGCCCGAACGGCGAAAAGATCGAAGCCTTGTCCGGACTCAGCTCCACTTGCCCGGTCATCAGCTGTGCCAGCGTCCCGGTAATGAACGAGCGATGCTGATACTGCTGCACGGCAAGGTCTGGCGAGGTCTGAGCCTTGAGGCAGTGTTCGACGTCATCGAGGATGTTGTTGGCCTGGGCAATGACCTCCGGCCCCAGATCGCGCAACGAGATGTTCAGCACCAGTTGCCCCGCCTGAAACACCGGCTCCAGTACATAAGGGCTTGGCGCGGTAGTGGCGAACACCACCACATCGGCTTGCAGGCACGTCACCAGGTCACTCGGCTCGCTGTGCAGTCCATGGCGACTGGCAGCATGCCCGACCAGCGCCAGCGCCGAGTCATGGTGCTGATCGAAGACGCTGACGGCCTCCATCGTCCAGCCATCGCTGACGAACATGTCGAGGATGGTGCGGGCAATGAAACCGGCACCGATGAACGACATTCGTCCGACATGACGCTGCTGGCGGTTCATCCAGCGCGCCCCAAGCACCGCCGAGGCTGCCGTGCGCATGGCGCTGATGCGCGAGGCTTCCAGACAGGCAAAGGCATAGCCGGTCAGCGGATCGTTGAGGATCAGCACTGCCGAGGCGCGCTGCAGGCCCGTGTCGATATTGCCCGGAAAGCTGGAAATCCATTTGATGCCACTGACCGGCTGCTCGCCCGACAGGCTGGCGGGCAAGGCAATGATGCGATTGGCCGGTGCCTGCGCAAAGCGCAGAAAGTAACTGTCGGGATTGATGGTCTGGCCAGCCTCATGGGCCAGATACGCCGTCTGAACGTCATCGATACAGGCCAGCGGGTCTGCCGCCAGCAGGCGTGCAACCACCTCACCGTCGACCACATGGAAAGCCGACCGCTTCAGCCGCTCGGCGGCCAGCCAGAAGGTTGAACTCTGCTCCCGCGCAAGCGCGCTTGCACCCGAAGGCGCTGCGACTGAACCGCCGTTTTCGCGAGCAAACTCGGTCCCACAAGGAGTTGCGTGCGCGCGCACGACCTTTACACACCCATTCTGTGGGAGCGAGCTTGCTCGCGAAGGCGTTTTCACGCTTCCCGGAGATGTTGCAGTCTCTGATGAGGAAAGATCCGCCAAGGTCATGCTCAGCACTTCATGGCCAAAACGCTGCTCGACCCACTGATCATCGTAAAGAGTATCCAGGTAGCGCTCGCCCCAGTCCGGCGATAACGCCACGACCACTGAACCGGGCTCGATGCGCTCGCGCCAGGCATGCACCGCAGCGATCACCGTTGCGGTGGACCCGCCGACCAGCAGGCCCTTGCTGCGCGCCAGGATTCTGCACATGGCGACGGTACGGGATTCCGGGACCATTTCCAGCGCGTAAATACCATCAGCCTTGAAGATTGGCGGATGCTGGCTGGTGCCCAGTCCCGGTATGAAGCGACGGCTGGCCGGAGTGCCAAAGGTCACCGAACCGACGCTGTCGACGGCAATGATTCTGGTGGTCGGGTGATGCCGCTGAAAATGCTGGACACAGCCCATCAGCGTGCCAGTGGTCCCGGCACCGACGAACACATAATCCACATGGCCGAAATGCTGGCTGATCGAACGCGCTGTGGTTAGCGCATGGGCACGCGGGTTGGCCGCATTCTCGTATTGATTGAGCCAGACATAGCGCGGATCGCTGGCCACTTTTTCACGAATCAGCTCGATGCGCGTCCCGAGAAAGCCGCCGTTGGCGTCCGGGATTTCGACCTGGATGACCTCGGCGCCATAGCTGCGCATGATGCGGATGTTGTGGCTGGAGCTGTTGGGGTCGACCACGCAGGTAAACGGGATGCCCCGTTCAGCACAGATCATCGCCAGCGCCACCCCGAGATTGCCCGATGAGGACTCGATCAGAATCGTGTCCGGGCCCAGCAGCCCTCGCGCCTGAAGGTCATTGATCAACCCCACGGCAGTCTTGAGCTTGATCGAGCCTGCCGGGTTGAGTGATTCCATTTTCAGGAAAAAATCGGCCCCCAGGCCAGTCACCTTGAGGAAGGTCTGATCGTGAACGATTTCGCAAAGAGAGTTGTACATGGGCTTCACTTCCACTGTGCCAGCAAGGGTTCGGCGGCCGGTGCTACAACCTCCTGAAGGGCCGTGGCGATACGCTCGGCGCGCAACGCCATCAGTGAAAACGACTGACTGTCACTGATTCCGTGACTGCGTTCGGAAAGACCGTTGACCCAGATATTCACGTCGCACTCGCCTTGGGTGGCGACCCGATAATCCCGATCGATGAGCAGCCCCCCGTCGACATCGGCCTGCAGCCATGGCTGCAAACCACTTAACAACGGCGGTATCAGGTAGTGCTGATACCCGGTGCCGAGCACCACGGCGTCGACCTCCAGCACCTGAGTGCGCTGGCTGAACGTGTCGGTCAGCTCGACCCGATAGCCCTCGGCGACGGGCTCGATGGCGCTGATCACGCTGTAGGCGTAGGTCTGCAGGCGCTTGCGACCAGCGATGGCGTCTTCGTAGATCAACGAAAACAGCTTCTGGCTTTCGTCCGGATCAATCCCTGCGTAATTGGTCGAGCGGCTCCAGTCGAGAAAACGCTGCCGCGCCGCGGGGTCCAGGCTATGGAAATAATCGACGTGATCCGGAGCGAATACCCGGTTGGGGAACTGGCCCAACTGGGTGAGTTTGAAACCAGCCGAGCGATGCACTGAATGCACCTCGATGTTGGGGTCGCGGCTGATCAGTTCCAGCACCGATTCACTGGCGCTCTGCCCCGAACCGAGCACCAGCCAGCGCTTGGGCAACTGCTCGCCAAAGGCTTGCAGGCGGCTCAGAAACTGCGACGTGTGAAACAGCGTCGGGCCGATCAGCGCCTCGAACGCGTGCGGAATACGCGGCGCACTGCCGCTGGACAGCACGACATTGCGCGTCGTGAAGCTGGTATCCGGCGTGCATACGCGTAGTTCATGCAGGCGTCCGTGACGCAGCACCGGGTCAATGCCTGTGACCGGCGTGTTGAAGCAGGTCTGGCTGTCCACCTGCGCGGCGACCCAGGCCAGATAATCCGACCATTCATGGCGACTGGCCGGGCGGCCCAGCAGGCCGAAATCGAACATTCGCCCGTGTTCCTTGAGGTACATGGCGAACGAGAAGCGGCTGCGTGGATTACGCGGGGTCACCAGATCGCGAAATACGTGATGGTTGATGTCCGTTCCGGCCAGCAGCAGTTCGCGATGCCATTGGCTGTCCTGCGCGGCCTCCAGATAGCGAACGGACAGCGCGCCCAGCGGGTCATTGGCCTCCCGCGCATCGGCAAACGCGCAGGCCAGCGCGATACCGGCCGGACCGAAGCCGATACAGACGGCGTCCGAATGCAAGGTGTGTGGTGTCGAGTTACCCATGAAGTTCCTGTCCTTAGAGTTGGTGTAAAGCGGTGTTTTGGGTGCTATGGGGTGATGCGGCTCAGCCCGTTGGGGCCTGGCGTCCAGAGGCAGGTCGTCGCGCTGCGCAGCTCTCCCTGATCGAAGCTGACCGCGCCCAGCGGTGTGTTGAAGGTGCTGTGCCGAAACGCTTCCGGCAGTTGACGGGCGCGAAGACCGCCGCGGGCCACCTCGGCCAGCACGTAAAGCATCAGCAGGCTTTCGCGAAAGTAAGTCTGCGGTTCGGCAGCGAACAGCGACCGGTGCATTGCTTGGGCCTGACAGCGATGTTCGGCGCTGCCGGGGGCTCCGAAGCCGATCACGAAGGTGTTGCTGTCGTGCGCTGCGGCGCGCCCCAGATACGGCGAGGCAGCGTCGTCGGTCAGCACCAGCGGTCGAGTACTGCCCGCTTGCCGCCGCGCTTGCCAGTGCTCGCGACTGGGTTTGAGGCGTCCGGCAAACACCTCGACATCGGCCTGGTCGAGCTCGTCGACACGTTGCAAACCGGCACTGGCCAGTGCCGCGCTGATGGCGACGCACAAGGCCCGACCGTGAGCACTGTCGTCGGCCTGAACATGCACGCGCGGCCACTGACGAGTCGCCAGCCAGCTGACCAGCTCCGCCGCCAGTTGCCGGTCCGAGGGGCAGAAACGAAAGACGTTGTCATGCTCCAGAGTCAGGCAATCGATCGTCGCCGCGGGGGTCAGCAGGGCAATGCCGGCGTGTCGATACAGCGGCGCGGCAGCGACGGCGGCATCCGAAGAGAAATGACCGATGACCAGATCGGCCTTCCAGTCGATCATTTGCCGGGCCACATCGGCACCGCGAACGGCATCGGCAGCGTCGTCGAGAAAGTGCCACTGCACCCGCTCAAGCCCCGGGATGCCATTGCGCGCCACCGCCAGCGCCCTCAAGAAGGTCCGTGCATGCGGCGTGTCGTCGGGGTCGAACAGAGCGCTGACCCCGACTCGCAAGCCCGGCAGGCGCGATTCGATCGAAGACGTCATGACTGCACGCTCGCCAGCGCGAGGCCTTGGACTGAAAAGCCCGGCATCGACCTGCCTGGCGACAATGCCGACCAGCCAGAGCAAGCGCGGTCAGCTCCGGCCAGATGCCTGCGCAGTTGCTCGACCGCAATGTGCGCCACGCCGGGCGCAAACTTGAAGCCCAGCCCGGACATGCCTGCGGCCAGATACACCGGGCTGCGCTCGGCGCAGAACCCCAGCATCGGCCGACCGTCGGCGCTGTAGCTGTCGAAACCGGGCAACACATCGAGCACGTGCGGCGTGCCGACCGAGGCGCACAACTGGGCGACGCGCTTGCAGGCGTCCTCGGCATGCCGTGCGTCAGGCTGCGCAAGGTGCTCGGGCCACAGGCCGCTGTCACGCGCGCCACAGCCGGTCTGCACGATATGCCGAGTCAGCGGTATGCCGTAGCTCTGGTTCACCGCATCAATCACCGGCATTGACCAGTCGCCTTCGGTCAGCACCCGGGCCAGGGGAATCGAGCGTGCTTCCAGCCCCGAGTGCGGCACCAGATGCTGGCTCCAGGCACCGGCAGCGACCACCACGGCCCGGCAACGCAGCTTGGCGCTGCCCAGGTCTATGTGCACAAGGTCGGGCGCACGGCAGTCGATGGACTTGATCTCGCGATGCTCCAGCAGCAAGCCCTGCTGGCGTACTGACTGACACAGCGCGGCGACGGCCTGGCGCACATTGCCGACGCAGGCGCGCGGCTCGAACAGGTTGACGCGTTCCAGCGTCGGACAGTGCGGGTAGCGCTGGCCATCGAGCTCGTGACCTGACAGCAGGCGCATCGGGTAGCGTTCGCTGCCGTACTGGTCGATGGCGCGGTGCAGGTTATCCAACTGGTCCGTAGCCGCCCGGTAAATCACCCCGGTGCGCCGCAACGCAGTGGCGTAAGTACTCGCAAAAACTCCGTCGTCCATCAGGCTGATGGAATAGGCCGCCAGCTCCATCAGCAGCGGATCGCTGTCATACAGGCGAACCAGGCCGCCGGAATAACCGCTTGCGCCCAGGCTGCCGGCTGCGCCCTTGTCGATCAGCGCGACCGACACACCGGCGCTGCACAGCTTCGCCGCGATACTGGCGCCGGTGATCCCGGCGCCAATGACCGCTATCTCATAATCGATGAGCATTGTCGTGAATCCGTTCAGATGGAGTATTCAGCGGCCGGGCCGTTCATCAGCGTGGCGTGGACGCGGGCCTCGGGCAGTCCGAACGCGCTGATGATCTGCGCTGACATGTCCGGAATCAGCGCCTTGCCAAGCACCGCGATGAATGCCGCCAGATGGCTGACCGGACGACCTTCGGCCAAACGCGCGCGAGTGATGGCGATTACGTCCAGCAGCACCTGGGCCATGCGTTTCATCGAAAACTGCGCAGGCTCCGAGGCTTTGCTCCATTGCAAGCGCAGCGCTTCCAGGAGTCCGGCGTCTGCCCCGCAGAGGCCGCTCCACCAGTGGTCGTCGCGGTTGCTTCCAGCGTCCAGCAAGGCCGGGAAAAACTCGCTGAACACCTCTGTCCGCCATGCGAGGAACTGCGCCAGGCGGAAATCACCTTCGCTTTCTTCCGGCGCGATACTCGCCAGATACAGGCGCGCACTGTCGGCGCAGGCTTCACGGGCCAGGTCACCGACCCAGATCGCGTGATTGCGGCTGGTCGACAGGTTCAGGCCGTCCAGCTTGAGAAACTGATTGGGCATGAAGCGCTGGCGGACCTTGATGTCGCGCAGCGCCGACAGTTGTGCCGGGTAGGCGATGGCGTGGCTGAACACACAGTCAAAGCCGAGAAAGTGCACCAGCGTACCCTGCCCCGACTGCCAGTACTGACGAAACAGCTCCGGACGCCCGACGCGGTCGGCGTACTCCCGAAATGCCGCCATATAGCCTGCCAGGCCCATGAACCAGGTGTGCACCCGGCACGAGCCGTCGGCCTGCAGGTCGAGCCCGCCGTCGCCCGGACGCGTGACGCCCCAGTCATGCAAGTGCTCCAGGCTGTCGCGCAACCAGCTGTCGAGCGGCTTGCGCCATGACTGGCCCAGCAGGCGGTCACGCAACTGCGGCTTGAACCCGGCCAGTTTCAGAAACGCGCGATGGACGGTTTTCCATTGCGAGGGCTGACCGCAGAGCTTGCAGCGCAAGTCCGTCATCAGCTCGGCGTCAGGGGCCTGAGCACAGTTCTCGCACTGACTGGCGTCGGACTCGGCACCGCAGTAATTGCAGTTGCCCCGGGCAAAGGCCTCGTAGCCCCAGACGTCGCAATCAGGGCAATACGGCTCGCTGGAATCCCGACATTCGATTGCGCCGACATCACGCAACGCACTGAACACCTCACCCACCGCTTCGGCGAACCACGCATTGTCGTGCGGGCGCATCCAGTTGTCGGGCTGTATGTTGATGGCCGCCAGAGAAGCTTCGATACGGTCGGAATTGCGCCTGGCCAGCTCGACCGGGTCGACGCCCTGCTCCAGTCCTTTGCGCAGCATGTAGGACTGGTAGTCGTCGGAGTAGGACACCAGCACACACTCGTGGCCGCGCTGGCGCTGCACGCGGGTAAACACATCAGCGGCCAGAAACGGCCCGGCGATATGGCCTATGTGCAAATCGCCGTTGGGGGTCGGTGGCGTGATGGTGACGATGAACTTACTCATCGAGGCACCCCGTGGTCTCGCTGTGCTGCGCAACGAACGCGTTGACGTAGTTCATGTCCCACCAGACCACATAAAAGTGGAAGTCCTCGGCGGAATCGTTGATGACGTAATGGTTGGTGTGTTTCGGAATGGCGGCGATATCGCCGACGCTGAAATCCATCTCCCTGTCACCGACAACCAGACGCGCACTGCCCTTGATGGCGATGAAGATTTCCTGATCGATCTGTGTGTGTGCTTCGCTGCGGGTGCCCGGACGGACCACGCACCAGCCGCCAGCAAACGGCATCGGATAGCCTTCCCACGGCAGCAGGCGGCTGCCATCCAGACCGTACTCATGTACCAACGAGTCGAATCGGGTTTTACGGTGTATATCGAACTTTTCCATGCTCAGTCCCGTACGTTTCAAGTGCGGCAAAGCATGAAATTGTTGCCAATTGTTGGCTATCCGATTGCCGGATACCTCAGGGTCGAACTATCCACTTTTTGGATGGCGATCCGCAGGCAGGCCCACCGTCCTATTTTTTTTGACAATGACGGCTATCGATAACGCTGATAACTGAATCGGGAGCGGCGGTGTTAACGTTGCCGGCGATGAACGAACATTTCTCCCGGCACCGCGAATCCGCGTCGCGATGCCGGTGAATCTCTGCTCTGCTTCATCACTCCTTTGGTTAGATCTTTTAAGCCACCCCGTTTACGCGAGGTGGCTTTTTTTTGCTCAAAGGTCGAACCCGTCCACAACGTTGCGCCGCTCGTTGTCACTGCGCATGTCGTAACTGGCGGTGGTCGAGATATGCGTGTGGTGCGCGAGTTTCTGGGCAATCGACAGATCGAACTCTTCGATCACCCGGGTGATGAACGAGCGTCGAAAATCGTGGGGCATGATGTTCACGCCCACTTGCCGCCCGCGCTGCTTGGCGATGAAGTAAATGGCATGTTTGGTGATTCTGTCGCGGGTGATATGGCTGCCACGGCGGATCCGGTTGAACAGGAACGGGTCATCGCCCTGCCCCGGCGGGAGGCACGACCGGCGCAACGCCAGCCAGTCGTTCAGCGCCTTGAAGGCCCATTCGGGGGCGTACTTGATCAGTTGCTTGTTGCCTTTGCCCAGCACCCGCAGGCTGCGCTCGGCGAAATCGATCTGGGAAAGGTCGAGGTTGACCGACTCGGACTTGCGCATCCCCGAGCCATACAGAATGGCAATGATCGCGGCATCGCGACGCCCTTGCGGCCTGGGGTCGGCAGCACAGGCTTCCATCAGCTCGCGAATCAGCGTGCGACGGATGTTGCGGCCCTTGACCAATCGCGTGCCGCTGACCGGTTTGATCGAGCGGATTTTCAACAACTGATCGTGGCTGATCAGGTCGTGCCGCCAGGCTTCGTTCATCACCCCGCGAATAGCGTTCACATACAGCGAGGTGGTATTGGGCGCATAGTTATCCTGACGCAGCGTTGCGACCAGCGCGGTAACGTGGCCAGGTTGCAGGGTGTGCCAGGGAATATCATGAATATCGACGTCAGCCATGCCCAGCCGGTCTGCCGCATCCTGCAGAACGTAGGTCATGGTCAGGCGGCTAGAAGGTGCCAGGCGGTCGAGGTAGAGGCGCAGCGGCTTGTTGACGTCGGGCAGCGAAGGCTGGCTGACAATACGTGCGTCCTGGTCGGTGTGAGGGTCGTGCGGCATAGGGAGCGACGCCTTTTCTGGTGCAAGCGCGTGCCAACAGCCACGGCGCTTTTCATTCGTATTCAGGCGACCGACTTTAGCACGAGGGCTCTGGTGCGACACCTGCGCTGCAGCGCACCGCCTTCCCGGTCAGGCAACGCCCGGTAACATCGTGGTGTTTGAACAACGTGTCGCCTGAGATAGCCTTGGCCGTCCTTTCCGCCACCGAAGGTCGGCGCGTACCTTGATTCCGTCCTCTACCAGCAAAACAAGTGGTCGTCGTGAAGCGGCGGCCAGATTCTGGTTGCTGACTTACCAGCTCAGTCAGCGCAGCGAAGCCGAACGCCTGACGAACATTCAGGCGGGCTTTGCGCCGCGCTGGATCCGTGCAGTCCGGGACGCGCTGGCCCTTGGTCCCCGGCAAATGGAAGCGCTGTTCAACGCATCGATTTCAACCCTCGAACGGCGCCAGCGCCAACAGCAGTCACTGGACCTGGTGGCCTCCGAACGCCTGGACCGTGTGGCGATGATTGCCAGCCACGCTCTGCAGGTGTTTGCAACGCCCGAGCGTGCCGGCCAATGGCTGGTTACGCGCAACACGTCACTCGGCGGTCGCACGCCGTTGCAATTATGCGAAACCGGGCTCGGCACGACGCAAGTGCATCGCGCACTGGTCGCACTCGAGTGTGCCAGTGCCGACGCGCCGTGATTCACTCAGCGTGCAGTATCCACCACGATCCGCCCACGAACCTGCCCTGCAATCAATTGCGGCGCGAGGTCGATCACCTCGTTCAGGCCGACTTCACGGCTGATCAGCGGCAGCAACGACATGTCCAGGTCGCTCGCGAGCCTCGACCAGGCTTCCAGCCGGTCCGCGCGCGGGCGGGTCACGCTGTCGATACCCGCCAGCGTGACACCGCGCAGAATGAACGGCGCAACCGAACCCGGAAACTCCATGCCCTGCGCCAGGCCACAGGCCGCCACCACACCGCGATAACGGATACCGGCGCACACGTTGGCCAATGTATGGCTGCCGACAGAGTCGACTGCCGCCGCCCATTGCTCCTTGGCCAGCGGTCGCCCAGGCTGCGAGAGGGTTTGCCGGTCAATGATCTGTGCCGCGCCGAGTTGCTGCAGGTACTCGCTTTCCGAAGCCCGCCCGGTGGAGGCAATGACCCGATAGCCGAGCCTGGCGAGGATGGCGATGGCAAAGCTGCCGACCCCACCATTGGCGCCGGTGACCAGCACATCGCCATGGTCTGGCGTCAAACCGTGCTTTTCCAGTGCCAGGACACTGAGCATCGCGGTGTAGCCCGCCGTGCCGATGGCCATCGCCTGCGCCGGCGTGAAGGCCTGCGGCAGAGGAGTGAGCCATTCGCTCTTGAGCCGGGCCTTCTGCGCCAGGCCGCCCCAATGCCCTTCACCGACACCCCAGCCATTGAGCAGAACCTTGTCCCCGACCTTGAACTCAGGGGTATCACTGGCTTCAACCGTACCGGCCAGGTCAATACCCGGCACCATCGGAAAGCTGCGCACGATCGGGCTCTGACCCGTGATCGCCAGCGCGTCCTTGTAATTGAGCGTGCTGTGCGACACGTCGATCGTCACGTCGCCCGTGGGCAGCCGCGCTTCGTCGATGTCGGTCAGATTGACGTGGTAGCCCGCCTCATCCTTGTCGATCAAGATGCCCTTGAACATATGCGCCTCCAATTTAGACTGATCGTCTTTAAATAGCCCTGAAGAGAAATCATTGCGGCAAACCACGAAGGTAGCCGGCAATGAACGTGTTCAATGGTGTAGCGCTTTTGACCAGCCGGGCGCGCAGCACTGCGCCTTCCCAGCCGATCCAGAAAAACGCGGCCAGCTCATCGCAATCAGCGTCTGCAGCCAATTCGCCGATTGATTGCGCATACCTCAGACAGCCCGCCAGCTTTGACTGCCAGTCCAGCAGCGTCTGTTCCAGTACCTCTCGGAATCCGTCCGGCAAGAGACTGATTTCCTGGCCCAGATTGCCGACCATGCAACCGCGTCGGTAGTCGTGTCGCGCCATACCGCCCTTGGCGCTCTGCACAAAACCGACCAGTCGTTCCAGTGGCGAAAGCGCCTCATCCAGCAGCCAGCGGTCCAGCCGCTGTGCGAAATAGCGCGCGTACTCATCCAGCACCGCCCGGCCGAAGGCTTCCTTACTGGGGAAATAGTGATAGAAGGAGCCTTTGGGAATGCCGACTTCCTTGAGGATGTAATCCAGCCCCGTGGCCGAAAAGCTCTGTTCGGTGAGCACTTCCAGACCGCGGCGCAACAGCGCCTCGCGGGTCTCAAGGTTATCGCGATCAACCTTCGGCGGCCGCCCGGGACGCCGGGGCCTGGCGAGTGAGGGAGTGGGTAGCGGGATAGTTGGCTGAGTCATGTCTGAATAGTAGACCGATCGTTTTTTATGTCAACCGAATGGCCCTGCCGGCTTGTCGACGCTCGCCGTTGCGTTTGCCATTCACACCATTCTCGCGCTCAATGAGCGTTTGCCGAATGCCTGCCGGAGAATCCCATGAGCCAATGGCCAGATAGCCGCATCATTGACCTGTTCGCCATCGAACTGCCCCTGTTGCAAGCCCCCATGGCGGGCGCCAGCGGATCGCAGATGGCCATTGCTGTGGCTCAGGCTGGCGGCTTGGGGGCATTGCCCTGCGCCATGCTCACCCCTGAGAAAATCGATCAGGAAGTGGCGACGTTCAGGCAACAGACCCGCAACGCCACGCTGAACCTGAATTTCTTCTGCCATCAGTCTCCGGCCGACGATGCCGAGCGTGCTGAACGCTGGAAGCAGTCGCTCAAGCCGTATTACGAGGAACTGGGTGCCGATTTCGATGCGCCAACACCTGTCTCCAACCGCGCGCCTTTCGACAGTGACAGTTGCACGCTGATCGAACGATTGAGGCCGGAAGTGGTGAGTTTCCATTTCGGCCTTCCGCAGCCATCGTTACTGGATCGGGTCCGGGCCACCGGTGCGAAGATCATCTCGTCAGCCACCACAGTCGAGGAAGCGGTCTGGCTGGAGCGACACGGCTGCGATGCGGTCATTGCCATGGGCTATGAAGCAGGCGGCCATAGGGGGCTGTTTCTCAGCGATCAACTGCACACACAGGTCGGCACCTTTGCGCTGGTGCCGCAAATCGCTGACGCGACAAGCATCCCGGTCATCGCGGCAGGTGGCATTGCAGACGGTCGCGGGATCGCAGCAGCATTTGTCCTGGGCGCTTCGGCGGTACAGGTCGGAACCGCGTATCTATTCTGCCCGGAAGCCAGCGTCAGCGCCCTGCACCGACAGGCGCTATACGATGCCTCGGGCAGCCAGACCGCTCTGACCAACCTCTTCACCGGGCGCCCGGCGCGAGGCATCGTCAACCGGATCATGCGCGAGGCAGGCCCCATCAGCCCGCTCGCCCCGGCATTTCCGTTGGCGGGTGGTGCCTTGATGCCGCTGCGCGCGCAGGCGGAAAAACTGGGCAGCAGTGACTTTGTGAACCTCTGGGCAGGCCAGGCAGTCGGTATCAAACATCAGCTGGGGGCCACCGAACTGACGCGGCAACTGGCTGAAAACGCGCTGAAAATTCTGTCTCCGCAATAAAACAGTGCTTTCAGAACAACAGGCTGACGCTATATATTTATCTATATAGCGAAACGCCCTTATCTCGATGGCGTGCGTTTTCATCATCAAGGAGCTGTTTCATGCGAACGACCACGCTGCGCGCCATTCTCAAGTTCTCCGTGCTGGCCTTTGCCGCCTCTGCTGCAGCCCATGCGTCTGCCGACGAAGTGCAGGTCGCCGTGGCGGCCAATTTCACCGCGCCGATCCAGGCGATAGCCACTGACTTCGAGAAGGACACCGGCCACAAGCTGGTCGCTGCGTTTGGCGCTACCGGTCAGATCTATACGCAGATCAAAAATGGCGCGCCGTTCGAGGTGTTCCTCTCGGCTGACGACACGACACCCGCAAAACTCGAGCAGGAAGGCGACACCGTCAAGGGGTCGCGTTTCACCTACGCGGTCGGAACGCTGGCGCTGTGGTCAGCCAAGGATGGTTATGTCGACAGCAAGGGCCAGGTGCTCAAGGCCAATCAGTATCAACACTTGTCCATCGCCAACCCCAAAACCGCTCCCTACGGCCTGGCAGCAACCCAGGTGCTGAGCAAACTGGGACTGACCGAAGCCACCAAAGCCAAGATCGTCGAAGGTCAGAGCATTACCCAGGCCTACCAGTTCGTGTCCACCGGCAATGCCGAGCTGGGTTTCGTGGCCCTGTCGCAGGTCTACAAGGATGGCAAGTTGACCAGCGGCTCGGCCTGGATCGTACCGGATGACCTGCATGACCCGATCAAGCAGGACGCGGTCATCCTTAACAAAGGCAAGGACAGCGCCGCTGCCAAGGCGCTGGTCGAGTACCTCAAGGGCCCGAAAGCCGCCGCGATCATCAAGTCCTTCGGATACCAGCTGTAAATGCCGCTGGGGAGTGCCGACATCGCGGCGATCTGGCTGACGCTGAAACTGGCGTCGCTGACCACCGTTATCCTGCTGATTATCGGCACGCCCATCGCGCTGTGGCTGGCGCGCACTGATTCATGGCTGAAGGGGCCGATTGGCGCAGTGGTCGCCCTGCCCCTGGTGCTGCCGCCAACCGTTATCGGTTTTTACCTGTTGCTGCTGCTCGGGCCTAACGGTGCGGTGGGTCAGCTTACCCAAAGCTTGGGGATGGGCACGCTGACTTTCAGCTTTGCCGGGCTGGTGATTGGCTCGGTTCTGTACTCGATGCCTTTCGTCGTGCAGCCGCTGCAGAACGCGTTTGCAGCGATCGGCACCCGCCCTCTGGAGGTCGCATCCACCTTGCGGGCCGGCCCTTGGGACACTTTTTTCCACGTGATTCTGCCACTGGCAAAGCCGGGGTTTATCACCGCGGCGATCCTCGGGTTCGCGCACACGGTCGGCGAGTTCGGTGTGGTGCTGATGATCGGCGGCAACATTCCCGAGAAAACCCGTGTGGTGTCAGTGCAAATCTTCGATCACGTCGAATCCATGGAGTACCTGCAAGCGCACTGGCTGGCCGGCGCGATGCTGGTCTTTTCCTTTCTGGTGCTGCTGGCGTTGTATTCCAGCGGCAAATCCAAAACGGCATGGAGCTGAGTCATGGCGTCGCCGATAGAAGTCCGCCTGCAAATGGCCTACCCGGATTTCACCGTCCGTACCGACCTGAGACTGCCGGGTTCGGGCATTACCGCGCTGTTCGGGCCTTCCGGCTCGGGCAAGACGACTTGCCTGCGCTGCATCGCCGGTCTGGAAAAAGCCGATCAGGGCTTCATCCGCGTTCACGATGAAGTCTGGCAGGACACTGAAAAAGGTATTTTCCTGGCTCCGCACAAGCGGGCGATCGGCTACGTGTTTCAGGAAGCCAGCCTGTTCCCGCATCTGTCGGTACGGGACAATCTGGAGTTCGGGATGAAACGTATCCCGCGCCAGCAGCGCCGCATTCAACTGCCGCAAGCCAGCGAATTGCTCGGCATTGATCATCTGCTAGAACGCAGCCCGGACAAGCTGTCCGGTGGCGAGCGCCAGCGCGTAGGCATCGCACGCGCGCTGCTGACCAGCCCGCGGCTGATGCTGCTCGATGAGCCGCTGGCGGCGCTGGACACCCGGCGCAAAAGTGAAATTCTGCCGTACCTGGAGCGCCTGCACCGGGAGCTGGACATCCCCATGCTGTACGTCAGCCACGCTCAGGATGAAGTCGCACGCCTGGCGGACCACCTGGTACTGCTCGACGCAGGCAACGTGCTGGCCAGCGGTCCGATCCACGAAACCCTGGCGCGGCTGGACCTGCCTCTGGCGATGGGCAGTGATGCGGGGGTGGTCATCGAAGGCACGGTCAGCGCCTATGATCACCATTACCAGTTGCTCACCGTGACGCTGCCCTACAGCAAACTGAGCATGCGCGTCGCCCACGTGCAGATGCAGGTCGGCACCCTGCTGCGCATCAAGGTGCAGGCCCGGGACGTCAGCCTCAACCTGCAACCCGATTACCAGAGCAGCATCCTCAACCGCTTGCCGGTCACGGTGATCGAGGAAGCGCTGGCCGACAATTCGGCGCACGTCCTGGTCAAACTGGACGCGGGCGGCACGCCGCTACTCGCGCGCATCACTCGCTATTCCAGCGACCAACTGAACCTGCACAGAGGCCAGTCACTCTGGGCGCAGATCAAGGCGGTCGCGGTGCTGGCCTGACCTTTCGAAAAAAACCGCCACGCAGCAAATAAACGGCACCACCGTAAAAGGCCGAGGTCAGTGTTTTTAACTGCCTTTGGAACTTAGCCATGCCTGACTCGACTGCCATCAGCCAGCCCGCCAGTGAACTGCATTACGTAGACGACACTCAACCGGGCCTTACACGCAAGGTACTGCGCGGCAAATTCGCGTACTTCGACACTAACGGTCAGCGCATCAAGGACGAGTCGGAGATCAAGCGCATCAACGCTCTGGCAGTGCCGCCCGCCTACACCGAGGTGTGGATCTGTGCCGACCCGTTGGGTCATCTGCAAGCCACTGGCCGCGACGCCCGCGGGCGCAAACAGTATCGCTACCACCCGCGCTGGCGCGAAATACGTGATCAGGACAAATACTCGCGGCTGATCGAGTTCGGCCATGCGCTGCCCAAAGTGCGCAAGCAGATCGAAGCACAGCTCGCCCAGCCGGGCATGGGCCGGGAAAAAGTCATGGCGACGGTCATTTCATTGCTGGACGCCACTCTGATCCGCATCGGCAACAGCCAGTACGCCAAGGAAAACCGTTCGTACGGCCTGACCACCCTGCGCAATAAACACGTCGAGGTCAAAGGCGGTCAGATCCTCTTCGAATTCCGCGGCAAGAGCGGCGTCGAGCACAAGGTCAGCGTCAAGGATCGGCGTCTGGCCAATGTGATCAAGCGCTGCATGGAGCTGCCCGGACAAAACCTCTTCCAGTACCTGGACGAAGACGGCGTGCGCCACGCAGTGACCTCATCCGATATCAATGCCTACCTGCAAAGCCTCACCGGCTCGGACTTCACGGCCAAGGACTACCGAACCTGGGCGGCCAGCGCGCTGGCGCTGGCAACGCTGCAAAAACTGCACTGGGAGCCAGAAGCCGACGCCAAACGGCACATCGTCGACATGGTCAAGGCAGTCTCGAAACAACTGGGCAATACCCCCGCCATCTGCCGAAAATGCTACATCCACCCTGCGGTTCTGGAGGGCTTCCTGCTCGGCAACCTGGCCAAACTCCCCCGCTCCCGACAACGCAAAGGCCTGCGCCTGGAAGAAGTCGCCCTGGCAAGCTACCTGCGAATACTGGCTGACAAGGTCGAGGCCGTGGTTAACGATGCGGTGGTGAAAGACAGCAAAGCCTGAGCCGCCCGACCACGGCATCAGCCTTTGCTGCAATAAAATTTCGTAGCCTCATGATTTGCCAAGCATTTCTGACAGACAAAAAAGCAGCGTCTTGCACCCTT
Organism: Plantibacter cousiniae (nom. nud.); assembly: GCF_977070315.1. NCBI lineage: Bacteria > Bacillati > Actinomycetota > Actinomycetes > Micrococcales > Microbacteriaceae > Plantibacter > Plantibacter cousiniae (nom. nud.). The sequence goes on along the minus strand of NZ_CDRVEU010000002.1, from coordinate 74,008 downwards.
CGAGACGCTTTCAAGCTTGCTTCATGGGGGCCGGGTGTATATATTCCCTGCTCTTGGCGCTACCGCCCCGATGGCGAAATTGGTAGACGCAAGGGACTTAAAATCCCTCGTCCTTTGGACGTGCCGGTTCGACCCCGGCTCGGGGCACCACATATATGAAGGGCTTACTGGGCATTTTTGCTGGGTAGGCCCTTTTTGTTTTGGTGCGGAAAAATAGTCGTGGTCCGCAATTCTCGTTTCAGTGCTGCTGCGGCCTTCAGCCACAGACACCAAATCTGAAGCACTCAACCAATGTACGCCCTCCCAGCAATTGGGGATCATTCTGCGCACATCTAACACGCCGAAGACTGGCGCAATCGACCTTGATCTCGACCAGCCGCCAACGATGTAGAAAGAACAAACGCGCAATAGCCGTGATGACCGTAGCGCAGAGCATTGTTTGTCCAGCTGAACACGCTCAGAGTTTTTTCACCCCCGACGTAATTGCCCTGAACACTGTCACACCTTCGAGCTTGAATGAGTGATCATATGCCGGTATTAACAGCGGATCAGAAAGCATATGGGGTTAGCTCATGGAGCAGGGGACGAGCGTTTTTGAATTAGCGGGATTCGCGCTGATTGCGTTGGTAGTCCTCATCTTGAGAGTGCGCGGAGGTAGCCAGTGGGAAACCGGAATCAATGCAGACTTCCAGGCGGCGTTGAAGAACTTGCACATCGTCAGCTATGAATTGCTCGTAGATCGAACCGTAGCCCCTAGCTCGAACGCATATGCAGAGGTTTACCGGATACTGCGCGATCAGGACGACCGATACTTTCTGTACATACTGCTTGACGATGCCAAGGGGGTGATGAAGCCACTTACGAAGGAGCGAGCTCTTTTAGCGGTAAAGATGAGTCCCTACCAAAAACAAACTTGACCTCTTAAACACTCGGCTTCTCAAAAAGCATGCTCACCAAACCACCAAACCGGTCAGCATGAGCCGTGGCCTCTTTACGAGTCAGGCGTTCCGATTCAGTAGCTCATTCAGCATGCGGACGGTGCCGATATTGGCTCACAGCAGATGAACGGCAGATTCATGTACCCTCACGAATGAAGGCGCGAGGCACACGCTGGGTTTCTGCACTTCCTCTTGGAAACTTTCCAGGTTTGAAAGCGTCATTCCCTGCTCCCCACCCAGATTTAAGGCGCGGTCGCCCAGATCCCAGATCTGCTGTCTACTTTTCCCTGAATACTCTTGTGCAGATTCGATCGACGACAAATGCCATCGCGATCATCCAGCCAAGGAAAAATATTGTCCGTGTGTCGTGATCTAGTCCAGGAATCTCGAACACCAGCCACGCACCTGCGAACATCAGCGGCATAAACAAGGCAAGGGCAAGCAATCGTTCTAAAAGTCGACCCACACTTGAAACTCCACATAAAAAACGTGGGTTGTTTTAAGCCTTTTCATGATGCAAAAAAAGCCCGGCGCTGAGGCCGGGCCTTCTGATCATCAATTTCTTCTCTGCGCAGGCCTTGCAGTATAAGCGGGGGTAATACTTCGCTGGACGCTTGCATCCTACCCTTCACATCCGTCGCCTCACTCTCCGAACGCGGCCACATCTTAAACAGAGCGGATCAAGGAGTCATCAAGGCGCAGAGCTTACACTGCTGACCGAATGAGCTTTACTCACCAAAATCAACATCAAACGCCTGATAAAATGCTTTATCGGTTTCGGCGACGATCCAAGCAAGAAGAATGACATGATGTCCGTGTTTATCGCTGGGTAATGTTGCTTTTGTAATCTCTGCGGGCTGAAGCTCATCCCGGTGTTTATCAAAAGGACTCAACGCCGAGATATCGCTCCACATCAACCCGTCTTGACCGTCCGCTTTGAAGTGGTTATCACTGACGTAGTTCTTTCCCTGGAAGGCCTCCCGGGTAATGGGTTTGCTTTCATCCCAGCCGTCTTTGGTAATAAACCACCGGTAGCCGCGTGTGACATGTACGGCATGGTACGCCCATCTAACTTCAAACTCGTCTCCACCCGCAACGCTCAACCAAGGCCACTTTTCAGCCGTACCATGACCTTTTTGCGTTATTTCCTCAATGATCCCGACATCCGTCAGGTTCAAGCATTTACGCCGATCATCTTGCCCCCCGCTCAGTATGAGTCCGTCTGGTGGAGGGTTGGCAAGCGGCGGCGCTGACGCAGGCGGATCGAGATTAATAGGCTCATCGACGCCAGGGAAGTCGTGCGCAAGACCAAATGTCTCGTCTGGAAAGTTTTTGCCTCCTTCCATAGCGACCACCTCCCACTCCAGCAACAGCCCTTTGGATATGGCATAAGAACCACGGGATTCGGGACTGGTTACCATGCCGTGTCTGGGTTGCGCGCTATCAGATGTACTCATGTCAATATCCTCAATTATTGAATCAGGCATCCTTTGCCTGTTGCACAATTGAAGACCTGCTTTCATGAACGGAATAGCTAGCAGTTCAGCGAGTAGATTTTTCCGTAAAACCCTGAACCAAGGGTGCGGGAAGCTAACCAAGCCAGCCCAATCGCCACTCCATACTCGGCAGCAGCGTTTCAGAGCATCACGTTTATGCGAAAGACGTTCTGCTCAGGGTCCAGCAGCACGGCCTGATACCAGTTGTAATAGGTCAGGTACGGTTCCTTGATCAGTTTCGCGCCCTGCGCCACTGCCAGCGGCACCAGTCGGTCCACCTCGGCTTGGTCGGACACGTCGATGTTCAGCAAAAACCTGCACCCCGTGCTGCCTGCAAATGCTTCCAGGCCAAGCAGCTCGTACGCATCCAGTGCGTTGAAACCAATGCAGGACTTGCCGGTGTCCAGCCCGCGAAAGATTGGTGACCTGATGGCCTCGATTTCGCGAAAGCCGAACAGGTCCGAGTAGAACGTGCTCAGGCGAACGATGTCCTGCGCGAACACGTTGACGTAAGACAGTGAGTTCATATCAGGCCACCTTGCTGCCGCCAAAAGTGGTCTGCTTGACGAACTTGGACAGCAAATGATCGCCTGATGTCACCGGCGCATGCCGAGGCGTGGCGCCAGACTGCAGGCAGCCTGGCAGGCATTGAATTAACGTGTCGTAGTTGGGTTGATGGAAGAACACCAGAGACTGTCGACGGTTGTCCTGCTCGCTGGTCATCGGCGGGTTGACCACTCGATGCAGCGTGGAAATCCACTGGTCGTTGGTCCACTGCATCATCAGGTCGCCAATGTTGACCACAAAACCATTCTCGACATACGGCACATCGACCCACTCGCCTTGACGATTACGTACTTGCAAGCCGCCCAGCGCGTTATCGGGGCGCACGATGGTCAGGCTGCCGTAGTCGGTATGCGCACTCGCACGTAATTGACCAGCCTCGACTTCGGTCTTGATGTCCGGATAACTCAGGCTGCGGAACATGCTGATATGCCGGTCGATCTTGTCATCGAAAAAACATTCATCCAGCTCCAATGCCAAGGCAAACAGGCGCATCAGCGATTGGGCCAATTCGCTCATGGCATCGAAATAGGCCTGATAAGCCTCCTTGAATCCGGGCAGCAGGTTTTGCGCAGGCCAGACATTCGGTGCGAAGTGCGAGCCGGCCTGGGCATTGTGATAATAATCTTCATCCGGCACATCGCTCGGCCCGATGGAGAAAGACTCCTTGAGATCCCCCGGCGCACTTTCCTCCAGAGAATAGGAAAGGCTCTCCTCGGCCACCGCACTGTAACCCCGCACCATCTCCGGGCTGGGCCGATCTACCTTGCGCTTTTCCGACAGCGGCAAATCAAAGAATTGGCGGGTCAAACGCGAGACCCTGTCGATAAGCTCTCCGGGAATCTGATGCTCGGTAATGACCAGAAACCCGATATCCCTACACGCCTGATTGACTGCCTTGGCTACGGCAGCCTTACCGTCCGGGTCTTCTGAGAAATAGGGGGCCAGGTTGATAATGGGCACATATTGCAGAGTCATACGGCTGTTTCCTCTCGCTGACACGCTGCTGGAAAGGCTCACCAACAAGGGTGAAGGTCAGCGAGGCAAGAGCAGAAAGCATGCCACTGGAAGAATTCATCGCTCATACAAGCAGTTAGCTGGTTCGACCGTTAAAACCGGATCAAACGGTCTGAAACAGAACGCATGGTTTGAATGCACAGGTCTGAAAAACGGGCCAGAATTGCGCACATTCGACCCGCTGTTTTCAGGCGTTTTCAATGCGCTGGATGACGTCGGCAGTCGTTGTCACTTCGCCAAACTCATAGGCAATCGTCGTCAGCGATATTCGCTGTACCTCTTCGGCTGAAACAGCGCCGAACCCGACATCCGGGTAGTCCATTGCAGCGTTGGCGTCGCTCAGGGCGATGACTTTGTATTCTCGATGCACCCCGTCCCTGATCGTGGTTTCACAACACACATTGGTGACCGTACCGCAGACGATGATGGTGTCTACATCCCGCGCACGCAGCACGGTGTCCAGGTCCGTGTTATGAAAGCCGCTGTAAAACAGCTTGTCGACAATCACATCACCCGACCGAGGCGCTAGCGCTTCGATGACCTCAACGTCCGGATCATGCCGTGCCAGTATCTGGTCCACATTCGGATAAAGATCACGCATGCGCCCGGTATCAGAACCATCGCCACGCACGATATGGCGAAGATAAACCACCGTCACCTGCGCAGCCCGTGCGGTTTGCAGCAGCATCTGAATAGGCTGGACGATGCCCGCAGTACTTTTTACGTACAACGCCCCGGTGGGCTCACAAAAGACCTTTTGCATGTCTACAACGATGACCGCCGTTCTGCGCGGAATGATCGGCCAGCGGACAAGGGGTTTGCTCATGGGACTTACCTCGATTGAGCCTGACAGGCTGGATAGCCTTGCCAAGCAATAATCGTGCTGTATGTCTTCAGGGCATCTGTATGGAAGAACTGCGCACCGGTCACGCGGCAGTGCATGCGTCAGGGGCTAAAGAAGTCCTGCGGTCCGCGGTGAAGACGTCATCAACTTAGCAATCGACTTCTTAGCTTCCCTCTCTCTATATTATGCGTAAAGCATCAAACGAAAGCTCAGGAATCCTTGAAGTTCTTCAACTCCATTTTGGCATTGGCTATCAGGTCAGGCGTCATTGGCCTTCCCTGCCTGTCCAGAAGTATCGGGGTGCATGCGCATCGACAGCGCACCCGATTATCCCCTTCTGCCCACCAATCGAGCATCTGCTGCCCCGTGAACAACTCGCCATGTCGTTCGATATGATGCTCCCGACTGGTGGATGTCAACGCGGACAGGTGCATGAATTTCACCGGCATCCCGAGGCGCTCTGAGTCGGCGATGTCGTTCTGCAACTTGCGAATCCGCATTTCATGAAGTTCGGAATCAGAAATTCTACCGACCAAGGCTGAGCCCTCGTTAAGACACACATGAAATTAATAGACCACTCAAGCAACTCACGCCACTTTCCAATCGTGTATGAGCCAGCCCTTTTGTTTGCTGGCTGAGCGCGGTGCCTATGAATTATTTCAGTGTCCCGGAGTTGTCCTGATCAGATGGGAAAAATACAAATCTGCGCCCAATAAAAAACCCTGCAGACGTTAATCTGCGGGGCTTTGAATAGTGGAGGCCGAGGTCGGAATCGAACCGGCGTAGGCGGATTTGCAATCCGGCCATGAAACACAATCAGGCTGCGGCCTGTAGCAATATTTGGTTCCGAAATAGAAGCAAAAAAAGTCCTCTGGAGGCCCCGAGGAATGCGGACTCTACTTTTTATTTCGGAACTGATTTTCTCCCTTCCCGGCGTCCTGCCGACGAACACCACTCCCCAAATCCGAATCACTCAACTACTGTATACACATACAGCACTTTGAGAATCACCTATCATGAACATCGACTACGCCGAAGACTGGCCGTTTTGCCCCACCGAGGAACAGATGCTTAAACAGCACGCGCATCTGGTGGTGGAAGAAAACAGACTGCTGCGCGACGAGGTCGACCGATATCGCAAGCACGTCACGAAACTCATCGACATGCACAACGATGCGGCGCTTGAGCGTGACAAGCTCAGGATAAAGCTGAGGGATGCGGACAGCCGGATATCTGACCTGCTACGCGATGCCTGCGATTCCTGGGCGACAATCAACTCACAGAAGTACGTCATCGAACAGCATCGTGAGGTCATGAGGCTCGAAGGAATCAGCCCGGAAAGATGGGGTGAAAAGGAGTAGCGCTTGAAGCCAGCCTACACCTTGCGTATCCCGAACTGCGCGGCCTTGACCGTCGAGTCCTGCGGCACGCCTGCTGCCAGATACAGGCCCATGCGTGACGTGATCACGGTTTCACTCAGGTCAATCGTGCCGCGCTGTGTTTCCAGCGCCCCGGAAAAGCTGGCCGGCATGGTGAAAGGCTCTTGGTACTTGTCCATCGACCGAAAGTAGGATGTAGACGAAGCACCGCTGACTGTCTTGGTGATGGTCAACTCAGCCTCCCAGGCCAGTATGCCGCGCGATGAGCCGTCGATCTCGACCGCCGACACCATTTCGATAACGTCGCCTGCCGCCAAATTGGTCTGTACCACGTTGGCCGTGGGTTGCATGTAGATGTAGCCGCCCGCCGCCGCCATGTTGCCACGCAGCTCGATGCACTGCGCCTCGCCATAGGTGGCAGGCTCCTTGTACCACCGCGTGGTGATACCGGTCAGGCCAGAGCCAACGGCTTTGTAGCCGTCCGCCAGCACCGACCCGGCCACAGCATTCACGCCAGCCGGTAGCGCGCCGCCAGTGCCCGCCAGCAGCGGGTTGGCATTGAGGCAACCGAACGGGCGGATGGCCGAGTAAACGTCGCCAGCGTCCGTGGGCAGAGGGATGCCGGGGAATTCGAAGTTGGCGGTGATGATCGGCACCACCCGCGAACTGATGAACTCGGCACCCAGGATGTTCGGGTGCAGGCCTTCCACGGTCATGGCTTCGGTGAAGCCGTCCCAGATGTTCACGACCGGCACGAACTGGCTGACGTAGCTCAACACCCAGTCTTTGTAAGCGATCGCATCGGCCAGCGCCTGCCCGGTCAGCGCCCTGCTACCGAAGCGCGGCGTACCAGTGCCGACGATCAGGTACTTGCCGGGCGTGTTCAGGAACGCGGTGACGATCTTCATCACGTTGGCTTTCGTGTCGGCCAGGCTCATACCTGCCGTGGTGCTGTCATTGGTGCGCGACAGCAGCAGCCACAGATCGGCAGTGGACGACGCAATGCAGGCCGGCAGCCTGGCCAGAAACTGCCCGGTGTGGTCGCCGAGCTTGCCCTGGTTGTCGACGTAGCTCGGGAACAGGCCGGTACGCGCCGCGATCCAGCCCGCATAGCCATAGGCCTCGGTACCGAACGCCGTCGCCGCGATGGTGTGGCAGTTGCCAGAGAAGCTATCGCCGAGCAGGCCCAGGCCACGCCTTATAGGTTGGCGGCGTGGAATAGGGTTGACCAGAAGGCTCATGCGTACACCTCAAACGCAGCGCCAGCAGAGGGCACGATGCGGATGGTCGCCGGCGGAAAGCTTAACTGATAGCCACCGTCTTTCCAGAACGTGTCGGTGGTGATCCAGTTATCACCGGCCTGGATCTGGACCGTCACGGACCCACCGTTCGCCGTCACTGCCAACGTCACTTTCATCGTGCGGTCGTAGGTCTCTTGTTTAATCGATGTCTGCATTTTGCCTCCAGGGCTGATTGGAACGGATAGAAATACGGAGCGAAGCCTTAGAACAAGCCCCCAAGCGCAGACGGCTCCCAATTCATTATCACGAGCTCCCCACTGACCTCGCTCTTGCCTTGTCGCTGATTCGAGGTGGTGTAGCGAATATCCACTTGCTCGAAATGGAAGCCGTCGAAAACCTTCCTGATGTCCGGATGATCATTGATGCTCACCATCACCTTGCCTTTACATCTCCGCATGAAATCAGCCATTCGCTCGTAATTTTCGAATGGGAAATCCACGCCATAGCCAGCGGTTTTCCAGTACGGGGGATCCATGTAGTGAAAGGTATGCGCGCGGTCGTAACGCTCGGCGCATTCCAGCCAAGGAAGATTTTCGACATATGTGCCAGAAAGCCTCTGCCAAGCTGCAGAGAGGTTCTCCTCAATCCTCAGCAGATTTATGGCAGGACCGGTGGTCGCGGTCCCAAACGTCTGGCCAGTAACCTTGCCCGCGAAAGCGTGGTGCTGGAGATAGAAAAATCGGGCGGCGCGCTGAATATCAGTGAGAGTTTCAGGGCGTGTCGTTTTTTGCCACTCGAACACTTGTCGGGAGCTAAGCGCCCATTTGAACTGGCGTACAAATTCCTCGAGATGGTTCTGCACCACTCGGTACAAGCTGACCAATTCACCATTTATGTCGTTTAGAACCTCAACAGGGGCGGCCTGCGGCCGCATGAAATACAGGGCAGCTCCACCAGCGAAAACTTCGACATAGCATTCATGTGGCGGGAAAAGAGGGATAAGGCGGTCGGCAAGGCGGCGCTTGCCGCCCATCCAGGGAACAATCGGGTTAGTCATATGCAAGCCTTTACTGTATGGATAAACAGGTGCTAGGCTCGCCGCGCTTTGTGCACAGAGCGGGGGCCTTGGCTGGACTTGCAGGAATAGTCTGCGGTTCGGTGGCTGGAACGGATGTTGACGCATCCTTACCAGCCGCTCCTTTTGTGCGTGAAGCACTAATTCTAATCAGGCTTCCAACGTGTCACGCCAGAGCCTTTCGCTCGGACGTACAGCGTCTGCCGATCTTTCATGGCGCGGGTGTGGGCTTCTTGCTTTATGGTCGTCTGCACAGTGCTTCCCCGGCGGCCTACGGCCTGGCTGAATTGGTGGTGTTGGATAGCTCTTCGACAAAGCGGTTACACGCCAGGCCGGCTATTCGGGCTGAGTCAGCATATTTAGCGAGCTCTCCCGCTCGCGCGTCAGACCTGCTGAGCAGTTCGGAGAGCACCATGGCGGCGCGGCTGGCTGCCTTGCCTCGTTCGGCAGCGCCGGTATCGCCGGGGGCGCAACTTGCGGTAGCTGCCAGCTTTCCGGCTTCGACGCGCAGCCGGTCGCCAGCAGCGTCAGCGACAGCAGCATCAGTAAGCGCAGCGGTCTGTTCTTGTCTTGCATCGTTTGCCACCTGGTTGGCCGCTTTCTGGCGGCGTTGCTCTTCGGTTCGGTATTCAGTGGTCGTGGTGGCCACCGCCTCGGATTGGCTGCTGACTTCCTCGGCCCACTTCGCCTTCCAGGCCAGATCGGTGACGGTCACGCCGTGCAGGTATGCCCCGTACAACGCCCCGGCCAGCGCCAGCAGGATCAGCAGCAGGCCGCCGATCCGGTATGAGAATCCACTCATCAGCGCGCCCATGACTCCTCCCAATTCGGCAGATCGACCGTTTGACCGGCAAGTGCGTGCGTGCAGTCACCGAGATATTGGATGCGACCTTCTGTTACGAATGAGTGGCAGACTTTTCCGAATCGGCTGGTGAAAACCGCCTCTCGACCGCCTTTCGCGTAAATCGCGTCATACTCGGCCTCTTCTTCTGGTGTCATCACGCTGCGCCCATCCGGCGCACCTGTCGTTCGAGCCAGCACAGAAGGCGTAAAGGTTGGCGTATCGGGGTTGCCGTTGTATCCCCAGTTCGGCCCCGGCGTTCCCGGGGAGTTGACCTTTATGCTTTGCGGACCGTTGCAACCGTTGCAGAAGAACCAGACCGAACCATCCGCCCCCATACCCAAGCAGCGGCCTATCGTTTTAATCGCGCTCATGCCAGCACCTCAAGCGCCCGCGCATAAAGTGCCTGCCGATCAGCCAAGCCGCTCGTGCCGCCGTTGATGCGCCTGGTGATGGTCAAGAAGTCGCCCTTGTCGGCCAGAGTGTTGAGCGCGGCCCGGTGCCAGAACCACCCCGCCGACATCGCGGCGTACTGCGCCAGCTCGAGCAATTCGGGATGGTTGATCAGATCCAGGCCCAGCGCTTCGGCGCACTCCGCGTAGTTTGCCCGCCCAGTGATCTGGATCAGGCCGCGCCCACGGTATTTGGAGCCATCGCCAGGCACGGTATTGCCCAGGTCTTTGCGCCCCTCGTAACCCAGCTGTTGCGGAGTTGGCCCCCAAATCTCGCGGACGTAACGCAGCTGACCGGACTCATGACCAACCTGGGCGATGAATGCCGCAATGCGCAGGCGCGTAACGATCTGGTACTTGCTCATCGCCGTGTTGAGGACGGGTGCAAAAATGCCGGCTTTCTGGCCGGCGTTCGGGAGGATCTGCAGTAGTTGCTGCGCGGTGATCGGCATCGATGTTTCTCCAGGCAAAAAAATACCCGCTCGATGGCGGGGTGCGGGTGCTGCTGTGCGGGTGTTACGCGGCGGTAGATTCGGGCGCTGGCTGTGCAGCAGCCTTTAGCGCTATAACCTCGGCGCGCAGCTCCTTGACGGCTCCCATCAGATCGGTGATCAAGGCCATCGGGTCGAGCTGCTGGATACGTGCGTTGCCGCTCTCGTCAGTGCCATCCTTCATACCCGTAACGGCCAGCGGGTTTACCTCTTGGGCCTCATGGGCAATCAGGCCCTGGTAGGTGGTGCCATCGCCGCTAAAGACCGCGCCGAATATCTTGCGCTGGTAGGTGACGATCCTGTAAGCATCGATGCGATCAAGGTACGACGGCACTTTCGCGTTGGCGATGTACTTCTTGAACCGGTAGTCAGACCCGAACAGCGTCATGGTCCCGACGTAGGTGTTGTCGATCCAGACGTCAACGTTAGAGCCGGTCCAGTTGTAGTTGTAGACAGTTCCGCCACGACCGGCGCTCAGCCCTGCCCTGCACCAGGTGCCTGCTGACTCAAGTCTCCCTGTGATCTGCATCGCACCCTGTAGTGTCAGCACGCCCCCTGTTTGGTTGATCAGCCTGACGTCATAGTCTGCTGTAGTGTTGTTGTAATGAAAGTCGATATAGGGAGCGTTGTTGCTGAGTTCCAAGCCCGCAAACGTGGGAGCAGAGGCCGGGCCGATACCTAACGAGTTACGCGCTGTAGTCTGGCTGTTGCCGCCAGTGCCGCCTGATGCAATGCTGATCGGGGCAGCAGTCACAGAAAGCGACGAAACCGTAAGCAACCCTTCGTAGCTGTACGTCATTGCTGGCCCGGTGGCTGTATTACCAGCATTCACTGACCGCCAGGTGAACCCGCCAGCACCGCCGCCACGGTTTACAACGAAGTGGCCTTCACCCTGAGAATTAGAGTTCCAGCCCATGTACATGCCTTGCACGTTGTAAAGCGCGCTGGCCTGCTGAACCCCGACCTCAGAAAAAAGAACCCGTCCGTCCGCGCGTCCAGTACCGCCCTTGGCTACCGGAAGCGTGTCGTAATTACCGGTGCTGCCCAGCCCCGCAAGTGTATTACCCCAGCGCTGATTTACCGCATTGAACGCATCTGTCAGCGCCTTTGGGTAACCCTGGACTGGCTCGATGTAATAGGCAGCGCCACTTACAGTTGCGCCCGTATAGGCAGGGAGAATCGCCAAAACGGTTTCGCTGATAATGTTGGACACTTCATAACGGCGCCCGTCTGGTCCGCTGAACGCATCGCCGATCCTTGAGGACGTGAACGTTGTGCCGGTGCCGGTCACAGTCGTGGAATTTTGGGTAACGGCTACTGTGCCGTTTCTCGACCAAGGCATATGATTTACTCACTTAATGGTTTGTCAGACATTCATCTTTGCGAAGACTGCCGGGAGAAAGAACGCTGTTGGGTTGGCTGCGGCAATAGTGATTGCGTAAAGTTTTGAGTTCGGAAAGTCCCACCAGCAATACAGTGCCCGCGATATGGCACTGCCCGAGTTCAGTCCCATGCCGAACGAATTAATCAATAGATATTCATTCTCAGGGAAGTTAAATGGTACTGAGTAATAACACCTGACAAGATTCTGGCTGGTGTAATCAAACCTCTCATAGGTCCACGATTGGAACGAGCGAGTGACGTTCGCACTTGAAGTACCAGAATCAAACAGCAAGTTGGTCGCGCCATCCCATAGCCGCATCCCAAAGTCAGCCACAGGCTGGGCGGCGAACTGAGCGACGAAATAGCGGCCATTGGGTTGAGCGGTGTTCACGTCATACGCCCGCACATAGAACCCCGTCCAGTTACCGGCCGATCCGATAAGGCGCATCATGCAAAGGCCTGCAACCGCATTAACGGTGTCAGGCCGCACAAACACTAGGGGCGGCTCTTGTGACGTAACAGGCCGAGGAAAGTAGGTGGTTGAGCCAAGCCCGCTTTCCTCGGTGGGCTGATAGCGCCCTGAAGCAATCACCATCAGGCGCGCGTATTGCGAATCGAGAACTACGACATTGCTGTTGTTGGAAAACTCCAGGCCATATGCTTCCGCCATTATGAAAACCTCATGACAAGCAGCCGCATGGTGCCGTTTGAAACCGTGCTTGAGCCGTAAGTTCTGGTGTGGTTGTAAACCCTCGCGATACCGTCAACTAGCTCCGTTTCGTGCTGCCTCTGATTACCGTCGTAAGCGCCAGCCGGAATCACGATTGCCACACCGTTACCCGGCCCGACACCCGGCACAGCAAAGTCCTGACTGGTCTTTGTGGTGCCAGAGAAGGTAACGAGCGTCGACAGCACAACCCGGATCGTGAACGAATTCTCGTCCAGCTGAAGCGCAGCATCTGCGCCCCATACCATCATTCCGTTGATCATTCACTGAGATCTCCGAGTTGCACGCGCTTGACGTTGTTCTGGTCATACACGCGAACAGAGCGGTTTGTGATAACCAATCTTCCGCCCCCTGCGACCATACCGTTGATTTCGAGCGTGCCGTTTTTGTTGAGAATCCAGCCGCTCTGCCCGGCCAAGTAATTGGTCGAACTGATGTAGCTACCAATTTTTGCGTTGGTAATCGTTCCGTCTTGAATGAACGCCGACTGAATGAATGTCTGGCCGCCAGTAATGCCGAAAAACGACTGCGGCGATTGCGAGCTGGTATTCATCACCAGGAACGTGTCGGCCCTCACCACGAACTGCGAGGTCGTGCCTGCCGCCCCGCTCTCAAGTCCAAGACCGAAACCGGCGGCGTACGGGATGTTGTTTTGTGTGAGCTCCATCCTCACCGACCAGATCCCGGCCAGTTTGTTGTTGGTGGTGGCCAGCGCGCTGGTTGTCTGCTGAACCGCAACGGTCGCGTCGTTGGCCTTTGCCTGCGCCGTCTCAATCCGGGTAGACAGCGCACCGTCGGCGTTAGACCTCGTGGACGCTTCGGACTGAATGGCTGCCTGAACCGTTGTCTGGTTCGTGGTAACCGTCGCCGTCAGGTTCGTGATCTGCTGTGCAGTCGCCTCCCTGTCCGTGGCTTGTGCTGTTTCAACGATGCTGATCTTTGCTTCGTTGCCCGCCACCCGAGCATCAAGCAAGGTGGTGCGCTGAGCCTGCGCAAAGTCATTTTCTGTCCGTACCCTCACCTCCTGCGCGTAGTTGGCTGTGTCTTCCCAAGCTTTCAGCGCCGCGGCCATTTCACCCTCGACGTTGTCGTCTCTCGTCGACGCCTGCAGAGCATTCAGTTGAGTGGCGGTCGCCGTGGTCTTGCCGTCAACCTTCGAGATATCGACGGTGTTCTTGCTGACCTGCGCGGCCTGGGCATTGGCCGCCCGGATCGACTGGCCGGTGTTGACCCAGTACAGCGGGTTCGGCGGGCCGTTTGACCCGTCTGCTTTGGCAGGAACTGGATCAATGGCCGTCCAGAGGTTATCGCCCACGCGCACGGTGTTGTCGCGCACATAGGCATCGGTCGACACATAGACCAGCGCGTCGGTGATTTCGCCGATATTGGCTTTGAGCTCTTCCATGCGCTCGTTAACGGAGCCAGGCCCATCGCCGTCGATGAGGTCGAACCTGCCAAGCAGATGCTCGCCGAACTGGCTTTCCGTAAGCTGGCCTGTCAATAGACCAAGAACGGGGGTTGCATCACTGCCGCTTTGCCCCATAACGCCCACGCCAGTCGGATACCACGGACCCACGTTGCCGGTCCGATCCACCAGCCGCGCCCAGAAGAAGAACGTCACACCCGCCAGCAGCCCCTGCATGACGTGTTCCGACTGCGGGTAGGCCAGGTCGCTGAGCTTCGTGGCCTTGGCCAGGTCTGTCGTCGGCCCGTACCAGATTTCAGTGCGCTGCGTGTCCTCTGCGCCTGGTGGGAAGGTCCATTTCAGCTTGATGCCGAAGATCAGCGACGCGGCAGTCAGCGACGTGACGGCAGGTGGCAAGCTGGTCTTGCCCTGCAAGTTCGTCAGCAGCGACGTGGCAGGCAAGGACGAGACGTTCAAGGCGCTGACAGCGCGCACCCTGGCCATGTACTGGCCGGAGTAGATACCCGGCACATCCACCGACTGCTCGCCAGTGCGCGGCACCTTGACCCACTCGCGCGAGCCCCAGCGCCATTCCACGTCGTATGCAACCGCGCCTGGCGCAGCGTCCCAGCTGATGGTCATGTTGGTAACCGCGATCCCCTGCTCGATCACAACGTGCTGGGTCACAAACACCGCGCCTGGCGCAGCCTGCACGCCCACTGGAATGCCGCTGATTGGGCGGATGTCCACGACGGCGCCGAAGTCGATAGCGTCAAACTTGCTCGGTTCGTGCTGGATGCACTCGAGCTGGTACTGGTGCCATTCCGGGCGCGTGATGTTGCGCACCAGAAACTGCATGGTTTTCAGGTCGTCGTATTCGAGTATCCAACCGCATTCGGCTTCTGGCACTTCGCTGAAGCTGGCTGCAACAGTCACCCGCCGACCGGTAAGCGAGGTGATAACCCGCGCCTCCGTCTTCCCGCTCGGCAAGTTCACCCGCAGCTTGGCACCGGTGGAAAGATCGATGTCGCGATCAACGGTGATGACGCGCCCCGCCACCGCGCTGATCCGACCGCCGTTAGCACGACCGGCCAGCATGGGGTCAGCCACGGCAATGATCTGCCCTGTCTTCGGAATGCCGCCGTCCAGGCCGACGCGGAAGGTCGCGGGCCTTGTCTGCGTCTGTTCGGTGATCAGCGCGTACTGGCCAGCGCGCTGCGCCTGCCCGAGGGAAGTGCAGCCGTAGGCGTCCACCGACAGTTCGTTGACCGATCCAGATTCGGCCATCGCCACGTCATCAAAGACAGGCTCTTTGTCCGTCGCAAAACTCTGGTCAGGGTTGTCCCAGGTCACCATTGCCAAGTTGTGACGGTCGCGCGCCCGGGTGCCCGAATACTGGATTTCACCGTTGTTCAGGATCTGCGACGGGTTGTAGGTGTAGACCGGGTCGCCTGGCATGTCGGCGTTGAACGTGATCTGGCTGCCATCCCAGGTGCTCATGCCGTGGAAGATGGCCGACAGGTCCTGCAGCACCGCGTAAGCATCCGCCTGCTTTTGCAGGTAAATGTTGCAAGTCATCCGGGGGTGCATGCCGCCCATACCGTTCGGCACCATCTGGTCGCAATACTGCGCAATGCGGTACAGGTTCCAGCGGTCCACCATCGTGGCATCGATCCGGTGTCCGAGGCCGTAATACGGGTTCAGTGCAATGTCGTAGCACACCCAGGCCGGGTTATTCGTGTAGGCCTCTTTGAACGTACCGTCCCATATCCCGTTGCTGGTACCCGCGCCGGACGCTGCATAGGTCCGCGTCTCCGGGTCGTAGTTGGTCGGCACGCGCACAATGCGCCCGCGCATCAACACCGCGATCTTGGCGATATCGCCGCCGAACTGCTGGGCGTCATATTCCACGCAGCCCACGGCGGTAAGCGGAAACTCCTGATCGCTATCTACGACCTCGGCGACCGCCTCGATAAACATGCTGTCCTGAATCAGCGAGCTGTTGGCCTCCGGCGTGATCCGGCGCACGCGCATGGTCCAGCGACTGCCCGCAGGCAAGTTGAGCCGGTGACTGCGCTCGTACTTGGTGACGTTCTTGCGGTCTACGTAGTCCGCGAGCACCTGCACGAACGGCCCGCCGTCGGTGGCCAGGTCAATGGCGTAATCGATGCGCACGCCGTTGATGTTGCCGCTCTGGTCCTGAGACTGGAGCTGTGGCCAGCTGAACCGGATGCGAAGCGCATCCAGCACCGGGTTATTCACGGTGCGCAGGTAAGGTGTGGTGCTGAGCAACTGCTGGTTTACGTCGACTTCGTTGCTGGACTCGGCAATGCCCTCAAGACGCTGCTGGTTCAGCTCGCCATTGCGGAATTGCCATTTCACGCCCGGGAAGTTGACCGTCCCGTCCTCGGCCACCAACGGAGTACCGTCGAGCTTCACCGAGCGCAGGCCGTCCACTGGCCCAACGATCGGCCCCCAGCTCCACAGGTAGACGATGCGCGCGGTGGCAATGGAAGCTGTGCTGTTTAACGCAATCGTCGGCTGCTTCTGTGTGGCCTCGCCGCCCTTGCTCCCGCGAATGCTTCGCGCTGCTACCGCACTTGCCATACCGCCCCCAGAAAAAAGAAAACCCGCCGAAGCGGGTCTGGTGTTACCTGATGATCAAATCTGATCTTGTGTGTAAATCCCGCCCGACTCGACGGCACCGCCGATCTCTCGTTCGCCGTAGAGCACGGGATAGGGGTTGCCCTGGGCAACGGTGGTCACCGCGCCCCCAAAGCCATAGCTGGGGTTGTTTCCATCGTCGTTGTTGCTGCCGACGCTGGCGGTCGTCGTCGGCGAAAGCATCTGCACCACGCCGCCAAGACCTGTCGCCGCACCCGCACCGAGCAAGCCGAGGCCGAGCGCTGTACTCGTACCGCCGGAGACAAGGCCGCCCACAACCAGCGCGACGCCCAGCACCACTTGGAACAGGCCAGCCTGCTTGCTGCCTTGGATCAGCGGCACGATTCGGATATCGGTGTTGTCGCTGCCCTGCATATCGAACTCGGCCTCGCCGGCGTTGCGCTTGCCGCAGAAGACGCTGAACACCAAGCCACGCTCTTCGCCGGTCCGCAGAAACTTCTCGAAGCCAGGCTTCATCGCGCAAAGGGCATTCACGGCATCGCGCACGCTGTGTACATCGATGCGGTACTCCCGGCCGAAATGCTTGCGCAGAACGCCGTAGAGCACGATGGTGCGCATGGTCATGGGGTGTATTCCTTGTGGCGCAGGATTAGTTTCACGCGGTTGGCCATCGACCAGCCGTAGACCTCACGGGCAGCCAGGCGACCGGGCATGTGGTGATAGATGAACGGACCAGACCCGCCCAGTGCCGGCGCGTCCTCGCTGTGCAGGCTGGCATCGGCCCCGAGGTAGATCGCGGCGTGGTTCGGGAAGTGACAAGGCCTGCCCACGGTCGGGATCTGGAACACCAGCAGGTCGCCGCGCTGGGGCTGTTCGACCCGGACGAAGCCGCAGGACTCGTAGTTATCTTCGTAATGGCTGGGGCTGTCCGGATCTTCCCACCACAGCTCCTTGCGCTCGAAGTTGGGCAGCGGCAGTGAGGCCTCGCGGGCGTACCAGTCGCGGCAGGCCGACCAGCAATCGAGCAGGCCATGCGAGAAGTCCCGGCCCAGCAAAGGGGCTTGGAACCCGCTCGGCTTGAACCACTGAATGTCACCGCCAGGCCAGCCCACAATCGCCCAAGGCAATTCATGCAGCTCGCAGCTGACCAGATCGGTCATGCTCGGTGTTGCGGCGCGGTCCGGGTGGCTGTGCACGATGGCCAGTACCTCGCCCCTGTCTTCTGCCGCCGCAGCGTCGTGCTTGTCGATCAGGAAGTGCTGCAGCGGGTTGGTGGCCACGTTGCCGCACGGTACGTACTCGCGCCCGGCCTCGGTCTTGATCAGAAGCCCGCAGGCCTCGGCCGGGTGTGACTGCTCGGCGTGCGCCCGCATGGCATCCTGAAGCTTTTGATTGATTCGCATGGTTATCCCTTGGCGATCAGGCTTGCGCCCATTGAGCCGCCGAACCGGCGGGTATTGCCGCGCAACTTGCAGCTGCTCCACCAGCCCCCGCAGCGGTCAAGCGCAGGGTTGTCGGTGGGTTCGTTCTTCTTGTCGAAATACGCGGTGCCTGTGTAGGCGCAGGCCTCCTGCCGGTACTGGCCGCGCATCGCCCAGCGGCACAACTTGGTGATCTGCTGGGACGGCAGCTGCTGGCCTTCCATGTCGATGGGGCTGGAAAGCTCGAAGCCGACCGCCGAAAAGTTCTCTTCGGTCTTCTGCTCGATTCTCCACAGGCTGGTGCGGCTCTGATCAGCAGCATCCGGATTGCCGCCGTCGAAGTTCGCGGCATCCAGGAAGTGCTTGAAGGTTTCGATCACCTTGAAGTCCGCGCCAGCGAGGTCCTTGAACTGAAGGCAAAGCGCTGACACTGCTCGCGGAATGCCCGACAGCTCGTTGGCCAGCTTGAGTTTGGGGGTGGCTGGGCGGCCATCACCACGGATGTCCAAGCCGGTGACCTCGATCTGAATAGGCGAATACAACTGGCCCTGCCAGATGATGTCGCCCTCATGCTCATGCCCGTGGAAGCGCCAGAGCGTGGCTCCCAGCCTCGTCGCATCCAGTTCGTACAGACGAATCTGGTTGCCGGGCTCCAGTTTCTGGATGTCCGCGCTGTAAATCATGGTGGTTACCTACGAAAAACCACGCACTTGGCGGGGTCAGGGGATTGAACGGCAGCTGATCGGTTGTACAGCGTGGACAAAAGGACAGTAACACCGCCTTCAGGTCACGTAGTAGCTTTGCGCCTCCAACGAACCGCCTCGGTCCGTTGCCTGCAAGCCCACGGACCGGGGATGCGCCAATTTCAGCGCGGTTATGACCAGGAGGTTAAATATGTCTGCAAAAGATAATTCAGAACTAGAGGCTTCAGCACTTGCGAATCTCGACGCTATTAGCGCAGTTATAGCCGTTCTCGCCAACACAGGCGCTTTAAACCCGCTTCTTTTTAAAGAGGCACTTTCCGCAATCAAAGACTTGAATGAGCGTACTGAGGGAGATATGCATAAACACGAAGTATATGAGGCGCACATGCAAATTTTTATCGCAGCCGCCGAAAAACGCCTATAACTTTTTCAGTTTGGCAGTCTGCCGTTGAGCATTATCGGCGGCAGATATCCGAGCCAGAGCCTTACTAACCGAGCCATCAATCTTTTTAACTTTATCGAGAATCTGTAAAGATAAATTACTCATCATCGCCCCCTGCGGTCTTGCCGCATCATGTTGTTTCATGGTTTGAATGTTTGCTTGAAGTTCGCGGACAACGAGTGCAGACCGCCGCCGAGTGTCGACAGTTTGTAGCCGTTTGCGGTGTACCGGCCTTGCCCGCTGCCTGGTGGCGTCCAGAGGAATGACTTGAAACCCTCATGCCGGTCCAGAAAGTCCTGGACCTGCTGGAGCTTTTGGCCCACGCCGAACCGTCCGGTTACCGTCACGTCCCACGCCTGCGACTTGGTGTTGATACCGACGCCGCCTGCTTGGGTATAGCCGTCGCCGAAGTCGTTCGACCAAGTGCGCTGTTTCACATCGCCGGACGCGCCGACCTGTACGTCAAAATCGAATGTCTCAGCCATTACGTTCGCCTCCAAAGACGTCCGCCCTGGCGCATTTCTCTGTCCAGAAACTGCCCGAGCTGAGCCTCAAGTGCCGACGATATCGCCGAACCCTGTTTGGCCGCGTCCGCGTTAGTCATGCCGGGCTGAGCCTGGACATTCACTGGCGCGTTGATGGTGAAAGACGGCGCACCGCCAGCACCACTCCCGGCCTTATCAGCCAGGTACTTCGTCAGGTCGCGGTTTTGGTTCGGGTTGAGCACGCGCTCACCGCCATCGAGCAGCCAGGTGCCTTCCTTCGGGATGTTGTCCATACCGTTGTGGGCCATACCGGCGAGTGCGGATGCGGATACGGCGGCGACCATTGGCGCAGTTGCAGCAGCAGCGGCGAGTGCAGCGGCCGGCGCAGCAGCTGGACCAATCAGCGGAATACCGGCCGTAGATGCGTAGGCGTTCAGCGCTGCCTGCGCAGAAGCTGCCTGCGCGTTGGCGATCAAGCCGGTAGCCGCCGCCGATTGCCCGCTTTTACCAACGAGCAGTTGAATGCCCTGATAGATCAGCCACTGCGCCGCCATGTCGCTCAAAGCGTTGACAACCGACTTGGACATGTTCCCAGCGAAGTCAGCGATAGCGTCTCCAGCGTCCTCTGCACCGGTGACCACGTCCGAGAACACGCTGCCCAGGCCGCCGGTCAAATCATTCAGGCTGCCAGACACGAAATCGGCCGCGATCGCCGAGTAGTCTTCGGCCGCATCAACGTAGTTCTGCCAAGCATCACTCACGCCCGCCATCCAGTTGGACTGGGCCTCGTCAATCCGATTGTAATAATCCTGCTGGATGACCATTCGTTCGGCCAGCGCCTCGGAGAGCATGCCAGTCTCTTTAGCGTACAGCTCGGCGCTGATATCGCCGGAGTTGCGCTGCGCCTGGAGGTCCGCAGCCTTGCGCGCGTAATCCTCCTGAATGGCCATGTCCTGCTTCAGGCGGTCACGGGCCTTGTCGCCCATACCTGCGCCAGCGAGCTCCATATCGAAGCCGCCGCTAGTGGCAGCATTCTCATCCTTCAATGTGGCAAGGAAGCTGACCGCCTTGGCCTCTTCCTCGTTCGCCACCTTGAGTTTCTGGAGAGCATCCAGCTCTGACGCCAAGCCCTCGAGGCGCTTCTGCTGAATAGCGTTGATACCTACCAGCTTGCCCGATGCGACTTCGAATCGAATCTTGTCCACTTCAGTGGCGTTTTTCTGCGCATCCGCGCTGGTATTGATCAGCGCGATCTGACGCTGCAGGTCGGTCTCTGAACCCTTGAAGGTATCGCTCAGTTTCTTCGCTGCAGCCGCAGCGTCTTTTGCAGCCTGCTTAGCCGCATCCAAAGCTTTACGATCTACATTGCTGCCTTTGCCACCCTCATTACTAAAACCGGTGCCGCCGAACAGCCGCTGGTACTCGGCTGCAGCACCTCGAGCATCGGAGATGTACTTTTTAATCGCCTCTCCTGCCATTGGAGCCTCTATCGTCTCCTTAAGCCCTGACGCAGCCTGTGCGGCAACACCAAAGCTTATCCTGGCTGCCTCTTCCATCTCTTTGGCATTGGCCGCGAATTCCTTAGAGACATCACCAAAACTGAGTTGCGAAAGGGCTGCCTGCCCGGAAGAGTCGAGCCGTTGAATGTATCCCACAGCAGTCGAGAACATCCCTATCAGCGTGTCAGATACGATTTTAAAAACTCGGACAACGCCGTCGCCTGCGCTGACAACGAACGCTGTGGCGGTCACCATTGACTCACCAATTTCGCCCACAACCTTCGTCACGCCCCCGCCCGCCTTAACAGAGTCATTAAGATCCTTGGTCATCTGCTGAACCACGGGCATGAAGTCATCAGCTATCTTATTTTTCGCACCCTGCAGGTTCTGGATTAGCCCAGCGAGCTCGCTCGAGAACTCTTTCGAGATGGCTATAGTTTGAACGCTGAGGATAGCGCCAGCGGACTCTGCCGCCTCACCAAGATCCTTGAATTGCTTTCCACCGTTCCGCAACAAAGGAACGAGCGCACTAGCCTCGTCGGCAATACCTTCCATATAGAAAGTCATTTCCGCCTGGGAGACATTGGCCTTTTCTAGACTGGATACATAAAGTTGAAGTGCTTCGGCACTATTCAGCTTTTTGAAACTCTCCGCTGTCACGCCAACCTTCGGCGCGATGACCTCAAAGAAGTCTTTCAGCTCGCCGCCGCCGGTGTTGAAGAAGTCGCCCAGCTTGTCGTTGGTATCCTTGAAGATGTCCGCGAGTTTGTCCTGCTCAACGCCAACGGTTTTCGCACCCGCAGCGTACTTCTGGAATTCGGTTGTTCCGAGACCGGCCAGCGCTGCAAGGTTAGAGATTTCCTTAGCGCTGCCGGCGGTGTAGGCAACCAGCCCTGTCAGAGCTGCAGGGACGCCAGCGATGGCAACCCCCACGCCTTTGGCCAGGCTTTCAAAGGATTTGGCGATTTCCGCGTTGCGCTTCTTGGCCTCTTGACTAGCCCGGTCCAGTGGCCCGGTAAACGATCCAATCCTGGCCACCAAATCCAGTGTAAGCGTGCCCAGTGATTTGCTCATTCAATTATCTCCAGACGAAAAAAAACCCGCCGGCGCGGGTTTCTTAGATGATGGAGTCAGCCCCCAGCATATTTGGTTTTAAGCTCTTGCAGTCTTTTCTGTTCGCGCTCAGTCAATCCTGTGGCGTCGTACAAAGCTTTTTTGTCTGCTCCGTCAAGCCGGGTAACTTCAACTGTAAACACAGCATCATCAGTCGCTCTCACCTTGGCCCAGTCGCTGAACATGTTGGGAGCTAGCACCCAATCAGCAGTTTCGCCGGGCTCCAGGCCTCCGCTGATCTCGTAGTTAAAATCATCTACGTACCATGGAACCGACCTACCTGGCGAAGCAATCGTACCCTTGAAATAAGCTCGCGAAATGGCCTTATCAGTATCATTTCTGACTGTAAGCTCTATATAAGGCTTCGGCTTATACGAATACTTTTCTTCTTGCAGATAAAAACGAGACTTCACGACTGTAAACTTTGCAAGCTGCGATTTCGCCGCTTCCGACTTTTTATTTTTCTCTGTCAGATCGTTTATTTCTGCAACCGCTTGCGTGCGTTCCCTAGCCTCACGCTCTTCAGTTATACGCCTCGCTTCCGCGGCGACCTCATCAGCGGTTTTCCCATCCAATACGGACAGCATATTCATTCTTGCTGCCGTAGCATTAGTTTCGCCTTTAAGCATGCGACCGAGGTCCAGCTGGCTTAATGCAACTAATTGCACATCACTTTTAAATTGCTCCTTTTTTTCTCCAGACAGACTTTCTGAAACTTTTGTAATCGACTTTTGAAGAGCTTCGTCTGAGCTTCCATCGAGCTTTGGCTGTCCGCAACCGGATAGAGCCAAAGCTGAAATAAACATTACCGCCGTCCTGCGCATACGTGATCCCTCTTGGTCAGTGAGGCACAGAGTATCAGTACGCAACATTCCGACAAAGCCTATGCCCAGCTTTCCATAGCCTGCTCGAGACTGATGGGTTGCTCAGCCTCATGCGGCATGAAGTCGAACATCTTGTACGGACCGTCCTTGTAATTCACGTTGGCGTACATCATTGCTAGCAATGCCGATCCGCGCTCCACCCGCATGCCGATGTTCAGAGAGCCACGTAGCGCCCGGTACTTCAGCCAAGACCTGAACTCGATCAGGCTGAGGTTTTCCTTGGCTTCCGCGATCGTACGCCCGCCGATGCCGGCGAGGACGAGCTCGTGCCAGAACTCTTCGTCGTCGGAGAGGGCT
Organism: Plantibacter cousiniae (nom. nud.); assembly: GCF_977070315.1. Lineage (NCBI taxonomy): Bacteria > Bacillati > Actinomycetota > Actinomycetes > Micrococcales > Microbacteriaceae > Plantibacter > Plantibacter cousiniae (nom. nud.). The sequence goes on along the minus strand of NZ_CDRVEU010000002.1, from coordinate 50,685 downwards.
TCGTCTTTCCCAGGTTGTTGACCTCGGCAATGGCTTTCATCAGTGCCATTGTCAGGTTGCCGTCCAGCGCGCCGCGCTCGGGATCAGCGTCACCGGTGATGTCATCTACGGTGAAGACAGGCTTGCCCTCTTCGTTGCAGATGCTGGCGGCGATCCGTCCGGCATGAACCTCAAGCCTGCCGGCTGCGGAAAGCACATCGTTGATCGCCGTTTGAAACCCTAGCGGCCTGACGTACACCGTGGCGAAGATCTCTTCACCGCCCTGCTGCCATTTGATTTCTTTCTCGACTGGGCGGCCGGTAAATGCGCCGACGCCCCTCAAGCTTTCAAGGCTGAGTTTCATGGAAATCCCTTATGCGCTGGCTGTCTTGCGGACCCAGGCGGAGCCGCCCGAACGCTGGATGGTGGCGGCCGTAGTCACCACAGTGTTGGCTGCGAAGTCGAACGGGAAGTCAGAAACGTAGCCATCGAAGATGAACCATGTCCGACTGGTCGGCAGCTCAAAGTCGTCACCGGCAGCGTTCAGTTTCGGAGCAGCCGTCCCGTCAGCCCAACCAACAGCCCATGCCACGCTCTCGATGGTGTCGTCTTCGGAAATCTGATGAAGACGAACGTGCGATGCGCTGCGAGGATCAGCGTTCAGGGTCAGGGAAGCTTGACCCGGAGTGCGAAGGCCGCGCATGTAGCGGCGCACTTTATCGCTCAGGCATGTGACTTCGATCTGATCGGCTGGGTTACCGCCCGGGCTGAATGCGGTGGCGCATTCGATCTCGAGGATTTCGAGAACCGCCGGATTGGTAGCGGAAGGCACCAGTGCGAAAACCTGAGTGCCTTGGGTAAGAATCGACATGGCTTTCTCCAAATGTCGGACATAAAAAAGCCCGCATATGGCGGGCCGGATGAATGGGTTTCGGCTATCTGGGCACAAGCCAGTCGATATCGAAGCTCGACCGGTACAGCTTTGTTTCGGTGTCTTTTCTCTCGCCGCCCCAGCGAACCACATACGCTTTGAGCTCAATAGCGTGACTGATCGCGTCGGTCACTTCTCTTGCCTGCGCGCCTGTGGTGGCATATACATCAACCTGCAACGTGAACCCATCGACATCTGGGCGGCCTGCGAGGTAGTTTTCTGGGCTGCCAGTGATGACCTGCCAGACTGCATACGGCTTCGCCACGCCTTCGGGTGCATCATCGAACGGATAGAGCCTGGTGGGGCTGACGCCGAGTAGTGCCGTTACCCCGGCGTCAGCAGCGCATACGGCGAATATGGGTGCATATGACATCACGCCCCCCCTGCGGCCTTGGCCGCTTTTTTAATCGCGCGGTCAATGGCCTTCTCGTATTCAGTGATGAATGTATTGGTTGCCTCGGTTATGTTGTCGGCCAACGCCTTTCGCGCGAATGGATCTGCACGCATTTTGGAAGTACCGAATTCGATCAGGCGCCAATGAGGCGTCGCAGCGTTCGCAGATTTGTCGCCGCCCTTCTTGAGGACAGCGCCTTGCAGAACACCAACCCGGAAACCCAGGTCCCCGCTCGACTTGAACAATTTCCCGTTCCAGCGAAGAGCGACGTTATCCGCGATAGATCGGCCTGTTTCAGGGTCGTCTATCCGCTGCGCGCCTTCTTTCATCTTGTTGGCCACCAGCTGGGCAGCCTTACGCAGCGCCGACCGCCCGCCCTTACGTTTCATGTCTTGAGTGATCGATTCGAGCTTGCCAACGAGAGATTCAATTCCCTCGAGCTGGAAATCCACTGAGTCAGCCATCGTTGACCCCCTTGGCCACCAAGATGGTGAGATATTCCAGTCCCGAATCGGGATCGGGCAAAGCCGGGCCTTTGATGTCGTAGGAATCACCCCGGTACAGGATCCGCATCGTTGGCAGCACACCGGCTCGGTAGCGGATCACCATCCGCGCGGTGGCCTCTGACTGGCTGGCCTGGGCAGCAATAAAATCTCTGGCGCTCAGCGGCTCGACCGCTGCGGGGACTTTGTCCCACACAGTCTGCCAGCTCGCCATCTCTTCACCGGTTTTAGGGTCCTGCAGTCTGCCCAACGCCTGGAACGTGATGCGATGACGAAGTCGACCGGCACGCATTACACGCCCATCCCGATGCGGTATGGCATAAGCAGCGACTTGGAGGCCAGCGGCAGCTCCGCGGCAATCGTGCCGATCACCACTTCCTCGCGGTTGGCGAAGAGGTTGCCCAGCTTGAGCAGGCATGCTGCCTGTATGGCCTTGTTGATCACGATGCCGAAGTCGTCCATATCGATCTGCTCAAAGCTTTCAGACAATGATTGGCGAGCGCGCTCGCGAAGACGGCAGCGAATATCAGAGTTTTCTGGGTCGTCGGCCAACTCCAGCGCAGCCCGGTATGCAGCTCTCGCGGCTTGAGTTCGCTGAATGGTGTCAGCCTTCGCCTTATCCACATCAGCCTGATCGGCATAGAACCGGCGCTGCAAAAACTGCATAACAGCTTCCTCAGCCGCGCCCAGAAGTTCTTCCACGAGCGGCTGATCCTCGGATTCTGCGTGCAGGTGATGCATGGCCGTTTCTATACTGATGACGGGCATGTGTCACTCCTGAGGCGGTTGGTGCTGCTCGGTTTGCTGAGGCGGATTCTCACCCTGAGCCGGCGGTCCTTCGCTAGGAACATCAGCTTCAGGATTGCCGGCGGTATCCGGTGTTGTGGCGGTCAAAAGTTTGGCCAACTCGCTTTCGGCCTCTTCTTTTTTGCCGATAAAGTCACCGACCTGAGCGCCCTCAGCATCGACAACAATCCAGCGCTGCCCCTTCTTAGCAATCGTCAGCACCGAGCGTTCGCTAGAATTCGAGGTCAGAGCTGCTCCGACCTCGCCCACGATCTTGCAAAGCTTGAGTTGCTCCAGCTCCTTGGCCAGCCATACAGGCGCGGCATAAGGCTCATTGTCGGTGTCACGGATGGTGCCGCGGTCCTCGTAAGCCCGCAGCGGCTTGATCAATACATCTGACATGTCTCACCTCGGTGGGCCGGGGGTGCCGGCCACTTTAGGGGTTTGGGCAGTTTAAGCCGCAGCGGCCGCAGCCGTGAGCTTGCCAGTGACGAAGGCTTCGGTACGGTAGATGGCAAACGCCAAGCGCTCTTCAGCGCGAAGCGTGACCATGTTGTTCTCGAAGTCCTTGTCGTTCTCCGTGGAAATCAATACTTCAACTTCCATCCGGTCGAAGATCTGCGCGCCGAGTTTGAAGGCCCCCACCAGGAAGTCGTTTTGCTTCATCGCTTGGGTTGCGACTACAGGGCGATTCCACAGACGAGCCGCAGTGCCTTCTTGCGGTTGACCGATCAGATAGCGACCCTGGCTGTCTTTGATCAACTCGATCAGAGCCCAGTCAGTTGGGTTGAGCACGATGCCATCCGAAGGGAACTCTGCCAGCTCGGCTTGCAGAAGGGCCAGGCGAAGCCGATCGATGCGCTGCTCGCCGGTTACGGTCCAGCCAGCTGGAGACGCGTATTGGTTTGCAACCGGAACGAGACCTTGCAGATTTGCACCGGCACCGCTGCCGTACAGCAACTGCGACTCTTCAGTGAGCAGCAAGCCATAGCGAGCGCGCGCATCGATGTAGCTCTGCAAAGCCTTCGCGTCATCCAGAATCTGACGCGACGCTTTGAACAGGTGGGCGATAGTACGAACCGACGCCGTTACCAAGGCAGTCGTGATTTCGGAATACGGCTTTGCAGAGCCCTCCGCTACGGTCGCGGCATTGTTTGTAAAGCCTGTCTCGCGGACGTACTCAAGCGAGCCAGCTTCGGTCTGGCCGGGGGCAACCAGATCGCGAATGGTGGCCCGACGCATGCCCGGCAGCGCGACAGTGTCCAGGCGCTCCGTGGCCGCCAAGCCACCGGCGGATGTGGTGGTGATAGCGGCGCGAGGTACGGAAACACGACGGGAGCCACGGAAAGACGAATTGACGCCTTCCATGTGTTCACTGGTAACAACCAACTCGCCAGCGGACTTCGGGGACTCGTTACGCTGTGTGTCGCGATTGGCATTGACAAGCTTTTGCTCGGCTTCCAGCACGCGAGCCTGCAGTTCGCCCTGCTTCATCAGCAACTCGTCAACCTTGGCCGAAGTTTCTTTGCTCAGGCCCTCATGGCGATCGACATTCTTCTGCGCCTGCTCGGCATGTGCCTTGAGCTGATCACCGATGTCCTTGAGGTTGGCCTGGGTCTGCTTGTACTGGGTTTCGATGTCATCCTCACCGATTTTCCCCATCTGAGCATTCCAGCCGCGATAGTGAGAGGTTCCACGTTTTACGAGCGCAGTGGAAACACCCACCAGCAAAAGCGAACCCATAACTGCTTCGGGCGTGGCACCGAAGGTCAGCGGGATCAAGGCAGCGATGGACAACACAGCCATCAAGAATGCCGGGGACAAACGAAATTTCATCATTGTGTGAAGCCTCATACGGGAAAGGAAAAGTTGAGTTTTGGCAGGGGTGACAGGTCCAACTCGACAGCGCGGGGCTTATCGGACGAGGCAGCGTATTGCGTACCCCCGCCAGCAGCGCGCGGCGTGCTGGACTTGAAATTGGCGAAGAGTTCGCGGCGTTCGCTGCGGGCCATTCCGGCTTTTGCCAAAGCGATATCCATAGCTTTCAGCGCGTTACTCTGCTGGACCTGCTCGTCTTCACGCTCGGTGATTTCGTCAGAAGAGAGAACGGCCGTTGCAAAGCCGAGCTCAACTGCTCGTCGGCCGCGTATGAACGTCTCGTCATCCATCATCTCGGCAATGTCAGCAATGGCCTGGCCGCTGCCTTCCGCGTAAAGGTCTGCCATCGCAGCGTCGAACTCTTCCATCGTGTTCGCTACATCGCGCAAGTCATGGCGGTTGCCGACGGCAAGCGTCCAGCAGTTGTGGATCATGAGAAACCCGCTGCTGGCCACTTCCCGCTTTGCGCCGGCCATGTAGATCACCGAAGCAGCCGAGGCGGCCAGGCCCAGGACCTTGGTTGTGATCGGCTGGCTGTGCTCACGCAGCCGGTTGTAGATGGCCAGGCCCTCGAACATGTCGCCACCTGGCGAATTGATGTACACGGTGGCGGGCTTGTCGCCGATTGAGCGAAGGGCCGCGTCGATACGTGAGACCGTAACGCCTTCCCCATACCAGTCCTGGCCAATAACGCCGTAGATGGTGATGGTATCGCTGGTGGACTCCACGGCCGCTTTGATGGCGGGATTCCACCTGTCGAGCGCGCGCGGGCTCAGCTCGCAGTTAAAACTGCCAGCCTTGGATTTTGGTTGCATGATTTATTCCTTCGAGTTTGCCGGCTGATCCAGCCAGTTCTGTAGAGCTGCCCTTGCGGCCTGCCCGTCATCGCCCTGACCCAGTTTGTCGATCGGCGAAAGGTTGGTTTGCACAGTTAGCACACCGGCATTTCCGCCCATTTTGGGCAGGTTCTCCTTCATGCGGCATTCGTCGCGCGTGTAAATGCCGTTCTGCACCATGCCCGAATACAGCGCTGCTCGTGCGGCGCTATCGGCCCGCATCAAGCCCTCGATGGAAAACTCGGGGTAAATCTGACGGCGCTGCGCAGGTGCCAGCAAACTGCGACTGATCCCTTCCTCGATGCGGCGCATGTAGCTGCGCAGCGTGAAGGTCAGGAATCGAAGCAACTTCTGCTCAAGGCCGGTCCCCCAATTCGATGCCTTATCGCTGTAACCGACCAGCGTCGGGTCCACCATATAAAAACGGCAGATTTCCTCGGCGCTGTACTCTCGAGATTCCAGCAGCTGAGCGTCCACTGGATTGATACCAATCACCTTGGCGGAAACACCCTTTTCCAAAACCGGTGATTTACCGGCATTCATCGCCCCGCTGATGCGTTGGACATAGTCGCGAAAATCGTCGCGCTGCTGCTTGTTCAGCGTTGCATCAACCTCAAAGGCCACGGTTTGGTGCATGCCGTTTTTGAACGTTGAGCTCGCAACGTCCTCTGCCGACATTGCCGCGCCGAATACGTCTGCGCCGTAGGCGATGGGTGATAGCCCGATTTGCCCGTCCAGAGAGAACGCAGGGATATGCATCATGTTGCTGCCAGCAATATCGCGGAGCTGGCCGTTTTTTTCCCGGTACCGGTAAATAATCTCGCCGTTGTCCGCGACATCCAAATCCATGCGGTTGGGCAGCAGGAATTCAAGCGCTACGATCCGGCCGCTTATACGGATGATCTCGACAAAAGCGTTACCCCGCAGCAGCATCGAAGCTACTACGGCCTCCCAAAACTGCACGGCAGTCATGCGGCTGTTCGGATTGGTGTTAAGAATCCAATGCAGGTCATTGTCACCGGCCACCTCACGACCGCCATCAGGCATGCGCCGGTATAGGCCGAGCGGCAGCGTTGCGATCGTTTCGGAGATGAGGCGCACGCAAGACCAGCAAGCGGCCAGGCGCATGGCTTTGTTGATCGTCACGGTTTTGCCGTTGGCGGATGTGCTGCCCACGGTTTGCGCCCAAATTCCGGAAGCGCTGCCGGAGAGCGACCTGCCCACCCAATCGATTATCGATGACCGAGGCGCGTTGATTGCACCGCTCAAGACGGATTTGAAAGACTTAGCCACCGGTCAGTCCCCTTCGAATGAATGCTGCCGCGACGAAGCACGACGAAGCAGCGGCAAGAAGCGCCCAACCCAGGCCAAGCAGTACGTAAACGCCTGCCACAGCAAGGGCAAAACCCAGCACTGCAGTCAGCAGGTAAATAATTGATGCTGTGTTCATTCGAATATTGGGTCCCGGATTGAATCCATGAATCGGTCCACGCCGCCATCGCCGGCAACGACTTGCATCATCGCCCGCCCGACCGACATGATCAGTGCAACGGCGCCATCGATCTTGTTGTCATCGCCCTGTTTGATGGGCCGTACTACGTCGTCGTTACCGTGCATGTTTTTGCCGATCACGTTGGCAATACACCAGGTCATGATCGGGTTGCCGTCATGGTGGAACCGCCCAGCCGTGATAGCCGCTTCCAGCTCCTTCATGGGGTCGGACATGTTGGTGTAGTTCTGTTGGATGGTGATCGGATTGAAACCCTCGTCGTCGAGGTCATGGCTCAACCCAGTAGCACCGTGCGGGTCAATCGGCGCCTCGCGTAGCGGTGCGTGTTTGTTTGCCTCTTTGGTGTCTTCGAGGATTTCGCGGTAATCGATCTCGGCTCCATCAGTGACCTCAAGGTGTTTCGAGTTCAGCCAGGCCTGGAAGCGCTCGGACATCCGCTTGTTGTCGCTGTCATAAGCGGTGTCGTATGGCACCCAAAACTTGGGGGCCACGCTGTAGTAGTGAGTCTTTCCGTCGATCACCTTCCAAAACAGGCGCGCCCTCGAGTTCATGTCCAGCTTTCGCGCAAGGTCGAAACCGGCGATCCACTCTTGCCCCTCGAATTGATCAAGCGTAAGGGAGGTGTCCTCGCAGGCCTTCCAGTCCTGCATGTTGAAGAAGCCAGACTTGGCGCTCACCCACAGGTTGAGGTGCTTCGTTTTGAAGGTGTTGGTGAACCGAGCCGAGCGGATCGCCCGTGCCTGCTGGCTTTCCAGATACTCCTGGAACACTGAAACACCGTGGTTAGGGTTTGCCTTGGCCAACATCTTGGGGTCGGTCCAGTCGTCGCCCTCATCAAGCGTCCAGATCCAGCCGAACAGCTCATCGTCTGGGACAGTGCCCTCCAGCATCTCAATGACCTGGCGACGCTTGTCGTAACAAGGCCCTTCGATATCAGCGCCGGCCGTGGTGATAATGAACATCAGCGGCTGACGCCGAGCCCCCATGCCCGTGAGCATCGTGTCGTATTGGGCCGAGGTTGGGTGTTCGTGGTATTCATCAATGATGGCGCAGCTGGGTGATGCACCGTCACCCGGGTTGCCGATCAGTGGCTCAAACCGGCTGAAGTCAGACGGGACGTTCATGTTTGAGGCGTTGACCTCAATACCCGCCGCCTTAATCAGATTGGGCGACTTCGTCACCATCAGCTTCGCGGGCCTGAACACTTCCCATGCCTGCTTCTCGGTCGTAGCGCCTGAATAGACTTCGGCGCCGTACTCATCATCAGCAACGAACATGCAGATGCCTACGCCACCGGCTACGACTGACTTGCCATTCTTGCGCGGCACTTCCCAATAGCTTTCACGGAACCTGCGGTGCCCCCCCTTCTTTTTGACCCAACCATACGTTACGGCTAGCCCAAACAGCTGCCACCCCTCAAGCGCGATGCGTTGACGCTTGAAAGCCCACTCGCCCTTGGTATGTGGCAGCAACTGCATCAGCTTGAGCTTTTTCTCAGCCTTCGCCGGATCGAACTTGAATCTGAACCCGCGCTTGCGGCTGGCTGCCATGTCATCAAAATGGCGCTGCACTGCCTGATGGATGTAGCGACAAGCTGGCACTTTCCCACGTAGCAGAGACCTACCCCACACCATCGCTTTATCAACGTTGGGGTGGGCGGACTTGGCCATTCAGGATCTCAATAGTTCGGCGAATTCGTTGGTCTCTTTTTCCTTGTTTCCTCCGATCAGACGTGTGCGGCTGGCTGGGTCAAGGCCGAGCATCGACCCGAACGTCACCATTTGCCGCATCGTTTCGTTCGTCGCGGTCAGTGCCGGGTTTTTCATCGGTCCGCCGGTGGCGCCAGTAACCACGATGCCGTGGGCCTGGACTGACTCCTGCGCCATTCGCCAGTTGTCGTATGCAACGCAGAACGCTTCGACGTTGTGTAAATCAGTTATCGCAACCACGTTTTCGCGCAGAAGCTCGGGAACAATCATCTTCCACATCTGCGAGGCGCGGTCGCTGAGCCATTCAGGCGGATCAACATTTGTGATCTTCGAAAAAGCGGGCTCGGCCTTATTCATCGCGCGTTTGCCGGGATTTCCGGCTAGTGCTTTCTTGGCGGTCGGCTTGGGTTTGCGACCACGGCCGGCGACCGTCGCGGTACCTCCCATCGCGCAACTCCAGAATTTTTAATTTCGCGGGTGTAAAAAAACGATTGAGGGCGCGGTCTAGAAGCCAAAGGCACCAGACTTTTGACCCTCCCCCACCGCACCAGACTGGTGCGAGCACCATATTGGTGCATTTTCGTGAAATGTGACGAGAATCGTTCTCGTTTCGTTCAGCGGGGCCGGGCGGCCTGGGGGTTGCCCCATCCACCGTCCTCTGCCGCCGTCTTCCTGCTATGACAGGCGTGGCACAGGCCTTGCCAGTTGGATCGAACCCAGAAGGCATCCTTGTCACCGCCGTGAGGCACGATGTGATCGAGGTCAGTTGCCACGACTACCAATCCTTGGCGTTCGCAGTCAGCGCACAGCGGATGTTTGGCAAGGTAGGACTTACGCGCCTGCTGCCACTTATAGCTGTAGCCGCGCTGGCTGCTGGTCTCGCGTTGCTTCTCACGCTGCTTCACTTCGAACTGCTTGCCTACATCCTTGTGAGCGTCACAGTACCGAGGGTTACGGGTCAGGGTGTTGCAGCCCTGGGCGTTGCAAGGTTTCTGCGGCCTCAACGGCATGGTGTGCCGTCCAGGTAGGTGCGAGGCTGGGTATCGGGGTCTTCCGGCTCTTCTTCACTCAGTGCGTCGATCAGCAGCGTCTGTTGCTCTGCCATCCGCTGTAGCAGCTGGGTCTGCTTCATCTGCTCGGCCAGGATCTGGCTTAGCAAGGAGTTGCTGTGCTCGTTCATATGCCACCTTGCTCCACTTCTTGATCCACTCGCGCCGGGCTGCGCATCCACTACATGCCATCACTCACCATCCATGCGCACATGGGTGCCATCGCAGACGAACTCAACGACCAGACGGGTTGCTTCGCCAGGATTCTGGATGAGCTTGACGCTGCTCTGCCCACCCAGCACCTCGCCACTGAAAGCGTCATGCAGGCACACATGCTGGCCGCTGCGCTTCACGACCAGTGGCCGGGACGACAGCAGGTAGCTGAGATTGCTTTGGGTGGAACTCTTCATATCTACTCACTCAACGGTTGCGGTCGGCCAGATCACCCGGGCGCATGCCAGTGCCTCGGCATGAGTGAGTGCTGAACCCATGGGGATCATTGGGAAAGGTGGGTAGCCAGGCGCATGGACGAGCCAAGACTTCTTCAACTGAACGGGTCAGCAGGCTTGGCGATGGATCGCACAAACCACATGAAGCCCTGTTGCAGGTTGGTCTTGGCTAAAGCTAGCAATCGAGGATCAACGCCTTCAATCTGGCCGATCTGCTTGAACAGCTCGCCGGTATCAGCCTCCAAGGCCTTGATAGAATTCATGCCGTCGATCTCGGACTGACTCAGATCTCGGTACCCAGTGATCTTCTTGTGCTGGTTTTCCATGACTCTCTCCAATGCAAAAGTCCCGGCATATGCCAGGGCTGTATGTGTTCGCGCCACGAAATGGCAATTTCTGAATTTGTGGCGCGCTTACTTGCCGCTCCAAACATCGCTTGGCACGTTACGGTGTCTGCCGCTCCAGCACCTCGTTGACCTTGTCTGCTGCGGTGCCTGCAGTCTTTGCGGCCTCGGTCGCCGTCCCTGCTGCTGCCTCAGCCTTCGCTGCGGCACCTTCAACCTTTACGGCTGCCTCGGTCGCAGTGTTGGCTAGCCTGTTCAGGCGCATGTCGCGTTGCTTGGTGGCCTCGTCATATCCCCGACGAACTTCAGTGACCTGAGCGGTGTACCAGCTGGATAGCCGCCACTCGGCGACCTGAAAGCCCAACATTGCACCACCAGCCAGCAGCAGCACCGCTATCAGCCAAACCTCTACCCGTCTCCACCAATGGCGAGCGACGAAGTTGATTGCGCATCTTTCCATCAGTTGATTCCTCCCAACTTGGTACGCAGGCGGGCAATCTCTGCACTCTGCGATGTGACCTTGTCAGTGAGTTGGGCGACATGGCCGGTAAGGGCTTCAATCTTCCCTTCCATACGGCCGACAGCGGCGGCAAGCTCGTTGCGTTCTTTGGCGAACTGATCGGCGCGGGCCTCGGCGTCCTTACGGGCCAGGCGCTCTGAGTCGAGCAGTTCATTCAGCCTGCGGACCGTGCCAATATCGGCGTTGTCCATGGCGCGATCGGTCGCATCCCTGGAGAGGAATCGCCTCAACCAGAGGAAGCCGCCGAGCAGAATGGTGCCCGTGCCGCCCAGCCAAGTGGCTGTGCCTGGGCCGAGGTCCATGGGATCCATTGACATTCCTAGAATTAAGACCGCGCAGAGCTGCGCTGGGTTTATGCTACGATCAAGAACCGTATACTGCTGAATCAACAGGAGTATACGGCACTGCTTCATTACTCTTTACCGGCGTCGACGCGGACATTGGTGGGTTGATGCTGTGTCGAACATTGGGGTACTTGATGAAAAGCGCTTTAAGCGTCTCGATTTCGTCCTCGAAGTCAAAAAATATTCCGTCTACAAAGATCCGTCCGCGTCTGTCGACTTCTGTTTTCCTCTGAAACATGCTCATACGTTAGCCTCCGACCATCGTAATAAAAGGGACTTTTAATGAATATTCCAAAGCGCTCGAAGAGCCCCCTAAGCGCCACAACAATCTTAATCGAAGCTACCACCGCTGCTTCCTCTTCAAGAGGAACCGGCTTCATGTTTGGTTTTAAGTTCTCTGCTCAAGGGACCGCTGTCCCCTTGCTGGTGACCAACAAACACGTCATTGACGGCGCGATCTCAATAAAACTAAGACTATCCACTGCTCACCCGAACGACCTAACGGGACAAGCGCAGCGAAGTGGCGTTGCCGAGTACATAATCACCGAGGGACTTGAAAATATTATTCTCCGCCATCCAGATAACCTTGTTGATCTAGCGGCAATTGCGATGGGTCCAATACTTAACGATTTAGTAAACCGTGGCTTGAATGGCTTTGGAGTAATGTTCTCACAAGACGATGTGGTAACACCGGAGGAACTAGCAGAACTCGATTTGGCAGACCCTATACTGATGGCCGGCTACCCTATCGGACTATCCGACTACAAACATAATCTCCCCATCATTCGTCAGGGCATCATTGCCAGTGACCCGATGCTGCCTTTCAACGGCGAGGATCACTTCTTGATAGATTGCGCATGCTTCCCTGGTTCCAGCGGCAGCCCAGTTGTCCTGAACCCAAGCCCTATTCTTCCGGACAACAACGGACAAATCAGCTTTGGTCGCCGCCGAAGCGCTTTACTAGGCCTACTGTGGGGAGGCCCGGTACACACTTCGGAGGGCAAAATCATCTCCCGAAATATTCCCACTAGTACTGTGCCTGTGCCTCAGGTTACTCAAATGATCAACCTGGGATACGTGATTAGTGCTAAGAAAATCTTGGACCTTGAAAATCTCTTTCATGAGGAGAGGCCAACTCAGATCAATTTCAGCTTCTCGCACAGCCTAATTTAAGAACTCCATCAAAGCCGGCTAACTAGCGGCATTTGATTAGCGGGGCCTCCGGCGCTCAGATTTATTCCTTGAGCGCTGCGACCTTGGAGTGCAGGTCGTGTCGCGCTTGAAAAGCTGAACACCGTGTCATGGAAACAGAGCTATTCCATATGGACAACTCTTTTCTACACTGCCGACCGAACTCCCTCCAAATAGCAATCCACCCAAGCTGCGCCGGCCTTGATCAGTTCACGGGCCTTGCCCTCACTCATGGCAAAGTGACGACCTACCCGGATCGCTGGCCACTTTGCGCCGTAGTAGAACCAGACCATGTCACCCATCTGCTGATGACGGCTGCATAGGCCAGCTACGGCCGCGTCTACAAGGCCGGCCAGCTCGTCGGTGATTACATACGACTTACCTGGCATCGGCATGGCGTCACGCATCAGGGCGAGCATGGGCGAGGCATAGCTGGGCACCCCCATGCCGTCCATCCGCCAGTATCCCCACTGCTCGAGCATGTTTTCAGTTTCACCCAGCGGGCGATGCAGCGTGTTCCTAGTCATCATGGTCAATCCCCTGTGTAATTCGTGCCACCGGCACCGCGACGGTTGTTCTGTTGGTAGATAGCCGCAGGCCCGGAAAGGACTTCTATGCGGCGGGAAAGCTCCAGGTTCCGCATTGCCTGATGGAGCATCAAGCCCAATGCAGTGACCAGCAATTCGAGCGGAAGAGCATCACCGGTATCAGCGTTCACCCAACCGGAAGCGTTGCACTGCACGCAGGCCAATTCATGGAAAACGCCTTTCACCACGGTTCTGCCCTTACAGGTCGGGCACTGCCTAACTTCTGTTTGATGAGCCTTGAAGGCGGGTCCATGTTGCTTTTTCATCGTTTTTAAACCTCGCCTTTTATGGATTCGTGATCGCGCTGGAAGCCGCGCCAGTATTGGCCTCGACGGCATTCTGCGAATTTTCGTTTCTAGTCAGGGTCGAGCGGTGAATGCGGCTAAAGCCTTTCCCGTCTAACCATTCGTGCCACTTGTTCAGCGCATCACGCTTGAGCAGCTCAGCCGAGGTGTGGATATAGGTCTGCACGTTGCGGGTCAGCGTATGGTTCACCAGCATCTCGCCGATCAGGAAGTCGACGCCCAGATCAGTCCAGCCGGTTCGGGCCACTTTGCGCAGGTCGTGGCTCGTCCACTCACCCTTGCCCAAGCGGGCGAATACGGCACATGCCTGGCTATCGCTGATCGGCCCACGGTTGCGAGCCGGGAACATGTAGGCGCCTTTGTAGCCCTTCGATGACTGCCAGTCCCGATACCGCTCCAGCAGCGCGCAGGCTTGATGGGTCAGCGGTAGCCGATGCTCACAGCGGGTCTTGGTGTTCTCGGCAGGAATGAACCATTCGCCCTGCTCACCCAGCGTCAGGTGCGACCATCGGGCCTGCCTTGTCTCGCCAGCGCGCGTGCCGTGACACAGCATCATCAAGGCCAGCATGCAGTCCTGCGGGTGCTGGTCGAATCCTGCAGCAAGGTCACCAAGCACCTCTTCCAGCTGAACGGCCCGCAGGCGCGATGGTTTCGGCAGGATGCGGGCCTTGGGCAATTGCATGAACTTGACCAGCCATTTGCATTCGACTTGACCAGTCGTTTGCATCCGACTTGACCAGTGCGCATGATGCCAGTGTGAATCCTGCCCGGGTGGCAATGACGGCTGCCGGGCTTCTGTCCTATCAAATAATCAGCACGCGCTTAGGAGAGGAACATGAAAGGTTTTCTGGTCACTTTCTTTACTCAACAGAATCGTCGCTATCAGGGAAAGATGCTCGGCGACTGGATCGTTGATTTGGCGAAAGAAATGGGACTGCGGGGTGCGACTCTGTCCACAGGTATCGAAGGCTTTGGGCATACCGGCCGGCTGCATTCCTCGCATTTTTTTGAACTAGCGGATCAGCCTACCGAAATTCGTATGGCCATTACCGAGGACGAATCTGTGCAGTTATTCAAGCGATTGGAGCTTGAAGATATCTCGTTATTTTACATAAAAACCCCAGTTGAGATGGGCTTCGCCGGAACAGAAGTCACCTAGTCTGGCCTGCTTTCATAAGCGGTGACTCGAAGACGCCTACGCTTGCCTCGTGCTCCGAAACACGATTTTACATTTTGGACAGAGCTCGCTAAGATCGGCTCATTGGAGATGGCATTCCTCCATTAACCAACCGCTGTGCCCGTAGCAGCTGATGATGCCTACAGAAACCTGATCAACCAGGTCTGTAGGCGTTCGCGCCCAGAATCCCCTTTTTGGTCAGGCCCACTTACATTTTTGTGGCTGGCCAAATGTCTAAATTTCGACGACCTGAACAACTCGACTTACTGCCCTATATTGCGAAATGGCTTGCGCTTGCTGGTCTTGTAGCTCTTTTGGCAGGCTCTGCCTCTGCGTTATTCCTCCTTTCTTTGGATCATGCCACCCAGTGGCGAGAAGCCCATCCCTGGGTGCTCTGGCTCCTGCCAGTTGCTGGCTTTGCCGTGGGACTTGCGTATCACCTGATAGGCAAACCAGTTGATGCCGGAAACAACCTGATCATCGATGAGATCCACGATCCTAAAAAGACTATTCCCTTGCGCATGGTGCCGATGGTGCTAATCGGAACCGTGGTTTCCCACCTCTTCGGTGCATCTGTGGGACGTGAGGGAACGGCGGTGCAGATGGGCGGCGCTCTTGCGGATCAATTGACGCATGTCTTTCGGCTACGCCGCGAAGATCGCCGGGTGATTCTCATGGCCGGTATCAGTGCTGGCTTTGCGTCCGTCTTCGGCACCCCTCTTGCCGGGGCTTTGTTCGGACTTGAAGTGTTGGCCATCGGACGCATGCGTTACGACGCGCTTTTCCCTTGCGTGGTTGCGGCAATCGTTGCTGACCAGGTGGGGAAAGCCTGGGGAGTGGTTCATACGCATTACGTCATTGGCGAAGTGGTTCCCGTGCAGCTCTGGAGCGTCATGGCTGTGGTCGCCGCTGGGATTATCTTCGGCCTCACTGGCCTGCTATTCGCGACGACCACCCATAAGCTAGGGGCTTTCGTTAAACGACTTATCTCCTATTCGCCATTACGACCATTCGCCGGCGGCCTTCTGATCGCAGTGGCAGTGTGGGCGCTTGGTAGCAACCATTACACCGATGTCGATAAGTACATCGGACTGGGGATTCCGAGCATCGTCCAATCCTTTCAAATGCCAATGGCTCCTTGGGACTGGCTTGGAAAGATGTTGTTCACCGTTGTCTCCCTGGGGACTGGATTCAAGGGCGGCGAAGTCACTCCGCTGTTTTACATTGGAGCCACCTTGGGGAACGCGCTAGCGCCCCTCTTACATCTTCCCTTCGGCATGCTGGCTGGTATCGGTTTTGTCGCTGTCTTCGCTGGTGCAGCTAATACGCCACTGGCAACCATTGTCATGGCCATGGAGCTCTTCGGGCCTGAAATTGCTCCGCTTGCAGCCATTGCCTGTATCGCAAGTTACCTCGTATCCGGGCATACCGGGATCTATCACGCCCAGCGCGTCGGTCACAGCAAGCATCACCGTCCTCTGCCGAAGGAAATCCGGCTCTCCGATATCAAGCAATTTCATGCTCAAAGTGAATCCGCCAGCGAGCGCAAAGTGACTTTTATTGGGGAAGAGAAATGACCGAACATCGCCAAGATCGCCTGACAGCTTTGCAGCTCTATTTCCCTGGCGCTAGTCGGGCTCGAGTTACAAATTTCTGGCATCACCTGAGTGCGCCCGCACTTGCCCAACACCTTCTTAAAGTCGCGCAGAAAGCCAAGATTGATCAGGTCATGCTCAAACCGATTTCTGCGGGCTATTTGACGGGCCATCGCATTTCCCATCATCACCCGGAGCTTGGTGATATGCGTCATCCGCAGTGTCTGGAATTGCTGGATACAGAGGTCAAGCTGCGCACCTTCCTGCGCGACCACGCTGACGAGTTGCGCAAGGTGCGAGCAGTTCTTCTCTTATGCGAGTTACCGCTCAGTGAAGCCTTGTAATTCAGTTCGAAGAAACAGTTCGCAAATGAAGAGGCATAGCCGACTAACCGTTGGTCGCTCTCGCCACATTAGAGGATGTTGCCATGAATGGCTTTCAACTGACGTTTTTCACTGAACAGAGTACCAACTACCAGCATCTTCCACTCGGGGAGTGGCTGGTTGAGTTCGCCAAACGAGAGGGCATGTTGGGAGCGACGCTGGTGAGCGGTACGGAAGGCCTGGATCATTTAGGACATTTGCATACCGCGCATTTCCTCAGCGGTGCTGATCATCCGGTCACAGTGACGATATCCACTGATGAGCCCGGGTGCGAGAAGTTGCTGGAAGCATTGGCCAAGGAGGCGTTTTCGCTGAGCTTTATCAAATTGCCCATCGAGTACGGTCGAGTGGGCCAGGCGAAAAGCTGAAAACCACGGTTTGTTGGACAACCAGTAAAAAGGATAAACGCCATGTACCGAATTTATAACCTGCGTCCACAGCCAGCCCCCGTCAACTGGGCTCGTGACAACAGGCCGCTCCTCGTAGGACTGGTTTTTTGGGCGCTTTTTTTGGCGGGCATTGCAGGCAGCCAAAAGGTATCGAGCGAGGGTTGGTACATCGTCACCTCGCTCGAAGGCGCCTTGGTCACGATGCGCATGCCCAGTGAGAAATCCTGCAAGGCAGACGTGACCATCACCTGCGTACCTGGCTACGAGCTGAGAGCACAGCAACGTTGAACGTTACGAGCGCGATGGTGGTGGGCAATCCAAAGATGAGATTGCGAAATGGAACTCACCGACGTCGGCTCATCAAAACCACTTTAGAGAAATGGGATACCACATGAGCGCAGTGATGCTGAGCATCGTATTCGGGCTTGTGATGGGCAGGCTTTTTACAGGATCCGTCTATGAATTCGTCGCGCTTTTCATCGTAAGCATTGGAGTGTCGTTGCTGACGTTTCATCTGCTAGATCAAAGGCGGGCCATGCTACAAGCCCAGACTGCGTACTGCTGTTCTGTGATGGTTGCGTCAAACCAAATGCTGGAGCTTTTCCAGATGGCAAAGGGAGGGCAATTCATGCCCTTGGTGGGAGAGATTCCTGAGCTAATTATTGGAGGCTTCTTGGTTCCCGCAATTGCGGTGTCGGCAGTGCAGCTGTTCAGAATACTCATGGAGAGCTGACTTCCGAAATCGAGGCCTCTCGACTTATTCACATGGTTAATGACGTTCCCGAATCGTCCCTTGGAGAAAATCAATGAAAACGCAAATCCAGGCTATTCATGCACGTGAAATTCTCGATTCACGCGGTAACCCTACCGTTGAAGTCGACGTCACCTTGGAGTGCGGAACACTGGGCCGGGCTTCAGTCCCGTCCGGTGCCTCTACAGGCGCTCACGAAGCTGTTGAGTTGCGTGACCATGATCCAAAGAGGTATTCCGGCAGAGGAGTGTTAAAGGCCGTTAGCAATGTGAATACCGAAATACTTGAGTCTCTGAGAGGCCAGGATGCAGTTGACCAGGAACAGATTGATCATCTGATGATTAAGCTGGATGGAACACCTGATAAGTCTAGGCTTGGAGGAAACGCCATCTTGGGCGTCAGCCTCGCCGTAGCCAGAGCGTCGGCTTCTGCGATGAAAGTGCCCTTGTTCCAATATCTGGGCGGCGAGCAAGCAGCAAGAATGCCCGTCCCAATGTTCAATATTCTCAATGGCGGTGTTCACGCAAACTGGCAAGGCCCTGACTTCCAAGAATTTATGATTGCACCTACAGGGGCTGGCAGTTTCAAGGAAGCCTTGCGTTGGGGCGCTGAGGTGTACCACGAGCTGAAAGCGGTGCTTAAGGACGCCGGCTACTCAACAGCGGTCGGAGATGAAGGCGGCTTTGCGCCGACGCTCAAGAAAAACTCAGATGCCATTGAGCTGATCATTAAGGCAATTGAAAGGGCCGGTTATACCCCTGGATCTCAGATCGAGATCGCTATCGACCCAGCATCCAGCGGTTTCTATGAGAACGGTCTTTACCATCTGCGCTCTGAAGGTCGTAAGGTCGATGCTCAAGAGCTGATTAGTCTCTATTCCTCCTGGGTCGACAAGTACCCGATTGCGGTACTGGAAGATGGCCTCGCGGAAGACGATTGGTCGGGCTGGAAGCAATTGAATGCTGCGCTGGGTAACCGGATCGAGTTGGTTGGAGATGACCTGTTTGTCACCAACGTCGAACGGATTCAACGAGGCATCAAAGAAAACGTCGCCAATGCTGTACTGATTAAACCCAATCAAATCGGAACCCTGACTGAGACCAAAGCCGCCATCGTAATGGCTTACGGGGCAAATTGGGGAGCTATGGTTTCTCATCGTAGCGGGGAGACTGTAGACAGCTTCATCGCAGATCTGACTGTTGCCATGGGTACTGGCCATCTCAAGACGGGCGCTCCATGTCGAGGGGAGCGGGTCGAGAAATACAATCAGTTTCTGAGAATAGAAGAGCATCTTGGCAGCCATGCGTTTTATGCAGGACATGATGCATTCGTGCGCTGACGGCCTATAGCCGGTAAACCTGTTGTACTGGTTACCGTAAAAAACGAACCACATATCGCTGTTGGCAAAAACGTCAGTGGCATTGGCCTTTCCTAGACGCTTGGAGATATGAGCATGAGCTACACGGATATTCCAGCTGGTAACGCGATCCCCGATGACTTCTTCACCGTTATCGAGATTCCTGCAAACCACTCGCCGATCAAGTACGAGGTGGACAAGCCGAGTGGACAAATTTTCGTAGACCGCTTCCTCAGCACGCCCATGTTCTATCCGGCCAACTACGGGTTCATTCCAAATACGTTGAGCGATGACGGAGACCCGTTGGACGTCTTGGTGATTTGCCCTTACCCGGTATCGCCTGGCGTTGTCATTCGTAGTCGCCCGGTTGGCGTGATGTACATGACGGACGAAGCTGGAGCGGATGCCAAGGTGATCGCGGTGCCTCATGAAAAACTAAGCTCTGTGTACAGCAACATAAAGGAATTCTCTGACCTCCCTGCATTACTCCTCGCACAGATCCAGCACTTCTTCGAAAGCTACAAGGCATTGGAGCCGGGTAAGTGGGTAAAGATGGGCCGTTGGGGGAGCGCAGATGAGGCCCGAGAAGAGATTCGCAAATCGGTAGCTACGTATAAACCAAAAAAGGGGGACCACTCGCCACATTAAAGGATGTGGCCACCTGTGTACCGAGCTACGCTCCAAGCACTGCAATAATGTCACTGATGGCGAAGTAACCCAAGGACTGCATTCCTGAACGGACTAGAGATTCCCGAGGCATTTAAAGGGTGTCAGTTCACTCAATGATAGCCTGCCTGATCGTTAACCTTTCCTCGGAACACGGAGTAGCTCCAAATGGTGTAGCCCAGAATGATCGGGATAATGAGCAGAGCACCTACAAGCATAAAACCTTGGCTTTGCGGGGGGGCTGCGGCATCCCAGATCGACGTCAACGGTGGGACGATGTTCGGCCACAGGCTGATGCCGAGGCCGCTGTAACCCAGAAAGATCAATACCAGGGTCAAGATAAAAGGCGCGTAGTGAGCACTGCTCGCCACGGCCCTGAACAACCCCCACATAGTCACCAACACTAGGACTGGCACCGGCAGGAACCAGAACAGGTTCGGTAGGCAGAACCAGCGTGCAGCGATATCGCCATGGGCGAGCGGCGTCCATAAGCTGACCACGGCGATCACAGCCAGCAGTGCCAACGTCAAAGGACGGGCCAGGTTATGCATGGCTTTTTGCAGCACGCCTTCAGTTTTCATGATCAGCCAGGTGCAGCCAAGCAAGGCATACGCAACTATCAGCGCAGCGCCGCAGAACAGACTGAACGGCGTCAGCCAGTCTAGGCCGCCCCCGGCGTACTGGCGATCGACCACCGGGAGGCCGTCGATGTAGGCGCCCAACGCCACGCCCTGGAAGAAGGTCGCCACCAGGGAGCCGCCGATAAAGGCCTTGTCCCAGATGTGGCGCTTCTCGTCAGTGGCCTTGAAACGGAACTCGAAGGCCACGCCGCGGAAAATCAGCCCGAACAGCATGAAAATCAGCGGCAGGTACAGGGCCGACAGGACCACCGAATAGGCCAGCGGGAAGGCGCCGAACAACGCCGCGCCGCCAAGCACGAGCCAGGTTTCGTTGCCGTCCCAGACAGGCGCGACCGTGTTCATCATTACGTCGCGATCGCCCGAGCCCTTCATGAAAGGAAAAAGAATGCCAATCCCTAGGTCAAAGCCGTCCATAATTACGTACATCATGATGCCGAAGATGATGATCACGGCCCAAATCAGCGGAAGATCAATGCCCATGAGTCAATGCCCCTTGTGATGGCTATCAGCATCGCCACCGTGGGCGGCAGATAGAGGACGGGCAGGTGTTCGCAGATGGCCAGGCCCACCGTGGCTAAGCGCGTCGCCTTCGTGATTTTGGGGTCCTTTACGTACCAGGCGCATCATGTAGCCCAAGCCGGTTCCGAAAAGCGCGAAATAAACCAGGACAAACAGCACTAAGGTAATGCTCATCTGCGCCACGCTATGGTTCGACGAAGCATCGGCAGTGCGCAGCAGTCCATACACTACCCAAGGCTGACGACCGATTTCAGTGGTAAACCAGCCGGCCAATAGGGCGATCAGCCCTGACGGCCCCATAAGCATCAGGAAGTATAAGAACGAGCGGCACCGGTAGAGCGTGCCGCGCTTTCGCAACCATAGACTCCACAGTCCAGTGAAAATCATCAGCATTCCCAAGCCAACCATGATACGGAACGACCAGAACACGATAGTCGAGTTGGGGCGATCCTCCGGCGCAAAGGATGCCAAGGCAGGAATCTGACGATCCAGGCTGTGGGTAAGGATCAAACTGCCCAAGTAGGGAATCTCGACGGAAAACCGGGTCTTCTCAGCCTTCATATCGGGCCAGCCAAACAGGATCAACGGCGTCGGCTCATTGCCCACGTTTTCCCAGTGGCCCTCTATTGCCGCAATTTTTGCCGGCTGATGCTCCAAAGTGTTCAACCCGTGAGCATCGCCCACCACGGCTTGTATCGGCGCCACAATCAACGCCATCCACATCGCCATTGATAACATTCGACGGACGGCCGGGTTATCGCGACCTCCCAACAGGTGCCAGGCTGCTGAAGCGCCGACAAAGAACGCCGTTGCCACGAAGGCAGCAATCGACATGTGCACCAGGCGGTAAGGAAAAGACGGATTGAAGATAATCTTCAGCCAGTCCATCGGAATCACTTGACCATGATCAATTTTGAAGCCCTGTGGGGTTTGCATCCAGCTATTAGAGGCGAGAATCCAGAACGAGGAAACCAAGGTGCCAACGGCCACCATCACGGTAGAAAAGAAATGTAGGCCACGGCCGACTCTACTCCAACCAAAAAGCATCACACCCAAGAATCCAGCTTCAAGAAAGAAAGCCGTCAGTACCTCGTAGGTCAGTAGGGTCCCCGTTATAGGGCCGGCGAAATACGAAAATCTGCTCCAATTGGTACCGAACTCATACGCCATGACCAATCCTGACACCACACCCATACCGAAGTTGACTGCGAAGATTTTGATCCAAAAGTGGTATAAGGTCCGATAGGTATTGTCATGCGTCCTCAACCAAAGACCTTCCAACACTGCTAGATAAGCAGCCAGCCCGACGGTAACTGCCGGGAACAGGATGTGGAATGAAACGGTGAAAGCGAACTGCATTCGCGCGAGGTCAAGAGCTTGAAGATCGAACATATCGTGGCCTCCTAATGGCAATTTCGTATCAATAGAGGAAGCGTCTTGTCAGTGTCGACTCACCAAGGCACCGCCCCCCTCGGGATTTCGCTTGAAGCGCGAGAAATTTTTCTGCTGATGCCGAACGTTGCGCAACTGACGCGCTGGGTGATTTCCCAGTCCACGGGCGACAAAACCTTGCCGTATTTCGATCCGTTGGATGGCGGCGTCTACGCCAAAATATTGATATTGCTAGAGTCACCCGCGCGAACGGTCAGTCGTGCACGGTATGTCTCACGAGACAATCCGGGGCCTGCACAACGCAACCTCAAAAGTTTCATGGAACAGGTTGGGTTGGAACGCCGAGAGACCGTTATCTGGAATCTATATCCTTGGCTGCCCGATCTTGAAAAGCCCAAGGCGTCGCTCCGCAGGGCGCAAATTGAGGAGGGAATTGAGAAGCTAATCACGCTGCTTCCGCATTTTCCTGATCTCGCGACTGTCGTATTTGCCGGACGTGTCGCTCAGCAGGCGATGCTGCGGGTTCGACACGCCTTTCCCGATATCTCATTGCTCGAGATGCCACACCCCAGCCCGCTTTCTGTTTGCACTCACCCGAGTGTTCGGCAACGCATCCTATCCACGCTGCGTGACGCCAAACAGTCGATTGAGTAGCCAAAGGTTCAGGGTTTGCTCATCTTGTTCAGCGAGGCGATGCAGGGCGAGATGAACAAGTTGCCGCGATACGCGCCTACCAAAGTTTTGGCCGCGACGATGATCCACATGATCGCAAGCAGCAATACCAGTACCACGCCCACAAAATTGAAGAACGCGAGGTGCAACATGGAGCCCAATTTAAGGGTAGTCACCGCATACACGCCTAGCGGAAAGGTGAAACCCCACCAGCCGAGGTTGAAAGGAATACCCTCCCTGAAGTAGCGACCGGTAATCAGCAGCGCCAAAACCATCCACCACAATCCAAGCCCCCAAAACAGCACACCACCGATCAAGCCAATGCCCTCGGCAACGCCTCCGATGCCGGCCATTCCATGAGCGGCGAAGATCGCCGGAGCGTCGCTGCCGAGTACCAGCATCCCCAACGCACCAGTACCAATGGGCCCTAATGAAAGCCAGCTCGATGCCGCCATGCTCTCATGAGGCAATTTATGCAATGCCATGCGCAGCAGCAGAATCACCAGAATACTCAAGGCAACGGGCACTGAGTATGCCCATAGCACGTAGCTGGTGATCAACAGGGTGAACTGTGCACTCGCATCAGCAAGGTGCGGCGCCAGTAGCCCACCACTGGCGGCGGCTACCTCGGCCGCAACCACAGGTAGCAGCCATACTGCTGTCATCTGGTCGATACTGTGCTGCTGGCGGGTAAACATCATGAACGGGATCAGAACCCCGCACGCCAACGCCATGGCGACATCGATCCACCACAGGACTTCAGCTAAAGCGACAACCCCATCCCCCCAGCGTGGCAAGCCATAAAGGAGAAATCCGTTGATGATTGTCGCCAGCCCCATGGGGATGGTTCCAAAAAACATCGACACGGTGGAGTGACCGAAGATCTGTTTGGCTTCATTAAAGAACAGGGCCCAGCGGCTTGCGTACAACACCGTAAAGAGGCAAAACAACGCGATATTGAAAAACCACAAGGCTTCACCTAACACTTTGGGCCACTGCGCGGCAAATGGCAGTTGGCCCAAAGCCAGAGCCAGAATCCCGGTGCCCATCGTGGCGGCGAACCAGTTAGGTGTGAACTGCCGGATCGCTTCTCGTGGATTGGACAATGCTGCCAGTGGATGGCTGCCGCCCATAATCGCTGCGAGTCGTGTATCACTCATTTTCGCGCTCCCGCTTCAGTGTTCATTCAATGTGACTTGCCTGAAGTATAGCTTGATGAGGTTAGCGGCTAAACGGATAGTATAGGTTTACGTTACCTGTTAAAGAGGTAGAAAATTGAAGTTAAGCCTACGTCAATTGCAAATCTTCTGCGCCATTGCGCAACAGGGCAGCACCACCAGCGCGGCCATCGCTGTGTCACTTTCGCAATCGGCCACCAGCGCCGCACTCAACGAGTTGGAAAGCGCCTTGGATACCCGGCTTTTCGATCGCGTAGGCAAACGCTTGGTGTTAAACAATAACGGCCAAGCATTACTGCCCCAGGCCAGAAGCATGCTTGAGAACGCGTTGCAGATAGAAAACAGCTTCCTTCCAGGGCATGCAGAGCTGAAGACTCGCTTGCGGGTAGGCTGTAGTACCACTATAGGCAACTATGTTTTGCCATTGATACTTGGCGAGTTACGCCAATCGGCTCCGCACCTGCGGGTCGATGTTGATATGGCCAACAGCATGGCTATCGCCCGGAAGGTCGCAGATTTCGAGATTGATATGGGACTGATTGAGGGACCGTGCCACTTGCCCGAACTGAGTGCCGAACCTTGGCTTGTAGATGAACTGCTCATTGTAGCGGGCCAACGTCACCCTTTAGCACTCAAGTCGCAGGTCACCCTTGATGACCTGCGTACTGCTGAGTGGCTTCTCCGCGAACCTGGCTCGGGCACTCGGGAGGAAGTCGAACAGTTGCTGTTGCGTCACCTGCACGACCTCGCTGAAACCCGCCAGATCGGCAGCTCAGAAGCCATCAAACACGTCCTTGCACAAGGCATCGGCATCAGTTGCCTGTCGAGCAGGGTCGTTCGGGATCTGCTGACTTCTCAAGACCTGATTGAACTGCCGCATGCGTTGCCTGGGCTGAGCCGGCGCTTTTTTCTGATCCGCCACCGGGAAAAATTCATCTCGTCCGGACTTGAACGGTTCTGGCAAAGTTGCACTCAGTTTGCGAGCCAAAGCTAACGAAATCTATTTGAAAAGTAGGTAACTACTACCACAACAACTTGTTTTCGGAATTTATCCCAAGCGCTTAAGGTCAACTCATTGTCTAGCAGCAATCAGCGAGCTGCATTTGCCAAGGCGCAATCTCACGCCTGGCTGCCCCTTGTGAGGAACCTCTGATGAATGTGATCAAGAAAACAGTGACTGCACTGGCGTTGGGTATCGCGCTCGCCGCATCAATGAGTGCGTCGGCAGCGGAAGATCGCTGGACCTTCGATGGTGATATTCATAACAACTCACTGGCTGTCAGCCCTGACGAATCGACAGCCGTAGTCTCCTACAGTCAGCGTCCTGACGTGGTGGTCTACGACTTGAAAACCGGCAAGGTTCGTCAGGTTCTCACCGGCTATATCACGCCACGCAACATTGTCTTTTCTCCAAACGGCGATGTGTTCTACCTTTCCGACAGCAGCTTAGGGGTCGTTCGTAAGATCGACACCAAAACATTAAAAGTCATCGCAGATCTTCCGTTAGGTGCAGGTGCTTTTGGTACCACGCTCAGCAAGGATGGGAGCCTGCTCTACGTCAACAACGAGGCCGCCAGCACCTTGTCGGTTATTGACCTTGATCACCAACGACCAGTAGCTGTGGTACCTGGCTTCTCCCAACCGCGCCAAGGCATCCGAGTAAGCCCTGACGGCAAAACCGTCTATGTCACCAACTTTCTTGGCGACAAAATCACCCTGGTCGACAGCAAGACCAATAAGATCGAAGGTGAGATCACTGGCTTCAACAAGTTGCGCGCCATCTCCATATCGGCCGACGGCAATACGCTGTACGCGGCTAACAGCGGCAGTAACAGCATCGCAGTTGTCGACACTCAAAAACGCGCTATCACAACCACCGTTATGGTGGGCAAAGACCCCTACGGTGCAGCCCTGACTCCAGACGGACTGCACGTCTACTCGGGTAACCTGGGTGACAACACCCTGTCAGTGATAGACACCAAAACGCTGAAAGTGACGACCACTGTGACCGGTTTGAAGGCACCCCGCCAGGCCATTGTCTTCACCAAAGACAAGTCGAAGGCTTATGTCCTCAACGAGGACCTGAGCATCTCCACCGTCGATCTCGCCAGCAACAAGGTGGTATCGACGCTCAAGGCTGACTGATCGAAACAACGCAGGCCTTCTCGAGGGCCTGCTGATACTCCACGACCTGGTGAATAATAATGAATGGAAGTGATGAGTTCTGGATGATGAATCGCCGTCGTTTACTCGGGTTGGCCACTAGCGCTGGTCTCGCTAGCCTGCTTCCGCGCCAAGCCCTTTCTGGAACGGACTTGGCGCAACTAGATAGGATCGAATCCGCAGAGTCCGAACGACGCCTTGTACGTTTTCCAGAGAAAACGGGACTGATTCTGATTACTGATCGTCCGCCGCAGTTGGAAACGCCGCTGCATTATTTTCGCCAGGACCTGACGCCTAACGAAGCCTATTTTGTTCGGTGGCATCTGTCGGGGTATCCAACTCAGGTCGATACGCGAACCTTTCGACTGCGTCTCGATGGCCAGGTTGCCAATCCTCAGTCTTTTTCTCTTGATGCCTTGGTCAACGAGTTCGAGCCCGTGACACTGGTGGCCATGAACCAATGTTCAGGCAATGCCAGAAGCTTGTTTGGTCCTAAACCTCCTGGTGGGCAATGGCAATTTGGCGCGATGGGAAATGCACAGTGGACAGGCGTTCGCCTCAAGGACCTCCTTGATCGTGCAGGTGTTAAAGCAGGAGCAGTCGAGGTGGCAATTTCTGGGCTGGATGAGTCGCCAATGCCAGGCTTGCCAAAGATCGTGAAGTCATTGAAGTTTGACCATGCCAATGATGGTGATGTGATGGTTGCATACGCAATGAATGGCGCACCACTGCCGATGCTCAATGGCTTTCCATTGCGCTTAGTGGTACCCGGTTGGTACGCGACTTACTGGATTAAATCATTGGCTCACATTGAGGTGCTAGATAAACCTTTAAGCAATATTTGGATGAACCAAGCCTACCGAATTCCTGATAATCCAGAGATCAACGAGGAGCCAGGAAACCTCTCCAAGAAAACGGTACCCATCAACCGCTTTGTCACTCACTCCGTATTCGTACGTCCAGAACCCGAAGAACTATTGCTTGTAAATCATCCATACATGCTAGAGGGCTTAGCCAATGATGGCGGCGATGGTATCGCTCGGGTTGAGGTTTCAGTTGACGGCGGGCGTACTTGGGCAGATGCGACGCTCGACCCCGAGATCGGCCGGTTCTCTTGGCGTCGGTGGCGCTTCGTATGGACCCCCCTTGACAAAGGCCGATACACGTTCAAGGTCCGCGCCACCAACCGCGCCGGGCAAGGTCAACTGACCACCCAGTGGAATCGGGGAGGCTATGCGCGCCGGGTTATCGAACAAACCACTGGAATGGTGGTGTGAGATGACGACATTTCTCCAGCCTAGAATGCTCTTTTTTGCCTTGATGTGTAGCCTACCTATTTGGATACCAAGCGCCTTTGCGGCCGAGGAACCGAAGGTCGATTTTGGTGCTCCCGTGCACTCAATCACTGTTCCCCACGACGAGCCCTACTTGCCGGACGGTCCGGGGCGCAGCGAATTTCTGGCACAATGCGTGATCTGCCATTCTCCTCGTTACGTTACCAACCAACCTGCATTTCCGCGTAAAACCTGGGCGGCTGAGGTCGCCAAAATGCGCGACGAATATGGAGCGCCCATCCCCGACGAAGCCGTACAACCAATCATCGATTATCTGATGTTCTTCAATGGCAAGGAGACACCATGAGTGATCCTGTTCGCGACACATCGGCCCATGGGATTTCCCGAACTGCATTGGCTATGTTGATTGGTGTATTGGCGCTCGGCACGTTGATATCTTGGAAGGTCATCGGCACCCACGGCGCCTCGGATATCACCCGACGAGGAGATGCTCTCCCGTCGCGAGTGGACTCAACAGATAAGGTCGAGTTGACCACTGCATTGGTCGGCGCAGGCGCAATTGTGGTCCAACAGCGTTGCGCAGGGTGTCATGACGCGACTCAACGTTCGGTAGGTCCTAGCTGGAATGCAGTCCTTGCACGATATAAATCTGTAATTGGGACGAAGCCGCTTAATCACGAAGCATTGGCTGTCATGGTCGCTGCCATTTCCCATCCCCAACCAGGATGGGATGGTTATTCTGCAGGGCCTACGGACATAACACTGACGCCGGAGGAGCGATCAGGAACGGCAGCATGGATTCTAAGCCGCTCCAAAACCGTTTCGTTGAAGGAGCTAAGCCATGAGTAGACTGATAGCTGGAACAGAGCATGCTCTAGACGCGAATCAACCCTCGGATATTTTGCCGCGCATTGATTACGATCTTATCAAAGCCCACGGTTATGCAGCAGTGATCACACTGTTTCTATCAGCTCTTGCGGGCCTGCTTGTTGCTCTGAAGCTGACAATGCCCGATCTGCTGAGTAGCCACGCAGCGCTGACCTGGGGTCGCCTGAGGTTCGATCACACACAAGGTATTTTTTTTGGTTGGCTTGCCAATGCTTTCTTTGCGTTCTGTTACCACATGGTCCCGCGCCTGGCTGATCGCCCGGTGTTCAGTCGCAGATTGGGCTGGGTCATTTTCTATATTTGGAATCTTGGTGTCCTTTTGCCCGGATGGTTACTTATTTCCCTCGGGCTCGATAGCCCATGGTTCGCAATACAGTCTTTAGAATGGGCGGAGTTCCCAATGATCGTGGACCTAGTGGTAGTACTCGGTCTGATTTTGGTATGTGCCCAATTCGCGGGGCCTTTCTTGCTTAAGCGGCAACGAGGAGGCTTGTATATTTCGGCTTGGTACCTGATCGGCGGAGCCGTATTTACGCTGCTTGCATATCCAGTAGGAAATTTCGCGCCTGCATTTATCCCCGGCGCGCAAGGTGCTGCATTCAGCGGGCTTTGGATTCACGACGCAGTGGGTTTGTTCGTTACGCCATTTGTACTTGCGATCTCTTACTACATTATTCCGGCCGCCACCAATCGACCTATCTATAGCCACTTTTTGTCAATGATCGGTTTCTGGTTTCTATTCTTTTTTTATCCGCTCAATGGCACTCACCATTACGTCTATTCGGCTATCCCCATGGACGCGCAGAAGGCGGCCATTATCGCCTCCGTGTATTTGGGCATGGACGTGATACTAGTTGTATTCAACCAACTGATGTCACTGCGAGGCCAAGCTTCGACAGTCGCAAGCGATGTCCCTCTGAGGTTTGTCTGGACGGGCACGGTGTTCTATTTAATCGTCAGTTTGCAGGGCGCGTTCCAGGCTCTGATGCCGGTCAACCGATTGACTCACTTTTCCGATTGGGTAATTGGCCATTCGCATCTCGCGATGCTGGGTTTTGCAACCTTCGTTGCCGCTGGCGGGATTGCCCATGCCTGGCAGCGTATACCAAACAACCGCTACAGCGCAGCGGCGATGAATTGGGCTTACTGGCTGATAACTATCGGCCTACTGGCCATGTTCACCACACTAACGGCCGGCGGTTTGGTACAGGCACAAATATGGGAAACCACCGCGCCGTGGATGGACTCTGTACGCGCATCTCTGGCGTACTGGTGGATCAGAGACCTAAGCGGATTGCCGATTCTGGCAGGCTTCATCGCGTTTTTCCTGGGCCTAACTACAGGAGCCCGAAACAACGGTGCTGCCGTAAGTACCTCTCCCGTCATTCACCCTACGTTAGCGGGAGTTTAAGGTATGCAAACGGTTACCAAGCATCGCCTGTTCAATAGCGCCTATCTGATCATATTTGTAGCCGGTATCGGCTTCTTTATCTTGTCGTTTATGCTGCTCGGGATATTGCCTGGGAAGCAACTGCAAAAGGAAATCGAGGCCCGTGCACCTGCCAACATGCAACAGTATTCCGCGAAAGAAGAACGAGGGCGCATTGTATATGCCCGCGAAGGGTGCGGTTATTGTCATACTCAACAAGTACGATTCGTAGCTCAGGACGTCAGTCGCTGGGGGGCGCCCACTGAAGCATGGGAAACGAAATACGACTACCCACAACTCTGGGGGACTCGCCGCATTGGTCCTGATTTAGCTCGGGAAACCGAGGTACGAAGTAATGATTGGCATCTGACCCACCTATTCAATCCTCGATATGTCGTTCGTGACTCTGTAATGCCTGGCTATCCCTGGTTGTTTAAAGGTGATGCCAACAAACCGACATCGGATGGAATTGACCTCGTTGCCTACTTACAGACGCTTGGTAGAGCTAGAAAAGTTTCGGGTTATGACGATCCGCTTCAGGCGCAGGTTGACGCTCAACAATCAACCCAGAAGAGCAGTAACGCGATGTCGCACGACAGCATGGCAGATGAAGAAATGTCGGCGTCACTCAATGTAAGCCAAGATGCAATCGCCGCGCGACCTCGCTTGGATGGGCCAGTGCCTGGCTTTGTGATACCTACTAACGCAAATGACCGCTCGATCGCATTACGTCTGGGACAAGCGGCTTTCGCGGAGAACTGCGCCGGGTGCCATGGTCCGAGTGGAACAGGTGATGGCTTAGCGGCGTCGACGTTGCTGCCACGTCCGGCTAACCTGCGCGATGCACAATTTACAACCCGGCATTTAGCCGATGTTTTGTGGAACGGCAGGCCCGGGACAGCAATGCCCGCTTGGAGAGACCTTGATAACTCAACGCTGGTGGCACTCACGCTTTATGTGCAAAGCCTGCATACAGCGGACGAGCGCGCCTTGCCGTCTAGCGACGTAGCGCTTGGGCAGTCTCTATTTTCCACCAATTGTGCTAGCTGCCACGGTGCCAGTGGCCAGGGCAATGGGCCTGCATCTCGCGGGCTCTCCCCACGCCCCGCGAACTTCTGGGAGAAGAAAGGCAACACGGCGTATCTGGAGAACGTCTTGCGTGAAGGCATACCAGGTACGGCAATGCCTCCCTGGAAAGCAGTGCTCTCGGACGAACAACGAACTGCTGTAGTTACCTATTTGCGTACGCTATACCAACCTACCGAGCAGGAGTGAATCATGTTTGCTTCAATGGTAATTGTGATGACCCTGATCGTTTCTGCATTCGTTGTAGCTTGGTGGGTCAGCCCTGAACTTCGGCTGTGGAGTGAGGCGCCCAAGCTCGTGATGCTTGAGCGTGAACGTCGTTTTGCTCAAATAAGAACGCCATTGGATCAACAGGGGGGGAAAGATCAGGGTTCCGGTAAAACATAATATTGGGAAGTTTTTTACGGAACTGGAATAGAACTGTCTGGCGTTCGTCTACTGTCTGGTCGCGTACTATTTCAAATAGCAGGCGAGCCTACAAAAATTCACAAAAACCAAAGGAATACGTATGTTCAAAAAAATGATCCTCACCGCTGCTGTTGCCGTCTGCTGCATATCTGGTTTTGCGTTCGCCGACGCGCCAGTCAAGGTTGCTGAAACAGACAAGGGAAAAGTACTCGTAGACGCGAAAGGAATGACTCTGTACACGTTCGGTAAGGACACCTCGGGCAAGTCGGTCTGCACTGGGCCATGCGCTGCAAACTGGCCACCTCTGGCAGTGTCGGCAAACGCCAAAGCGGATCATGATTATTCTGTCGTCACTCGAGACGATGGCACAAAACAATGGGCTTACAAAGGCATGCCACTTTACAGCTGGGTCAAAGATACCAAGCCAGGGGATACAACCGGCGACGGTGTCAACCAAGTCTGGCACGTTGCTAAACCGTAACCTCATTAATTAACAGGCTAGCATGCGCCCTGGCTTTGTCAGTGGCGCAAACTAGAAGTTTAACTACCTGATAGTTCCGCCAACGTGCGGCCGCTGCGCCTCACAAAGCATGATGGATCAGATCAACGTAAAATGGGGCCGAGGCACCGTACGCTCTTGAGATGTTCCCATAACGCCATACTGGGGTATGAAGCGCCAGATGCTAAGCCCCATTTGCACAACCCAGCTGGATCACCTCTGGACTGTTAAATTTAAATAGGGCTAGCACTGGGGCTGGGACTTACTAAAGGTTTCAACCCTCAGATCTGATTAAGGTAGGATGATTCAAAGAGCATAGCAAAAATCTTAATCCCGCCAATTATACATTATTGAAAAAACAGGTGATTGCGTTGCATTTGACCAACTGCTTGCATTCAATTTGACCAATTGCATTCGTATTGCCCACCTGGATAAACACCGGATCCTATTGCAACCGTTTGCGACTTTTGATCCTTCGCATTGATTCGCCTTTCAGTTCTATAACGTGGGACTTGTGAACGATACGGTCAAGAATTGCATCGGCAATCGTGGGGTCGGAGAACAGGTCATACCATTTTTCTTTAGGGTACTGACTTGTAATCAACAATGAGCCGTTCTGTGACTGCTCGTCGATAACGTCCAGGAGGAACGGGCCCAACTGGGCGTCAATGCCACCGATGCCCAAATCATCTATGACTAATAATTCTGCGCGGATCAAATGCCGACGTAGTTTAGGCGTGGTGTGGTCAGCGTAAGAAAGTGAGATTTCTTCAAAAAGCTTCGTGGCAGTGCGATACAGCGTCGCTCGCCCAAGGCGGCAGGCTTGGTTTCCGAGTGCGCAAGCGAGCCAGGTTTTGCCAGTGCCCGTAGCGCCCGTGATGATCACATTCTGACGTCGCGCTAACCACTCGCACTCACCAAGGGACATGACCGTATTGCGGTCTATGCCTCGAGACGCCTTGAATTCAATGCTGTCTATTGTGGCTTCATTCTCACGAAGCCTTGCGTTCTTTAGCAAACGTCCAACCTTTCTGCTCTCACGCTCGCTATTTTCGGCATCCATCATTAAACCAAGCCTTGTTTCGAATGGTTCTTTCAGCAGCGCCGGTGTTTCAAGCTGACGCTCGTAGGCTGCTGCCATCCCGTGCAGACCAAGAGACATAAGGTTTTGGGCAGTATCGAGGATTGACTTCATAGCGGCTCATCTCCCTGTGAGGCGTAGTATTCAGCACCACGTATGTTGGCGTGTTCGACCAAGGGGGCGGATCTTCGGTAGTTGGGGCGCAGGTCAGATTCGTTCCGAAGGATCGAACGCAGCCGCTCAGAACTTAGGATGTTCAAGCTATTCGCATAGCCGCACGCGGACTCAAGGCGTGACGGTGTGATTGCCCCTTTGCGAACGTCACGTTTCAGGCCAACAACGACCTTCAAACCGGTCGAGAAATCTTTCCGCAGGTTGAGGTTGTCCTTCACGAAACGGAGCGTTTCCGGCCCAATAGTCTCAGCCCAGACAATCAGAGCTTCCGGCTGGGAGTCCTGGAAATATCTGTGATTCGGGGCCAAGTGCTCTTTGAGAGTGCTAGTGCCCCGCTGACGATTGAGCTTGTGCGAGCCGATGAGACGGCGCTGATGAATGATTTCGAGCCAATCGTCTCGCACGCGCAAATCGACAAGAAGATTCGCGAAGTGGTAAGGAACCGAGTAGCTGTGCTCTTCAAATTGTACGTGGTAGTCGCTGCCTACCCTAACCTGATACACCCACTTGCTGTAGCTGTACTTATGTTCTGGGAGCGGCTTGAGGGCTGGATAGTCAAGCTCAAGGAAGCGGCTGGTTCGGCTCTTAGGGTACGTTCGAGTGATTCGACTGTTTAGCTCATCAACCCAGTAGCTGATTTTCTCGTTGAGCTCTTCTAAGGAAAAAAAGGTGCTCGCTCTCAGCCTTGCGAGAACGAATCTTTGTACCAGTTGAACAGCAATCTCACCTAGCGACTTGTCTTGCGGTTTACGCGGTCTGGCGGGGTAAATTTGAAATCCGTAGTGCTCAGAAAACTCGGCGTAGGCACGATTTAGGGTCACCACATCTCTCGTGTTTTTCGTCACTGCTGACTTCAAATTATCAGGCACAACGAACCGTGGAACCCCGTCGAAGAACTCCAGGGCCAGAATGTTGCATCTGAGCCAGTCTGGGATCGTTTGACTTCTCACGGCGGTGGCAAAAATGTATCCCGAGGCACCTAGCGTTGCCACGAACACCTGAGCTTGGCTGATTGCTCCAGTATCCGGGTTGGTCACAGGCATTGTCCTGCCACAAAAGTCCACGAAGCACTTGTCTCCGGGGAGGTGAGTCTGTCGCATGCTCAGCTTTTGCCTATTGACCCATTCACGATAAATCCGTGTGAACTGAGCATAAGACACGCCTTCTGGCTCGCTTGTACGAAACTCTTGCCATAGGAGTTCCAAGGTGATGTCAGGAAGTTTTAGCTGTTCATGGATGGCAGGCCATGACGGGTAAGCCTTCCTTTGAGATGAGACTTTTGGCTGGGTATGCAGACGCTCCGCCA
Organism: Plantibacter cousiniae (nom. nud.); assembly: GCF_977070315.1. Taxonomy (NCBI): domain Bacteria; kingdom Bacillati; phylum Actinomycetota; class Actinomycetes; order Micrococcales; family Microbacteriaceae; genus Plantibacter; species Plantibacter cousiniae (nom. nud.). The sequence continues at coordinate 16,321 of NZ_CDRVEU010000002.1, read as the reverse complement.
GCGCTTTGTCGTCAAGGTGCTTCAGTTCTTCCCAGCTTTGTCCACACTGTGCCAACTGATCCCGAATGGTGCGAACAGTGTTATGGGACACTTTGGCTAATAGGCCAATAGCCCTATTCGACAGCTTGGGGTCGCTCGTAAGGCGTAGCACCTCGCGCTGCGTACTTATTGGCAGCCTCATATGTTCTCCTCGCGACAGGTGTGTGAACACCTCACAGGTCGCGCCGTGTGAAAATTGCAGACAAACGGAATGTGATCGACTTGACGCCGAACGCGAGGGAACACAGAATGACGGCGCGTAGGGCTGAAACCTAACACCATCAAAAAAGCCTAGGGCTCCACCCCTGGGCTTTTTTGTGCTCCAAATCCACCGGCTAGCTCCTATCCTGATCTCATTGTGATACTCCTCATATGCTTAGTTCATACGGCCTGCTGCCGTGCGCAGCGCTGCGTAGCAATCCACCAAGCGACCTCTTTGGACAGAGCAAAGAACCCCCGACGATTAGGCACTTCAAATAGCGGCACCTCAATTGTCCCTCGCTGTTTAGCTTTACGAAACGCGTCGTACGATGTGTAACCCAACTCTCTCCACAGCGCGCTGCCACCCACCATCAGGCCATATCGCTGTTTGAGGTCGAGCTCTAATTCGAATGACAGAAATTGGATTTCAAGGGGCTCGCGCATCGCACTTAATGTCCGGTTTGGTCACAGTTGATAGTAATAAACCGCCCCCTTGCGCTCCAGCCGTAAGACTTCTACATTTTTTACGGTACAAAGATCGTTCGGGGATTTTTAAGTGTCTGATTTTAAGAGAATTGCAAACATTTATTCGGAGTTCGCAGGCAGCTTGCGCGAACAAATTCCGGAAAATAGCCGCCCCCGAAGCAACACAGTGGAAATGCTCGCAGTGGGCTACTGGTTCGAAGGACTGAGGCAGCGGACAGGCCTCAAAACTGCCTATGCCCTTGAGCTGTATTTCGAAAAAGAGTCATTTCGAAGAAATACGAATGGCACGATCCGGCATTACCGAAGCAAGTGGTCTAGGTACGAACAGAAAATGATCTCCCCCAAGGCCAAGACCTTGAGTAGGGTGGAACTGCTAGCACCTGGATCGTCCCGCGACCTGAATCATCCCATATGGACTTTGATGAAGCTGATCTCCCGGCAACAGAAAATCAGCTTCGACAGCTACTTCCGTGCGTTAAATACCGATGTCCAACTGGTGCTTTATCGCAGCACCAGCAACATGATTTGGGACAGTGTTCAGCGCGAACCAATCACTCAAGTTCTACTCGAAAAACTCGAACGCAGGGCAAGCTTGGATGCCCTCGCTGCGTTGATCGCGATAGTGGTCGAAGCAGATCTCCTAGGTCGAAAAACCGTTGCTATCAAGGCAGCAGGCACCTTGCACAAAGTACTTCTGATGCTGGCAATGGAGCTTCAAGCGCGCGGTGTTGCCGTTGGCCTAATCGATTGGCTCGTGTTCAACGTCCTACCCCTTGGAGTGCCTGCCCATCTGCATATCTGGATGAGCAGCGCTGACTACATCCACGCGTCGGCGCATTTGAACACCATGGTTTACCAGCATCCGGAAAGGCGCGGAAAAGCCCTACCTTGGAAGCTTCGTAATAAGCTGATGTGCAAGCTGCTTGCCGGGGACATGGGAATTGACGTTTTGCACGCAATGCGCCCTCAGTTCGAGTTGCGGACGGACATAGGGGAAATTGCGGCCGAGCTGGTCGAGGAGTTTAAGAAGACGTCGGCACTGAGAACTTGGGGATGGATGTGCATCATCGATGGCGCGCCACAGACAGTGCCACCAGTACCGCTGCTTTAGCCTTTCAAATGACTCGCTAGGCGAGTGGTCAAGTCCAATGCAAATGCCTGGTCACTTCCGATGCAAACGACTGGTCAAGTCGAATGCAAATGGCTGGTCAAATGGGTTGCAATTTCCCAGGCCTTGGTGAAATCGGTGAACTTGAAACCGGCAACCGGGTTCTGGGCGATCAGACGAAGCTTTTCGGCCTGGCGGAAAGCGACCACCAGCACGCCCCACATCAGCCGGACGTAGGAGAGTGACATTTCGGCCTGCATGGGCCACATCACCAGCTTGTCCAAGGTGGACCGGTCCACATCGGCAATGAGCAGTTCGGACAGGCGCGGCTTGAGGTGGCAGGTGATGATTGAGGTATTCGTGGCGCGGCGCTTTGCCGACAGGCTGCGCTCGGTGGACTGGCGTACCATGAACCACTCCAGCAACTGGCCAACGGTCTGCAGCGTGCCGGCAGCGGCAGAAGCTTTCGGGTCAGTCGCAAGGCGCTCCCGGATCTTCGGCAGAGCGTTGATCAGGCCTTTCACAGGTAGCTCTGGGAAGCCGGCGATTTTCTCCCACTTCTTGCCCACCACCAGGTGCCAGGTGCCGCGCTCACGATTCTGATGAAACCGGAAGTAGACGCCCGGATAGCGAGCATCGCGCAGGTCGCGCACTTCTGAATTCGCTGCCTGCCGGCGGATTTCCGCATCCGAGAACGAAGTAAGCAGGGTCTGGCTCATGCGGCCACCACAGTCTGAGGAAGTCGGAGGTATGCGCGGATTTGCTCCATCGCGTCGAAGTGACCACGGCAGATGATCGCCAGATAGCCTTGCAGGTTGAGCTGACGTATCCACTCGTACTGGCTGCCCGAGACAGCGGCATCATTCGGCGGCGTGGCCTTAAATTCGATGTACAGGCCGAAGTACCCACCGCGGGCCATCGGAAGCACAAGATCTGGCACACCGGCGCGCACACCCTGCTCTTTCAGCTTGATCGCAACCAGCTTGTGCCGGTGGCCACCGTTGGGAACGTGGTAGATCAGAGCCGCCACCAAGGGCATACGCAGCTTGAGCTCGCGCAGCAACGCGGCCTGCTCCAAGCCTTCACGGTCGACGGACTTGGCGCGAGCGCGCTTCGGTTTGAACAACGTCATTTCGGCGGGCTTCATGGCTTCACCGCCTTCGCCGCCTTCACCAACCGAGCAAAGTCTTCGGTCTTGGCCAGAAACTCTGCATGCGCTTTATTCGCAGCCTCCCCGTTGTTTGCTATTTGGTCGTAAAGGTCGGGGCTTACAACCATGGTTCGTGCCGGGAGGATGTCGGATCGAATCAACTTTATGTCCATGCCTGAGAATGTTGTTTTACTCATGACAGCAGCTCCCTCGGCACGCTTACGGTTTCCCCAAGTACCGAGGCGGCGATGGCGCGGCAGGCCGCGATGAGTGGTGTTGGGCCGTCCACAGGAAGGCAGTGCTGATCCCAGGGCTGAACAAGCCAATACGACGGTGAGCCACCGAAGCTGATGGCAAAGGGTGTCAAGGTAACGGCGTACTTCTCGATCAGCGGCCCGCCCTGGCTCCAGTCGGTGGATGGCGAGTAGGTCGCGCAATACTTACTCCAGACTCGGTCTTTTGGAGGCATTTCCATTGGCGAAATCTCGGCTTTCGCCACAGCCCAGTCCAAAGCCGCACCGGTTAGGTCTTGTATCTTCACTTCTACGAATTCGCTCATGCCAGTCTCTCCGCTGATTCCGCGATCAAGTTCATGCGCTCAAGGCGCTGCTGGGCCTGACTGTTCAGGTTCATGCCGTCGGACTCGTCTACCACTGGCATGCATACGAATCGGATGCCGGCCTTGGTGAAGGCGCGGGCCACTTCCAGCGTCTGGCGCAGTTGAGCTGGGTTTGCGCGGTTCATGGCTTCACCTTCCCTTCACGAATTAGCGCGTCCTGAGTACGCATGACCCCCTCGGCGTGGAACAGGCGGACTTCGTTACGGCTCAGCACCGCCGGAGCGCGCAGGCGGCCATCGGCGATGTCATGGCAGTACGCACACGCCCAGGCGGCCTGCAGATCGTTTGGCTTGATGCCAATACCGCAAGTCCCGGCGAGCCGGTAATGGGCCAGCACCGTGGTCGAGCATTCGCTCGAGCAGCCTGGGTAACGGATCTGGCATTCGCGGTCCCGAGCTGCGTTGGTGAGTTTGCTCATTGCGTGTCTCCGCTGCGCCTGGCGCGGAGTTCGGCCAATGCTTGGTTCCCCACCTCGGGGGTGATTGATTTGCCCGGCGCTGCAAGTTGCGCAACCGGTACAGGCGGCAACTCTTCGCCCCGCCAAATCTTGCGGCACTGCTCCGAATACTTTTGCTCAAACCGGGCAATGCCCAGCTCGCGAGGAAGAGTCTGCAAGCTCATAAATCCAGCGGCAGCCGTTGCGTGGTAGATCGCCGGATGAAACCACTTACCGCGCCCTTCCATGCCTGGGTGCGAGTTGCGCAGAGCTTGGGAATACGCGATCTCAACGCAGGGTAGGCCAAGACCTTCCGGAGCAAAACACCAGCTAACGAACACGCCCGGCGCGGGCACGAATGCCGATTTGCTCGCGCTGACCATGCGCATGCCGTGGCGCAGCTGATCCATTGAGTTGATCCCGGAGCGCATGAACTCTGCCAGCCACTCCAGTTTCGCGGCGTTCATCACCTCTTTGGTCGGCCAGGATTGCCGCCATGCGCCGCAAGCGCCTCGAAGCCTCAGAAACAATTCGTCGATCACCTTGCGGGTAGCCGGGTCGATCTCGACCGCAACGGCGGGTACTCCGCTGTAGGTCGGGTCCGTCTTGCGTTTCTCGACAAGATATCCAGCGCGTACAGGACCGTTCACAGGATCACCCCCTTCGACGTCCAGTCACCGTTTGCGTCGGCACCTTCCTCCGACTCCGGCAAATTCCCCTTGGCGCGTTCTTTCACGTACCAGCCCACCAAGCGGTTACACCAACCGGCGGACGTGTCCACGGCGTTCTGCTTGGCCACAAACCAGCCGATGAAGCTTCGGATCAGCGCGTCAGAGATATCGGTAGGCTTCACGCCAGCGATCTGAGCCTGGGCGATCAGGTAGCGGCTATCCGGTGTCCAGTCGGCGAACATGGCGAAGCGCTTGCGATCATCGGTCGACTCCAGGGCCTGCTTGTCCTGCTCATCGATTACGGCCGAAATCTCGCGCGGCCGCTGTTCGGTTAATTGATGGTTAAGTGACGTATTGGGTGCAGATTTCGCACCCCGTTCTGCCGAATTCTGCACCCCGTTCTGCTGTAATTTGCACCCCGTGCCGTCATCTGCACCCCGTTCAGTGCGGGGTGCAGGATTTGCACCCCGCTTTATCGGCAAGTCATAGACGACTGGGCGTCGGTCATGACGTTCGATGTACACGGCGGCCAGCGCCTGATTGCCTGGAACGATCAGTTCAGACGCCCGCAATAGCTCAAGCTTGGATCGAACGGTGCGCTCGGAAAGGCCAGTGTCTTCACTCAGGGTCGTGGCCGAAGGGAACGCCCCGCGTCCGTCAGTACCGGCGTAGTTCGCCAGGCACAGCAGCACGTGCCGGGCGCTTGAATCGGAAAGAGTTGTGCGCGGGATTTGTAGCGCCCACGCCATTGCCTGAACGCTCACGAAGACGCTCCAATATTTTGTTCAGCCAGCAATGCCAAGCCTTTGGTTGTGATGAGAGGATCAAATGCAGCGCGGTCTGCGCCTGTTTCTGGATCGGGCTTGAGCGCAGTGATCTTGTGCACCATCAAGCCAGTTGTGATGCGGGGTTGGTAAGCAGTCCACCGACCAGAGCCACTTCGCCGGAATATCCATCGGTGCTGGTGCAGCCACGCAAACAGCACTGACGGGGCAAGTTGCAGCTGCTTGGCAGCATCGGTGATGCAGATGGCACCGCCGGCGCTGGCCAGGCGATTGATGGCTGCGACCTTCGGGGCCTGTTTGTCGATGACGAATTGCAATTTCCGGTTCTGTTCGACCTGGTCGGCAGCGAGCCGCAGAGCTTCGGCGAATGAAGTCGGTATACGCAGTCGTCCGATCAGCTGACCCTCCAACTCCCGCCAGCGCAAGATCACCTTCATTCGCAGCTCGGCGCTGTACCCGGTGAGCAAGCAATCAGTGTGCTCGCGATCAAGGAGGTACTCGGTCTGCTTACGGTTCTGACCGTCCAGATAGGTGTGCTCAAAATTGAGCGCACCTATTTTCAACTCTGCGAGCATGGCGGCGACGTCGCGTTTCACGTTCTTGTGCTGCTTGCCCGTCAGTTCTGCAATTTCACGCGACGACATTAACTTACGCGTCAGGGCTTGGTGCTCGCCATATCCGGGGGCGGCATCATGGCCGGTCTTGCATGGGCCTGGTGTGGTGTGCATAATCCAGCTACCTCACGTTGTTTGTTGTTGAAGAAGCCGGTCTAGCCACCGGCTTTTTTTTGCCTGAAATTTGGTACTGGATGAATCAACAGCCCATCCGCTGTACTACCTGCCCTTCCCGCCTGCGCGGATAATTGCCGTCACGCCGCTGACTTGTTCGGATGCGCTTCGGCGAGAAGCCAAGCGGCCTCAAAAGGCTTTCCTCTAGCCGCTGCGAGCGCTGAGATTCGCTCGGCGTAACGCGTTTCGCCGGTGTACTCGGTACGTGGCAGGCATTCGGCGGTGAGCCATTTGTAAACGGCACGCGGGGTCTTCCCGCAAGCCAAGGCCACCAACGGAACGCCGCCGGCGTCATCAATCGATTTCTTTAGCGGGCTCATGTGGCCTCCGGGTCAAATATGAACTTACAGTACATATTATGTCGGAACTGAAAGTACATGCAAGCGCGTGCAAAACTGAACCTATGGTTCAGATAGAAGATTTAAGAGCTGCTTTTGCGGCTCGCTTAAAGAAAGCGCTGGCAGATAACCACGTCGAAACGTGGGGCGCGGGTGTACGCCTTTCAAAAATGACAGGGGTCACGCCTAAAGCGGCCAGTAAATGGCTGAACGGAGAGGCGATTCCAGGCCCTGCAAAGATGAGGGCGCTGTCTGAGGGGTTGAATACGCCCCTTGGCTGGCTTCAAAACGGTGCTGATGAGGCTTCAGTCGATCGCAAAGCAGCTGCCAGCGAGCCGTCAAACGTCGCCATGATTCATCAGCCTGCGCAGATGTACCGCTACCCCGTAGTGAGCTGGGTCGCTGCCGGCGGATGGTCGGAAGCGGTTGAGCCTTACGCGCCAGGTGCTGCTGATGAATACGACGTATCTGACTACCAGGCCAAGGGCCCAGCTTTCTGGCTGGAGGTCAAAGGGGACTCTATGACGGCTCCTACTGCCCCTTCTATTCCAGAGGGCTCGCAGATCCTTGTGGATACCCACGCAGACGTGCGCCCAGGCAAGCTGGTGATCGCGAAGCTGGCCGGCAGCAACGAGGCGACGTTCAAGAAGCTGGTAGAGGACGGCGGCGTCAGATACCTGAAGCCGCTGAACTCGGCCTATCCGACGGTGCAGTGCTCGGATGACTGCAGGATTATTGGGGTTGTTGTCAGGTCGCTGACGAAATTTGCGTGACGGGTCTGGATAACTTGGCGGCGGGAATTGTTAGGGGTATTAGGCATGGGACTGACAAAACCGAACCAAAATCTGGCGCGCGACCTGCAGGGCCTCGCTTCCGACTTCAAATGGTCAGCCGTTGAGCTGATGCGGATCGCGGAACGATTGAGCCTGATGGGCAAAGAGGCTGATGCCCAAGCCATATTCAAGATGATCACGGTTTTCCATGCTGGCGAGGACAAGCTGGCTCGGTATGTGGACGAGGTGAAAGCGGGGATCATTATCCGAAAGCAAACACAGCCGCAAGGCTGAGAAGGTTTCGCCTTTAAATTTAGCTCAGGGACAGTGCGGCTATGTCGGACTTAGTAACAGCTGTAGAAATTGTTCGCCAAAGCCATCAGGGAATATCCATCAAGCCCTTCATTATTCGTGCAGACGATGGGGAAACATACTTTGTAAAAGGGGTTTCCAAATCAGGTGGTCCGGCGCTCATATCCGAACTGCTCAGCGCAGAACTAGGCAAATTTCTCGGGCTGCCCATTCCGCCATGGAAAAAGATGGTCGTACCACAAGACCTGATCGATTTCAGCGTGGTTCCGAACGTGTCAGATCTAGAAGGAGGATTGGCTTTTGCATCGCAAGCGGTCGAAAGCGCTGTAGATTTCAGCATAGCTCATCTGAAATCCACCCCAAGGGACCTTATGAGGAAGGTTCTGCTTTTTGATTGGTGGGTGCAAAACGGTGACCGAATTCTCGGGCCAATGGGTGGGAACGTAAACCTAATTTTGGACAGTCGTGGCGAGCTGGCTGTCATAGATCACAATATGGCCTTTCATAACTCATTCAATCCAAAAGAATTTCTTGAAGAGCACGTATTTTGCGATTGTCGCAAAGATTTTAGGGACTACCTCGTTCGTCAGGAATACACTGAGATTTTAAGCAAGGCACTGTCGAACTGGGATACGATCATCGCCTTTTTGACGGATGACTGGCTCTACAGGGATGCAGACCTCGTCGACCTGACAGAGCCAACGCTAGCAAGTCGGCTAGAAATTCTGCAGATGTTCAAGGAAGAGCGATTCTGGGGGGCCCTATGAGAATCATATGTAACTACTCGATTTTGAGGTTTCTCCCTTACCCAGAGACGGGTGAGTTTGTAAATATTGGGATAGTTTTATTTGCAAATAATGGTGATTTTCGTTTCGCTGTAGAGACAAAGCGCCAGCGCGTAACGACATTTTTCCCGAGCCTTGACGCAAAGATTTTTATCAGGGCGCGGAAGGAAGTGCACGCTGAGCTTGCCAGGCTCAGTGGATTTTTCACAAATCACAGGTCCGATCGTCAGGCTCTCGCAGCAACGTTCAGTCACCTGGTGCATCCACGGGAAACGATGATGCGATTCAGTGAGCCAGGATCAGTGGTTGCGGCAACTTCAGACCAAGCGCTGAAAGCTTTATTTGACCACTATGTGAAGCATAGCTTTGCAACAAAAGAGTACCAAGAAGTAGCTCTCGAGAAGCAGTTAGGCAGGCTTTTGGCTGACGTTAATCTGAAACAACATTACGTGGACCGAAAGCTGGGCTCAGCGGATTATCCAGTTAAATTTCCCTTTGTACTCATTCAAGGCGGCAAGCCTGTGCAGGCAATCAAACCATTGCACCTCGGCCACGAAGAATCCGGAAAAATTTATGAGCACGGTGATGCATGGATATCAAGAGTGCGACGTTTGAGTGCAAAGGGCCAACTGCCGCCTGATACTTTGTTTGTCGCAGGCCCTCCAATCGCTGGCAAGCCGAAGCTGTTTAAGGCTTATAAAGAGGTTTCGACGGAGTTGAGTGCATTTCCAGAGGTTCGCGTTATCAGCGCAGAAGAAGATCGAGCAAGTATGGTGAGCCTCATTAAGGAGGGCATTCCCGCCTCGGCTGAGATAGCGTAGCTAAAGCCCGGCCCCAGCGCCGGGCTTTTTCGTTCTACCCCTTGCACGCCCTCTGCTGCCGATCAGACGCCAGCCGCCTCAGCCTCATCTCCCCTTTCACCTCAAGTACAAGCCCGACGATGTCCCGGATCGTCACCAGTGCCGCAGTATCGATGCCTGTGACTGTGAACCCCTCCGCCTCGCTGCTCGTGTCGAACACCTGGATCGTCATTGACGCGTCAGGTGCGATCACGCACACGCACTTCAACGGCAAAAACGCTGCCTCTATGCAAGGCCTCAGGTCCATTGGGGAATTCATTCGGTCCATCCTGGTTGCAAGCCAGGAGAATTCCTGAGGCCTACGTTGGGCCGAGTGTAGTCGAGAATCGGATAGTGCTGGCGTTATGCCCAACACACTCCTGGCACCGCGTGACACCCCTTACTGATCTGACCTTGCTCACCACTGAGCGGACTTTGCTGCCACAACTACAGCGACGCCGCGTCTATCCCTGCCAGCCTTAGCGATTCGGCCAGAGAAGGATCGAGCGCGACCTCGCCAGTTGTCGACGCCGCCTGATTAATTCCTACAGTTCGGTACTTGAGAACCTTCCCAGCAAGCATCTGCTTGAGAATCTTCTTGGCCTTATCACCGCCCGCGATGGTGTATGGGCTCATCATCTGTGTGGCATTGATCATGGCCTGCTCTTGTGCGTTTTTAACGATGGCAGCCTGTTCGGGGGGCAGGTTCAGAACATACTGCGGTGCAGCAGGCATTAGGCTAACTGGCGTCTCCTGGGGCGTGATAGTCCATGCTTCGTTTTGATCTATCCGCAGCTGCACTGTGCCTACCGGGATCTTGAACCTACCGCCAGACATGACACCTACATATACCTGCCCGCCCTCTTTTCGCACGACCGGATAGAATTTCAGCGTGCTTGTAATGATGCTGCTACCTGCAGAAAAGTCCCCGGTTGTCACCATCATGGTGGTCTTGTCTGTGAATTCGTCAGTGCTGCCAGTGGCTTTCCATACAGCCCCAGAGGCGCATCCGCCAAGGGCAAAAGCGAACACAGACAAGGCGATAATCCGTTTCATTTCCAGCTCCAAAATTTGAGTGGGTAGATTGTAACAGAGAGCCCTTAATCCTCAGGGCCCGCCACCAAGCGGTTTTTTTGCGCCCACATGAAAATTATGTACTTTTGGTACTTGACCCAATATGAACTTATGGTTCATATTCTGCCTACCGCAGCGATTAACCGCAGCGACACAAGACTGGTGAAGCAGCCAGATAGCACGGGATCAGCGAAGTGGTCTCCCAGCCCCGGATAACGGGACCGACTGGACGAAGCTCTTTACAGAGAACGGAATCACCCGCTGTACCGCATCACCAAAGTAATAACTGAATTAGCACCCCGAGCCTTGGTTATGAGGGGTGCCGGACCTCATGCACCCTGCCCACCTAACCGGGCAAACGAGCTGCAGCGTGCATGTTGTAGGGACCTGTGATCCACGGCGAACAGATACAGATGTTGATTGACGCCCTGGGGAGGAAGCTCACCGCCAACCTATGAAAACGACCGGTTAGCCCTGCAATCAACAGCGGGCAACTGACCAACATCGCTAACGCAGCAAGCCGCGACCGACGCCAGTAGCGGGTCGCGGTGCACATCATCACCAAAGCAACTGGCTTGCCGGGTGCTTTGGGATGACAACCACCGAGTAAAACGTAATGGACACCACCATCGTATGTGGGGCATGGAGAGGCCACCTCGGCCGTGGTCTTGCGCCGCGAGAGTTGCAGTTTTTGTTGTCAGCCGCCCAAGGCTGCACAGCCAAGGAAATCGCCCGCACGTTCGGCATCGCGCCGGGCACGGTCGTTAAGCGGCTGTCGGTCGCCATGTTCAAGCTCGGCGTGAATCGCCAGACAGCGATGATCGCGGAGGCCATGCGCCGCCAGATCATTTCCCCGCTCTGCCTGTTGCTCATGTCGGTGATCGTTCTGCACGCAGTGCTGGGCGACGAATCGATGAGGCGCGAGCGCAGAGCCCCCGAGTCACGCCGGGGCGGGTACGAACAGAAGATCAGCCGTAAGGGTTCGGACAAGCTTCGGCCAGTGGCGGCGATCTGCTGATAGCTGCACCAAGGAACATGGCGAAAGCCAGACAGAAATTGCCGCTTCGCGGGCCTACGGCAATATAAATAATCAGAGTCCCCGTCTGAAGGTTGGAGACCTTCCCGATCGCCTGGAACGCTTCAACGCAGACCAGTCCGCATCGGAGATTGATCGGAGCGTGCCCAAGCGGGCTGCAGCGCTAGGATCGCAAAGCCCCGGAAAAGTCCTGAGCCGAATCTGTCGGCCAATACCTGAAACGCGGCGGGAATCAAGCAGGGGTAGCGCCCTGGTGTTCCGATCAATCTCCGATGCGGATGAGTTCAAACCGTTAAATCGGCCCCCTGCATCACCCTCCCCCCTAAATCAAACGACCGCATCGGCAGGTGCCAGGCCAGTCTCACGGCAGGGTTTGGTCACCCGTGCCTGGCATCTGGCCAATGCGGTTAAGGAGCCTCATATGCATCAGACAATCAGCCAGCGTCGTGCAATCCTCGAAGGCCTGCGCCAGCGCTGCAACCTTTCCACTGCCGAGTTTTACGACAAGGTCGGCCGCAAGAACCCGGCAGGTCTGCCGCGCTTCACGGTCGTGCCGAACGGCAATAACGAGTTCGGCATCGTCGAGCGCTCGACCGGCAATGTGCGCGGCGTGCATCGCGGGCACAGCGCGGCTTGCAAGGCCGCTGATCAACTGGAAACCCAGCCTGTACGTCAACGGTCGTTCGCCACTCACATGCTGCGCTGGACTGCTGTGATCGCCACCGGCCTCGCGTTGTTCGCCCTTTACGGTGCCAGCTGATGATCAGTCCAGAGCTGAGCACGATTCAGCGCAACAAAAAGCGGTCCGCCGCCCTCGAAGCTGAGGTGGCTGCATTCCTCAAGCGCGGCGGCGTGATCGAAACAAAAAAAGGCTTTCCGTCGAAGCCCAAGCCAAAGCAGTACGGGCGGATGACTCCTGCGCCCGTTCGCCCGCCAGCACCTAAGCACCGAACCAAGGAAGCTCTCCGCGCAGCGGCGCCGAAAGACGCTATTCAAGACAGGTGCCACGCCCGCGCCGAGCAGGTGGAAGTCGTCCGCAGGCTTGCCGAGACGATGACGATCACCGATGTCATGCGCGAAACCGGCCTGAGCATCTACAGGCTTCGGAAAATGGCCCGCGTGCACGGCTTCGAATACAAAGCGTTCAGCCCGGCGTCGAACCTCATTCCTTATCAACATGATCCGGCGGCTGACGCATTGAACGTGGTTCGGATCAAAGCCGCCCGCGACCGAGGCATATCGCAGAAGGCCGCCGTCGTCGAGCTCGGACTGAGTAACACGATGATCAATCGGCTGATTCGTGAATTCAACATCGACTACCCGCTGCAAGGGCCAAGCCCGAAATGAGGCGTTTGCAGTCCCGCGCCAACCATCGCCGCCGCCCTCTTCAACTCAACATCCCACCCAGTGGAATCAAGCCCCCGGAGAAAACCCCATGTCCACCCCTACCGATACAACCGAATTTCTGAACGAGCTGAATGGCGGCGCTTTCGCCAGCCAGATCGGTTACGCAATTTCCGAAGTCGCCTCGGGCGTTGTCGAGCATGGCAAGGCCGGGAAGCTGGTCATCACCCTGGATATGAGCCAGATCGGCGATTCCCACATGGTGAAAATCAAACACAAGCTCGACTACAAGGTGCCGACCAAGCGCGGTACCCGGAGCGAGAACACCGCACTTGATACACCGATGAACGTCGGCACCGGCGGCCAAGTAACGCTGTTCGCTGAAGCTCCGCACCCTGGCCAGCTGTTCGAACGCGACCAAGCACCGGTCAAGCCTCGCACCTGATCAATCGCAACAACCCTTCATCCTCAAAGAGAGCTGACAAATGTCCCTCACGAAAGAAGCAATTCAACTGATCACTGACACCGCGCTGATCGCAGACGGCAAAGAGCTGAACACCGTCACGCCAACCATCGTGCTGCCCGAAGGCGCGAAGATCGTGAACCTTGAGCAATTCGGCGCAGGCCGCAGCCGCTTCCGTGGCACGTTCTCCACCAACTCCCTGGCGGACTTCGCCAAATACGTTTCCGACCGGGCAGTCGCCGACGCAAAAGGCTTCATCAATCAGGACGAAATGACCTGTTCGGTGCTGTTCAACCTGGGCAACGAGGAAGTGCCGGGCCATGCAGATGATCGCGCCGTGCTGAAGCTCAAGCCTACCGCTGCCTATCAGGCCGTGCAGGCGATCAGTGGCCGGGCCATGTCGCAGAAGGATATGAGCGACTGGATTGAAGACTGGCACAGCACGCTGTCGGCGGTCGGTGATGAGCTGCAGAACATCCCTCTAGCCAAGGCCATCGCCGCCGTGCGAACCATCACGGTTAAGGCATCTTCGGAAAGCGATCACACCGTCAGCGAGACACGCGCCAGCCGCAGCGCAATGGATGCCATCGAGGCAACCAGCAAGGAAACATTGCCCACTTCGCTGATCTTCTCGGCCGTGCCGTTTGAAGGCCTTCAGATGCGCGAGATCATCCTACGAATCTCGGTTATCACCAGCGGCGCACAGCCGGTGCTGAAACTGCGCTGGGTCGGCGAGGACGTGCAGCGCGAAGAGATCGCGCAAGAGTTCAAATCGGTTCTAGATGCTAAAGTCGGCGAAGCAGCCAAGCTGGCATTAGGCACGTTCAGTCCTAATTGATCGCTTAGCCGCACCACGTAGGGGTATCGAACAAAATACCAGCTTATCCGGGGTAAATATCCGCTCGAAAACCCCATTTCTCCCATTGATGAATTGAGATAAATCCATTATCAGCCGGTGGAGTCTCGCGCGCCTTTAAGATTTTCATTATTGCCGCGAGCTTCTCCGGCGTCACCTCTCCATCGACTTCAACCAGCAGTTGTTCTCGGCGCTCAGTAGTACCCGAAGAGTCAGAACTAACCAACGCTCCCAAGGTACGAACAGCCCATATCTCTAGCGGCCCATGAAATTTATTGGCTTCGTCGATCACGAGAATCTGACGAACATTATCTAAGTTAACGCTTTTGATTTGGTCGAACTTAACAACGGTCATCTATCGCCCCTTTATCCGGCTCCATGCCGGTGATCATCTATAGCTCACCCCCAACCAATTTGCCACCACCGGACACGGAGGGCGGCGCATGCATGGAGCGATCTATGACCGATTCATTTGAAGTTCAGCGTGTAACGACTGCGAGAAAGCATCAGCGCTGCGATAGTTGTTGCCGCCCCATCGCCCCAAAGGAGCGGTATGTCGGGTTTGCTGGCAAGTGGGATGGTGATTTCTACGCGGCCAAGCTTTGCCTCGGGTGTGAATCACTCCGAAAGTTGGTATGGGGATTTGACGCAGAGCACGGCGATTCGCTTGAGGATGACGGACTCGCGTTCAATCAGATATTCGAGGTGGCCGCAGAGTTTGGCCTGATCTGCTATGTGTCGTCTGCGCCAGCGGCGGCCGCCTCAATAGCGAGAACTGCCTGAGCCGCCAGATACTTTCGCTCTGGCGACTGCAACAGCCTTTCTGCCACGGCGCCGTTCACTTGTTTCAGATCGACGCCGCGCTCTCTCATCACAATAACCAAGTATTTCAGCGCCAGTTCAAGCGCCTCTACACGATCTTCGCTCATGACTATTCCTCGATGTGAGCGCAGAAGCGTAGCTCAAATCACTTAACTCACCTATTGCGCTGAACGCCTCGGCAGGCGCATGCCTGGAATTCGATATGAGCCAGCTCCACCAGATACTGGTAGGCGACTGCATCGACATGATGCGCACGCTGCCAGATGAAAGCGTGCATACGTGCGTGACCAGCCCGCCCTACTACGGTCTGCGTGACTATGGCGTAGAAGGCCAGATAGGCCTTGAGGAAACCCCGGCCGAGTTCATCGCCCGCCTGGTAGACGTGTTCCGCGAAGTTCGCCGGGTACTTCGTGCTGACGGCACGATCTGGGTGAACATGGGAGATAGCTACGCCGGTAGCTGGGGCGCGCATGGCCGAGACGACATGGGCGTCGGTGTCTCGACGATCAGCCAGCGCCAGGTAATGGCGAGCCAGCGCAAGTCGAAAGCGACAACACATGCCGAGTACAAGCCGAAAGACTTGATGGGCATGCCCTGGCGCCTAGCCTTCGCGCTGCAGGACGACGGCTGGTATCTGCGGCAGGACATCATCTGGCACAAGCCAAACCCTATGCCGGAGTCGACGCGCGACCGTTGCACGAAAGCTCACGAATACCTGTTCCTGCTCAGCAAATCGAGGCAGTACTTCTACGACCAGGACGCCATAAAGGAACCGGTGGCAGCAAGCTCTATCGCCCGCCTAGCTCAGAACGTTGAAGATCAAGCGGGAAGTGATCGAGTACCAGGCAAAACCAATGGGCCGATGAAAGCAGTGCGCAGCAGGCGGGACAGCTTCAAGCGGGAATACTCGAAGCGGGAGCAGGCAATTCCCGGACAAACAGTCGGGACCCATAGACCTGATCGGGATGACAGCGATTACCCACTGGATGTACGGAACAAGCGCTCCGTCTGGTCAGTTCCCACTGTGGGTTATAAGGGCGCCCACTTCGCTACCTTCCCACCCGACCTGATCAGGCCCTGCATCTTGGCCGGTGCACCGCGCGGCGGCGTGGTGCTGGACCCATTCGGCGGTGCCGGTACTACGTCGCTGGTTTCAATGCAGGAAGGTCGCCGGTCGATCATCTGCGAGTTGAACCCAGAGTATGCGGCGCTGGCCCGTGCTCGCATCGACGCGGCCTGGCTGGATGGCGCTGCGCAAATGGACGTGTTTCGCGACTCGGTACCGGCCGCTTAAACCGGAACCCCCTTCTCACTTCAATGACTCACGCCACCCCGGCGAGGAATCCCCATGTCTCCCTACAAAATGTCCGGGACGACGGTTGTCAGCTTTTCCGGT